>NZ_JARGYD010000005.1:0-320941 GCF_029168315.1 Psychromarinibacter halotolerans
GACGTGACCGGCACCGTGACGCTGGCCGAAGGCACCGAGATGGTGATGCCGGGCGACAACGTGTCGTTCTCGGTTGAACTGATCGCGCCGATCGCGATGGAAAACGGCCTGCGCTTCGCCATCCGCGAAGGTGGCCGCACCGTCGGCGCCGGCGTCGTGTCGGAAATCGTCGAGTAAGCAGGGCTTCTGCCCCCGCAAGCTCGCCATCCGGGCGGCGGGCGACCCCACGGGGTCGCCGAAAGCCCGGACCACCGGCCTTCGGGCTGAAACCGGTTCGATGAGGGGCGGATGATCCGCCCCTCCTCTCAACTGAAAAGGAAAAGAAAATGGCAGTTCAAAGCCAAAACATCCGTATCCGCCTGAAGGCGTTCGATTACCGTGTGCTGGATGCCAGCACGCAGGAAATCGTCAACACCGCCAAGCGGACCGGTGCCCAGGTGCGCGGGCCGATCCCGCTGCCGAACAAGATCGAGAAGTTCACCGTTCTGCGCGGTCCGCACGTCGACAAGAAGTCGCGTGACCAGTGGGAAATTCGTACCCACAAGCGCCTTCTGGACATCGTGGACCCGACCCCGCAGACCGTGGACGCGCTGATGAAGCTCGACCTCGCTGCCGGCGTCGACGTGCAGATCTCGGTTTAAGGGGGGTAACGGACAATGTTGCGCTCTGGAGTTATCGCAAAGAAGGTCGGGATGACCCGTATCTTCCAGGAAGACGGCAAGCAGGTGCCCGTCACCGTTCTGCAGCTGGACAAGCTGCAGGTCGTGGCGATGCGCACCGTCGAGAAGGACGGCTACAGCGCCGTTCAGCTGGGTGCCGGCACCGCCAAGGCCAAACGGACCTCGGCCCCGATGCGCGGCGTTTTCGCCGCCGCGAAGGTCGAACCGAAGCGGAAGATCGCCGAGTTCCGGGTTGCCCCCGAGAACCTGATCAACGTGGGCGAGGAAATCACCGCGAACCACTACTTCGAAGGTCAGTTCGTCGACGTGTCGGGCACCTCGATCGGTAAAGGTTTCGCCGGTGCCATGAAGCGTCACAACTTCGGTGGTCTGCGCGCCTCGCACGGCGTGTCGATCAGCCACCGTTCGCACGGCTCGACCGGTCAGTGTCAGGACCCGGGCCGCGTGTTCAAAGGCAAGAAGATGGCCGGCCACATGGGCGCTGCCCGCGTGACCACGCAGAACCTGCAGGTCGTCAAGACCGACGCCGACCGTGGCCTGATCATGGTCAAAGGCGCCGTTCCCGGCCACAAGGGCGGCTGGGTCACCATCAAGGACGCGGTCAAGAAGCCGACGCCCGAGAACGTGATCTATCCCGCCGCGCTGAAGTCGGCCGCTGAGGAAGCCGAGCGCCTTGCCGCTCAGGCCGCCGAGGAAGCCGCCGCCGCCGAGGCAGCCGAAGCCGAACGCCTTGCCGCCGAGCAGGCCGCAGCCGAGGAAGCCGCGCTGAAGGAAGCCGAAGCCTCGATCGAGGCCGAGAAGTCCGAAGATGGCGACGCCGCTTCGGAAGGAGGCGAAGAGAAATGAAGACCGACGTCCTCAAACTGGATGGCGCCGCTGCGGGTTCCGTGGATCTCGACGACGAGATCTTCGGCCTGGAGCCCCGTGCCGACATCCTGCACCGCGTCGTGCGCTGGCAGCGCGCGCGTGACCAGCAGGGCACGCACAAGGTCAAGACCCGGTCCGAGACCAGCTATTCGACCAAGAAGATCTATCGCCAAAAAGGCACCGGCGGCGCTCGCCACGGTGACCGTAACGCGCCGATCTTCCGGAAGGGTGGTATCTACAAGGGTCCGACCCCGCGCAGCCACGCTCATGAACTGCCGAAGAAATTCCGCAAGCTGGGCCTGAAGCACGCGCTGTCGGCCAAGCTCAAGGAAGGCTCGCTGGTCATCCTCGACTCCGCCGAGTCCGAGGGCAAGACCTCGGCGCTGGCCAAGCAGATCAAGTCGCTTGGCTGGAAGCGTGCGCTGATCATCGACGGTGCGACCGTGAACGAGGGCTTCGCCCGCGCCGCGGCCAACATCGATGGTGTGGACGTGCTGCCCTCTGTCGGTGCCAACGTGTACGACATCCTGCGCCGTGACACTCTGGTGATCACGAAGGCCGGTGTCGAAGCCCTGGAGGCTCGCCTGAAATGAGCAAAGCAGAACTCTACGACGTGATCCGCAAGCCGATCATCACCGAGAAGGCGACGATGGCTTCCGAAGCCAACGCCGTTGTCTTCGAAGTGGCGATGGCGTCGACCAAGCCGCAGATCCGCGAAGCGGTCGAAGGCCTGTTCGGTGTCAAGGTGAAGGCGGTCAACACCACCATCACCAAAGGCAAGGTGAAGCGGTTCCGCGGCCGTCCCGGCAAGCGGAAGGACGTCAAGAAAGCCTATGTTACCCTTGAAGAGGGCAACACGATCGACGTGACCACTGGTCTGTGATCGGGCAGGTGGGTTGAAAACCCACCCTACGAATTCGGAAGGGCCTCAGCGAAAGCGGGGCCCTTTCGCTTTGGCGCGGCCACACGGCTGAATGCTCTGCGGAGAGGTGCCGTATGGGCGAGCAAATCGTTCTGGCACCACCATAGAGCTTGATACATGCAAAGTTTCATGCATGGTTAATTAACAATATTTTTCAGAGCTGTTTGACGATGTCTTCGAAGACCATTCAGCCCGACCACCCGGACGCCATTACGCTGTCGGCCCTTGGTGAAATTGCTTTTCTTGCAGGGCGCTCGCCGGTTCATTCCCGCGCGCCGACGGACACGCTGCGTCACTGGTGGGAAACGCCGATCGCGCTGAACCAATACTGGTGTTTCCGTGCTGATGGCGTGCCTCGGCTGGCGCTGTCATGGGCCTCGTTAAGCCCGGAGGCAGAGCGGCGATATGTCGTCGACCGCAAACCGCTGCGGATCCAGGACTGGTGGAGCGGACCACAAAAATGGGTCATCGACTGGATCGCGCCCTTCGCTATCCCGCGTCTGAACATGGAGGTCCGGCGCTGGCTGGTTACCACGGGTTTTCGCGATAGCGGCAGTGTCCGGTTCTTGCGGGTGGGGCAGGGGCGGTCAATCAGGTCGATCACGGAACTGAACAGGGCAGAGAACGGGACGGTTCACCGGGATTTTCTCGACATCACAGCATTTCAAACCGGCGGGGTTGCGACCAGCAGGACCGGCGACACAGGTGAGGACCACAGATGGGAATTTGGGTAGAGCAACTTGATGTAAATTACACGCTCGGAGCCACGATCGAGACGTTCAACGACGACGACTTCGACATGGCCTCTTCCGAGGATCCCGACTACGTCGTTTATCTGAAGACTACGCAGTCTGATAACACACAAGCACTGTCGTTTGAATTTGACTTCGATGGCTCGAGTGAAACCACTTTCATCTTGGAGCCCGAGCCTGATCTGATCATTACGCCCACCTATGTGACGAGTCCTTTCACGGTTGGCGTTAGCGATCAGGAATCCGGGACCTTCCTCGTGACTGTCCTCTGGGGGCAGGACGACCTCGCAGGTGAATCTGTGACGCTGACGGTGACGTCCGACCCGACGCAGCCGAATATCGACGCGGATACAGATACGATTACGTTCGTGCTTAGGGATCAAGAAGAGGACTTTGTGGTCGACACGGTTTGCTTTGCAACAGGCACGGCGATCGGCACGCCTTGCGGAACCAAAGCCGTCGAGTCGCTGCGTCCGGGTGATCCGATCCTGACGGTGGATGGCCGGACTGTCCCGGTCAAGTGGGTGGGCCGCCAATCGATGCACCGGCTGCTTACCGATCCGAACCGGTTCTCTCCTGTCCGGGTGGCTGCCGGTGCTCTGGCTGACGGAATGCCGCGGCGAGATCTCGTCCTGACCAAAGAGCATGGGCTGATGATCGACGGGTTGATCATCAACGCGGGCGCGCTGGTCAACGGGACGACCGTCACGGTCGAGCCGGTAGAGACGCTTCGCTACCGCGAGACGTACTACCACGTCGAGACAGAAGGCCACGATCTGATCCTGGCCGAGGGGGCCCCGGCAGAGACGTTCCTTGACACCGGGACGCGGTGCCGGTTCGACAACTACCTTGAATACCGCCGGCTTCATGGTGCGGACACTCCGGGCCCGGAGCGTGGCGAGCTCCGGATCTCGTCCGCCCGCCTGGTTCCCAGGCACATCCGTGAAAGGCTGGCCGCGGTCCCGGCGTAGGATGGGCTTTCACTCCATCCGTCCCCGTCCGCACATCGGCGCCGGTCTGTAACTGAACCGCCCACTACTCCTCTGCGTAGACTGAACAACACGCAGCCATGCGACGACGGAGCAAACGACATGCCGGTGACACCCACGATCCTACGCCCCCTTGCCTTCGTGCTGGGCGCCGCGACCGCCACAGGCGGCGGAGCGGCCCAGTCCGACACGGCGGCGGCCCTGTTCCGTCCGCTGGACTCGGCGACGCCGAACCTTGACGTCTATCGCTGGGACAAACGCGTCGTCCTGCTCTTCGCCGAGGATGATCTGGACCCGACGCTTGCCACGGCGCGGGCACGCCTTGCCGCTGCCGCAGCGGGGCTTGCCGAACGCGATATCGTCGTGCTGACCGACACAAACCCCGGGGCGGGCGGTGCCATCCGGTCCGGGCTTGGCGTGGGCGGTTTCGCGATGGTGCTTGTGGGCAAGGACGGCACCGTGAAGCTGAACCGCTCGGCCTTTATAGATGTCGACGAACTGTTCGGCGTGATCGACGCGATGCCGATGCGCCGGCGCGAGATGCAGGACGGCTAGGCCGGGGACGGGCAGGGGCCGCCATCTGCCCCGACGCCGTGAATCCCGGGGCGTCGACTTGACGTAACCCGGGCGATCCTCTAAACGGCCACATCCGCCGCTGCCCCGGATTCGTCCGGGGCTTCGTTTTTCGTGCGGCGGCGCATCATCGGGGACCTTCGGGGCCCTATACCACGGCACCCCACCCGGTACGGGGATGCCCAAACATAGCGGGCCGCAAAGGTCCGCATTGCTAAACGGAAGACAGAAAGCATGGCACTCAAGTCGTACAAGCCGACGACGCCGGGCCAGCGCGGGCTGGTGCTGATCGACCGTTCGGAGCTGTGGAAAGGACGTCCTGTCAAGTCCCTCACCGAGGGTCTGACGAAGAAGGGCGGCCGGAACAACACCGGACGTATTACCCAGCGCCGCCGTGGTGGCGGAGCGAAGCGGCTCTACCGTATCGTCGACTTCAAGCGGAACAAGTTTGACGTCGAGGGCGTAATCGTCCGCATCGAATATGACCCCAACCGGACCGCGTTCATCGCGCTGGTGCAGTACAACGACGGCGAGCAGGCCTACATCCTGGCCCCGCAGCGTCTTGGCGTTGGCGACAAGGTCGTCGCGTCGGCCAAGGCCGACATTAAGCCGGGCAACGCGATGCCGTTCTCGGGCCTGCCGATCGGTACCATCGTCCACAACGTCGAGATGAAGCCCGGCAAGGGCGGTCAGATCGCTCGTGCTGCTGGCACCTACGCCCAGTTCGTCGGTCGCGACGGTGGCTACGCCCAGATCCGCCTGTCCTCGGGCGAACTGCGCATGGTCCGTCAGGAATGCATGGCCACTGTTGGTGCCGTGTCGAACCCCGACAACTCGAACCAGAACTTCGGTAAAGCCGGCCGGATGCGCCACTATGGCAAGCGCCCGTCGGTCCGCGGTGTCGTCATGAACCCGATCGATCACCCCCACGGCGGTGGTGAAGGCCGGACTTCGGGCGGTCGTCACCCGGTGACCCCGTGGGGCAAGCCGACCAAAGGTGCAAAGACGCGCAGCCGCAAGAAGGCTTCGTCGAAGCTGATCATCCGTTCGCGTCACGCCAGGAAGAAGGGCCGCTAACATATGTCACGTGCAGTTTGGAAAGGCCCCTTTGTTGACGCTTACGTCCTCAAGAAGGCCGAAAAGGCTCAATCCGCGAGCCGCAACGAAGTCATCAAGATTTGGTCGCGTCGCTCGACCATTCTTCCCCAGTTCGTGGGCCTCACCTTTGGGGTCTACAACGGCAAGAAACATATCCCGGTCAACGTGACCGAGGACATGATCGGCCAGAAGTTCGGGGAATACGCGCCGACGCGGACCTACTACGGTCACGCCGCCGACAAGAAAGCCAAGAGGAAGTAAGCGTCATGGGTAAGGAAAAGAATCCGCGCCGCGTGGCGGAGAACGAAGCGATGGCGAAGCTGCGCATGCTGCGTACTTCCCCTCAGAAACTGAACCTGGTTGCGGCGATGATCCGCGGCAAGAAGGTCGACAAGGCTCTGAACGACCTGACCTTCAGCCGTAAGCGGATTGCCGAGGACGTGAAGAAATGCCTTCAGTCCGCGATCGCCAACGCCGAGAACAACCACGGCCTTGACGTCGACGAACTCGTCGTCGCCGAAGCCTGGGTCGGTAAGAACCTGATCATGAAGCGTGGCCGTCCGCGGGCGCGTGGCCGGTTCGGCAAGATCCACAAGCCGTTCTCGGAGCTTACCATCAAGGTCCGCCAGGTCGAGGAGCAAGCCTAATGGGTCATAAAGTCAATCCGATCGGCATGCGCCTTCAGGTGAACCGCACCTGGGACAGCCGCTGGTACGCCGACACCAAAGACTACGGCAACCTCCTGCTCGAAGACGTCGCGATCCGTGAGTTCATCGAGAAGGAATGCAAGCAGGCCGGCGTCAGCCGCGTCATCATCGAACGCCCGCACAAGAAGTGCCGGGTGACGGTCCACACCGCGCGTCCGGGCGTGATCATCGGCAAAAAAGGCGCCGATATCGAAACCCTGCGCAAGAAGCTGGCGAAGATGACCGACAGCGAGCTGCACCTCAACATCGTCGAGGTTCGCAAGCCCGAGCTGGACGCCCGTCTGGTGGCCGACTCGATCGCTCAGCAGCTGGAACGTCGTGTTTCGTTCCGTCGCGCCATGAAGCGCGCGGTGCAGAACTCGATGCGGATGGGTGCCCTGGGCATCCGGGTCAACGTCGCGGGCCGCCTTGGCGGCGCCGAGATCGCCCGGACCGAGTGGTATCGCGAAGGCCGTGTGCCGCTGCACACCCTGCGCGCCGACATCGACTATGCGACCGTCGAAGCCGAAACGCCCTATGGCATCATCGGCATCAAAGTCTGGATCTTCAAAGGCGAGATCATGGAGCACGACCCGTCGGCTCGTGATCGTCGTCAGGCGGAGCTTCAGGAAGGTCCCGCGCCCCGTGGCGCCGGCGGTGGTCGCGACCGCGATCGTCGCAACTGAGGAGTTTAAGAGATGCTGCAACCGAAGCGCACAAAATTCCGCAAGATGCACAAGGGCCGGATCCGTGGCGAAGCCAAGGGCGGTTCCGACCTGAACTTCGGCACGTTCGGCCTTAAGGCCACGCAGCCGGAACGCATCACTGCCCGCCAGATCGAGGCCGCTCGTCGTGCCATGACGCGTCACATGAAGCGTCAGGGCCGCGTCTGGATCCGGATCTTCCCGGATACCCCGGTGACCTCGAAGCCCACCGAAGTGCGGATGGGTAAAGGTAAGGGTTCGGTCGATTACTGGGCCTGCAAGGTCAAGCCCGGCCGCGTGATGTTCGAACTCGACGGTGTGTCGGAGCCGATCGCCCGCGAGGCCCTGCGCCTTGCCGCGATGAAGCTGCCGATCAAGTCGCGTATCGTTCAGCGCGAAGACTGGTAAGCGGGTATGGGGTAAAACCCCATCCTACGAAATCTTGGAAGGGCGGGGTTATCCCGCCCTTTTCCTTTTGTGGGCGCATCGCCTATGGATCGTCCCGACCCGAACACACGAGGCCGCCATGTCCACGATCCGCTCTCTCTTCGTCACCCGCCTGTACCAATCCGCGCTGTCCGATCTTGGCGGGGCGGTGGATCAGGACGAGCTGCTCGCCTCTTGCTACACCATCGCCGAGGATGACGAGGCGGGGCAGGAGTGGTGCGAGCAGAACGACTATCCCGGCTATACGTCTTACGCCTCGCTGACCGACCTGCCGTGGCGGTTCCCGATCTTCGCGGAAATGGTGAAATGCCTCGACGCCCATGTCGCGGCCTTCGCCAAGGAACTTGCCTTCGATCTGGGCGACAAGGCGCTGGTGCTGGAAGACTTGTGGATCAATATCCTGCCCGAGGGCGGAACGCACTCCAGCCACATCCACCCGCATTCGGTGATCTCGGGCACGACCTATGTCGCGATGCCCGAAGGGACGTCGGCCCTGAAACTGGAAGATCCGCGCCTGCCGATGATGATGGCCGCGCCGACGCGGCTTAAGGGCGCACCGGAAGAGCTGAAGCCCTTCATCTATGTGAAGCCTTCGGTGGGCGACGTCCTGCTGTGGGAAAGCTGGCTGCGGCACGAGGTGCCGATGAACATGACCGAGGATGACCGGATCTCGGTGAGCTTCAACTACAGCTGGGGCTGACCGGCGCCCGGCTTTCGGATGCAGGCATGAAAAAGCGCGACCCCGAAGGGGCCGCGCCTTGGCAGGGCTATATGCCCTTCAATCAGTCCCAGAAGCCTTCGTCGATGTCTTCCATCGATTCCAGTTCTTCCTCGTTATAGCGGGTGACGTAAACGTAGGTGCTGTCATCGACCGGCACCAGCTTCACGTCTTCGACCGAGATCATCACGTGCTTGTCCGCGATGTCGAGGAAGCCGCCGACCTCGGCCACGATGCCGATCAGCTGGCCTTCTTCCGAAAGGATCAGGTCTTCGATCTCACCGATCTCGTTCCAGTCGGCGCCGACTTCGTTATAGGTGGTGTCCATGTCCCATGCCGAGCCTTCGTCGTTGGCTTCGTTCATGGTGTAGATCTCGCCACCAGTGATGTCGCGGGTACGGATCAGCTGTGCTTGATCCATGTTGTAAAGATCGACGCGGGCGCCATCCATTTCACCTTCGGCCATGTCGCTTTGCGCGAAGGCAGCGGTGCCGATGGTCAGGGCGAGCGTGCTAACAAGGATCGATTTCATAACTTGGTCCTCCGTTTCGTGTCTGCACCGCCAACACGCGCCGACCGCGGGAGGTTCCCATTTTCTTCCAAAGGTTTCCGCTTTCGCCGGTTTCCGTGGCGTCGTACAGGCGGGACGCAAGGCGGCCTGTTTCGGGACCCGCCAAAGGCCGCGTGCCCTGTATTAGCGGGCTGAATCCGCCTTTTCCCGTCGCTTCGGGACAGGCGGGGTTGCCAAGAGGCGTCAATCGTCGTAGACGCGGCGCTCTATCACGAACTCCACCGGAATCAGCGTAACCCGGCCAAGGGGCGCTCCGGTGATGTTGAAAGGAAAATGACATGGCACTTGATGCCAAGGAACTGCGTGACAAAACGCCGGACCAGCTGCGCGATGCACTGGCCGACCTCAAGAAAGAAGCCTTCAACCTGCGTTTCCAGCAGGCTTCGGGCCAGCTCGAAAGCACGGCGCGCATGCGCACGGTGAAGCGCGACGTTGCGCGCGTTAAGACCATCCTGAACGAAAAAGCGGCCGCCGCCGCGTCGGAGGCGTAAGACTATGCCCAAACGTATCCTGCAAGGCACTGTCACCTCGGACAAGAACGACCAGACGATCACCGTCTCGGTCGAGCGTCGCTTCAAGCACCCGCTGCTGCACAAGACCGTTCGGAAGTCGAAGAAATACCGGGCCCACGATCCGGAAAACCAATTCAAGGTCGGCGATACCGTTCGCATTCAAGAATGCCCGCCGGTCTCGAAGTCGAAACGCTGGGAGGTGGTGACCGCCTAAGGTCCCACCATCCGGTTTGATCGAAACCCTGGGGGGTAGAACAAAGACCAACCCCCATAGGTCGGGAGAAACCAAATGATCCAGATGCAGACCAATCTGGATGTTGCTGACAATTCCGGTGCCCGGAAAGTTCAGTGCATCAAGGTCCTGGGTGGTTCCAAGCGTAAGTACGCTTCGGTTGGCGACATCATCGTCGTCTCCGTCAAGGAAGCCATCCCGCGCGGCCGCGTGAAGAAAGGTGACGTCCGCAAGGCCGTCGTCGTGCGCACCGCCAAGGAAGTTCGTCGTGAAGACGGCACCGCCATCCGCTTTGACCGCAACGCCGCCGTCATCCTGAACAACGCAGGTGAGCCGGTTGGTACCCGTATCTTCGGGCCGGTCGTGCGCGAACTGCGTGCCAAGAACTTCATGAAGATCATCTCGCTCGCCCCGGAGGTGCTGTAAGATGGCCGCTAAACTGAAAAAAGGCGACAAGGTCGTCGTCCTGTCCGGCAAGGACAAGGGCAAGGAAGGCGAGATCGTCTCTGTTGACCCGAAAGCCGGTAAGGCCGTGGTCGAAGGCATCAACGTCGCGATCCGCCACACCAAGCAGACCCAGACCACGCAGGGCGGCCGCCGTCCGCAGGCGATGCCCATCGACCTGTCGAACCTGGCCTTCCTCGATGCAAACGGCAAAGCCACCCGCGTCGGCTTCAAGATGGAAGACGGCAAGAAGGTGCGTTTCGCCAAGACCACGGGAGACGTGATCTGATGCTGGACGCTGCTAACTACACACCCCGCCTGCGCACCCTTTACGTCGACACGATCCGTGCCGCGATGAAGGAAGAGTTCGGCTACAAGAACGACATGCAGATCCCTTCGCTGGAGAAGGTCGTTCTGAACATCGGCTGTGGCGCCGAGGCCGTTAAGGACTCGAAGAAGGCGAAATCGGCTCAGGAAGACCTGACCAAGATCGCCGGCCAGAAGGCAATCACCACCAACGCCAAGAAGTCGATCGCCGGCTTCCGCGTTCGTGAGGACATGCCGCTGGGCGCCAAAGTCACCCTGCGCGGTGACCGGATGTATGAATTCCTCGATCGCCTGATCACCATCGCGCTGCCGCGCGTCCGCGACTTCCGCGGCGTGAAGCCGTCGTTCGACGGCCGTGGCAACTTTGCGATGGGCCTCAAGGAACACATCGTGTTCCCCGAGATCGACTTCGACAAAGTCGACGAAGTCTGGGGCATGGACATCATCATCACCACCAACGCGTCGAACGACGCGGAAGCAAAGGCGCTGTTGAAGCATTTCAACATGCCGTTCACCGCTTAAGGAGCGACACATCATGGCTAAGAAAGCAATGATCGAACGCGAGAAGAAGCGCCAGAAGCTGGTGGAAAAGTACGCCGCCAAACGCGCCTCGCTGAAAGAGATCGTGAACGACGAATCCAAGCCGATGGAAGAGCGTTTCCGCGCTTCCCTGAAGCTTGCGAAACTGCCGCGCAACAGCTCGGCCACCCGTCTTCACAACCGTTGCCAGCTGACCGGTCGTCCGCATGCGTATTATCGCAAGCTGAAGATCTCGCGGATCATGCTGCGCGAACTTGGCTCCGCCGGGCAGATCCCCGGTATGGTCAAGTCGAGCTGGTAAGGAGGGTATGAAATGAACGATCCTCTCGGAGATATGCTGACCCGGATCCGGAACGCGCAAATGCGCGGGAAGTCCACCGTGGTCACCCCCGCCTCGAAGCTGCGCGCTTGGGTCCTGGATGTGCTGACCGACGAAGGTTACATCCGCGGCTATGACAGCACGACGACCGCCGACGGCCACCCGGCCATCGAAATCAGCCTGAAGTACTACGAAGGCACCCCGGTCATCCGTGAACTGAAGCGCGTGTCGAAGCCCGGTCGCCGGGTCTACATGAGCGTCAAGGACGTCCCGCAGGTCCGTCAGGGCCTTGGCGTCTCGATCGTCTCCACGTCGAAAGGCGTGATGTCGGATGCAAGCGCCCGCAGCCAGAATGTTGGCGGCGAGGTTCTTTGCACGGTCTTCTAAGGAGGGGCTGATGTCTCGTATTGGGAAAAAACCGGTCGAGCTGCCCTCTGGCGTAGAAGCCAAGGTGTCAGGCCAGACCGTTGAAGTGAAGGGCCCGAAGGGCACCCGCAGCTTCACCGCGACCGATGATGTGAACATCGCGGTCGAAGACAACGTCGTAAACGTCACGCCGCGCGGCAGCTCTAAGCGTGCCAAGCAGCAGTGGGGGATGTCCCGGACCCAGGTCGCGAACCTGGTGACCGGCGTCAGCCAGGGCTTCAAGAAAGAGCTCGAGATCAACGGCGTCGGCTACCGTGCGCAGGCTCAGGGCAATGTCCTGAAATTGTCGCTTGGTCTTAGCCACGAGGTGAACTTCGACGTCCCCGAGGGCGTCACGGTCACCACGCCGAAACCGACCGAGATCATTGTCGAAGGCAACGATCAGCAGCAGGTCGGCGAGGTCGCTGCGAAGATCCGTGAATGGCGGAAGCCGGAGCCCTACAAGGGCAAGGGCATCAAGTACAAAGACGAATATATCTTCCGCAAGGAAGGTAAGAAGAAGTAAGGACCGGATAAATGGCACTTTCCAAACGGGAACTGTTCCAGAAGCGCCGCCTGCGCGTCCGGAACAAGCTTCGCAAGATGAATGCCGGGCGCGTGCGCCTGTCGGTTCATCGTTCCAACAAGAACATCAGCGTCCAGCTGATCGACGACGTTCAGGGCGTGACCCTGGCTTCGGCTTCGTCGATGGAGAAGGACCTGGGTGTCGTGGGCCGCAACAACGTCGAAGCCGCCGCCAAGGTGGGCACGGTGATTGCAGAGCGCGCCAAGAAAGCTGGCGTCGAAGAATGCTACTTCGATCGCGGTGGCTTCCTGTTCCACGGCAAGGTCAAAGCGCTGGCCGATGCGGCCCGCGAAGGCGGCCTGAAGTTCTGATCTCGTCGGGCGCGCGTCATGCGCGCCCTTCGGACTATGCGGGCGGCGTGTCCGCCCCGATGATCCGGGGGCCATCGGCTCACTTGGATTGGACATCACCGGCGCCCGGTGCGCCACGTAATAGGAGGCCGCATGGCCAGAGAACCCAACAACCGGGGCAACCGTCGCGACCGCGATGAAGCGCCGGAATTCGCCGACCGCCTAGTCGCGATCAACCGCGTTTCGAAAACCGTCAAAGGCGGTAAGCGTTTCGGTTTTGCCGCGCTCGTCGTCGTGGGCGACCAGAAGGGCCGCGTCGGCTTTGGCAAAGGTAAGGCCAAGGAGGTCCCCGAGGCCATCCGCAAGGCGACCGAGCAAGCCAAGCGCCAAATGATCCGCGTGCCGCTGCGCGAAGGCCGCACCCTGCACCATGACGTCTTCGGCCGTCACGGCGCTGGCCGCGTCGTCATGCGCACCGCGCCCGCCGGTACTGGTATCATCGCCGGTGGTCCGATGCGCGCCGTGTTCGAGATGCTGGGCGTTCAGGACGTCGTCGCCAAGTCGATCGGCACCCAGAACCCCTACAACATGATCCGTGCGACCATCGACGGGCTGCGGAGCGAATCCAGCCCCCGTCAGGTCGCGCAGCGCCGCGGCAAGAAAGTGGCCGACATCCTGCCCAAGCGGGACGACGTGCCTCAGGAATCGTCGCAAGTCGCCGAGGAGGCGTAAGTCATGGCCAAGACCATCGTCGTCAAACAGATCGGCTCGCCGATCCGCCGCCCCGAAATTCAGCGCAAGACGCTGATCGGGCTGGGCCTGAACAAGATGCACAAGACTCGGGAACTGGAAGACACCCCCGCGATCCGCGGTATGGTTGCCAAGATCCCCCATCTTGTGGAGATCGTCGAAGAGCGCGGCTAAGCCGACCTTCGCTGTCTGACAAAACAAAACGCCGCGGTTCGTCCGCGGCGTTTTTCGTTTCAGAAGCTTGTCGGTGTTGGCAAGCCGGGGCGGGTTTGATCCCGCCCGCCGGATCAGGGCTGGCGGTTGCCCTCGGACGGCACTGCCGCCTGCCGCCCCTTGATGAACATGCGTTCCACGTAGGCCAGCGGGTGGGTGGGGTGCAGGCGCACCCGACCGCGCAGCGGCGATCGCAGATAGGCTTTCACGTCCGGCTCGCGTCGGCGCATGGTCGTGCGGTCCCCGCGTGCGTCGTGCAGGACATCGGTTGACGCAACTGGCCGCCGCAATGCGGTCCGCCAGCGAACCAGCGCTGCCGCCTGACGCACGGCCTGCGCGGGCACGGACCAGTCGGACGTGTCGTCGCGCGGCAGCGCGTCGGCGAATGCCACGACGCTGGCGCACCGTTCCAGATCGACGAACCCGTCGGGGTCGTGTTTGTACGCGTTCTTCCGCAGCCCGTCCCGCAATGCCGCCGGGACCGACAACATGGCGTCGCGCATCCGGCGCTCTGCCTCGGTCGAAGCGGGTTCCGACAGTTCGGCGACGGGGAACATCTGGTACAGGTACACCGCCGACACCAGCGACAGGGCAGGGTGCGCCGCCATCGTCAGCAGCACCTTCTGCTGGCCCTCGTCCTGCAAGGCCCAGTCGCGCGTTTGCGCCACGGCGTTCAGGTGAGCGGGATCAGCCGCCGTCACGGCGGTCATCTGGACCCACCAGTCGTCATTTTCGTTGATCGTCCAGCCTTCTGACATGGTCGACTCCGCCTTGTTACATGCGGAACGAAACATTGGAATGAGACGGAGAAGGGGCGGTTTCAAAGCGATTCCCGAGCAAGTTGCGAAATATGGGCGTTCCGTCGCGTCAAAAATGCGCTCCGCGACGATCAATGCAGGCGGTAAAGCACCAGACACCGGGGGCTGCAATCGGCTCGGGCTGCGACCGCGCGCCGCGATTGGCGTTAAGCTCGGATCTGGACTGAAACTTGGTGGCTGTCGCGCATGACCGGCGACGGAATTGCCAACGCCGTCCGTTGAACCAGATCAAGACCACGAAACCGAAAGGAACGGTCATGTCCCCGACCAAACCCGTCACTCGCCGCGCTGCCCTTGTCGGCATCGCTGTCACGGCCACCGGCACGATGCTGCCCCGCGCATCCCTTGCGCAAGCCGCACCCGACCTGCTGTCGGACACCGATGTGTGCGCGATCATGCCCGAGGTCACCGAAGGTCCCTATTATCTGGACGAGGCGCTTGTCCGCCGGGATATCCGAGAAGACCGCGATGGCGTTCCCGTTCTTCTGCGGATGCAGGTGGTCGACGCGTCCTGCACGCCTTTGCCCGGCGCCAGGGTCGATGTCTGGCATTGCGACGCGCAGGGGGTCTATTCTTCGTTCGGCGGCGCCGAGGCGGGCCAGTCCAGCGCGACCGGCGAGACGTTTCTGCGCGGAACGCAAAGGGCAGACGCGACCGGGCTGGTCGAGTTCGATACGATCTATCCCGGTTGGTATCGCGGCCGCACCACACACATTCATTTCAAGGTGTGGCTGGACGACGCGAACGTGCTGACCGGGCAGATCTTCTTTCCCGACGACCTTTCAGAGGCCCTTTATGCGAACGCCGCGCCCTATGGCCGTGACCGGGCGCGCGATACCATGAACGCAGCCGACAGGATCGCACAGCGGGCCGGTCGCGCGGCCGTCGCCGACGTGTCGGAGCAGGCCGAGGGGTACGTTGTGCAGTTGATCGTGGGCGTCAGCCTCGACGCCGCATAGCACGATGCCGGGTGGCGGAGGCATCGCAGCCGCCCCCGCGCAGGCCGCACCCACGGGCAGAATTCAACCGATTGAACGGCGGGACGCCGGTGCCAAGCCGCGACGCGCTGCGACGGCTGCGCCCCTTGATCGCCCCACAGATCCCGTCTATACGCCTCCGGTGGTCCCGAGGGGGCCCGAATCCGACACTCTATGAAACGCCGAGGTCGGCCCATCCGTCGCTGGGGGCCGCATCCGGCAAGGAGAAGCGACAATGAAACTGAACGAACTCCGGGACAATCCCGGCGCGAACAAAAAGCGCATGCGTGTGGGCCGTGGCCCCGGCTCTGGCAAAGGCAAGACGGCCGGCCGTGGTATCAAGGGTCAAAAGTCCCGTTCGGGTGTGGCGATCAAAGGGTACGAGGGCGGCCAGATGCCGTTGTACCAGCGCCTGCCGAAGCGCGGCTTCAACAAGCCGAACCGCAAGAAATTCGCCGTCGTGAACCTTGGCCTGATCGCCAAGTTCATCGAAGCCGGCAAGATCGACGCGAAATCCGCGATCACCGAGGACGTGCTGGTCGAAAGCGGCCTTGTCCGCCGCAAGCTGGACGGTGTCCGCGTGCTGGCCAAGGGTGACTTCGACACGAAGGTGACCCTCGAGGTGACCGGCGCGTCGAAATCGGCGGTCGAAGCGGTCGAGAAGGCCGGCGGCTCGCTGACCGTCAAAACCCCGGCAGCGGCCGAGTAAGTGGTTGTGAGCGCCGTCACTGGCGCTTACATCGCTATCTGTGTTTCCAAGCGCCGCCCCGGGAGACCGTGAGGCGGCGCATCTTTGAGAGAGATCGCGCATGGCATCGGCAGTCGAGCAAATGGCCGCGAACATGAGCTGGTCGTCCTTTGGTAAGGCGACCGAGCTCCGGCAGCGGATTTTCTTCACCATCGGTCTGCTGATCGTCTACCGGCTTGGGACCTACATCCCGGTGCCCGGCATCGATGGCAACGCGCTGCGCGAGTTCATGGAACAGGCGACCGCCGGTCTTGGTGGCGTCCTGAACATGTTCACCGGCGGCGCGATCAGCCGCATGGGCATCTTCGCCCTCGGCATCATGCCCTACATCTCGGCCTCGATCATCGTTCAGCTGCTGGCGGCAATGGTGCCGGCGCTGGAGCAGATGAAGAAAGAGGGCGAGCAGGGCCGCAAGAAACTGAACCAGTGGACGCGCTACGGCACCGTCGCGCTGGCGCTGTTCCAGGGCTATGGCCTTGCCGTTTCGCTGGAAGCGGGCGATCTGGCCACCAACCCGGGCTGGTATTTCCGCGCCGCGACGGTGATCACGCTGGTCGGCGGCACCATGTTCCTGATGTGGCTGGGTGAACAGATCACCGCACGCGGCATCGGCAACGGTATCTCGCTGATCATCTTCGTGGGCATCGTGGCCGAGATCCCGACCGCGCTGGCACAGTTCTTCGCCTCGGGCCGCTCCGGCGCCCTGAGCCCGGCAGTGATCGTGGGCGTGATCGTCATGGTGGTCGCGGTGATCGCCTTCGTGGTGTTCATGGAACGATCACTCAGGAAGATCCACATCCAGTATCCGCGCCGTCAGGCCGGGATGAAGATGTACGAAGGCGGGTCGTCCCACCTGCCGATCAAGGTCAACCCGGCGGGCGTCATCCCGGCGATCTTCGCCTCGTCGCTGCTGCTGCTGCCGACCACGATCTCGACCTTCTCGGGCAGCCAGACCGGCCCCGTGATGTCGACGATCCTGGCCTACTTCGGCCCCGGCCAGCCGCTGTACCTTGTGTTCTTCGCGGCGATGATCGTGTTCTTCACGTTCTTCTATACGTTCAATGTCTCGTTCAAGACGGACGACGTGGCCGAGAACCTGCAAAAGCAGAACGGCTTCGTTCCCGGCATCCGTCCCGGCAAGAAGACCGAGGAATACCTCGACTACGTGGTGACGCGGGTTCTGGTCCTTGGCGCGGCCTACCTTACGGCGGTCTGCCTTCTGCCCGAGATCCTGCGCTCGCAGTTCACGATCCCCTTCTACTTCGGCGGCACCTCGGTGCTGATCGTGGTGTCGGTGTCGATGGACACGGTGCAGCAGATCCAGTCGCATCTTCTGGCGCACCAGTACGAAGACCTGATCGAGAAATCCCAGCTTCGCGGGAAACGCCGCCCGAAAAAGGGTCCGGCACGGCGCTGAAACGAGCGCACTAATTTGGAGAGGAGACGGCGCGGGACAGCTCCCGCGCCGAAAGCTTAGGGGACAGTCCAAGATGAACATCATTCTGCTCGGCCCGCCGGGCGCCGGCAAGGGAACCCAGGCCCGTATCCTGGTCGAGAAACGCGGCATGGTTCAGCTGTCGACCGGCGACATGCTTCGCGAAGCGCGCACCTCCGGCACGGAGATGGGCAAGAAGGTCGCCGAGGTGATGGACCGTGGCGATCTGGTGACCGATGAGATCGTGATCGGCCTGATCCGCGAAAAGCTCGAATCCGGCGAGTCCGGCGGCGGCTTCATCTTCGACGGCTTCCCCCGCACGCTGGCACAGGCCGACGCGCTCGAGGCGCTGATGGCCGACATGGGCGAGACGCTGAACTGCGTGATCGAACTGCGCGTCCGCGACGAGGCGCTGGTCGCCCGCATCGTCGGCCGCTCGACTTGCGGCACCTGCGGCGAGGTCTACCACGACCAGACTAAGCCGATCCCGGCCGACGGCAAGTGCACCAAGTGCGGCGGCACAGAATTCAAGCGCCGTGCGGACGATAACGAGGAAAGCCTCAAGACGCGGCTGCTGGCCTATTACAAGCAGACCTCGCCGCTGCTTGGCTACTACCACGCCAAGGGCAAGCTGCAGCGCGTGGACGGTCTGGCCGACGTTGACGTGATCGCCGCATCTGTCGGCGTCATTCTGGACAAGTCCGCCTAGTCGGACACTCGTCTACGGATTAAGGGGCGTGCGTCACGGACACCGTGACCGCGCCCTTTTTCGTTTCGGCACATGTAATCCGGAGTCAAAGCAGTAAGGGGCGCTGCCCCTCTGCGCCTGCGGCGCATTCACCCCGGGATACTTGAGGACCAAAGAGGGCCCGTTTGAAGATCTTTGGTCCTCAAGTATCCCGGGGAGCGCGAGGGGCTGGCCCCTCGCCTGCGCAACGGAAGACACCGTCCCGTCGGCGGGTTTCAGGCGAGGCGGCCCCAAAGGTCGTATTCGCCGGCTTCATCCACCTCGACGGTAACGATGTCGCCCGCGGACAGGCCCTCGAAACCTTCGTCGATGAACAGGTTGCCGTCGATTTCGGGCGCGTCGTGCATGGTCCGGCAGGTGGCCGCGTCTTCTTCGACAAGGTCGACGATGACCTGCATCCGTTTGCCGACTTTCGCTTCCAGCCGCGCCTCCGAGATCGCCTGCGCCTTCTTCATGAACCGGTCCCAGCGGTCTTGTTTGACCTCTTCGGGGACATGGTCGGGCAGCGCGTTGGACCGGGCGCCGTCGACGTTCTCGTATTTGAAGCAGCCGACACGGTCGAGCTGGGCCTCGTCCAGCCAGTCCAGCAGGGTCTGGAACTCGGCCTCGGTCTCGCCGGGGTAGCCGACGATGAAGGTCGAGCGCAGGGCAAGGTCGGGGCAGGCGGCGCGCCACGCGGCGATTTCGTCCAGCGTGCGGGCGGCGGCGGCGGGGCGGGCCATGCGCCGCAGGGTGTCCGGGTGAGCGTGCTGGAACGGGATGTCGAGGTACGGCAGCACGCCGCCCGTCGCCATCAGGTCGGTCATCATCGGGACAAGTTCGCGGACGTGCGGGTAGGGATAGACGTAATGCAGCCGCACCCACGCGCCCAGTTGGCCAAGGTCCCGCGCCAGCGACAGGATCGGCGCCTTTTCGTCGCGGTCCTTCCAGTCGGTGCCGTAGGCCGAGGTGTCCTGGCTGATCACCAGCAACTCGCGCACGCCGGCTTCGACCAGTTTCTCGGCCTCGCGCAGCACCGCCTTGTGCGGGCGCGACGCGAGTTTGCCGCGCATGTCGGGGATGATGCAGAACTTGCAGGCGTGATTGCAGCCTTCCGAGATCTTCAGATAGCTGTAGTGCCGGGGCGTCAGCGAAATCCCGGTCGACGGCAGCAGGTCCACGAAGGGATCGGGCGCGGGCGGCACCGCGCCGTGCACCGCGTCCAGCACCTGCTCGTACTGATGCGGGCCCGTCACCGCCAGCACCTTGGGATGCGCGCCGGTGATGTACTCGGGTTCCGCACCAAGGCAGCCGGTCACGATGACCCGCCCGTTCTCGGCCAGCGCCTCGCCGATCGCGTCGAGGCTTTCGGCCTTCGCGCTGTCGAGAAAGCCGCAGGTGTTCACGATGACCGCGTCCGCCCCGCCGTAGTCGGCAGAGATGCCATAGCCCTCGGCCCGCAGGCGGGTGAGGATGCGCTCGCTGTCGACCAGCGCCTTGGGGCAGCCCAACGAGACCATGCCGATGGTCGGCTGGCCGTCGCGGCGGGTCTCGGAAATGCGGGCGCGCGCCAGGTCGGGGCGCAGGTCGGGAGGATTCTGGGACATGCGCGCGATATAGGGCCTAAGCGGCGCTGACGGAAGCGGTCATTCGGGTATGCCGGCTGCGTGAAGCGCGCTGAAATAGTCGTCGTTGAAATGGGTGGCGATCGGGGGCAGCCCCGCCTTGAGGTAGCGGATCGTCAGGTGCGGAAGGTGTGCCATCAGCCGGGCGGCTGCGGTGCGGGCGGCGACCATGCGGCCCAAGCGGACATTCGCGACGGCCACCATGCGCAAGGGCCAGTAGACGCCGGGAAACCGCAGCAGCCCGGCTTCGATCATGTGCAGACCTTCGGTCGGGTCCTCGCTCCAGCGGTAATGGGTCGCGGCGCGGCCAAACACGATCTGGTGCAGGAACGGATCGAGCGGGGACAGGCGTTCTGCCCTGTCGAAGGTTTCAAGCGCCGCGTCGACCTCGCCGGTGTACTGATGCATCCATCCCTTGCGGATCAACGCCCATGCGTTCGACGGATCGAGGTCCAGCGCCCGCGTGATATAGGTTTCTGCCAGCTTCCGGTCGTCGCCAGCCTGCCCGTAGACCCCGCCGATCGCGGTCAGGGTCGGGGCGTGGTCCCCCACCAGTTCGGCAGCTCTGTCAGCCAGCGCGAAAGCCGTGGCCCGTTCGGCGGCGGGCTCCCTGGCCCACATGTAAACGGCCTGCTGGGCATGCGCCCAGCCCTTCAGGGCTAGCGCGTATGCAAACTCTGGCTCGCGGTCGACCGCCGTGCCCAGCAGGTCGATTGCGCGAAGATTGTCCTCGGGGCGCAGTGTCCAGAAATGCGGCAGCGCGGTCAGCATCAGGTCGTACGCGGTGCGGTCCGCCGGGGGGCGTGCGCCGGCGCGGTCGATCTCTGCCAGCCGCAGGTTCGGCGCAAGCTGGCCGGCCACCTGCGCGGCGATCCGGTCCTGCAGGTCGAACAGGTCGTCCAGCCGGTCGTCGAACCGGGCTGACCACAAGGTGCGCCCGTTTGTCCCGGACACAAGTTGCACCGAGATTCGCACCCGGTCAGCCGCGCGTCGGATCGAGCCTTCCACAAGGTAGGTCGCACCAAGCGTCTCGGCTGCCATCCGCGCGTCGACCGGCCCCGGACCAAGGGCGAAGGCCGACTGCCGCGCCACGACGTCGAATTCGCGCACGCGCCCGAGGGCGCCGGTGATCTCCTCGACCACACCGTCCGCGAACATGTCTTCGGGTGGCACGCCGATCTCGGTGAAAGGCAGCACCGCCAGGGCGGGGCGGGACGCGCGCGGTGGCTTGGCGTCGGCGGGCGCCGGGGGCAGGTCTTCGTGCGCGGAACGCTCTGCCCTCAGCCAATCCTCGAAACCCTCGGACGGCAGGTCGAAGCCCTGCAGGAAGGTGCCGGGACCCTCCACGACGCGGATCAGCCCCGGGTCCAGCCAGACGGCCTGCCGGTCCGCCTGAACCGCGCCCTCTGGCAGGCGCTGGCGCAGCGTGGTGAGTTCCTGTCGTAGCGAAGCGCGGGCCTGTGCCTCCGCCCTGTCGGACCAGAGCAAGTCGGCCAGCAGCCCGCGCTCGGCCCGCATGTCCGGCTGGCGGGCAAGGAAGGCCAGCAGACCCTGTCCGCGCCGGGACAGGGAAGGGACGATCTCGCCGTCGCTGGTCACCCGGAACGGACCGTGCAGATGAAGGCACAGGGTCACCGCACTTTCATCCTTCCGGAAGCCCAAGGCGACGCAGCGCGTCGACGTAATCCGGCTGGAAGTCGCGTGCCGCGGGCGGGATGCAGTCCAGCAGGTAGCGGGCGGTCAGGTGCGGGTAGTGGTCCAGCAGCTTGGCCAGCGCGGCATCCGAATCCGCCTCGCGGCCCATCAGCTTGTAGATGCCAGCCAGCACCCGATAGACCCATGTGCATCCGGGATTCGCGTGCATACCCTCGTGGATCAGGCGGACGGCCTCGTCATAGCGGCCCAGCACGCGCACGGCGACGGCCTGTCCGAAAAAGATGTTGAACCGGAACGGGTCCAGTGGGCTCAGGTCCTCGGCCCGGTCGAACACGTCGAGCGCGTCGGCGGCACGGTCGATGTAGGTGTACAGCCAGCCGCGCCGCATCAGGCCCCACGCGTTGTTCGGGTCCAGCGTCAGCGCGCGGTCCAGAAGCCGTTCCGCCAGCCGCGTCTCGGCAGAGGACAGGGTGAAGGCGGCGCCGATGGCAACCAGCGACGGCGCATGATCCCCCACCCGGTCAAGCGCGGCGCGGGCGGTGGCGATGGCGGTGCGGTGATCGGTGTCGGGATCGTCCGACCACATGTACGACGGCTTTTGCGCCAGCGCCCATGCCTTGTAGGCCAGCGCGGGGCCGTAGTCCGGGTCGCGGGCCAGCGCCGCGTTCAACAGGTCTACGGCGCGGGCGTTCTCGGCCTTCTGGTGCGCCCAGAAGTGGGGCAGCGCGGTCAGGACCAGATCGTAGGCCGACCTGTCCTCGGGGCGGAAACTGCGGGCGCGCAGGATCTCGGCGTGGCGCAGGCTGGGGGCCAACTGCCCCGCGACATGCGCCGCGATGCGGTCCTGCAGGTCGAACAGGTCGTCCATCCGGTCGTCGTAGCGTTCGGACCACAGGGTTTCGCCGGTCTCGCCCCCGACCAGTTGCACCGCGATCCGCACCCGGTCGCCGGACCGCCGTACCGACCCTTCCACAAGATAGTCCGCCCGAAGCCGGCGCGCGGTGTCTTGCACGTCCAGCGCCTTGCCCTTCAGCGCAAAGGCGGACTGGCGGGCGATGACGCGGAACGCCTGCACCCGGCTGAGCGCGCCGGTGATCTCTTCGACGACGCCATCGGCGAACATGTCACCGGCGCCGCTGCTGAGTTCGTCGAAGGGCAGGACGGCGATGGCGGGCTCGCGTCCCGCGGGTCGGGCCGTGGCCGGGGTGGCGTCGGTCATGCCGTCCACCAGCGCCTGCAAGCCCTCAGGAACCTTTATGCCGTATTCCGTGTGCTGCCGTTCCGCAAAACGCCGGAAGGCCGCGTGCGCGGTCGACCGGTCGCCCCCGGCGGTCACGGCCTCGATCAGAAGGCGGACCGCCGTTTCGTTGTCCGGCGCGTGGTCCAGCGCGCGGGACGCACAGGCCTGCGCCGCCGGGCCGTCACCGGCCGCCAGCGTCTGCCGGGCCTCGATCAGTGCGGCAGCGGCAAGGTCGTCGGCCCGTCGCGCCCGCGCGTCGCGTAGCCAGTCCTCGAACGGGCCGGAACTGATCGCCACACCGTCCAGCAACACCGCGCCCGGGGGCGGCGGGGCGATCGTGGCGCCGACAAGCCGAACGACGTCGCGATCCGCGATAAGGGTGCCCTCGGGCAGCGTTTTGCGCAGCGCCGACAGTTCCTGCCGCAGCGAGCCGCGCGCCTGCGTTTCGGCGCGGTCGCCCCACAGCAGCGTCGCCAGCGTCTCGCGCGGGGCGCGGCTGTCCGGCGACAGGGCAAGGATGGCCAGCATGGCACGGCCGCGCGCCGACAGGCCGTTTACCGGCGCGCCGGTGGAGTCCCGGGCTTCGAACGGCCCGTCGATCCGCAGTTCCAGCCTGTTTTCCATCTCGTGTCGCATCGTGAATCCCGGCGGGTTCATTTTTGACGCCCTTTTGACGGAAGACCACCCGGAAATCCGGTGGGCTTTGACGGCAGATAAACGGCGGGCTGCGACAGTGGATCCAACGAAGCCACCACGACACACCAAGAAGGAGTTGGAAAGATGACCACCCGGACCGCCACCACCGCCCGTTACGTTCCCCAAGTCACCCGCCGCAAGGGCCTGCTGGCTTGGCTGATGCAGCGCGACGCGCAGTACCGCGAAAACCAGAAGATGCGGCGCCTGACCCCCGAACAGCGGCGCGACATGGGCTTGCCGCCCAGCGACACCTCTCGGGCCGATACGGTCTTTCTGTCCGGCCAGTGGTGACAGCCGGGGCGGGCGGTGACGCTTTGCCGGTTTTCCGGCCCGCGCACCGCCCTGCTTGAGTGATACGCGCGCCCTGCCTATCCTGTGGGAAACAGGGCAGGCAGGGGCAGGATACATGCGTTGGATCGTCAGAATTGGACTGGCGCTGGTCGCCGTCTTGGCGCTGGGGCTGGGAGCGTTGGTTCTGTTTCCCACCGAACGCATCGCGCGGATCGCGACCGAACGGTTCGAGGCGGCGACGGGCCGCGAGATGACCATCGCGGGCGACATCCGCCCGTCGATCTACCCCGTCGTTGGCGTCTCGACCGGTCCTGTGACCATCGCGAACGCAGACTGGTCCGATGCCGGGCCGCTGCTGACGGCGGACGGTCTGTCGCTCGGCGTCGACTTGATGGCGCTGATCGGCGGGGACATCCACATCACCCATGTGGCCGCCGACGCGCCAGAGGTGTTGCTGGAGATCGCCGCTGACGGCCGTCGCAACTGGGATATGTCCGACCCGGTCACGGCAGAGGCCGCGCAGCCCGACGATGTGCCGGAGACGGTCGAAACGCCGGGCGGTCTGCCGGTCTTCGCGGTGGACGAAGCGCGGGTGACCGCCGGGCATGTCGTGTTCATCGACCATGCCGCCGGACGCCGGACCGAGGTCTCTGCAATCGACCTGACCGCCCACCTTCCCGATTTCGCGGGGGCCGCCGATGCGCAGGTCTCTGCGGTGATGAACGGGCAGCCGATCGGCGCCGAGGTGGCTGTGTCGCAGCTGTCCGCCTTTTTGCAGGCCGGTGCGGTGCCGGTCAGCGTGGCCGCGACCGTCGGCGGCAACAGCCTGTCGTTCGAGGGGCGCGGTGGCCTGTCGCCGGTGGCGGCGGGCGGGCGCCTAAGCGCGGATGTCGCGGCGATGACGGACCTGTTCGCGCTGCTGGACCAGCCCGCGCCCGCGATCCCCGAGGGGCTGGGTCGCCGGATCGCGCTGGACGCCGAAGTCACCGCGACGGATCAGGCCCGCCTGACCCTGCGCGACGGCACTTTGACGCTGGACGGAAACCGGCTGGCGGTCGAGGCGGACGTGGATCTTGCCGGGGCGAAGCCGAACATCGTGGGGCGGATTACAGGTGGGGCTTTGGATCTGTCGGCGCTTGGCGGCGGCAGCGATGGCGGCGGCGGTGGCGCGTCCGGGGATGGAGCGGCGACCGGCTGGCCGACCGACAGCATCGATGTCAGCGCGCTGCACACCGCGAACGCGGACATCTCGATGCAGGCCGAAAGCATCGACCTTGGGGTCGTGACGCTGGGCCGCACCAACCTGCGCACCACGCTGGCCGACGGTCGCGCCTTGACAGAGTTTCGCGAGCTTGGCGCCTATGGCGGCACCGTGGCGGGGGCCTTCGTGGTCAACGGCAACGGTGGGCTTTCGGTCCGTGCCAACCTGACCGGCGCTGGGCTGGCGCTGCAACCGCTGCTGGAACAGGCAGCGGACTATGACCGGCTGGACGCCCCGGCAGACTTCACGCTGAACCTTCTTGGTGTCGGCAACAGCGTCGACGCGCTGATGCGCAGCCTGTCCGGCGATGGCGCGCTGGGGCTGGGGCAGGGCGAACTGCGCGGGCTCGATATTGCCGGGATGGTGCGCAACATGGACGCCTCGTACGTGGGCGAGGGGCAGAAGACGATCTTCGACAGCGTCGCGATGACCTTCGCCATCGACGGCGGCGTCCTGCGCAATGACGACCTCGCGCTGGCTGCGCCGCTTCTGACCGCGACCGGAGAGGGCACCGTGGGGCTTGGCGAGCAGGTGCTCGACTATCGCCTGTTGCCGGTCCTGCTGGAACAGCAGACGGGGCAGGGGCTGCGCGTTCCGCTGATCATCTCGGGGCCGTGGGCCGATCCCCGGTTCCGGCTGGATCTTGAATCGCTTGTCGAACAGGAATTCGGGGACGAGATCGAGGAGCTCAAGACCCGCGCGGAGACCGTCGTGACCGACAAGATCAGCGAAGAACTCGGGGTCGAGGTCGACTCGCTCGACAACATCGAGGACACGCTGAAAGAGGAACTGACGAACCGCGCGGCGGGCGAGCTTCTGAAGCTGTTGGGTGGAAACTGACCGCGACCTGCACCGCGAGACAAAGAAAAACGCCGCCCCCGAAGGGCGGCGTTTCAACATTCAATCTGGCGATACGCCTTAGCGGCGACGGTCGCGGCGCGAGCTCATCGGCTGGAACGCGACGCTGACGTGGGCTTCGCAATAGGGTTTGCCCGCCTGCACGGACAGACCGCAGAACCAGAAATCATCGGTCGCCGGGTCGCCGATGGGCCATTTACAGGTCCGCTCGGTCAGTTCCATCAGGCTGATGCGCTTTGCCTTCTTCTCGATCTCGCGCACGTTGGCCAGCGTCTCGGGGCTGATCTCGTTCGCGGAAGGCTGCGGCGGCAAAGGCTGGCCCGCCGGGATGATCGCCTTGCGCGCCACCGGCGCGGGCTTTTCCGGTTCCGCCGCGGGGGCTGCGGCCTTCGCAGGCTCGGGCTTGGGCGCGGGCTTCGCGGGTTCGGCGCGGGGCGCGGGCTTTTCAGCCTCTGCCGGTTTCGCCTCTGCAGCTGCGCCGCCACCGCTGGCGCGGTTCGACAGGCCCAGACGGTGCACCTTGCCGATCACGGCATTGCGGGTGACGCCGCCCAGCTCTTTAGCAATCTGGCTGGCGCTCTGGCCTTCCGACCACATCTTCTTCAGAAGTTCCACGCGCTCGTCGGTCCAGGACATGTCCGGTTCCTCAATCTCTCACAACGGCTCATTCGCGCCGGGCACCTTGCCGCCCGGCCTGCGAAAGGCCGATTTTCATCTGGGTCTCCCTATTTTATGGATCATGGCAGCGGATACAAGGTCAGCTGCCATGTGCGGGCTGCAGTTGCGGCATTTTCCGCCGCATTCCGGCTGTTTTGCGCGGCCGGACACAACGGTCTTCCCTTCGCGGCGGTCCTGCGCTATCGACACCGCCATGATCGTACGCGCACATACGCTTCCCGCACGACGCCGACGCTAAGTCGCCGGCGAACGATCCCGCATGGCCTGCCGGACCATGCCCCACGACACCCCCTAAACATTGACAGCCTGCCGTCTATCCGGCACTTCAAAGGCTTCCATACAAGGACCATCGACATGATCCCGTCCGTTCTGCCGACTTACAACCGGGCCCCGCTTTCTTTCGTGAAGGGCGAGGGCAGCTGGCTGATCGACACCGAGGGGCGCCGATTCCTTGACCTTTGCGCCGGGATTGCAACCACGTCGCTGGGCCATGCGAACCCGGACCTTGTCGCCGCGCTGACCGAGCAGGCGAACGCCGTCTGGCACGTCTCGAACCTGTACACCATTCCGCAGCAGCAAAAGCTGGCGGACATGCTGGTCGAGAACACCTTCGCCGACACCGTGTTCTTCACCAACTCGGGCACCGAGGCCTGCGAACTGGCCGTGAAGATGGCGCGCAAGCATCAGCATGACGCGGGCCACCCGGAAAAGACGCAGATCCTGACCTTTACCGGCAACTTCCACGGCCGGTCTTCGGCCGCCATCGCCGCCTCGGGGACCGAGAAGATGGCGAAAGGCTTCGAGCCGCTGCTGCCCGGCTTCACCATCCTGCCGTTCGGCGATCTCGACGCGGTGAAGGCCGCCGCGAACGAAACGACCGCCGCCATCCTGATCGAGCCGATCCAAGGCGAAGGCGGCATCCGCCCGCTGCCCGACGATCAGCTGAAGGCTCTGCGCGAGATCTGCGACGCCACCGGCGCGCTGCTGATCTTCGACGAGGTGCAATGCGGCATGGGCCGGACCGGGCGCCTGTTCGCCCATGAATGGTCCGGCGTGACGCCTGACATCATGATGGTCGCCAAGGGCATCGGCGGGGGCTTTCCGCTGGGCGCCGTGATGGCCACCGAACATGCCGCGTCGGGCATGGTTGCGGGCACCCACGGGTCGACCTATGGCGGCAACCCGCTGGGCTGCGCCGTGGGCGCCAAGGTGATGGAAATCGTGACCTCTGACGGCTTCCTTGACGACGTGAACCGCAAGGCCGGGATGCTGCGCCAGAAGCTTGAAGGTCTGGTGGCCGCACACCCCGACGTGTTCGATCACGTCCGGGGGCAGGGCCTGATGCTGGGTCTTGTGTGCAAGCCCGCCGTGCAGGCCGCTGACGTGGTCAAGGCCGGGTATGCGCAAGAGATGCTGCTGGTCCCCGCCGCCGAGAACACCGTGCGCCTGCTGCCCGCGCTGACCATCGGCGACGACGAGCTTGCCGAAACGGTCACCCGCCTTGACCGCGCCGCCGCTTCTTTGGACATGACGCAACCCGCCTGACCCTTTCCACGGGCGAACCGGAAGAACGGCACCCCGGGCAACGGCCCGGGGATCGCCGCAAGGACCTGATGATGAAACATTTTCTAGACATTCACACCACCGACACCGATGACCTGCGGACGATCATCGACAGCGCGCAGGCGATGAAAACCGCGCGCAACGGCCGCCCCAAGGGAACGAAGGACGACGACCAGCCGCTGGCCGGTCAGATGGTCGCGCTGATCTTCGAAAAGCCGTCGACCCGGACGCGCATCTCGTTCGACGTGGGCGTGCGCCAGATGGGCGGCGAGACGATGGTGCTGTCGGGCGCCGACATGCAGCTGGGCCACGGCGAGACCATCGCCGATACCGCCCGCGTTCTGTCGCGCTACGTCGACCTGATCATGATCCGGACCTTCGAGGAAGCGACCCTGCTGGAGATGGCCGAGCATGCCGACGTGCCGGTGATCAACGGCCTGACCAACCGCACGCACCCCTGCCAGATCATGGCCGACGTGATGACCTTCGAAGAACACCGCGGCCCGATCGCAGACAAGAAGGTCGTGTGGTCCGGCGACGGCAACAACGTCTTCGCCTCGTTCGCCCATGCCGCCGGTCAGTTCGGCTTTGACCTGACCTTCACCGGCCCGGAAACGCTGGACCCGGAAAAGGCGTGGTTCGACTACTGCGCTGGCAAAGGCCGCCCGCTTACTGTCGAGCGTGACCCGGTCAAGGCGGTCACCGGCGCCGATCTGGTGGTGACCGACACGTGGGTGTCGATGCACGATCCCCAGTCCGCACGCGAGCGGCGGCACAACCAGCTGCGCCCCTATCAGGTGAACGAGGCGCTGATGAAA
This sequence comes from Psychromarinibacter halotolerans, assembly GCF_029168315.1. Lineage (NCBI taxonomy): Bacteria > Pseudomonadati > Pseudomonadota > Alphaproteobacteria > Rhodobacterales > Paracoccaceae > Psychromarinibacter > Psychromarinibacter halotolerans. The sequence goes on from NZ_JARGYD010000005.1 coordinate 29,017, forward strand.
CATGCCAAGGACGATGCGCTGTTCATGCACTGTCTGCCCGCTCACCGCGACGACGAGGCGACCAGCGCGGTGATGGACGGCCCGCATTCGGTCATCTTCGACGAGGCCGAGAACCGTCTGCATGCCCAGAAGGCGATCATGCGCTATTGTCTCGGCGTCTGAGCGCATAGCAGCCAGTCAAAGCCGCCGCGATTTCACGATCTCGGCGGCTTTTGCTTGTCTGTGCCGCCTGCGCGCATACGTTAGCGCCAGCAGGAATTGGAGACGACTATGGCAGAAGCACGCATCGGGCTCGTCGGGCTTGGAGTAATGGGCGCGAACCTCGCGCTGAATATCGCGGACAATGGCTTCCCCGTCGTCGTCCACAACCGCACGACCAGCGTGATCGACGATTTCATCGCGAACGCGGGCGATCTGGCGGACCGGCTGGTTCCGGCGCAGGACTATGCCCAGATGGCCGCCGCGCTAACGCCGCCCCGCGCGATCATCATCATGGTCAAGGCGGGCGGTCCGGTCGACGCGGTGATCGACGAACTGAAGCCGCATCTCGACAAGGGCGACATCATCATCGACGCGGGCAACGCCGACTTCAACGACACCCGCCGCCGCGAGGCGGACCTGAAGGACGAAGGTTATCGCTTTGTCGGCATGGGCGTGTCGGGCGGCGAGGAAGGCGCGCGGCACGGTCCGTCGATCATGGTCGGCGGCGCGCCCGAGGCTTATGCCGAACTGTCCGAGATCGTCGAAGCCATCGCCGCCAAATATCAGGACGTGCCCTGCGCCGCCCACATGGGCCCCGATGGCGCGGGCCACTTCGTGAAGACGGTGCACAACGGCATCGAATACGCCGACATGCAGATGATCGCCGAGATCTACGGCATCCTGCGCGACGGCGACGGCCGCTCGCCCGAGGCGATTGGAGAGATCTTTCACGAGTGGAACCAAGGTCCGCTTCAGTCCTACCTTGTCGAGATCACGGCCGAGGTGCTGCGGGCGACCGATCCGGAAACCGGGTCGCCGATGGTGGACATCATTCAGGACATGGCGGGTCAGAAGGGCACTGGCCGCTGGACCGTGATCGAGGCGCTGAAGCTTGGACAGTCGCCCTCGACCATCGAGGCCGCGGTGGCCGCGCGGTCTTGGTCCGCGGGCAAGCCGCTGCGCGAAACGGCAGAGGGGCTGCTAAAGGAACTTCCGGGCGCAGAGACCGCGCTGCCGCTGCTGGAGGGCGACCTTGAACGGGCGCTGCTGGCGGCGCGCATCATCGGCTACAGTCAGGGCTTCTCGTTGCTGCGCGCGGCGTCGGACGAGTTCGACTGGAACCTCGATCTGTCCTCGGCCGCCGAGATCTGGCGCGCGGGCTGCATCATCCGGTCGTCGCTTTTGGACGACATCGCCACCGCCTTCCGCGAGGATCTTCCGGGCGACACGCTGGTGCTGGCGCCGTCCTTCGTGCGGATGCTTAACGACGCGATCCCGGCGCTGCGCCGGGTGGTGTCGCAGTCGGCGATCAATGGCCTAGCGGTGCCCGCGCTGTCGTCGGCACTGGCCTATTACGACACGCTGCGCAAAGGCCGCGGAACCGCCGCCCTGATCCAGGGGCAGCGCGACTTCTTCGGCGCCCACGGGTTCGAGCGGACCGACAAGGACGGCACCGACTACCACGGGCCGTGGGGTCAGTAAGACCGCAGCCGCGCATCTGGACAGGAAAGGCCGCCCTTGGGCGGTCTTTTCATTTATCAGGCTCTTGATGCCGAATTTTACGGTCATTCCCGCAGATACGATTGCATATCGAACATCGGCGATGGGCCGGTTCGGCGGCTACTTGCGTGGCTTGGCCCGAAGGGTGGGGTCGGCTTGCGTCGGATCTTCGGGCCACGGATGCTTGGGATACTGGCCGCGCATATCCTTGCGCACGTCGGCGTAGCTGTTCGCCCAGAACCCCGGAAGATCGGTCGTCACCTGCACCGGGCGCCGGGCCGGGGACAGCAGCGTGACCCGCAGCGGAAGCCGTTCCGGCCCCACGGTCGGGTGCCGTGTGACGCCGAACATCTCCTGCAACCGTACCTCGATTCCCGGCACGCCCCCGGCGTAATCCACCGGCACCTTGCGGCCCAGCGGCGTCTCGAAATCCGAGGGGGCCAGTCGGTCGAGATCCTGCTGCTGAGCCCAGTCCAGCCGAGACAGAATGGCCGCCGACAGGTCCAGCCCCTCCAGTGACCGGCGGCCCAGCAGGTGCGGGTACAGCCAATCCCCTAACGCGGTCATCAGCCCGTCGTCGGAACAGTCAGGCAGGTCGGCGCCCTGCGCGCGCAGCAGTTCGATCCGCGATTGCAGCCTGCGCGCGCGGTCATTCCAAGGCAGCCCAACGTCCCGCGCGGCGTCCAGCAGGGCGCTGGCATAGGCCTCGGCGGGCGGGGTCTTCCAGACGCGGTCGTCCAGCACCAGCGCGCCGAACATTTCGTGCCGCCGCGCCTCGACCCGGCGGTGACGCTTGGACCAGCGGCAGACGTCGTGCCACGCGATCCGGTCAGAATAGAGGCTGCGCAGTTCCGCCTCGGTCAGGGCCACCGCCTGCCGGATCCGCGCTTCGCGCCCGCGCCCGTCAAGGTCGGTCGCGACGATCAGGCGGCTGCCCGCCAGCGGATCGGCCGCGTCCATCTGGGCGCCGGTGCCGCCCGACAGCAGCCAGCGCGGGTCGTCGCCAGGCCGCCGCAGCCCGACCCGGTCGGGATAGGCCAGCGCGGCCATCTCGGCGGGGGACAGGTCGCCGCCGGTGCCGCGCGCCAGCCGCGCCAGCCGCTTCGCCTCGGACGCGATCCGTTCCAGGCCAGGGTTGCCGCGCGGTCGCTTCAGGGCCGTCAGGCGCAGCGCCAGATCGCAGCCTTCGCCCCGCAGCGGGTCGCGTTCGTTCAACAGTGCGGCCATCTCCGCACCGGAAGGCCCCGCGGATTCCAGCATATGTGCAAGTCGCGGATGCAGCGGCAGCGCCGCCAGTCGACGCCCGTGTTCGGTGATCGACCCCGACGCATCCAGCGCGCCCAGATCGCGCAGCAGCGCCCGCGCCTCGTCCAGACCGCCTTCGGGCGGGGCGGTCAGCAACGCAAGATCGTCAGTGCCCGCCACGCCCCACAGCGCCAGTTCCAGCGCCAGACCGCACAGGTCGGCGGTCACGATCTCGGGCGGCGGGAAGGCCAGAAGGCCGCCTTCCTCGCCCTTGGTCCACAGCCGATAGCACACGCCGGGCGCAACCCGCCCGGCGCGACCGGCCCGCTGTGTCGCCTCGGCCCGCGTCACCCGCTCGGTCACCAGCCGAGACATGCCCCGGCCGGGATCGAACCGCGCGCGCCGGGCCTGCCCGCCATCGACCACCACGCGCACGTCCTGAATCGTCAGCGCGGTTTCGGCGATCGACGTCGCCAGCACCAGCTTGCGCCCCTCGGCCAGTGGCGAGACGGCGGCGCGCTGGGCCGTGAAGGGCAGGGCGCCGTACAGCGGCTGCACCCGGACGTGGCGGGGCAAGCGCCCGTCCAGCGCCGCCTGTACGCGCCGGATCTCGCCCTCTCCCGGAAGGAAGGCAAGGATGCCGCCCTTGGTCTCGGACGCCGCCTGCACCAGCAGGTCGGCCATCGCGGTATCGAACCAGACGCCCTTGGGCACGGGCTTGTCCAGCCAGCGCAGATCGACCGGAAAGGACCGCCCGTCCGAGGTCACGACCGGCGCGTCCAGCATCCGCGCCACCGGCTCGGCGTCCAGCGTGGCGGACATCACCAGCACCAGCATCTCGGGCCGCAACGCGCCGCGCACCTCCCATGCCAGCGCAAGGCCCAGATCCGCGTTCAGGCTGCGTTCGTGGAATTCGTCAAAGATCAGCGCCCCGATTCCGGTCAGTTCCGGGTCGGATTGCAGCATTCGTGTCAGGATGCCCTCGGTCACCACCTCGATCCGCGTGGTCTTCGACACCTTGGTGTCGCCCCGCATCCGGTAGCCGACGGTTTGTCCGACCTCTTCGCCCAGCACCTCGGCCATCCGCACCGCGGCACCGCGCGCGGCCAGCCTGCGGGGTTCCAACATCACGATGCGGCCCTCGGCGGGCAGGCCGGCCTCTAGCATCGCCAGCGGCACGCGCGTGGTCTTGCCCGCCCCGGGTGGCGCCTGCAGGACGGCAACGCCGGGCCCGCGAAGGGCGGTCAGCAGGTCCGGAACGGCGTCGTCGATCGGAAGGGCGGTCATCGGCGCGTTATCGACGATCCACCGTCGCAAGGCCATAGACCGATTGAACCTCGACCCGCCGGGCCCGCATCACGCCCTCGGCGTCGGGCGCGTAGATTACCGTCATGGGAAAGGCGACGTGGCGGCTGAGTTCATCGGCGGTGAAGCCCTTTAGCCGGCGGTATTCGCCCGTGCAGGCCACGCCGCCGTCCACCGCAGAGGCCGCGCCAAGCCGGACGTGGCTGCGCCGTGCGCCGTCGAACACCACAAGGGTCCGGCCGCAGACCGAGGGGCCGCGCAGCACGGCCCAGATCCCGGAGAGCGGATCGGCGGTGCCGCCCTGTGTCCTTGGATCGGGGCTGTCGGCGCCGGGAGGGCGCGGCGAGCCATAGCGCACCACGGTCGGCACACCGGCGTCATAGGCCAATTCCGCCTCGGACTGCCGCCGCCCGGTGTCCGCCGTCTCGGTATAGCGGTCGGGGGCGGGCAAGCCGTCGCGCACCGCGCCCCACGACCGGGCGCGGTAGGAAAACGGCCGGAAGAACCCGACAGCGCCGGTGCTGTCGACCGCCGCCGCCACCGAGTACCGGCCCGACGCTTCTTCCGAGGTCAGCCGCAATTCTCCCACCCGGAAGCCCCGGATCGCGATGTCGTACAGGGCTTCGATGCGGTCGGCGGCAGACGCCGTGGCCGGAAGAAGGGCACACAGAACAAGGGCAAACACGCGCATCGGCTGGACATTCCCGCAGGTGAAAGGGCACACAGATGTCATCGTGTCGCCTTTGGTGACAGCGGAGTAAAGGGGCGGCAGATGACCGGACCGGACACGCAGACTCTCGCCGACCGCGTCGCAGCCGGAGAGCGCCGCGCGCTGGCACGCGCGATCACGCTGGTCGAAAGCAACCGGCTGGACCACCGCGCGTCTGCCACGGCGTTGCTGGACGCATTGCCCGACCGGCAGGCACTGCGGATCGGGCTGTCCGGCACGCCCGGCGTCGGCAAGTCCACCTTTATCGAGTCATTCGGCCAGTCGCTGACCGGTCAGGGGATGCGCATCGCGGTGCTGGCGGTCGATCCGTCTTCGGCGCGGTCGGGCGGGTCGATCCTTGGCGACAAGACGCGGATGGAACGTCTTAGCCGCGATCCCAACGCCTTTATCCGCCCGTCGCCGGCGCAGACCCAGCTGGGCGGTGTCGCCCGCCGCACGCGCGAGGTGATCCGCCTGTGCGAGGCTGCGGGCTATGACGCGGTGATGATCGAAACGGTGGGCGTGGGCCAGTCCGAGACGATGGTCGCGGACATGACCGACCTGTTCGTTCTGTTGCTTGCGCCTGCGGGGGGCGACGAGTTGCAGGGCGTGAAGCGCGGTATCATGGAAATCGCCGACCTGATCCTTGTGAACAAGGCGGACGGCGACCTGAAGCCTGCCGCCGCCCGCACCTGCGCGGACTATGCCGGGGCGCTGCGGCTGTTGCGCAAGCGGCCGCAGGACCCGGACGGGTTTCCCAAGGCGCTGACCGTCTCGGCGTTGACGGGCGAAGGGATGGACACCGCATGGGCCGACATGCAGGCGCTGACCGACTGGCGTCGTGAACATGGCCACTGGGATCGGCGGCGCCGGGATCAGGCGCGACACTGGTTTGAAGAGGAAGTCCGCCAAGGTCTTCTGGCGCGTCTGACCGGTGATGCCGAGGCGAAGGCGCGGATGCAGGCGCTGGGCGAGGCTGTGGCGCGCGGCGAGACGGCACCGACGGCTGCGGCAGAGCAGATGCTGGCCACCCTGCGCTGACAAGGATCTTCCAGAAGATTTTGCCCCCACGCCTTTCGCCTAGGTGGCGCCCTTGACAGAATTCTAATTGCGCACAATTTAATTGTGAATGATATAAATCTGCAAGGAGCTTCCCGATGGTTGCCTACACTTCCACGGTCACCTCGACCGGCGGCCGCAATGGCCATATCGAATCCGACGACGGCCTGCTGTCCGCCGATGTGGCGATGCCCACGGCGATGGGCGGCACCGGCGACGCCACCAACCCCGAACAACTGTTCGCTGGCGGGTTTGCCGCCTGCTTCGGCAGCGCCGTCATGGGTGTCGCGAAGAAGCACAAGGCAGATCTGTCGGACGATGACGTCAAGGTCGTGGCCACGGTCGGGATCGCTCAGAACGCCACCGGCGGCTTCGAACTGACGCTGAAGCTGGATGTCGAGATCGCGCGCGTCGATCAGGACACTGCCGAGGCGATCGCCGCGTCCGCGCACAAGGTCTGCCCCTATTCCAATGCGACCCGGGGTAACATAGACGTGGCCGTGACCGCGAAAGCCGTGTGAGCGATGGACAAGTTCGACGATCTTCTGAAGCTGGACCTGCAGGTCTGCTTCCCGCTGTACGCGGCGTCGAACCTTGTCACGCGCACCTATCGCGGCGTGCTTGAACCGCTGGGCCTGACCTACCCGCAGTACCTTGTGCTTCTGGTGCTGTGGGAGGCGGACAGCCCGCAGTCGGTGGGATCGCTGGGCGACCGGCTGCATCTGGACAGCGGCACCCTGACCCCGCTGCTGAAACGCATGGAGCAGGCGGGCCTTGTCCGCCGCTCTCGCGATCCGAAGGACGAACGGCGCGTGCTGGTTGGCCTGACCGACGCCGGACGTGCGCTGAAGGCCGATGCCGCGCGGGTGCCAGAGACGCTGTTCGACGCGTTCGGGATGTCGGCGGAAGACATCGAAGCCCTGCGCGACCAGTTGCAGGACGTGGTCCGTCGGCTGTCGAAAAAGGACGTTCCGGCAAAGCCCGGGGAATCCGGGGCGAAACCGGGATGAATCACTTGACGCCCGGTTTGAATTGCCTTTAAAGCACCCGAACTGAATTCAAGGCGTCGCTTGTGCGGCGTCTGCCCGCTTTTAGCCGAGGATGAAACCATGTCGCGCCGCTGCGAACTGACCGGAAAAGGTCCGATGGTTGGCAACAACGTCAGCCACGCCAACAACAAGACCAAGCGTCGCTTTCTGCCGAACCTGAACGACGTGTCGCTGATGTCCGAAACGCTGGGCCGTCCGGTCAAGCTGCGGATCTCTGCCGCTGCCCTGCGCACGGTGGACCATCGCGGTGGCATCGACGCGTTCCTGGCGAAAGCCAAGGATGCAGAGCTTTCGGCGAACGCTCTGAAGATCAAGAAAGAAATCGCGAAGGCTCAGGCAGCCGCCTGATCCCTTCCGGGTTTCTTGTCTGACGGCCTCGTTCCACCGGGAACGGGGCTGTTTGCATTTGTGGCGTAGCCTCAGCTTTCCAGCACCTCTGCGACCCAAGCGGGCACGATCTCTGTCGCCTTGCCCTGTATCTGCGTGTCGAAGTCGCGCGCGTTGGCCGAGGCTTCCAGGTTCAGTTCCAGCGTCTCTGCACCCGCTTCCCCCGCAAGACGGACGAAACCCGCTGCAGGATAGACCTCGCCCGAGGTGCCGATAGAGACGAACAGGTCGCATTCGGTCAGGGCCTCGAAGATCTCGTCCATCAGATAGGGCATCTCTCCGAACCAGACGACGTCGGGCCGGGTTGCGGGCTGCTGGCAGGCGGGGCAGGGGTCCGACGGCGCGGTGACCGCTGGCGACGCCCAGCGGTGCCCGCAGGCGGCGCAGAGCGATCGGGCGAGTTCGCCGTGCATGTGCCAGACCCGCTGGCTTCCGGCGCGCTCGTGCAGGTCGTCGATGTTCTGGGTGACGATCAGAACCTCGCCATCCGGCAGCCCCTGTTCCAGCCGCGCCAGCGCCGCGTGCGCCACGTTCGGCGCGGCGCCAAGGCAGTTCTCGCGGCGGGCGTTGTAGAAGTCGTGCACCAGCGCGGGGTTGCGGGCGAAGCCCTCGGGGGTGGCGACGTCGTTCAGGTCATAGGTGGTCCACAGCCCGTCCACGTCGCGGAACGTGCCCAGCCCGCTTTCCGCCGAAATCCCCGCGCCGGTCAGGATTACGATCTTCGGCATCCGCCTTCTCCTGTCTTTCCCTGACCTTGCCCGCCGCCGCCCGCCACGGCAACGCTTGACCTTGCCGCCCGCAGGTCATTTCCTGCGTCGCATGATCCAAAGTGTCCTGTTCGTCTGCCTTGGCAACATCTGCCGCTCTCCGATGGCCGAAGGCGTGTTCCGTGCGCTGGCAAAGCGCGAGGGGCTGGACCTTGTCATCGACAGCGCCGCAACAGGCGACTGGCACACCGGCGATGCGCCCTATCCGCCCGCGATCGAGGCGGCTGCCGCGCGGGGCTATGACATTTCGGGGCAGCGGGCGCGGCAGGTGAAACCCGCCGATTTCACGCGCTTCGACCTTGTGCTGGCGATGGACGGTTCGAACCTGTCGAACCTTCAGGCCCTGCGGCCCGAGGGTGGGACCGAGCCCAAGCTGTTCTTGGATTACGCGCCAGAGACCGGGCGCGATGCGGTACCTGACCCCTATTATACCCGCGACTTCGACGAGGCGCTGGATCTGGTCGAGGCTGGCGCCGCCGGTCTTCTGAAGGCGATCCGGGGACAGGCCCCGGATTAACGGGCGGCGTCAGAGACCCGCGTCAGCGGCAGTGGCTTTCCGCCGTCGCGCCGAAAACCTTGTAGCGTTTCCAAAACACCTCGTGCGAGGCATTGTCGGACTGGCGGATTTCCTGCGCCATGTGCGGGTCCTTGAAGAACCGCGCCGCCATCCGCTGGTCGCTGGAAGACAGCGTCCGGTCCGCGACGGCCTGGATGCAGCCGCACAGTTGCGGGCTGGCCCCGGCCCGCGCCGACGACAGGCACGCCCGTTCGATCGCGTTCGCGTTGGCTGCGCCTGCGGAGACAACGGTCAACACCGCTGCAACGATCACTTTCCTCATGGCTTGCTCCCGTCCCGTGTTCGCGAAGCTGGCGCGAATTGCACAATTCGGACGTTCTGCCAGATTCGCGGCCAACCTCAAAACCAAATTATGGTTACGCCCCGGTATCCTGCAAAGAGTTGATAAGGTCGCAGGCTTAGCCCCGGACAGGTGACGGAATGCGGACAAGGTGGTTGTCCCACGCGACCGCGTGGCGCGACAGCTCGGCGCCGGGGCTGGAAATCAGCCCGGTTCCGGCGGTGAAAACGAACCCGTCCGCCCCGGCGTTCACGCCGCAGACGTCTTCGCTTTCGACGGTTTCGACCAGCTGGGCGTCGTCGGCAGAGAACACCTGCACCAGCCCGCCGCGCGGCGAGGTGATGGCAAAGCGGTCGCCGCTGTCCGAGAACGACACGCTTCCGGCATAGCCCTGCATCCGGCGATGGCCCTCGGGGTCGGCAGAGGCGAACCGCATTTCGCCGCCGCGACGGTGCAAGCCGGCAAGGGGCGGGCTGTCAGCGGCGTCGCCCTGCCACTGCATCGCGAAGGCGACGAGACCGTCGTCGCGCACCGACAGATGCCGCAACGAATTGCGGCGATAGTCATGCGGAAGGTCGACCGTTTCCAGAAGCTCGCCCCCGATGGTCACGTAGGACAGGTTCGGCTGCATCATTGGGATGTTCAGCTTGGCGCGGCCGGACGCCGGGTGCGTTTCGATCCCGCCGTTGGCGACGGCCAGCACGTCGGTGCCGGGGATCAGCAGGGTGTCATGCGGGCCAACACCGCCAGAGTCGAACTCGCCGATCCGGGCGTAGCCGTCCAATGCGTCCCACATGCCGATCACGCCGCGCGCGTTCTCGAAGTCGTTCTCGGGGGTGAACAGGATATCCCCGCCCGGAGAGAACGCGCCGTGCCCGTAGAAGTGCCGCCCGGCTGGCGCCTCGAGCGTGGCGTGGATGCGCCCCGAGGCGCAGTCCAGCACCACGGCGAAGGTGCCGGGGCGGCGGGCAAACGCCACTGCTTCGGGGCGCGAGGGATGCGCCGCGGCGGCGTGGCCCCGGTCGGGCAGGGGCAGGCGAAACACCTCGGCACCGGTGTCGGTCAGGCCGAACAGGTTATAGGCCCCGCCGGGCAGCTGTGCCGCGGCAAGATAAGCGGGTGCCCCGGCGTCCGCCCAGCTGACGCGGGGGGTCAGCCCGGTTGCCATGAGCCCTGCAAGGAATCCGCGCCGCGATGCCATATCAGTCTCCGTCCATTGCGTTAAAACCGGCCCCTACGCCCAGCAGCGGCCCAAGGTCGGTGCCCAGCAACGTGCGGATGCGATCCACGTTTTGTTGCAGGATCTCGACCTGCAACCGGCCCTGCGGGTCGTCGACGCCCGCGAAAGCCGGGTCGTCTTCCAGTGCCTTGGCCTGCTCGAACGCGCGGTCATAGGCGGCGTCCAGCGTATCGGTCACGGCCTCCGAGTCTTCCGCCAGCAGGCGCACCAGTTGCCGTGTGCCTTCCAAAGACAGCACCACGTTGCGCAGCGCGCGGCCCGACCGGCGCGCTTCGGCCCGGGTGGGACGCGGGCGGTCGAAGGTTCCCAACGGACGACCCAGCCGAGTGTCAGAGGTGAACTGAAGGCCCGAAACCACCGCGCCAAACAGCCGCTGCGCCGCTTCCTCGCGGCTGCGGAAGGTGTCGTTCTCGCCCGCTGTCAACATTACGTCGGCATAGGCGTCCTGCCAGCCGTCAAGGATGGCTTGGGCGTTGGCCTCGATATCGCGGGCCACGGCGCGGACAAGGGCGCAACGGTAGGCGTCCGGCTCGGCCGTGGTGAACTGCGCATCGTACAGCAGAAATTCCATCGCGTAGAAGCCACGCGCCGCGATGGACACATGCGAGAACGCGTCCTGCGTTTCGATCACGGGGTCTTCAGTCTCGATCAGGGTTGCCAGCTCGCGCGGGGTGAACCCGCGCGTGTCGGGCCAGAACGCCAGCGCGAAGGCGCGGTCCGCGTCCTCGGACGGGCCGAACCGAAGGTGGCTGACCCGCACCCAAGCGTCGAAGGCCGCGTTCCATGCGGCGCGCAGATCGTGGCTGTCGGCGCTGCAATCGGCCTGCGCGGCGGTGTCCAGATCGGCGGCCCGAAGCGCCAGAGACTCGTACCCGGGCAGGATGTGGCGGTCGACGATCGTGGCGATGTCATAGGCCTGCGCGGTCGCGGCAGAGGCGATCAGGGCAAGGCCGGAAAGAAAGGTTCGCAGCATGTCAGAGGCTTTCAAGGAATCGGATCAGTGCGGCGCGGTCCTTGGGCGGCATGTCGACCACGGCGTCGCGTTGGGCTTGTGCCTCGCCACCATGCCACAGGATCGCCTCCAGAAGCGACCGCGCGCGGCCGTCGTGCAGGAAATAGGTGTGGCCGGATACGGTTTCGGTCAGCCCGATCCCCCACAGGGGCGGGGTGCGCCATTCGTATCCGTCGGCCCGCGCCTCGGGCCGGTGGTCGGCCAGCCCTTCGCCCATGTCGTGCAGCAGAAGGTCCGAGTAAGGCCAGATCAGCTGGAAGCTTTGCGCCAATTCGCCCTCCAGCCGGTGCGTGACGAAGGATGGCGTGTGGCAAGAAATACAGCCGGTCTCGTAGAACACCCGCTTGCCGTCCAGCACCTCGGGGTCGTCCACGTCGCGCCGGGCGGGAACCGCAAGGTTCTTGGAATAGAAGGTCACAAGGTCCAGACCCTGCTGGTCGATCTCGAACACGCGGTCGTCGCCATCGCCGTGCCGCGCGGCCATGCAGTCCGCCTGAAGGTCGGTGCATTCGCCCGCGCCCGACGTGAACAGCGGGTTCGAGATGCCGATATCGCCGACGAAAGCGGACGCGGTCTGTTCCATCACCGTGGGGTTGCCCGCCTTCCAGCCGAAGCGGCCCAGCATCGGCATGTCGTGCTGCACGGACCAGACGATGTTCGCGCGGCCAGAAATGCCGTCGCCATCCGCGTCGTCCTCGTCCGCGTTGGCAAGGATGTCGGCGGCGGGGATCGCTTCGAGAAGGCCCATGCCCAGCATGTGCGGCGCCACGCGCGGGCTTAACATCGCATCCGGGTGAAGCGGGCCATAGCCAAGGTCCGCCGCCGTATAGGTCGGCGCGCGCAGGTGCGCGATCTCGCCGCCGGACAGCGGCACCTCGATCTCGTCATAGTCGATTTGCAACCGGTACTCGGCCGCGTGACCGGGCAGGGCGAAGTCCTGAAGCTGGGTGCCATAGGTCGGTTCGGGCAGGGTGGCGATGTAATCCTCGATCTCGGCGATACCGTCCTCGGGGCTGCCGGGGATCGAGACGCGCAGGAACATCGAAATCGCGGTGTCGTCCGGGCCCTCGGGCGGGTGGCCGCGCCCGTCTTTCAGGTGGCACCGCTGGCACGACCGCGCGTTGAACAGCGGACCCAGCCCGTCCGAGGCCAGCGTCGACGACGGGGCCGAGACCCAGATCTTCTTGAACAGCCCGTTGCCGACCTTGAATTCCAGCTCTCCCTCGAAGCCGATGTTGGCCGAGGGCTGCGAAAAGGCGTCGGCATTGCCGCGCGCGCGAACGGTGGCGGCGCCGGCGGACATTTCCTCGAACCGGGCGGGCGCATCGAAATCGGTGGCGGGCGTGGTGACGCCGGTGATCCGCGCGGTCTCGTCCTCGGTACGGGGGATGATGGGCAGGTGCGGCTCGTCCAGCGGCCCGGCCTGCGCCGTGACGGCGCCGAGCAGCAGGAAGAACGGGAAAGAGGCTTGGAACCGCATTGCAGGAGGTCTCCGGCAGGTGTGTTGGCGGCCTTATCCTATGGAATTTGTCAGAAATAAAGGGGCGGTTTGTCACGCCCCGCACCCGCCCGCGCGGCGGTCCGGCTTGCGGCCCGTGGAACCGGCCCCATATTCATGTTGGTTGCGGCATGAACCTTCGGAGAGACAGATGGGCTATGTGAAGACGGCGATGCTGATGGCAGCGATGACCGCGCTGTTCATGGGGATCGGCTATTTGATCGGCGGGTCGGGCGGCGCTGTGCTTGCGCTGGTGGTCGCCGCCGGGATGAACGCGTTCACATGGTGGAACTCGGACAAGATGGTGCTGCGGATGCACAACGCCCAGCCCGTGACGCCGGGCGACCGCGCGGGGCTGCACGACATGGTGTCGGAACTGGCACGCAACGCCGGGATGCCCGAGCCCAAGGTCTATCTGATCGACACGCCGCAGCCCAACGCCTTTGCCACCGGCCGCAATCCCGCGAACGCCGCCGTGGCGGTGACCTCGGGGCTGATGCGCAGCCTGAACCGCGAGGAACTCGCTGGCGTGGTCGCGCACGAACTTGCCCATATCCGCAACCACGACACCGCCATCATGACCGTCACCGCGACCTTCGCCGGTGCGATTTCCATGCTGGCGAACTTCGCGCTGTTCTTTGGCGGTGCCCGCGAAAGGATGGGGCTGATCGGCACGATCCTGATGATGGTTCTTGCGCCGCTGGCCGCCGCGCTGGTGCAGATGGCGATCAGCCGCACCCGCGAATACGCCGCCGACAAGGCCGGGGCCGAGATCTGCGGTCAGCCGATGTGGCTGGCCTCGGCGCTGGAAAAGATCGCGGCGGGTGCCGCCCGGATCGACAACGACGCGGCCGAGCGGAACCCGGCGACGGCCCATATGTTCATCATCAACCCGCTGCACGCGCACAAACGCGACAACCTGTTCGCCACCCATCCGGCGACGGAAAACAGGATCGCCGCACTGCGCGAAATGGCGGGGCAGGGCACCGCCGCGGCGCCGCGCCATGCCGCCGCGCGGGCCGATGATGCGCCGATGACGTCCAGCCGCATCCCCAGCACCCGCGGAAAACCGGACCGGGGCGGCCCCTGGAACTGACCCGGGAGGCTGACCTGCCCACGACCGGCGGCAAAAAGAAAAGGGCGGCCACCGGGGCCGCCCTTTTCCTGTCCTGATAGGCGCTCTTACTGGAAGACCGCGTCCGGATCGTCCAGCGAGTCCGAGCCTTCGAAGTCGATCTGGTCCAGTTCCAGCACCGAAACGACGCGCTCGATGCTGCCGGTCTGGTCGATCAGCGCGTTGACGCCGCCCATCACCAGACGCTCGCCATCGACATTGCCGCGTTCCAGCATCTGGTCATAGGCGAAGCCCGCTTCCGCAGTCGTCTTGATCTGACCCAGCGCGCGCATGGTTGCCGACAGCTTCAGCTGCATCTCGGTGTCGAGATCGGCGTCGGTCGCGGCCACGAGATCGCTGAGCGAGGCGCCTTCCACGACGCTGCCGTCGATCCGCGCGTATTCGCCAAGGTACACGTTCTGGATGCCCAGACCGTCGTAGTAGTGGCTGTTGTGCGTGTTGTCCGAGAAGCAGTCATGCTCTTCCTCGGGGTCGTTCAGCATCAGGCCAAGGCGCATCCGTTCGCCCGCCTGCTCGCCGTAGGACAGGCTGCCCATGCCGGTCAGCATCGCGACGATCCCGGCATCGACGTCGTCCATCAGCGTGGTACGAGCCTCGCCGCCGTCTTCCCACTGGGCGGTGATCCATTCGAGATCCGAGATCAGCAGGTTGGTCGCCGCAGACAGGTAATCAGCGCGGCGGTCGCAGTTGCCACCGGTGCAGTCTTCGCCCTGAACATAGTCGGTGTAGGGACGCGCGCCGGCGCCGGCCTCGTGACCGTTAAGGTCTTGGCCCCACAGCAGGAACTCGATCGCGTGATAGCCGGTGGCGACGTTCGCCTCGACCCCGTCGGCTTCGTGCAGCGTATCGGACAGCAGGTCGGGCGTGATGTCGGTGGCGTCGATCTCTTCACCGGACAGGGTGAAGGTCGGGTTCGCGACCACGTTCAGCGCAGCGAATTCGTTCTCGTCCGTCGGCCCGCCGTAGGAGCCGTCGACATAGTCGATCAGGCCCTCGTCCAGCGGCCATGCGTTCACCTTGCCTTCCCAGTCGTCGACGACAGCGTTGCCGAAGCGATAGACCTCGGTCTGCTGGTACGGCACGCGGGCGGCCAGCCAAGCGTCCTTGGCGGCTTGCAGGGTCGTATCGGACGGGTCCGCGATCAGCGCGTCGACGGCGGCTTTCAGCGTCTGGGCCGTGGTCAGGCTGTCGGCGTATTTGGCCGCGGCGATGTCGGCATATGTGGTCAGAACGGCCTCTTTCGAGACATCGGCAGCGAAAACGCTGCCGGTCAGGCCAAGGGTGAGGGCCGTGGCGCTCGCGGCGGTCTTGAGGTGTCGCATCTGGCTGGTGGTCCTTTTTCTAGTGCAGTGTTGGTTGGGCGACGTGCTTCCGCGCCGAGGGGCGCGACAGAAGTGAAATGCGTTTCAGCGCCAGCCCGAAGGTCTGGGCGAGGTCCGCCAGTTGTGGCGCCATGTCGGCGCGCACGATGTTCATCGCGATCAGCAGGGCATCCTCGCGGTCGCCATCGCAGGCCGTGGAGACGAAGGTGGCAAAGCAGCTTTCGTCGCCGCCAAGGCACTTGCAGGTCTGGCCGTGCCGCATCAGCGGCCGCCGCCCGTAGCGGGCGCAGATCTGCATCAGCTGGTCCAGCGCGCGGGTCGTGACCGGGCCCTGCTGCGGGCCAAGGAGCAGCGCGAAGTTGCGGTCGGCGATGGCCTGAGCCTCGGGGCCGTCGCTCCACATGCGAAGGTACTTCACCGCCCCGGCGCCGACGGCATCCAGTTCGTCGATATAGCCGACGGGTGCGCCTCCGCGCCGTGTGTGCGCCTGCGTCCCGGTCATTTCGTCAGGATCAGCTTGCCCGCACGGGTGATGCGCAGCGTGTAGCACTGGTCGCCCAGCAGGATCTTTGCCTCGCGGCCACCGGCCACAAGGTCTTCGGCGCGATAGGTCGGAAACCCGGTCTGGGCGTCGATCACCTTCTTGTCCTCGAAGGTCATGCCCGCACCTCGGACCGGCGGTCGAGGTTGTCCAGCAGCCATTCGACGCCGTGATTGGTCGCCAGCCCGCTTTCGGCCAGAATGTTCAGAATATCCGCCGCGACGAGGCTCTGTCGGTCACCAGCCTCTGCACGGCGGGGCGAGTCCTTCGAGGTCGTCATTGCTCCGCTCCGTTGTTCAATACCCGGGCTTCCCCGGGTCGAACGGGGTGGCTGGTGGATCTCGCAAAAAGGTGAGCGATTAAGTCGGAATTGTCAATCCGACTATTTTACTAGGCTTTCCGTCCGTATGCCCAGGCACCGCGAGCACGGCGAATCGAAACGGCGTTTTGACCGGCAGTCCGGCCCGAACCGTCGCTGTCCTTCCGCGCACTGCGGAAAGCGGACTGCCGTTTGGCCAATTGCCCTTGCGTCAACGATAATTGGCTGTCACGACATCGCTCGGGCTATGTGGTGGGGACGTGGGATGAACGAGGCACGCGATGCGCGGTTTTGGGACCGGGCCGCAACGAAGTACGCCAAAAGCAAGATCGCGGACGAAGCGGGCTATACCCGTTCGCTGGAACGCACGGCTGGCCTTTTGCGCCCCGACATGCAGGTGCTGGAACTAGGCTGCGGCACCGGCAGCACCGCGTTGCGACTGGCGGGCGGGGTCGAGGGTTATACCGGCACCGATATTTCCCCCGGCATGATCGAAATCGCCAATGCCAAGGCCGCCGAAGCGCCCGATGCAGGCCTTAACTTCCGCGCCGCCACGGCCGAGGACATGGCGCGCGAGCCGATGCGGTGGGACGCGGTGCTTGGCTTCAATTACCTGCACCTTGTCGAGGACCTGCCAGCCACGCTGCGCCACATCGCCGATCTTTTGGTGCCCGGCGGCCTGTTCGTCAGCAAGACCACCTGCCTGTCCGACATGAGCCCGCTGATCCAGTATCTTGCGCTTCCGCTGATGCGGCTGGTAGGCATGGCGCCCACCGTCATCGTGTTCTCGGCGGACGACCTGCAACAGGCGATCCGTGATGCGAGCTTCGAGATCGAGGCGGTGGAACGCCATGCCTCGAAGGGCCGCGATGCGCGGCCTTATATCGTCGCGCGTAAACCCTAGCCGCGAAACACTTTGGCCAGCGGTTCCGGCAGCGGCGCCGACACGAGATTGCCGCTGTCCGGATCGCGCAGCGTCCAGACCCGGGTCTCTTTTCCTTCGACCCGCAGCACGCCGTCCTTCTCCAGCCGGTGGGTGACGTCGAAGCTGGAGGTCCCGACGCGTGTCACGGTCGAGGTGATCGTGACCTCTTCGCCGAACGTGCTGGGCATGTAGAACTCGGCCCCGGTCTTCACGACGGGCGCGCCGACGGCGCCGAAGTCTTCCAACATGGTGCTGCGGCTGAAACCGGCGGCAATATACAGTTGCGCGGTGCAGTGGTCGAAATAGACGAAGAACTTGGGGTTGAAGACGATCCCCGCGGGATCGCAATCGCCCCACTCGATCAGGCGGCGTGTAGTGTTCGAGAACATCGGAACCTTCAGGGCTAGGTCTGGTGAACCTCTTTCACGTCCACCGATTGCGTGGTCGTCTGGGCGCCGGCGGTCCGCAGCGCGCCCTTGACGGGTGCAAGGTCGAAGTAGTCCCGTCCGCGCGCGACGACAACATGGTCCAGCCCGGCCAGCATCCGGTTCGTCGGGTCAAGTTCGACCCAGCCCATGTCGGCGCCGCACCACGCCCGGACCCATGCGTGCATCGCGTCCGCGCCTTCCAGCTTCTCTTCGCCTTCGGGCGGCAGGGTGCGCAAATAGCCCGACACGTACCCGGCCGGGATGCCCAGCCCGCGCAGCGCCGCTATGGCGATGTGGGTGAAATCCTGACAGACGCCGCGTTTCAGCCGGAACGCCTCGTCCACGGGGGTGTCGACCATCGTCGCTTCGGGATCGAAGGTCAGGCCGTCGTGAACCGCGTCGCAGATCGTCCGCGCGATCGAGAAGGCGGTGACACGGTCCGCCGAGACCTGCCGCGCCCACTCTACGATTTCGGGGTGGCGTCCGACGCGTTCCGACGGGAACAGGAAATGGTGCGGGGCGGCGGGCCCGATGGACGCGTGCTGCGACAGTTCGTTGGCCAAAGCCGCAAGGTCGGGCGACACGTCCAGCGCGGGCGGCGTGTCGTAGCGTTCGACGCGTGCGGTGACGCGAAACTCGGTTTCGGACACCGGGTCGTCATAGGCGATGTCGACGCAGGAGTTGTCGAAGAAATCCCGCCGCGTGACGCGCTCGGACGGCGCGGGTTCGATCGACAGGCTGGACGCGATGACGCGCTGTTCGCCCGGAAGATCCGCCGGAACGATCCGCAGGATATGGCGCCCGGCGTCCACGAAGCTGTCGTAGTCGTAGGCGATTTTCAGGCTGATGTCGTACAGCATGGCCGTCACCGCAGGTAGCTTTGGGCCAGCAGACCCGTCAGGGCCGCGGTCTCGGACGCGACCTCGGACAGGCGGGCGTCGTCGAAATCCTCGGCGGTGGCGACGGCAAGGTCGGTTTCCATCCGCATCACTTGCCGCAGAACCGGCGTCATGCGCGGGCCATCGTGGTGGACCGGCAGATAGCGCAGGTGTTCGTGCATCATGGTCAGCTGATGCAGCACCGACCGGGGGTTCAGCGCGTCCAGCAGAAGCAGGTCCAGTACCGTCTCGCGTCCGGCACCGACCGCGAACCGCCGACGATGGCTCATGATCGAGTCGCCCGCCTCGATGGCGATGTCGCTGCTGCCCTCGGGCGCGTCCGGCGCGGTGAAGCTGCACAGGACGTTGGAGGTGGCCCACGCACGTTCCATCGCGCGGCCGACCGACAGGAACCGCCAGCCGGTAAAGCGATACATGTTCTCGTGCACAAGGCCCGAGAACCCCGAGATCTTCCGCAGGAACACGCTCATCGCCCGCGCCGCGTCGTCGCCGGGCCGCAGCTTCGGCGCCAGCCGTTCCATCGTGCGCAGCAGGTCGGTCAGCGCGTTCCACCCGTCGACCGAGAACCGGTCGCGGATGCTGCCGGCGCTGCGCAGGGCGGCGCGCACGTCCTCGGTCGAATCCTCGGGCGTTTCGCAGCCCAGTACCTCGAGATAGTCGGCAAGATACTCGTTCAGCGGCAGGTCGGGGCGCCCGGTCTCTGCCAGCCGCAGGTGATAGGCGCGCAGCAGGCGGATCTTGTGTTCCGCCCGTTCGGTGTAGCGGCCCAGCCAGAACAGGTTGTCCGCCGCACGCGATGGCAGCGACACGGTCTGCCGCCGGCGGAACCCGGTTTCCGCCGGTTTCAGCAGCGTCTCGCCCGAATCCTTCTCGCGCCCGACGATCCACACGTCGCTGACCGCGCCGCCCTTCTGCATCGCGACGTTCGCCGATTCAGACGTGTTGCCCACGCGGGCGAAGCCGCCGGGCATCACCTGCCAGCCCTCTGGCGTGCGGGCAAGGAAGACCCGAAGGCTCATGGGGCGGGGAACCAGCCGCCCGTCTTCAAGCGTCGGGGCGGTCGAAAGCGAGACGATTTCCTGCGCCGCAAGATCGCCCGCAAGCGTGTCGATGCGCGCGGGATCGATCTGGGCCCCGTCGGGATTGCGCCCGGCAATCGTGATCTGCTCGTCGTGGTCGAACGGAAGACCGGTGGACATGGCGTTGTCCAGCGTCATGCGGTCGAGGTTGGCTTTCACGAAGTCCCGCGCCGCCGCGCCGCCGCACCACCATGTCGCGATGTTCGGAAGCGTCAGCGGCTTGCCGGTCATGTGCTCGGCGATGCGCGGCAGGAAGGCCATCAGCGCGCGGATCTCCAGCGCGCCAGAGCCGACCGCGTTGATCATGTTGACCGATCCGGCCCGCAGCGCGCCGACAAGTCCGGGCGTGCCGATCTGCGAGCTTTCCCGCAGTTCCAGCGGGTCCATCCAGTTCGAATCCAGCCGCCGCCACAGAACGGAAATCGGCTGCGGGCCGCTGACCGTGTGCACCATCAGGTCGCCATTGTGGACGACAAGATCTTCGCCCTGCACCAGCAGGAACCCGAGATAGCGCGCGATGTAGGCGTGTTCGTAATAGGTGTCGTTCATCGGGCCGGGCGTCAGGATCGCCACCCGGCTGCCGTCGCCGTTGCGCAGATCCAGCATCGCGTCGCGGAACAGGCGGAAGAACCGGGCGATGCGAACGACGTTGCTGCGGCCCATGATGTCGGGGAAGGCGCGCGACGTGGCCATGCGCGTTTCCAGTGCAAAGCCCGCGCCGGACGGCGCCTGCGTGCGGTCGCACAGCACCCACCAGTCGCCGTCGGGACCACGGCCGATGTCGAAAGCCACGTGGTGCAGGTAATGGCCGGACCGGGGCCGGACCCCCACCATCGGGCGCAGCCACTCGGGGTTGCCGGCCAGAAGCTCGGGCGGGATGATCCCGTCGCGGACCAGCGTGCCGGGGCCGTAGATGTCGGCCATCACCTGTTCCAGAAGGTCGGCCCGCTCGATCAGCCCGACGGCGATCTGGTGCCATTCCTCTATGTCGATCAGCAGCGGCAGATGAGACAGCGGCCAATCGCGTTCGGCGCTGTCCTCTGGTCCGTAGTGGCGGAAGAACACGCCCGCATCGCGCAGGTACTGGTCCCCGCGCGAGGCCGCGAGTTGCAATTCTTCCTGCGGCAACACCGAAAGTTCTTGCAGGAAGTTGATCCAGACAGGGCGGATGTTGCCCTCGGTGTCCATCAGTTCGTCTGCCGCTCCGGCAAGCGGCTTGTAGTCGCGCAGAAGCCGCGCGGCACGGGCCATCCAGTCCGGAGGCCCGCTGCGGCCGGGCATGTCAGACATCGGGTGGCCTGCGCAGGTCTAGGGTCATCGGGAACTCGGGGTGCGGATGTTCGGGCGGTGGCGTGTATGCGCCGGGGGTATGCCCGTGCGCTTCGAACCGCGCAAGACGCCGCGCCTCGGCTTCGTTCGCGTTGACCGGGAAGGTGTCGTAATTGCGCCCGCCCGGGTGCGCGACGTGGTAGACGCAGCCCCCCAGCGCGCGGCCGGTCCAGGTGTCGTAGATGTCGAAGGTCAGCGGCGCGTCCACCGGGGTCACCGGGTGCATCGCCGCCGACGGCTGCCACGCCTTGTACCGCACGCCAGCCACCGACACGCCGCTTTCGTCGGTTGCGCGCAGCGGCACGCGGCGGGTGTTGCAGGTGACGATATAGCGTCCGGGATCGGCCGCCGTCAGCTTCACCTGAAGCCGCTCGGTCGAGCTGTCGGTGTAGCGCACGGTGCCGCCGATGGCGCCCGTCTCGCCCAGCACGTGCCACGGTTCCAGCGCCTGCCGCAGTTCGAGCGTCACGTTGCCGACCGTGACCTCGCCGCAGAACGGGAAACGGAACTCTTGCTGCGCCTCGTACCAGTCGGACCGGAAGTCGAAGCCGTGCTGCCGCAGGTCGTCCAGCACGTCCATGAAGTCCTGCCACACGTAATGCGGCAGCATGAACCGGTCGTGCAGCGTTGTGCCCCAGCGGGTGAAGTTGCCGCCGATCGGGCTTTGCCACATGCGGACAAGAAGGGCGCGGATCAGCAATTGCTGGGCCAGCGACATGCGCGGGTCGGGCGGCATCTCGAAGCCGCGGAACTCGACCAGCCCCAAACGGCCGGTCGGGCCGTCGGGGGAATACAGCTTGTCGATACAGATCTCGGCCCGGTGGGTGTTGCCGGTCACGTCGGTCAGCAGGTTGCGCAGCAGACGGTCCGTCAGCCACGGCATCGGCGGCGTGCCCTGATCCGGGTGCGGGATCTGGCTCAGCGCGATTTCCAGCTCGTACAGCCCGTCGTGCCGCGCCTCGTCGATGCGGGGGGCCTGACTGGTCGGGCCGATGAACAGGCCCGAGAACAGGTAGGACAGCGACGGATGCCGCTGCCAGTACAGCACCAGCGAGCGCATCAGGTCGGGCCGCCGCAGGAAGGGCGAATCCAGCGTGGACGCGCCGCCCACGACGACGTGGTTGCCGCCGCCGGTGCCGGTATGCTTGCCGTCGATCATGAACTTGTCGGCGCCAAGGCGGCACTGGCGTGCCTCGTCATAGACGCCTTCGGTGATCGCCTTGCAGTCGTCCCAGGACCGGGCGGGGTGAATGTTCACCTCGATCACGCCGGGGTCGGGGGCGACGCGGATCACGTTCATGCGCGGGTCGCTGGGGGGCGAGTAGCCTTCGATGTGGATCGGCAGACCCAGTTCCTCGGCGGTGTCCTCGGCCGCGGCCAGCAGTTCGAGATAGTCCTCGACCGCCTCGACCGGCGGCATGAACAGGCACAGGCGACCGTCGCGCGGCTCGATCGCGATGGCTGTGCGGACCTCGCCGCCCTCCGGGTCGACGCCCTGTTCCACGATCGTCTGGCGCGGCCCCGCATCGCGGGCGGCGCTGACCGGCTGGGTGTGATCCGAGGATACCTCGGGCACCATGTCGGCCTTTTGCTCGGCCTCTTCCTCGGCGATGCGCTGAAGTTCTTCCAGCAGCTTCTCGCGCCGTCCCGCAAGCGCGGCGTGGGGGTCGGGCAGCTCGCCCTCGATGACCGACGGATCGGCAGGGTAGGTGTAAGGATAGGCCGACGGGGACACATGCGGCAGCGAACCCAGCGGCAGGCGGAAGCCAACGGGGCTGTCACCGGGCACAAGGAACAGGTGGCCGCGTCGCGTCTTCCAGTACTCGCTGCGCCAGCGGGTCGAGGGCTGCGCCTTCGATTGCCAGCGTTGCAGGGGCAGGGCATAGCCCGCCGGGTTTTCCAGCCCTCGGCTGAACACGCGGGCGATCCGGGCGCGCGCCTCGGGGTCCTTCAGCTTGCTGTCCTCGGGCGTGACGTTGGGCGGCAGTTCGCCCTCTTTCAGGATCCACTCTGCCGGGTCTTCGTAGGTCGGCTGAACGTGGCCGGGGTCGACGCCCAGCCGTTCGGCAAAGCCGGTCAGGAACTTGTCGGCGTTGTCCGGCGTCGCCGTGTCCTGCTTTTCCTCGGTCGCGATCAGCGTTTCGTTCTTCCAGATCGGCTTGCCGTCGGTGCGCCAGTACAGGCTGAAGGTCCAGCGCGGCAGCGTCTCGCCCGGGTACCACTTGCCCTGACCGTAGTGCAGGAACCCGCCCGGCGCGAAGCGGTCGCGCAGGCGCCGGATCAGCGTATCGGCCAGCGCGCGTTTCTGCGGGCCGACGGCGGCGGTGTTCCATTCGTCCGACTCGAAGTCGTCGATCGACACGAAGGTCGGCTCGCCCCCCATCGTCAGCCGCATGTCCGCGTCGCGGATCGCCGCATCGACCTTGTCGCCCAGCCGGTCGAGGTCGTCCCAAGCCTCTTCCGAGAAGGGCTTGGTGATGCGCGGGTGCTCGGCGGTGCGCGTCACCTGCATGTCGAACGAGAAATCGACCTCGGCGAACGTGGCCATGCCGCTGATCGGCGCGGCATTTCGATAGTGCGGGGTCGCGGCCAGCGGGATGTGGCTTTCGCCGGTCAGCAGGCCAGAGGTCGGATCGACGCCGATCCAGCCCGCGCCGGGGATATAAGCCTCGCACCACGCGTGCAGGTCGGTGAAGTCATGGTCGGTCCCTGCCGGGCCGTCCAGCGCCACAAGATCGGGTTTCAACTGGATCAGGTAGCCCGAGCAGAACCGGGCCGCGATGCCAAGATGCCGCAGCACGTTGACCAGCAGCCACGAAGTGTCGCGGCACGATCCCTTGCCGATCTCTAGCGTCTGTTCCGGTGCCTGCACCCCCGGTTCCATGCGGATGACGTAGCCGATCTCTTTCGACAGCCGGGTATTCAGGTTCACGATCAGGTCGACCGTGTTGATGTCCTTGGTGTCGATCGAGGCCACGAAATCCTTCACCCGCGGCGTTATCGGCTCGGGTTTTAGGTAGATCGACAGGTCGTCCTGGATCGCCTCGTCATAGGTGAACGGATAGGCTTCGGCGGATTCCTCGACGAAGAAATCGAACGGGTTGTAAACCGACATGTCGGCGGTCAGGTCGACCTCGATCTTGAACTCCATGACCGGGTCGGGAAACACGAACCGCGCCTGCCAGTTGCCGTAAGGGTCCTGCTGGTGGTTCACGAAATGCCCGCCGGGCGAAACCTTCAGCGAATGCGACAGCACCGGGGTCCGGCTGTGCGGCGCAGGTCGAAGCCGGATGATCTGCGGGCCAAGCGTGACCGGGCGGTCGTACTTGTAGTGCGTCAGGTGGTAGATGGATGCCGTGATCGCCATGAAATGCTCGCGCCCCTTTTTCCTTGGGATCAACTTTCCACGGTTTCGCGTGGGGGTACAACAGATTGCGCCGATCCCTTGCGGGGCCGCATCCCCCAAGCCCGAAATTTGGGCGCGGGGGTACGGCACAATTTTCCAGAAGATTGTGCCGACCAGAAATTTCTAGAAGTTTCTGGTGTCTGCTAAGCGGTGCCGTCCCGTGTGCGGACTGGAGTGCCGGTGTCGGTGCGGGTCTGGCCGGCGTGACTCAAACGCACCTGAATTTTGCTCATTCCCTCCGCATGAAGGTTAATAATTAGGCATGGCTATTTGGGCGTACATTCCAGGCCGGGATTGCTGGACGCCGCAACGCGGTTCGAAAAATCTGCCTCGGGACGATTCACAGAGAGGAGAGAAGCTCTTGTTTCACCGTACCATCCTGACCGCCGCCGCGACCGTCGTCGCGCTGACCGGCGGAGCCATGGCGCAGACCAGCATGCCCTTCGCGCTTGATTGGAAGTTCGAAGGCCCGGCTGCCCCGTATTTCACCGCCATCGACGAAGGTTACTTCGCCGACGCGGGTCTTGAGGTCGAGATCACGGCGGGTTCCGGCTCGTTGGACGCGATCCCGAAGGTCGCCACGGGCGCCTTCCCGGTGGGCTTCGCCGACATCAACTCGCTGATCCGGTTCCTTGACCAGAACCCCGGCGCACCGGTCACCGCTGTCATGATGATCTACGACGCGCCGCCCTTCGCCATCGTCGGCCGCAAGTCGCTGGGCGTCGAAGAGCCGAAGGACCTTGAAGGCAAGGTGCTGGGTGCCCCGCCGCCCGACGGTGCATGGGCGCAGTTCCCGATCTTCGCCGCCGAGAACGATCTGGACGTCGACGCCATCACCGTCGAGCCGGTCGGCTTCCCGACCCGCGAACCGATGCTGGCCGAGGGCAACGTGGCCGCCGTTACCGGCTACAACTTCTCGTCCTTCCTGAACACCAAGCGTCTTGGCGTCGACGAGGAAGACATCAGCGTCATCATGTACAGCGACTATGGTGTCGACCTGTACGGCAACGCGATCATCGTCAACACGGACTTCGCCGCGGAAAACCCCGAACTGGTCACCGCCTTCCTTGAAGCCGTGGGCAAGGGCTGGGCCGATGCCGTGGCCGATCCGGCTGCCGTCATTCCGAGCCTGATGGAGCGGAACCCCGCAGCCGACGCCGAGCTTGAGACCGAACGCCTTGCGCTGACGATCGACGGCAACGTGCTGACCGACTGGGTGCTGGAGAACGGCCTTGGCGGCATCGACCCGGCGCGTCTGGAAAGCGCGGTCGAGCAGATCGGCACCGTCTACGAGTTCCAGAACGAGCCCGACGTTTCGGCCTATTTCACCGACGCCTACCTGCCGGAAGAGCCGGTGATGCTGAAGTGACGCGGGCGGGGGCGTGCTGACGCCCCCGGCCAAACTTATCTGCGCGCGGCGCCGCCCCCCCCTTTCCTGACCCTCCCCCGCGCCGGGGGAGGGGACACGGGGGGAGAGCGGGCGCGCCGCCGGAGACCCGGGCGCGTGGGGATGCGCGCCCGGGGACCTCGTCGGGACGGACATGACATGACATCGATGATCGAGATTACGGGCGTACGGCACGCCTATAAAACGGCCGACGGCCCGCTGCCGGTGCTGAACGGGCTGGAACTGTCCGTGGACGAGGGCGGCTTCGTCGCCGTGGTCGGGCCGTCGGGCTGTGGCAAGTCCACCCTGACACGGCTGGTCGCCGGCCTGATGAAACCCGACGAGGGCGTCGTAAAGCTGCACGGCCAGCCGGTGAAGGGGCCGCGCGCCACCGTGGGCATGGCGTTCCAGAACCCGGTGCTGCTGGAATGGCGAACGATCCTGCAGAACGTGATGCTGCCCTTGGAAATCGTGCCGACCAAGACCACCCGGAAACAGCAGGAAGACCGCGCGCGCTATCTTCTGGCGCTGGTGGGTCTGGAGGGCTTCGAGGACAAGCGCCCGTCCGAGCTGTCGGGCGGGATGCGGCAGCGGGCCAGCCTGTGCCGCGCGCTGGTGCATCAGCCCGAGGTGCTGATCCTTGACGAGCCCTTCGGCGCTTTGGATGCCTTCACCCGCGAGGACCTGTGGCAGACGATGCATCAGGTGAAGGCGAAAGAGCCGTTCACCGGCGTTCTGATCACCCACGATCTGCGCGAATCCATTTTCCTTGCCGATCAGGTCGTCGTGCTGTCGGGCCGTCCGGCCCGCACGCAGTACGTGCTGGATGTGCCGAACACCGGCCACCGCGACCTTGATCACCTGTATACGCCCGAGGCGGCTGAGATGCTGGCGATCCTGCGTCACCAGATCGAGATCGCGCAGGGCCGCGCCCCCGCCGAGGAGACCCCGGCATGAACCTGATGCGCCAGATCCTTGTGCCTGTCGTCGCCGTTATCGTCTTCCTTGGCCTGTGGGAGTTGCTGGTCTGGGCGAACGGCTGGCCGAACTACAAGATGGCCTCGCCGTCCGACCTGCCGCCGGCGTTTGCGCGGTACTGGGAATTGTTCTTAGTGATGGGCTGGCAGACGTTGTGGCGGACCGTGGTGGGGCTGCTGCTGGCCATCGTGGTTGGCGTCCTGCTGGGCATGGTCATGGGCTTTTCGCGCACCATGCGCGAGGCGTTGTATCCCCTGCTGGTCGGGTTCAACGCGATTCCGAAGGCGACCGTCGTGCCGATCGTGGCGCTGATCTTCGTGGGCAAGCACGACTTCAATACGGTGCTCATCGCCTTCATGATCTCGTTCTTCCCGATTGCCGTGTCGATCTCGATCGGGCTGTCGACGCTGGAACCGGAATACCGCGACATTCTGCGGGCGCTGGGCGCGTCGCAGGCGACGATTTTCTGGAAGATCGCGCTGCCGAAAACGCTGCCGGAGTTCTTCGGCGCGCTGAAGGTGGCGGTGACGCTGGCCTTCATCGGCACGAACCTGATGGAGATCGTGTCGCCGCACGGGCGAGGATTGGGGGCGTTGTTCGACAGCGGCAAGACGAATTCGGACTACCCGCTGATGTTCGCGGTCCTGATCGCGTTGGCCGCGCTGGGGATCCTTTTGTACTATATCGTGGTGGCGCTGGAGCGTGTTTTCGCCGGATGGGCAGAGCGGGCTCCGGGCTAGGACGGCGCGTGGTTCGGGGCGGTGCGGGGGCTCTGCCCCCCGCGCGCCTTGCGCGCGTCCCCCGGGATATTTTCAGACAGAAGAAGAGGCTTGCCGCCAGTCGGCGATGTAGGTCGCCGCGTTCTGAAGTGGCGTGACCGGCTGGCCTTGCGGCGGCGGCACGTCCTGCGGCCGGAACAGGCATGCGGCGCCCGCGCTGGTGCCGGTGGCGGATGGGATGGCCCATACCTCGTGGCCGCAGGCGGCGAGCATGGCGCACCACGCCGTGTTGCGGGCGAATGCGCCCTCAACAAACACGGGACCGGCATGGCCGAGGCTGGCGAGCGTGTCCGCCGTACGGATGGCGAGGGCGAAGCTGGCGGCGGCGGTTCGGTGGGGGCTGTTCGCGGTGGGTTCGGACGGGTGCCAGGTCGCGTCCGGCAGCGGCATGATCCCGTGGTCCAGCGTCTCTGACAAAGCGGTCGCATCCGGGACCTGGCCGGCGGTTTCCGCGTAGATGCGCCCGCCGGGGAACATCGCCGCCGGCAGCGGTCGGCCAAGCGCGTCGGTGTTGAGTTGCGTGCCGGACGGCGCGGTGGCGCCCGGGGCCATGACGACGATCCATGTCCCGGTAGAGACCACGGCGAAGGGCGCTGGGCGGGTCATCAGGTAGGGAAACAGCGACGCGTCGGAATCGTGGATGCCGCACAGCACCGGCGTATTCGGCGCGAGGCCGGTCCGGGATGCGATGTCCGGCAGGACCGGGCCGAGGACCTCATGGCAGGCGCGGACCGGCGGCAGGGTCAGGCCGAGGCGCGCGGCCAGCGGCGATGGCTGGTTCGTGTGGCTGTTCCACAGATCGGTGTGGGCGCCCAGGCTTGTGACTTCGCTGGCGGCCGTGCCGGTCAGGCGGAAGGCCCAGTATTGCGGCCAACACAGGAGGTGGGCCGCCCGCGCGGCAAGCGTCGGATCGCGCGACAGTTGCCAGTGAAGCTGTGCGCCAAGGTTCAGACCAACGTCCAGCCGGGGGCTGCCAGTGTCAGCTTGCGGTGGACGGATCGTGTCGTAGGCGGCAGCGACATCCGGCGGGATCGGATCGTCATAGACCATGACCGGCGCGGCCAGCGAACCGTCACCGTCCACCAGCGCGCCGCAAGCGCCGTGAGCGACGGGGACGATCCCGTGGAGCCCGTGTTCGGCCTGCATCTGGGCAAGGCCATCCAGCAGGAAGTGCCACAGGGCATCGACGTCGAAGTGCGGCCACGGAGGCCCCGAAACCACCGTGTTCGGGCGGCTGAGGACCGCGATCTCGGCCAGCGTGGACAGGTCGACCAGCACGAGTTTCGCGTTGGTCCGGCCGATGTCGAACACGGCGATGTTGCGGGGCTCCTCCATGCGCGGCAGCGTGGCGGGCAGCGGGGGGCGCGTCAACGGCTCTGGTGCGGGGTCGGTGGCTGGCCTAGGACGGACGGGGCAAGGGAGGATCGCATGACGGACATCGGGCTGAACCATATCGCGGGCCAGTGGGTCGAGGGGGGCGGCGGCACCATCGCGGTGACCGACCCGGCGACGGGCGAGGTCGTGGCGCAGCAGGCGCTTGCGGATGCGGCGGATGTCGACCGCGCGGTGGCCGCCGCGCGCGCCTGCCACGGCAGCGGGGTCCTGACCGACATGCGGCCGCTGGACCGGGGGCGGCTGGTGCAGCGGATGGCGGATGTGTTCCGCGCCAACGCCGACGAGATCGCGACCCTGCTGACGCGCGAACAGGGCAAACCGCTGTGGGAAGCGCGCGGCGAGGTTGAGAACGCGGCCAAGTATTTCGAGTACTTCGGCAATCAGGCCAGCACCGTCGAGGGCAAGTCGATCCCGCTGGGTGCGGGATACCTCGATTTCACGCTGATGGAGCCCTACGGCGTGTCGGCGCAGATCATCCCGTGGAATTTCCCGCTTGAGATCGCGGCGCGCTCGATCGCCTGCGGGATCGCGACGGGCAACGCCTGCGTGGTGAAAAGCTCGGAGATGACGCCGCTGTCGTCCTCGTGGTTCGCGAAGGCGGGCGAAGCGGTGGGGCTGCCGGTGGGCGCGCTGAACGTGCTGTCCGGATACGGGCACGAGGCCGGGGCGGCGCTGGCGGGCCACGATGATGTCGACATGATCGTGTTCACCGGGTCCGTGGCCACGGGGCGGACCATCGCCACGGCGGCGGCGCAGTCGATCATCCCGTGCGTTTTGGAACTGGGCGGCAAGTCGGCGGCGGTGGTGCATCCGGATGCCGATCTGGACGCGTTTCTGGCCAGCGTGCGCAAGGGGATCTTCACGAACGCGGGGCAGGTGTGTTCGGCGATGTCGCGGGTGATCGTGCATGAGGATGTGCACGACGACGTGGCGGACCGCATCGTCGCGCTTGCCCGGTCGATCTCTGTCGGGCCCGGGCTGGAGCGAACCGCCTTCGGGCCGAACATGGGGCCGATGGTCAGCGAGGTACAGCGCGACCGGGCGGTGCGCATGGTCGCCGAGGCCGAGGCGGCGGGCGCGACGGTGGCCAGCGGTGGGCGGCCGCTGAACCGGCCCGGCGCGTTCATGGAGCCGACGGTGCTGACCGGTGTGACGCCGGATATGGAAATTGCGCGGGAAGAGGTGTTCGGACCGGTGGTGTCCGTCATGCGGTGGCGCGACGAGGACGAGGCGATCCGGATCGCCAACGGCACGGGATACGGGCTGGTGGCGGGTGTCTTCACCCGCGATCTGGATCGCGCGGCACGGGCGGCGGGACGCCTGCGGGCGGGGCAGGTGTTCGTGAACGAGTGGTTTGCGGGCGGTGTCGAAACGCCGTTCGGCGGCTATGGCAAGTCCGGCTATGGCCGCGAGAAGGGGCGCGAGGCGCTGTGGAACTACGTGCAGACCAAGAACGTCGCGATCCGCGTGTCCTGAAACGCGCGGGCCGCCCCGTCAGATGTCGATAGAGGTCGTCAGAAGTCGACTTCGACCCCCGGCAGGCGCAATTCGGTGATCAGATCGCGCAGCTCTTGCCGGGCCGCGACCATCGAGATGTTGAATTGCTTCACCCCGATGTCTTTCAGGTCCAGCAGGGTCAGGCCGCGCGGGAACAGTTCGCGGAAGGTCACGCGCTCGGTGAAGCCGGGGGCGATGCGGAAGCCCAGCCGCTTCGACAGTTTTTTCAGCGCGGCGACCATCATTTCCTTGTTCACCATCCGCTGCGGTCCGACGCGGTTGCGCACCACGACCCAGTCGATCGGGCTTAGCCCCGCCTGCGCCCGCAGTTGCCGGGCGGACCAGACCATTTCGGAATAGACCGAGGGGCCCTGAATCTCGCGGGTTTCGCCGTCCATCTTCGCCAGCAGGTCGAAGTCGAGGAAGCTGTCGTTCAGCGGGGTGATCAGCGTATCGGCCAGCGAGTGGGCGACTTGGCTGAGACGGGTGTGCGAGCCGGGGCAGTCGATCAGGATGAAGTCGCAGATCGGCTCCAGACCGGCGACGGCCATCGACAGGCGGCGGTCGTAGATGTTCTCGCCTTCCGCCAGTTCGCTTTTCTCGACGTCGGGCAGGTCGCGGAATTCCGGCACAGCAAGATCGATGTCATGCTTCTGCATGTAGGTCAGCCGGTTTTCGAGATAGCGCGTCAGCGTCTTCTGGCGCAGGTCAAGGTCGATGACGCCGATGCTGTGGCCCATGCGGGCGACCGAAGTCGCGACATGCATCGATACGGTGGACTTGCCAGCACCACCCTTTTCGTTCCCGACGACGATGATATGCGCCACGCCCTGTCCCCTTGTCCGGCCCGTTTCGGGGCCCTCCGCACGTTTCCCGACACTATATGTGGTGTGCTGCAGGTTGAAAAGCGCCGGGGGTGCCGATTGAGTGGAAATGCAGTGGATAACCCGGCAAATTGTGCAAGGGGCCGTGGATATCCTTCGGATGGCTATCCGTCGGGGAAGGCGCCGGCCTTTTCGAACGCGGCCAGCATCATCTCTAGATCCTTCTGACGCGCATAGGGATAGGTGGCAAGCACGTAGGCGCGGTCAAAGCCGGGCTGGATTTCGCGCAGGCGCGCCAGCGACCTTTGCGCCAGTTCGGGTTCGTCGAACCAGCCGAAGGTTGCCACGCACCGCTGTATCCCGCGCGCATAGTCGCGGGCCATCGCGAAAAGCTGCCGCGCGGCATCGACCGACGTCTCGCGGTTGCCAAGGAACATCTCACAGGTTGTGATATCTCCAAGCACGGCGGCGCGGCCGGTGTAGCTGGGATTGAGGCGGAAGATCAGGTGCAGGTGGTCCAGCGCCTCTTCCGGAAGCCCAAGCCATTCCGACGCGCACCCGGCCGCGTGGCGCGCGAGTGCAGCAGAGGGGTTCAGCCGCACGGCTTCAAGGCTGTGGTGCCGTCCTGGGGCATAATTCTGGTAGCCAAAAATATGGGTCAGGCCGACATAGCAATGCGCCTCCCACACGTCGGGATCGAGTCGGATCGCCTGTTCACTAAGCGCCAGCGCCTTTTCGAACGCGGTGGCGCGGTCGTCGACCCAGTCGAGCAGGCCAGCGCGGAACCAGTACCGCGCGATGCGGACCAGCGCGGGCACGAAGTCGGGCTCGATTTCAAGCGCCTGCTCCATCAGCCGGGTTTGTTCCAAGTTGGCCTCGGGGCTGCCATAGCCTTCGCCGCCAAGCCGGTTCACCTCATCCGCCTGCGCCAAAAGCTGCCACGGTCCGATTGCTGCGGGCCGGTTGCGCGCGATCCGCATCGCCTCGGCGTGCGAGATCTGGGGTTCCAGCTGGGCGACGATGGCGCGGCTGACGTCCTCTTGGAACGCGAAGATGTCTTGAAGCGTGCCGCTGAATTGCCGGGACCAACGGGATCGCCCTGTCTCGACCTCTGTCAGCGACACGGAAATGCGGACTTGGCCGCCGGCACAACGCAGCGTTCCGGTCACCGCATAGGCCGCGTTGACGGAGCCGGCGGTCGTTCGAAGGTCCACGTCCTTCACCGATTTCCAGCCGATCGCCTCTGGGCCGATGACGGGGAACCAGCGCCAGCAGCATAACGCGTCGCGCAGATCCTCGGTCAGTCCGGCGGCGATCATCGCGTCGTCGGGGCCGGTGGACAGCGCATCGAACGGGAACAGCAGGACGGCGGGGCGAAGGAACGGGTCGGGGGCGGGCGCCGGGTCCGGCGGGTTGGCGACGGGATCGAACGACGCGCGGGCCTCGCGCAGCCAGTCCTCGAACCCCTCGGACGGCAGGTCGAAGCCTTCAAGGAACGCGCCTTGGCCGCTTGCGTCGCAGCCCACGGCAGAGGGCGTCAGCCAGACCTGCTGGCGGTTCGCGTCCAGAACGCCATCGGGCAGGGCGCGCCGTAGCGCCGTCAGTTCCTGTCGCAGCGATCCGCGCGCTTGTTCCTCGTTCCGGTCGCTCCAGAGAAGGTCGGCAAGGAAAGCCCGTTCCGCCCGCATGTCGCGCCGCTGGGACAGGACGGCCAGCAGGGCAAGCCCGCGACGCGACAGCCCGCCAATATCCCGGCCCCCGGCATCGGTCGCGCGCAGGGCGCCGGCGAGATGCAGGACGAGCTTGGGCTGGGTACGGACTTCGTTCATCGCGGACACCGTCTGGATGCGGTGGCCCGATCCTAAGCCCGGCGCGGCGCTTGACGCAAAGGAAAGCGGTGCTGCCGGGGCGATGGCTATGGCCGAAACGAAAAACGCCGCCCCAAGGGGCGGCGTTCTGTACGCGAAAGCCTTCGAAGCTTAGAAGCCGAGGCCGGCGTACTTGTTCTTGAACTTCGACACGCGGCCGCCGGTGTCCATCAGGCGGGTGCCGCCACCGGTCCAAGCCGGGTGAACCGAGGGATCGACGTCAAGCGAGATGGTGTCGCCTTCAGCGCCCCAAGTGCTTTTCATCTGGACCACGGTGCCATCGACCAGTTTGACGTCGATGATGTGGTATTCGGGATGGGTATCTTTTTTCATCGTCCGGTTTCCTTACGCCTCGGCGCCCTTGGGGGCCTTGTAGTTGGTGACTTCGGCGATACGGGCCGATTTGCCGCGACGCGAGCGCAGGTAGTACAGCTTCGCACGACGGACCTTGCCGCGGCGGACCACGGTGATCGAGTCGATGTTGGTCGCGTACAGCGGGAACACACGTTCCACGCCTTCGCCGAAGGAAATCTTGCGGACGGTGAACGAGCCCGCGATGCCCGAGCCGTTCTTGCGGCTGATGCAGACGCCTTCGTAGTTCTGCACCCGGGTGCGGGTGCCTTCGGTCACTTTGTAACCGACGCGGATGGTGTCACCGGCTTTGAAGTCCGGGATATCCTTGCCGAGCTCAGCGATCTGCTCGGCTTCCAGTTGCGCGATCAGGTCCATCTGATCCACTCCTATTTTGCCCCCGGTTTTCCCGGGAAGGTTAATGCCGCCTCAGAGCTCTCGGTCTTCTGTCGGGTCCACCGTGGTGCCCGCCGGAGATACAGGTCGTCGTTCCTTGGTCTGCCGTTCTCCGGGGCCGGGAAGGCGGGGTGAAGAAGCCCCTTGTCCGGTTCCGTTTGGGAACAGCAGCGAACCTGAATCGGGTCTCCCCGTCAGGTCCGGCGTCTTCTAGGCATTGCAGGGTGGCTTGGCAAGGGAAAAGGCGGCCCGCTGACGGGCGTGAAAGCTAACGCTTCTTGGGTTTATCCGACGTGTTCCGCGCCTCGTAGGCGTCCCACAGGTCGGGACGCCGGTCGCGGGTGATCGCCTCGGACTGTTGGCGGCGCCATTTCGCGATTTCACCGTGATGACCCGACAGCAGGACAGGGGGGATCGCGTGGCCCTTCCATTCGGCGGGTTTGGTGTATTGTGGATGTTCAAGAAGGCCGTCGGAAAAGCTTTCCTCTTCCGTGGAGGCTTCGTTGCCCAGCACGTCGGGCAGCAGCCGGACGGTGGCGTCCAGCATGGCTTGTGCCGCGATTTCTCCGCCGGTCAGGACGAAGTCGCCAAGGCTGACTTCTTCCATTCCGTAGTGGTCGATGACGCGCTGGTCGAGGCCCTCGAACCGGCCGCAGACCATCGTGACGCCACGGGCCTTCGACAGGCGCCGCGCCATCGACTGATCGAACCGGCGGCCACGCGGCGACAGGTAGATCAACGGCCAGTTTTCAGCAGATGCTGTCCCCCGCCGCGCGGCAAAGTCCAGCGCGCGGCCCATGATGTCGGCCCGAAGAACCATCCCGGCGCCGCCGCCAGCGGGGGTGTCGTCGACATTGCGGTGCCGGCCCTCGCCGAAGATGCGCAGATCGATGGGATCAAGCTGCCACAGGCCGCGATCCAGCGCGCGTCCGGTCAACGAGTGGCCCAGCACGCCCGGAAACGCCTCGGGGAACAGGGTAATGACCCGCGCCGTCCACGCCCCGGCAAGGTCGGGGCGGTCCGTCATCAGGTCACGGGGCTGGGCGCTTGCGCCGATGGCGAGGCGGCCATGAGATTTCGAGGGTTTGTCGTCCTGGCTCATGGCCGCTCAATAGCGGAATTCGTGGCGAATGCCAGCGGTCACGCGATGGCTATGATCCCGAACAGGACCAGCAGGAACAACACCAGCACCACAAGAATCAGCAGCTTCGCACCCGATAGCGCAAGGCCCGAAAGCTTGCCAAAGCCAAGAAGACCGGCGACGGCGGCGACGGCCAGAAGTATGAGAATCCATTCGAGCATTTCAGAGATGTCCTTCAACCTTGTCCGCGCGGAAATGCGGGACCTTTGAAGCGACAACGCCTGAAACCGGGTGGCTGTTCCGATTGTCCCGACGGGACTGGGCTGCGTCAGATCGAAAGCTTCTTGAAAATCGGCTCTGGGACGGACCGGATGATCAGCATGATATAGCGCCAGAAGAAGGGCGTGTAGATCACGTTCCGCTTCTTGCGCACGGCTTTCAGGATGTCTGCGGCCACCTTATCGGGCGATGCGACAAGGAACATGCCCTCGATGCCCCACGTCATGCCGGTGTCCACGAAGCCCGGCTTCACCGTCACCACGTGACAGCCCGCGCGGGTCAGCCGGTTGCGAAGCCCCGACAGATAGGTCGCGAACCCGGCCTTGGCGGCGCCGTAGACATAGTTGCCAACCCGGCCCCGGTCACCGGCGACCGATCCGACGCCGACGACGGTGCCCTTGCCGCGCGTTTCCATCACGGGGGCCAGCATGGTCAGCAGCCGGGCAGGGCCGGTGAAGCTGTCGGTGACGGTGCCGTCGATCAGCGAGGGGTCGGCGTCGATCTGCGCCTGCTCGGGCATCGACCCGACGAAGACGGCGGCGTTGATCGTGCCTTCCAGTGTCTCGGCCCGCGCGATGATCGGCGCGAAGGTTTCGGGGTCGCGGGCGTCGAAAACCGCCGTCTCTGCCAGCCGTGCTCCGCGCAGGCGGGCATCGTCGGCCATCGCCTGCAATTCGTCGGCATCGCGGCCCGCAAGGATGACACCGTCGCCGCGTTCCGCCAGCGCCCGCGCCATCGCGCGTGCCATCGACGAGGTTGCGCCAAGAAGGATCCACGTCTCGGTCATGCCGCCCCCCGCAATTTCAGCCGACGCACAAGGTCGGTCTTCAGCACGCCGTCGGGATCGGCCTTCGCCACCTCTGCGCGCCACGCTTCAAGTTCAGGATACATCTGCGGAATCCGGTCTGCCGAACACAGGGCGTCCTTCGCGAAATAGATCCGTCCCCCGGCATCGGCGGTCTGCGCCTCTAGCCGGTGGATCAGCTTCTCCGCCTCGGGCCGGGCCCGCAGATCACAGGCGAGGGTGTAACCTTCCATCGGGAAGCTCAGATGCCCCGCGCGGCCCGGCCCGGTGCGCTTGAGCACCGCCAGCGGGGACGCAAGACCGGACACCGCGACGCGGCCCAGCATATCGCGGATCACCTCGGCAGCGGCCAGCGGCACGACGCACTGGAACTGGTGGAACCCGTGCTTGCCGTACAGGCGGTTCCAGTCGTGCAGCTTGTCGAGCGGGAAGAAGAAGTTGTCCAGCGGCTTGACCACCGTGCGCCCGCGCTTGGGGACGCGGCCGTAATACATCCGGTTGAACAGTCGCACCACCGGCGGCGACAACGCGATTCCGGGCGCGTCGAACGGCACCGACTTCGAGGGTTTCTTCGGCGGCACCAGCCCGGCGATCGTTTCACCTTCTTCAAGGATGCCGCGGCCAAGCCGGGCGCCCGTGGCGGTGGTGTCGATCCAGCCCACGGTATAGCTGGCTTGGCTTTCATCCAGCAGGGCGCGGAACGTATCGAAATCGGGCGCGCGGCGTTCCGTGACGGTCATCACGTCGCCCTTGATCCGGCGCAGCCGAAGGGTTGCGGTGGCGATCACGCCGGTCTGCCCCAGCCCGCCCGCGGTGGCGCGGAACAGGTCGGTGTCGGGCAGAACGGTCTGCGCGGTTCCGTCGGGGGCGATCAGGGTCAGTTCGGTCACATGCTGGCAGAAGCTGCCGTCAAGGTGGTGGTTCTTGCCGTGCACATCGTTGGCGATGGCGCCGCCCACCGTGGCAAAACCGGTGCCGGGCAGCACGGCCGGAATCCAGCCCCTAGGCCCAAGCGTGTCGACGATCTCGCCCAGCGTGACGCCAGCCTCTACGGTCAACAGGTCCGTGTCGGTGTCGAAGGCAAGAAACTTGTCCAGACGGGTCATGTCGATGGCGCGGCCGCCATCGTTCAGGCAGGCGTCCCCATAGGATCGGCGCATGCCGATGGCCGGAGAGGGCTCTTGCTGCATCAACAGGTCAAGGGCGGCGCGACGTTCCGGGCGCGCCAGTTGCCCCTCGGCCCGCAGGGCGCGGCCCCAGCCTTCGTATTCAGCGGTTTTCCAGCGCATGTCTTTCCTTCGTGCGGCACCCTTCAGGCGGGGCTCTGCTTCATCGCTCGTGCCCCGGGATCTAGATACAAACTTGGGCGAAACTATGGACCTGTTTCTGCAATGGGAACACTGGTTCGTTCCGGGTGGCCTTACGACCGTCTGCCGCGTGGCCCGCCGACATTCGTTACAAACATTAATGCAGGTTAAGTGTGCATGGCTGCACGGAGGTAACGCGCCGGTGTTCTCAATGTGCGTTGAACTTGGGCGGCCAGCCACCATTTCGGGCTGACCGACGGCAAGGTGCCGCCGCAACAACCGTCTAGGAGACACGAAATGAAGACCTTCCTCGCAGCCGTGGTGGCGCTGACCGCCGCATCGCCGGTTCTTGCCAACGACCAACTGGCGGAAAGCCTTGGCGTCGAGCCCGGCCAGTACACGCTGGAACAGCTCGTCGCGCTTAAGGGCGCCCAGGACGAGTCCGGTAACGAAGCCCGGGTGAACCTGAACAACATCGCCGAGCAGTCGACCCGCTCTGTCCAGAACCCGATCGTCATCAAGTAACCCTGCCCGCGTTTCGGGGCCCTGCAACGTCGGGCCCGGCAATGCACGACACCTGATGGCAACCCGCAAATTTATGGCGACTGTTCATACCGTCCATGTTGAGTGTGCATCAGTAAACAGTGAGTGATTGAAAAACTCAAAACCGTGCATTGAAGAACGAAACGAGCAGGCCTAAATGCAGTCTCACAGCGGGAACGACCCGCACCGAAACAAACTCGAAAGAAGGAACTACGTTATGAAAACCATCATCGCTGCCGCACTCGCCCTGACCGCCGCTTCGCCGGTTCTGGCCAACGACCAACTGGCCCGCAGCCTGGGTGTCGAGCCCGGCGAATACACGCTGGAAGAGCTGGTCGTGCTGAAAGGCGCCGCTTCCGAAACCGGCAACGAAGCTCGTGTCTACCTCGGCAACCTGGAAGATGCGTCGCGTTCGACCCAGAACCCGGTTGCTCTGAACGCGTTCATCGCTGCTGACGAAGCCGAGTGATCGCGATCTTTCAGGCCGGTTGGCGGGCCTCCTCCCTGACCTTCCCGCCGGCCTGAAATTTCCGTCCGTGCAACCTGACACATAGCAATGTGCGAAAATGCACTAATGCATGTATTACGTGAAGTAAGTGTGCATTGATGGTCAGGGTGACATGGATATATGACCCCACGGCGGCTGAGGTCGCCAGACGAAAACGCGGCGGCCGAAGCCGCCAAAAACAAGGAAGAACATCATGAAAACCGCATTTGCAGCCGCTCTGGCACTCGCCGTCGCTGGTCCCGCTCTCGCTGACGACGCTCAGCTGGCCAAAAGCCTTGGCGTTCAGCCCGGCGAATTCACTGCCGCTGAACTGACGATCCTGAAAGGCGCTCAGGGCCAAAGCGGCAACGAAGGCCGTGTCTACCTCGGCAACATGGAAACCAACCATGCCGCCCCGGTGAACCAGCGTGCCGTTCGCGAATTCCTCGCGATCGAAGCTGCCGACTAAGGCAATCGGTTCCGGCCAAGGCCGAACCAACAAAAAAGGGGGCCATCCGGCCCCCTTTAAATGTCTCGACCAAAGGCCGCGTCAGACGATCGCGGCCTTTGTCTTTTCCCGGATCTCGTCTTCGGTGACACCCGGCGCTAGCTCGACGATTTTCAGCCCGCCGTCGACCACGTCCAGCACGCCAAGGTTGGTGATGATCCGATCCACGACACCTGTGCCCGTCAACGGCAGGGTGCATTCTTTCAGAACCTTCGATTCGCCGGCCTTGTTGGTGTGATCCATCACGACCACGACCCGCTTCACGCCGGCGACCAGATCCATCGCCCCGCCCATGCCTTTGACCAGCTTGCCGGGGATCATCCAATTCGCAAGGTCGCCGTTCTCGGCGACTTCCATCGCGCCAAGGATCGCCATCGCGATCTTGCCGCCACGGATCATGCCGAAGCTGGTCGAGCTGTCGAAATAGCTGGTGCGTTCCAGCTCGGTCACCGTTTGCTTACCCGCGTTGATCAGGTCGGCATCCACCGCATCCTCGGTGGGGAAGGGACCGATGCCCAGCATTCCGTTTTCGGATTGCAGCGTCACGTCCACGCCTTCGGGGATGTAGTTCGCCACGAGCGTCGGAATCCCGATCCCAAGGTTCACGTACATGCCGTCTTCAAGCTCTTGCGCGGCGCGCTCGGCCATCTGGTTCCTGTCCCAGGCCATCCCTGCTGTCTCCTCGGTCCTATTGGGTCTCGATCGGAATCTTCAGGCGGATTGTCGTGCCTTTGTCGCCGGATGTCACGTCCCGTTCGGCGCCCAATTCCATCATTAGCCCAAGCACGACCCGGCCACCGACGGACTTGGTCTTCGGCCACTCGACACCCTCGGCGAAACCGATGCCGTTGTCGGCGATGGTCACTTCGATCGCGGTGGCCCCCAGTGGAATCATAGAAACGTTCAGCACGCCCTCGGCCCGGCCCTCGAACGCGTGTTGCAGCGCATTCGTCATGATCTCGGACAGCAGAAGGCCGATCTTCGCGGCGACCTCCGATCCGCAGGTCGCATCCTCGATCTGCGAATTCACGCGAATCCCGGCCCGACCGTCCAGATGCGCGGTCGTGCTGACCAGCCGGGACAGGTACGACCCAAGCGACACGTTGCCCGTGCGATGAGACACCGTGGGTTCGCTGAGTTCTTCGTACAGCAGCAGCAGCGATTCCACCCGGCGCGCCAAGGATTGCGTGGGCGCGGGATCGGGTGACGAGCGGCCCTGCAACCGGATCAGGCTGACGATCATCGCCAGATGGTTCTTCACCCGATGCTTCAGTTCGCGCAGCGCCTTCTGAGTCACGTTGGCCGAATTGCTGGCCTCGGCGTCGGACAGCGCCTTCTGGATGCCCAGGAAATGGGTCAGATTGCCCTCGGTGTCGTACACCGGGCTTAGAAGCAGGCGGTTAAGGAACTGCACGCCGTCGGCGCGATAGTTCACGATGTCGATCGTCGTCTCGGTTTCAGCCTTCAAAGCGTCGCGGATGCGCTGAAGGTCATCCTCGTCGGTTTTCTCACCTTGAAGAAAACGACAGTTGCGCCCGATTGCCGAACTCGGGCCATAGCCCGTCACCCGCTCGAACGCGCGGTTGACGTAGACAATGGGATTGTCCGGCAGGGTCGGGTCCGTGAGGACCATCGAAATCGGGGAGTCGGCGAGTATGCGAAACGCCTCGCTATCCGGAAGCGTGTTTAAATTGGTTTCCTTGTCCATCGGCACTGCGGTGTCATGTTCCTGTCCAAAGTGAAATCGCCCGTCAGCCATTTCCGCTTTCACAGCCCTGTTTTCAAGGCTGTCTCAGGGGGGACATCGTCAGTGTTTCAAAAATGTGAATGGACGTAACATTTGCCGTGCCTCTCGTGAGACGCAGGCTTCGCCTTCGGCAAAAGATTGCCGCCCAAGGGGCGGCAATCCGCCGGTATCAGGCTGCGCGGGTGGTCCGCTGTTCGATACGTTTTTCGAACTCGCCCTGCACGATGCGGTGCACGTAGACGCCGGGCAGGTGGATCGAATCCGGGTCCAGCGATCCACGCGGCACGATTTCCTCGACCTCGGCGATGCAGACCTTGCCGCACATCGCCGCCGGCGGGTTGAAGTTGCGCGCCGTCTTGCGGAACACAAGGTTGCCGGTGTCGTCGGCTTTCCACGCCTTCACGATGGACAGGTCAGCGACAATGGCCTTCTCAAGGATGTAGGTCTCGCCGTCGAAGTCCTTGTGCTCTTTGCCCTCGGCGATCTGGGTGCCGACGCCGGTCTTGGTGTAGAAACCGGGAATGCCGACGCCGCCAGCGCGCATCCGTTCGGCCAGCGTGCCCTGCGGATTGAACTCCAGCTCAAGCTCGCCCGACAGGTACTGGCGCATGAACTCGGCGTTCTCGCCAACGTAGGACGACATCATCTTCTTGATCTGCTTGGTCTGAAGCATCAGCCCCAGCCCGAAATCGTCAACACCGCAGTTGTTCGACGCGACGGTCAGGTCCTTGACCCCGCTGTCACGGATCGCCGCGATCAGGTTCTCGGGGATGCCGCACAGGCCGAAGCCGCCCGCGGCGATCACCATGCCATCCGTCAGAAGCCCCTCAAGCGCCTCTGCAGCCGACCCATACACCTTCTTCATGAATTCTCCCCTCCGCACGGTGGTCGCCTTGGTTGTGGCGTGACCGACGGCCGGAGTCAACGAAGGCGGCCCGTTGCCGGGGCCGCCTTCGGAATTCTGCCTTCAAGACAGCCGGTTGCGATCAGATAAGGCGCACCTGCGTGCCGACTTCGGCCTTGCCGAACAGGTCCACGATCATCTCGTTGTAAAGGCCGATGCACCCGTCAGACGACGGCCGCCCGATCTTGCGCGTGTCGTGCGTGCCGTGGATCAGGTAGGCGGGCCAGCTGAGGTACAGCGCGTGCGACCCCAGCGGGTTGTCCGGCGCACCGCCCGCGACGGGCTTCCAGTCGGGAAAGCGTTCCATCTGGCTTGCCGTGGGCGTCCAGCTGGGACCGACCTTCTTGCGCACGATCTCGGTATAGCCGCGCTTGGTCAGTTCGTCCGTCTTCGGGACCGAGGTCGGGTAGACGTTGTACGTTTCGCCGTCGCCGGACCAGTAGTGCAGGGTGCGGTTCACCGTGTCGCACACGATGCAACCCTTGCCGAGCTCGTCGAAATGGTCGCGCCAGTCCTGCGCCTGCCAGCTCGAGGCGTTGCGGGTCGCGGTCAGTGCGTCCTGCGCGCGGGCGATGGCCGGCAGCATCAGCGCGGCCGCGGCGCCGGCGATGACTTGCCGGCGGTTCATACGAAAGTTCTGCATGGGTGGTCCTGCGGGTTGTCGTCGGTTCGATCCATACCTGCGTCCGGCAGACATGGTTTTCGAGTCACGAATGCTTGATCTTGAATATCAGGTCGCGAAAGCAACACTCGATGACGCCGGTGGCAAAAATCTGCCAGCCGGCGTCCCGAGGATCAGTCTTCGTCGGCCTCTGCGGCCTTCGTCTTGGCGGCCGGTTTTTTCGCGGCCGTCTTCTTGGTTGCGGTCTTTTTGGTCGTCGTTTTCTTCGCAGCGGCCTTTTTCTTGGCCGGAGCCTTCTTGCCAGCCTTCGCGGCGCGTTCGGCGATCAGTTCAACCGCCTGCTCCATGCTCAGCTGCTCGGGCTCGATGGTGTCGGGGATCGTCGCGTTGATCTTGTCCCACTTCACATAGGGCCCGTACTTGCCCTTGTAGATCGCCACCGGGCCGCCCGCCTCCGGGTGTTCCCCAAGCTCGCGTACCGGCGCCGCCGCCCGGCCGCGCCCGCCGCGCGAGGCGACCTTTTCGGCCAGAAGCTGCACCGCGCGATTCATGCCAACGGTCCAGACCTCTTCGATCTCGTCGAGGTTGGCGTTGGTGCCGCCCCGGTCCGAGGTCGATTCCGCGTGTTTGATGTAGGGCCCATAGCGTCCGATGTTGGACCAGACGTTCACGCCATCCTCGGGGTGCTGCCCGATCAGGCGCGGCAGCACCAGCAGGCGCACCGCCTGTTCCAGCGTCAACTCTTCCGGGGGCCATTGTTTCGGCACCGACTGGCGCGGC
Source organism: Psychromarinibacter halotolerans (assembly GCF_029168315.1). NCBI lineage: Bacteria > Pseudomonadati > Pseudomonadota > Alphaproteobacteria > Rhodobacterales > Paracoccaceae > Psychromarinibacter > Psychromarinibacter halotolerans. Next base: position 71,767 of record NZ_JARGYD010000005.1, read on the forward strand.
GGCTTCGGCTGTTCCTTGGTCGCGGGACCGCGCTGCACATAGGGGCCGAACCGGCCTTTGAACACACGGATCTCATCGCCCTCGTCCTCGCCCAGCAGCTTGCCTTCGGGCGGGATCGCGCTGGCCTCGGCCTCGGCATCCGGCGGGCCGAACGGGCGGGTGTAGCGGCAGTCGGGATAGTTCGAGCAGCCGATGAACGCGCCACCCGAGCGCGCGGTGCGCATCGATAGCCGGCCGTTTCCGCAGTTCGGGCAGACCCGCGGATCGGACCCGTCCTCGGTCGGCGGATACAGATGCGGCGCCAGAACCTCGTCGATCTTGTCCAGCACCTCGCTGATCCGCAGCTCGGCGGTCTCGTCGATATGCGCTTTGAAGTCGCGCCAGAACTTGTCCAGCACGTCCTTCCATTCGCGATCACCGCTGGTGATGTCGTCCAGCTCGCCTTCCAGCTCGGCGGTAAAGTCATAGCCGACGTATTTGCGGAAGTAGTTGATCAGGAAGATCGTCACCAGCCGCCCCTTGTCCTCGGGGATCAGCCGGTTCTTGTCCTTCCGGACATAGCCGCGGTCCTGAATCGTCGTGACGATCGAGGCATAGGTCGACGGACGCCCGATGCCCAGCTCTTCCATCTTCTTGACCAGCGTCGCTTCGGTATAGCGCGGCGGCGGTTGGGTGAAGTGCTGCTCGGGGGTGATCGTCTTCTTGTCAGCCTTCTCGCCCTGCGTGATCTGCGGCAGACGCTTGTCGTCGTCATCCGTGGTGGCGTCGTCGCGGCCTTCTTCGTAGATCTTCAGGAAACCGTCGAACAACACGACCTGCCCGGTCGCGCGCAGTTCGACCTGTCCGTCAGCGCTGCTGACGTCGACGGTGGTGCGTTCCATCCGCGCGGCTTCCATCTGGCTCGCAAGGGTGCGCTTCCAGATCAGATCGTACAGCTTGCGCTGGTCGGCGTCGGACACTTTCAGTTCGTCGGGCGCCAGCGTCATCTCGGTCGGGCGAATACATTCGTGCGCTTCCTGCGCGTTCTTCGCCTTGTTCTTGTACATCCGCGGGCTCGACGGCACGTACTCGGCGCCATAGCGATCCTTGATCGCGTCGCGCGCGGCGTGCACCGCCTCGGGGGCCATGTCGATGCCGTCCGTCCGCATGTAGGTGATGTAACCGGCTTCATACAGGCGCTGCGCCGTGCTCATCGTCTGGCGGGCGCCCATGCCGAACTTGCGGCTGGCTTCCTGCTGCAGGGTCGAAGTCATGAACGGCGCCGACGGGTTGCGGCTGGCGGGCTTCGCCTCGACCGACTTGACCGACAGGTCGCGGCTGGTGATCGCCTGCACGGCCATCTCGGCCTGCGTGGAATTCTCGATGTCGTAGCGGTCCAGTTTCTTGCCGGCCAGCGTGGTCAGCCGCGCCTCGTACTCCTGCCCGCGGGGCGTCGACAGCAGCGCCTTCACCGACCAGTACTCGCGGGCGCGGAACGCCTCGATCTCCATCTCGCGCTCGACGATCAGCCGCAGGCAGACCGACTGTACCCGACCGGCGGATTTCGCGCCGGGCAGCTTGCGCCACAGAACGGGGCTCAGGTTGAAACCGACCAGATAGTCCAGCGCGCGGCGGGCAAGGTAGGCCTCGACCAGATCCTCATCGACCTTGCGCGGGTTCTTCATCGCCTCGGTGACGGCGGACTTGGTGATCGCGTTGAACACCACGCGGCTCACCTCGGTACCCGCCTTGATCGCCTTGCGTTTGCGCAGGGTCTCTTCAAGGTGCCAGCTGATCGCCTCTCCCTCGCGGTCGGGGTCGGTCGCAAGGATCAGCGTCTGGTCGTCCTTCAGCGCGTCGGCAATCGCCTTCACATGCTTCTTCGAGTCGCTCGCGACCTCCCACAGCATCTCGAACCCGTGATCCGGATCGACCGAACCATCCTTCGGAGGCAGGTCGCGGACGTGTCCGTAAGAGGCGAGAACGGTGAAGTCGTTGCCCAGATACTTGTTGATCGTCTTGGCCTTGGCCGGAGATTCGACAACGACGACTGGCATGGAAACCTCTTTGATTCAGCAATGACTGCTCATGGCGGCGGACCATGTGGCTTCTGCGCAGGGAATGTCAATGTGATGTTCCCGCCGCCGACCGGCCCGCAATTGGCGACTTTGCGGCCGCTGTTCAACCCCCGCCGCGACGTCGGCCCGCACCGGGACCCCGGACATGTGGCCCGAACCGCCAATCGGTTGAACCCCGCCGCCGCGCTCGCGCCACGGGTGTCCGCCCCCGGTTGGCGGGGGCCGGACGCGCCATCTTCTTCTCTTTCCAAGTACCTCGGGGGAGTCGCGCATCGCGCGACGGGGGCAGCGCCCCCGGACCGCCGTCACGTCCGGGCCAGAAGGCCCCCGGGACGGCGCTCGATCCGGCCTTCCAGTTCCAGCGTCACCAGTTCCGCGCCGACGGCCCCGGCGGGGGCGTTCAGATCGCGGATCAACTGGTCCTCGGCAACCGGGCTGGGCCCCAGCCGGTCCAGGATCTGTCCGTGCAACGCCGCCACTTCGGCCAGCGGTCGCCGGGGTGGGTCGCGGCGCGGCGCGGGGGGGCTGCCATCGGGCCGCGCCGCAATGGCGGTATCGGCCGTGTCGGCGGTCCGGGCCTGTCGCAGGAGCATCGGCGCCGCCGTCAGCGCCTCAACCACGTCGGCTGGTCCGCGCACCAGCGTGGCGCCGTCGCGGATCAGCATGTTGCACCCGGCGGCGCGTCCGTCGAACGGGTGGCCGGGCACCGACATCACCTCGCGCCCTTGGTCCAGCGCGCTGCGGGCGGTGATCAGGCTGCCGGACTTCGCCGCCGCCTCGACCACCACGACGGCCTGCACGAGGCCCGAGATGATGCGGTTGCGCGCCGGGAAATGCCGCGCCTGCGGCTGCATCCCCATCGGCTGTTCCGACAGGCGCAGGCCGCGTTCGGCGATTTCCTGCGCCAGTACCGCGTTCTCCGCCGGGTAGATCACGTCGACGCCGCCCGCCTGCACCGCGATGGTGCCGCCCTCCAGCGCAGCAAGGTGCGCGGCGGTGTCGACCCCGCGCGCCAGCCCCGACACGACGGCAAAGCCCGCGGCGGTCAGCCCCTCTGCCAGGCTTTTCGCCATGCGGGTGCCAAGGCTGGAGGCATTGCGCGCGCCGACCAGCGCGACAAGCCGCCGGTCCAGCAGCGCCGGGTCGCCAAGGCACCACAGAACCGGGGGCGCGTCAGACAATTCGGACAGGAGGGCAGGGTAGGCCGGGTCGCCGATGGCCAGCGGCACCGCGCCAGCCAGCCGGCCCTGACGCAGTTCCTCTTGCGCGACCTCGATCGGGCAGGGGGCGTAGCGTTCGACGCCTGCGGCGCGGGCCACGTCGGGCAGCGCGGCCAGCGCGTCAGCCGCCGTGCCGTGTTCAGAAATCAGTCTGTGGAAAGTGGTGGGCCCGACACGTCGAGAGCGCAAGAGGCGGAACCAGGTGACCCAATCATCCTCGCTTCGGGGTGGGGTGAGGGGGTGGGGTGAAGGGAGTAATTCCTCGGCCATTCCAGTTCCGCCAACTTGCAGGACCAGTTATGTCGCCAGAGTGGTTAAAGAGTCGTGAATAGAAACACTGTTGATGCAAAATTTCGCCAAGACCTTGGCTTGATTGACATAAAAACTCTCAAGGTCTGTCGCGCGCGCCGGGCCGGGGCCCGGCGCCATCGCATCACGCGGCAGAGCCGCCCACGGTCAGCCCGCCGATCATCAGGGTCGGCTGGCCGACGCCCACCGGCACCCACTGGCCCGCCTTGCCGCAGTTCCCGATGCCGGGGTCCAGCGCCATGTCGTTGCCGATGGCGCGGATCTTCTGCAAAGAGGTCGGCCCGTCACCGATCAGGGTCGCGCCCTTGACCGGCGCACCGATCTTGCCGTCCTTCACCCGATACGCCTCGGTGCAGGAGAAAACGAACTTGCCGTTCGTGATGTCGACCTGCCCGCCGCCGAAGCCGACGGCGTAGATGCCGTCCTTCAGATCGGCCACGATGTCCTTCGGATCAGCGTCGCCGCCCAGCATGTAGGTGTTGGTCATCCGGGGCATCGGGATGTGCGCATAGCTTTCGCGCCGCCCGTTGCCGGTGGGCTTCACGTCCATCAGCCGCGCGTTCTGGCGGTCCTGCATGTAGCCGACAAGGATACCGTCCTCGATCAGGACGTTCTTGCCGGACGGCGTGCCCTCGTCATCCACGGTCAGCGATCCGCGACGGTCGGGAATGGTGCCGTCGTCCAGAACCGTGACGCCGGGCGCGGCGACGCGCTGGCCCATCAGTCCGGCGAAGGCCGAGGTTTTCTTGCGGTTGAAGTCGCCTTCCAGCCCGTGGCCGACGGCCTCGTGCAGCAGCACGCCGGGCCAGCCGGCGCCCAGCACCACGTCCATCACCCCGGCGGGGGCGGGCTCGGCCGACAGGTTCACCAGCGCCACCCGCAGCGCCTCGCGCGCGGCGGCTTCCCAGTTCTCGCGGTCCACCAGCCCGGTCAGCCCGATCCGGCCGCCGCCGCCGTGGCTGCCGGATTCGCGGCGGCCGTTCTCTTCGACGATGACGGACACGTTCAGCCGCGCCATCGGGCGCACGTCGCGGACCAGCGTGCCCTCGGGGCGCAGGATCTCGACCTCCTGCAACGAAGCGGCCAGCGCGGCGGTCACCTGCACCACGCGCTTGTCCAGCGCGCGGGCGAAGGCGTCGATCTCGCGCAGGGTGTCGATCTTCACCGGGAAGGCGAAATCCTCCATCGGGTTGCGGTCGCCGTACAGCTTCACGTTCGTGTGCTGCGGCGCCTCGGCCAGAGTGCCGCCGCCGTCGCCCACCGCAAGCCGCGCCGTTTCCACCGCGCGTTTCAGCGCCTTTTCGGAAATTTCGCTGGAATGGGCATAGCCCGCCGTCTCGCCACGGACTGCCCGCAGGCCGAAGCCTTCGGTCGCGTCGTAGCTGGCAGAGCGCACCCGGCCGTCGTCGAACACGATCGATTCCGACCGCCGCCGTTCAAGGAAAAGCTCGCCGTCATCCGCTCCGGATACCGCCGCGCGCAGGTGCGACAGGGCGTTTTCCTCGTCCAAAGCGGTCTCGAACGGGCGGAACGGAACGTCGGTCATTAGCCAGAATCCTCGGGTTAGGAATTGATCCATGTCAAAAAGCGGCCTAATGCCGCAACACGGATGCTTGAGAGCGTCCCCCTAATATGGTTTCAAACCGCCAGGACACAACGGGGATTCCCTGCGCGCGCGCAGGACCCGTCAGCCGCGGCGGCAAGAGCCGCCCAGCCGTATGGGAGAGCACATGCGTTTGAACACGATCTTTGCGGGCGCCGGATCCGCACTCGCTGCCATCCTCGCCACCGGGACCGCCTGGGCGCAGGACGGCCTTGATGGACTGGAGACGATCGGCAAGCCGATCCCGAACGGCACCGGCTTTCAGCCCGCCGCGACGGAACTGGCCAGCGACCTGCAATGGCTGGACGGCATGATCCTTGCGATCATCACGGCCATCGTGATCTTCGTCATGCTGCTGATGCTGATCATCGCCGTGCGGTTCAACCGCAAGGCCAACAAAGAGCCGGCGACCTTCACCCACAACTCGCCGCTCGAAGTGACGTGGACGATCGTGCCGATCCTGATCCTTGTCTTCATCGGTGCCTTCTCGCTGCCGACGCTCTTCAAGCAGCAGGAAATCCCGGAAGCCGACCTTGTGATCAAGGTCACCGGCCACCAGTGGTACTGGAGCTACGAGTACATCAACGAGGAAATCGCCTTCGACAGCTTCATGCTGGGCGAGGACGAACTGGCCGACTACGGCTATGTCCCGGACGAATGGAAGCTGGCCACCGACACCGCCGTGGTGATCCCGACCGGCACGACCGTCGTGATGCAGGTGACCGCCGCCGACGTGATCCACTCGTGGACCATCCCCGCCTTCGGCGTGAAGCAGGACGCCGTTCCCGGTCGTCTGGCTGAACTGTGGTTCAACGTCGAGCCGGGCATGGAAGGCGTCTACTTTGGCCAGTGCTCGGAACTGTGCGGCAAGGACCACGCCTACATGCCGATCACGGTCAAGGCGGTCACGCCCGAGGAATACGCCACCTGGCTGGAAGGCCCCGCGCAGGACTACGCCGAGAACCCGGCGCCCCGCGCTGTCGAGGTGGCCGCAGCCGAGTGATCGCCGCCTGAAATCTCGCGGGGTGCGTGAACGGCGCTCCCCGCGTTCGGGTTTGTTGGGTGCGGTTGGTCCGCACCTTTCGTCAAAGGGAAGCGCATGAGCGATACCCATGTCAGTGACTTCGACCACGAGGCGGGCTTCGGCGACTACTTCGCCCTGTTGAAGCCCCGCGTGATGTCGCTTGTTATCTTCACCGCGCTGGTGGGGCTCGTGGCCGCGCCGGTTTCCGTGCATCCGGTCGTCGCCCTGTCGTCGATCCTGTTCATCGCCATCGGCGCAGGTGCCTCGGGCGCGCTGAACATGTGGTGGGATGCCGACATCGACGCGGTGATGAAGCGCACCGTGAAACGCCCGGTGCCGTCGGGCCGCGTGACCGCGGACGAGGCGCTGGCGATCGGCGTCGCGCTGTCCGGCCTGTCGGTCGTGATGCTGGCGCTGGCGGCGAACATCCTTGCCGGGGCGCTGCTGGCCTTCACCATCTTCTTCTACGCCGTGATCTACACGATGATCCTGAAACGGTGGACGCCGCAGAACATCGTGATCGGCGGCGCCGCGGGCGCCTTCCCCCCGATGATCGGCTGGGCCGTCGCGACCGGATCGGTTTCAGTGGAATCGGTTCTGATGTTCGCGCTGACGTTCATGTGGACGCCGCCCCATTTCTGGGCGCTGGCCCTGTTCATGAACAGCGATTACGACAAGGCCAACGTGCCGATGCTGACCGTGACCCACGGCCGTCGCGTGACCCGCAACCACATTCTTGGCTACACGCTGGCGCTGGTTCCGGTTGCGATGGGCATCGGGTTCACCTCGATCGGCGGCTACGCCTATCTTGCGATCGCCACCGTCCTGAACGTCATGTTCCTGAAGGGCGCGTACGACGTCTGGCAGCGCGACGACGTCACCGCCGAGGCTGACGGCTATCGCACCGAAAAGCGCCTGTTCCGCCTGTCGCTGTCCTATCTCTTCCTGCATTTCGCGGCGATCCTCGTCGAGGCGACGATGCGGTCCTTCGGTATCGGAGGCTGGTAGTATGGCGATCAACGCGGAGCACGAGATCCACAAGCGGCGATTTTCGCGCAACCTCGGCGTCGGCCTTGCGCTGGCCGGGTTCGTCGGGCTGGTGTTCGCGCTGAGCGTGGTCAAGGTTCAGACCGGCGGGCTGCTGGAAGGCTACGACCACCAGCCGCGGGTTTCGATGACGCCTGTAACGGAAGACGGCGCGACTGAAACGACAGCGACAGAGGAGGCCGGCGAATGAAGATGCAGGGAACTCACAAGACGCTGGCACTGACCGTCGGCACCGTGGTGCTGATGGGCGGCCTCGCATGGGCTTCGGTCCCGTTCTACGACTGGTTCTGCCGGGTCACGGGCTTTGGTGGCACCACCGGCGTGGCGAGCGCGGGTGCTGACCACATCCTGGACGAGACCATCAAGATCCGGTTCGACGGGTCGCTCGACAAGGACATGCCCTGGACCTTCAAGCCGGTCGAGCGCGAGGTCGAGCTGAAGATCGGCGAGACCGGGCTGGCCTTCTACGAGGCGTACAACCCGACCGATCGCCCCGTTGCGGGTCAGGCAAGCTATAACGTGACGCCTTACGAGGCGGGCGGCTTCTTCACCAAGATCGACTGCTTCTGCTTCACCGAACAGGTGCTGCAGCCGGGCGAGCGGGTGCAGATGCCGGTGACCTTCTACGTCGACCCGGAAATGGTCGAGGACCGCGACGCGAAATACGTTCACACGATTACGCTGTCCTACACCTTCTACGAAATCGACCTCCCCGAGACCCACGCCGCTCTGGCGACCGAGGGTGACTCGGTCTACAACGAATAAAGTCGCGCAAGACGAGGGAACGCTGCAATGGCGCACGAAAAGAACCACGACTATCACATTCTCCCCCCGTCGATCTGGCCCTTCGCCGGGTCGGTCTCGGCCTTCGTCATGCTGTACGGCGCGGTCCGGTACTTCCACGACGCCGGCCCCTGGGTGATGCTCATCGGCTTTGTCGGTGTGCTTTACACGATGTTCGCCTGGTGGTCCGAGGTCGTCTCGGAAAGCAGGGCGGGCGACCACACCCCGGTCGTCGCCATCGGCCTGCGCTATGGCTTCATCATGTTCATCATGTCCGAGGTCATGTTCTTCGCGGCGTGGTTCTGGTCGTTCTTCAAGCACGCCATGTACCCCGGCGGCCCGGAAACCCCGGTCGAGTATCAGGTCTGGCCCCCCGCCAACATCGAGACGTTCGACCCCTGGCACCTGCCGCTGATCAACACGCTGATCCTGCTGTGCTCGGGCGCCGCCTGCACCTGGGCCCACCACGCGCTGGCGCATGAGAACAACCGCAAGGACCTTGTGAACGGCCTGATCCTGTCCGTTGCGCTGGGTATCCTGTTCACGTTCTTCCAGATCTACGAATACAGCCACGCGGCCTTCGGCTTCTCCGGCAACATCTACGGCGCCAACTTCTTCATGGCGACGGGCTTCCACGGCTTCCACGTCGTGATCGGCACGATCTTCCTGTTCGTCTGCCTGATGCGTGCGCTGGCCGGGCACTTCACCCCCGAAAAGCACGTCGGTTTCGAAGCCGCCGCTTGGTACTGGCACTTCGTCGACGTGGTCTGGCTGTTCCTGTTCATGTCCATCTACATCTGGGGAAGCTGACCGTTTCGCACCGGCCGCCGCGGCGCGCCGGGCGACATCGTCGCACAGTTTCGAAAGGGCGCAGGTCGAACCTGCGCCCTTTTCCTTTCGGTGGTGCCCGTACGGCGGTTTTGCGTCGCACCGTCTGGCGCCCCCCGGCGCAAGGGACTAGGACAACTGGCATGAAAAGATACCTCGCCCCCCTTCTGATCGGCTGTATCGGTTGCGCCATCCTTCTGTCGCTTGGCGTCTGGCAAGTGCAGCGGCTGGCGTGGAAAGAGGCGATGCTGTCCCGGATCGAGTCGCAGATCGCCGGCGATCCGGTGCCGCTGTTCGCCGGCCCGCTGGAGGAATACCAAGCGGTCGAGGCGACCGGCACGATCACCGACGAAGAAGCGCACGTTATGACTCCGGTGAAGAACATCGGCGCGGTGTTCCGCATCGTGTCCGTGTTCGAAACCGACGGCCGCCGCATCCTGCTGGACCGCGGCTTCGTCCCCGCGACGGACAAGACGGCGGATCGCCCGCCGGTCGAGGATGTCCGCATCGTCGGAAACTTCCGCACCGTTGAGGAAAGCGACAGCTTCACCCCTGAACCGGACCTCGACACCAACTATTGGTTCGCCCGTGACGTGCCCCGTCTGGCCGAGGCGCTGGGCACCGAGCCGATCCTTGTGGTCCTGCGCGAAAGCGACGAAGCTTCCGCTCCGGTGACGCCGTGGCCGGTCGGCACCGAGGGCATCCCGAACAACCACCTGAACTACGCGATCACGTGGTTTCTGCTGGCTGCGGTCTGGGCGGGGATGACAGCCCTGTGGCTGTGGCGTATCAACCGGCGGACCGACTGAATCAAAGGGGCAGCAATGCGTTACATCTCTACCCGCGGACAGGCACCCGTGCTGTCCTTCGAAGAGGCGATGCTGACCGGCCTTGCGCGCGACGGCGGGCTTTACCTGCCCGAGACGATCCCGCAGATGACGCAGGAAGAGATCGCCGCGCTGGCCGGGCTGTCCTATGAAGAAATCGCGTTCCGGGTGATGAAGCCGTTCATCGGCGACTGCTTCACCGACGACGAGTTCAAGGGCATCATCGAACGTGCCTACGCGGGCTTCGGCCACGACGCCCGCGCACCTTTGGTGCAGATGGGGCCGAACCACTTCCTGCTGGAACTGTTCCACGGCCCGACGCTGGCCTTCAAGGACTTCGCGATGCAGCTGATCGGCCAGCTGTTTCAGGCCGCGCTTGGCCGTCGCGGCGACCGCGTGACCATCGTCGGCGCAACCTCCGGCGACACCGGGTCAGCCGCGATCGAGGCGTTCCGCGGGCTCGACAATGTCGACGTCTTCATCCTGTTCCCCGAGGGCCGCGTGTCCGAGGTGCAGCGCCGCCAGATGACCACCCCGTCCGAGGCGAACGTGCACGCGCTGGCGGTGAAGGGCGATTTCGACGACTGCCAGGCCGCGCTGAAGGACATGTTCAACGACTTCGACTTTCGCGACGAGGTCAAGCTGGCGGGCGTCAACTCGATCAACTGGGCCCGGGTGCTGGCACAGGTCGTGTATTACTTCTCGTCCGCCGTATCGCTGGGCGCACCGCATCGCAAGGTCAGCTTCACCGTGCCCACCGGCAACTTCGGCGACATTTTCGCGGGCTACGTGGCCAAGCGCATGGGCCTGCCGATCGAGCATCTGGTGATCGCGACCAACCAGAACGACATCCTGCACCGCACGATGGTGTCCGGCGCCCATGTGAAAGAGGGCGTCAGCCCCTCGATCAGCCCTTCGATGGACATTCAGGTCTCGTCCAACTTCGAGCGTGCGCTGTATTACGCCTACGGTCAGGACGGCTCGGCCGTGGCGCACGAGATGGAGGCGCTGAAGACCGAAGGCGGCTTCACCGTCAGCCAGGGCGCGCTGGAATTCCTGCGCGAAACCTTCCTGTCCGGCCGCGCGAGCGAAGAAGAAACATCCGCCACGATCCGCGCAGCCTTTGCCGCGACCGGGGAAACGCTGTGCCCGCACAGCGCCGTGGGCGTGAAGGTGGCCGAGGAAAACCTTGGCACGACGCCGATGATCACGCTGGCCACCGCGCACCCGGCCAAGTTCCCCGACGCGGTCGAGGCCGCGACCGGCGAAAGGCCGCCCCTTCCCAATCGGATGGCGGACCTATATGACCGTTCGGAACGGTTCAGCGCCATCGACAACGATCTGGGCGCAATCGAGAACCTCATAAGGGAGCGCATCGCCACGTGACCGTGAAAATCCATACCCTGTCCAACGGCTTCCGGGTCGTGACCGAACGGATGCCCTCGATGAAATCCGTGTCGCTGGGGATATGGGTTATGGCGGGTGGCCGGCACGAACGGCCCGAGCAGAACGGGATCGCGCATTTCCTCGAACATATGGCGTTCAAGGGGACGAAAACCCGCAGTGCGCTGCAGCTCGCCGAGGAAATCGAAGACGTCGGCGGCTACATCAACGCCTATACCAGCCGCGAGATGACCGCCTATTACGCCCGCGTGCTCGAGAACGACGTGCGTCTCGCGCTCGACGTGATCTCGGACATCGTGCTGAACCCGATCTTCGAAGACAACGAGATCGAGGTCGAACGCGGTGTGATCCTGCAAGAGATCGGGCAGGTTCTCGACACGCCGGACGACGTGATCTTCGACTGGCTGCAGGAAGTCGCCTATCCCGACCAGCCGCTTGGCCGCACCATCCTTGGCCCGACCGAGCGGGTGCGCGGGTTCTCCCGCAGCGACCTGAAATCCTTCGTCGCCGAACACTACGGCCCCGAAAAGATGATCCTCGCCGCCGCCGGCGCGGTGGACCACGACGAGATCGCGGCCGAGGCCGAGAAACTGTTCGGGCACCTGCCGCGGACCGAGCCCGACCGGATGGAGCCGGGCCGCTTCCTTGGCGGCGAACGGCTGGAAGTCCGGCCGCTGGAGCAGGTCCATTTCGCGCTGGCCTTCGAGACGCCCGGTTACCGCGATGACGAGATCTACACGGCGCAGATCTATTCCACCGCGCTGGGTGGCGGCATGTCCTCGCGCCTGTTCCAAGAGGCCCGAGAACGGCGCGGGCTGTGCTACACCATCTTTGCGCAGACCGGGGCCTACGCCGACACGGGTCTGACGACGATCTACGCGGGCACCGCCGCCGACCAGATCGGTGATCTTGCCGGCCTGACCATCGACGAATTGAAACGCGCCGCCGACGACATGTCCGACGCCGAGATCGCCCGCGCCCGCGCGCAGATGAAGGCAGGGCTTCTGATGGGGCTGGAAAGCCCGTCGGCCCGCGCCGAGCGACTGGCGCGGCTGGTGTCGATCTGGGGCCGCGTGCCCAGCCTTGACGAGGTGGTCGAGAAGATCGACGCGGTGGGCACCGACCGCGTGACGGCCTTCGCCGAGAAGGTGGCAGGCGATGCACGCGCGGCGCTGACCATGTACGGCCCCGTCGACCACGCGCCCCGCATCGCGGACCTGCGGGAGCGTCTCGCGGCCTGATGCTGAACAGACGTCGCAAGCTGCGCCTTGTCACGGACCGGATGTTCCTGCGCGCGCCGCAGCATGCGGACTTCCGCGCCTGGACGGCGCTGCGACAGTCGTCGGCGGATTTCCTGACCCCGTGGGAACCGACGTGGTCGCCGGACCACCTGACCCGCAAGGCCTTCACCAACCGCGTGTACTGGGCGCAAAGGTCGATCGTCGGCGGCACCGCGATCCCGCTGTTCCTGTTCCGCCGCGAAGGCGAGGTGCTGCTGGGCGCGATCACCCTCGACAACATCCGGCGCGGCCCGGCGCAATCCGGTACGCTGGGTTACTGGATCGGCGAACCCTATGCGCGTCAGGGCTACATGGGCGAGGCGATCGAAGCGATGGTGCACCACGGGTTCAACGAACTCGACCTCAGCCGGATCGAGGCTGCCTGCCTCCCCGAGAACGCGGCTTCGCGCGGCGTGCTCGAGAAATCTGGCTTCAAGTACGAAGGCGTCGCGCAAAGCTACCTGCAAATCAACGGCCGCTGGCGCAATCACGTCCTGTATTCGAACCTGCGCCGCGACCGGCGCGGCAAGACCGACGTCGGCTAGCGGGCAACCCGCCCCCTGCTTCTTCTGTCCGCAAATATCCCGGGGAGCGCGAGGGGCAGAGCCCCTCGTTCCAGCACCGTCGGAAAGCGCGTCAGTCGCGCAGCGGCAGGACTGCGCCGGGGTTCATGATCCCCAACGGGTCCAGCGCGTCCTTGATCGCCCGCATCGCCGCCAGCTTGGCGGGGTCGCCGTAGCGCTGCAGGTCCTCGGCCTTCAGCCGTCCGATCCCGTGTTCTGCGCTGATCGATCCGTCGAAGCTGTCGACAAGATCGTGCACCGCGCGCTGTACATCGCCCTTCTCGGCGATGCGCGAGTCGCGGCTCTGACCTTTCGGCGGATACACGTTGTAATGCAGGTTCCCGTCGCCAAGGTGCCCGAAACAGTTGATCCGATAGTCGCCAAGCTTCTCCAGCACACCGGGCGCGGTGCGGATGAACTCGGGGATGCGCGAGATCGGCAACGAGATATCGTGCGACGAGATCGCGCCGATCAGCTTGTTCGCCTCGGGGATCGCCTCGCGCATGCGCCAGAACTCGGCGCGCTGCTGCTCTGACTGGGCGATCAGGCCGTCTGATACCAACTCGCGTTCGTGCGCCGCCATGAACAGCGTCTCCAGCGTTTCGGCGGGGTCGCGTCCGGCATCCAGTCCAAGGTCGATCAGCACCATCCACTCGGGCGGGTCGGGGAAGGGCAGGCGCACGTCGGGGATCGTTTCCGACAGGAAGGTGGGCCCCATGCCCGAGATCAGCTCGAACGCATTGATGCCGGACCCGGCGATGTCGCCCGCCAGCGCCAGTAGGTCCAGCGCCGCGTCGGGGTCGCGCACCACCATCACGGCGGTGCCGGTTTCGGCAGGGCGCGGGAACAGGCGCAGCGCGGCGGCGGTGATGACCCCCAGCGTGCCCTCGGCCCCGATCAGCAGGTTACGCAGGTCGTACCCGGTGTTGTCCTTCCGCAGCCGTTTCAGCCCGTGCCAGACCGACCCGTCGGGCAGGACGGCTTCCAGCCCAAGACACAGGTCCCGCGCATTGCCATAGCGCAGCACGTTGACGCCGCCGGCGTTGGTGCCCAGCAGCCCGCCCATCCGGGCCGATCCTTCGGACCCCAGCGACAACGGGAACAGCCGGTCTGCGGCTTCCGCCGCGGCCTGCACGTCGACAAGGATCGCGCCCGCCTCTGCGACCAGCACGTTCTCGGCCGCGTAGGTGGCGCGGATCTTCGTCATGCGCTCCAGCGACAGCACCAGCGGCACGGGACCGTCGGGCATCACCTGCCCGGTCACCAGCCCCGTTCCGCCGCCGTAGGGGATCACCGGCACGCGGGCCTCGGCTGCGGCGCGGATCGTCTCGGCCACCTCCTCGGTCGAGCCTGGGGCGACGACAAGGCCGATCTGGCCCGGTTTGCCGCCGCGCGGGGTCTCGGCATATTGGGCGGTGTCGTCCTTGAACGCCGCCTGCGGCAGGCGGCTGCGAAGGGTCTCGGCGAAGGCGTCGGTTACGGAATTATGCATGGCTTCGATGAACCATGACGCCGGGTCGGGCGCAAGCCCGGGTGCTATTCCTCGAACACCGGCAGGAACTGCGGCTCCAGCACCATCACGGTTGGGCGCGACGGCAGGTCCCGCAGCGACACCACGTATTCCGACCCGCCCGCGTACTGGATGTCGAAGGCTTCGGACATGCGGGCAAGGAAGGCGTCCAAGGCCCCGCGCCCGAACCAGTGCATCGGGATCACCACAGAGCTTCTCAGCCGCTCCATGATGCGCACCGCGACGTCCACGGGGATGGTCAGGCCGCCATCCACCGCAATCATCACCACGTCCAGCCGGCCGATCGCGGCATACTGTTCTTCGGACGGTTCATGATGCAGGTGACCCATGTGACCGATGCACAGGCCTTCCACCTCGAAAATGAAGATAGAGTTGCCGTCGTCTTCCCGCCCCGTAAATCCCGAGCGGATGTCGGTCGAGACATTGCGGATCAGCACGTCGTCCAGCACAAGGTGGTGGTTCACCGGGCCGGTCCCGTCCTCGTTCCAGCCGGGCAAGACGTTCGGAATGCGCTCGTCCGGGCGGCCGGTCCAGTGCGAGGAATGGGCGTGGTTCATCGTCACCACATCGGGCACGAAGTCCTGACTTCCGGTATAGCCATTGTAATCGGTGATCCCGCTGAAGCCGCCCGGCGTCTGGATCAGGAACATCGAGTGATCGATATAGCTGATCCGGACCGAAAAGTCGGGGATCGGATCGGCGTAGGCGGCCTTCTGGATGTATTCGAGCCCCGGTGCCGCGTCCGCGATGGCGATGCAGTGCGACATCCGCCGCTCCTGCGCCTCGGCGCCGGTCGCGGCGACAAGCATCAGGCTGGCAAGGGCATAGCTGGCCAGGGCATGGACGGAAGGGGCGAAACGGATCATGGCGGGCTCCCCGGTGTTTACCCAACGATAGCCCGACCTCGCGCGTTTCCCCTAGCGTCCGTCGCCCTGCGGCCGATCACACCCGCGTCAGATGCCACCTTTCCGGGCAACCGGTGCACAGCTCGTGTGCGGCGCGGCGCAGCCGGCCCCCTGTCGGTCGCGCCTAGGGTGCCCTAGGTAAGTTGCAACGCAAAGGAGACGGAAATGGAAGTCGGGCTTTACACCTTCGGCGATGTCGGCACGGACCCGGTCACCGGAAAGCGCATCGACGCCCCCGAGCGGCTGCGCAATCTTGTCGAGGAAATCGAACTGGCCGATCAGGTCGGGCTGGATGTCTTCGGGCTGGGCGAACACCACCGTCCGAACTACGCCGTGTCGTCCCCGGCCGTGGCGCTGGCCGGTGCCGCGCGCACGACGAAATCGATCCGCCTCAGCTCGGCCGTCTCGGTTCTCAGCTCCGACGATCCGGTGCGCGTCTACCAGCAATTCGCAACGCTCGACGGTCTGTCGAACGGGCGGGCCGAACTGATGGTCGGCCGTGGGTCGTTCATCGAAAGCTTCCCGCTGTTCGGCTACGAACTGGACGACTACAACGCCCTGTTCGACGAGAAGCTGGCGATGCTGCTTCAGATCGACCGCGACCCGACGCTGAAATGGCCCGGAACGGAATTCACGCAGGCCGTCGGCGGGGCCGGGGTCTATCCGCGCCCGCAGAACGGCAACCTGCCGATGTGGATCGCTGCGGGCGGCACGCCGCAGTCGATGGTGCGCGCCGGTGCGCTGGGCCTGCCGCTTGCGCTGGCGATCATCGGCGGCGAGCCACGCCGGTTCAAGCCGCTGGCCGATCTCTATCGCCGTGCGGCGGCCGAGGCGGGCCATGTCGACAAGGCGCGCGTCTCGCTTAACGTCCACGGCTATGTGGGCGAGGACGGCAAGGCGGCGGCCGACCTGTTCTTCCCGGCGCAGAAACAGGTGATGGACCAGATCGGCCGCGAACGCGGCTGGGGCCCGCAGTCGCGCGCCCAGTTCGACGCCTCTATGAGCCCCGAGGGCGCGATGTTCGTCGGCGATCCCAATCAGGTGGCGGACAAGATTCTTGGCCTGAAGGACGACCTTGGGTTCGACCGGGTGTCGATCCAGATGGCGATCGGCGTGATCGACCACGCCGAAATGCTGAAGGCGATCGAGGTTCTTGGGACCAAAGTCGCCCCGCTGCTGCGCGCAGGCTAGGCAAGCGCGACGCGTCAGGGCGCTTCGGCGCGCTGGCGCGTCAGAGCCCTTCGAATTCGCAAAGCGCGTGAACCTCCATTCCCATCTGGGTCAGCTTTTCGCGGCCGCCCAGTTCGGGAAGGTCGATGATGAAGGCGCAGCCAACGATGGTGGCGCCCAGCCGCTCCAGCAGCTTGATCCCGGCCTCGGCCGTGCCGCCGGTGGCCAGAAGGTCGTCGATCACCAGAACGGTCTCTCCGGGCGTGATCGCGTCGTCGTGGATCTCGACGATCGCCTCGCCGTATTCCAGCGTGTACTCTTGGCTGATCGTGGTGCCGGGCAGCTTGCCCTTCTTGCGGATCGGCACGAACCCGGTCCCAAGCTGGTGCGCGATGGCGCCGCCAATGATGAAGCCGCGCGCTTCCAGCCCCACCACCTTGTCGATGCGCTGACCCGCGTAGGGGTGCAGCATCTGGTCGATCGCCATGCGGAACCCGCGCGGGTCGGCGAACAGGGTGGTCACATCGCGGAACATGATCCCCTCGTGGGGAAAATCGACGATGGTGCGGATATAGTCTTTAACGGTCTTCGTAGCGATCATGGGGCGGCCCCTTTGGCTGGCGTCGGGGCCGATTATGTCACGCATCGCCAGTTGCGTTGCAAGCGACCAACCGGCGGAAGGATTGCCCAAGACAGGGCCAAGTGACGTTTTTACCGTTCCTTTTCCCGGGGCGCGGGGCTAGGATATGTAAAGCGGTTGTATGTCGGTTGTATATACGCCAAACGGATGCGACGAAGTGGAGCGACAGCGCGTGAGCAAGAAGGCCGACAAGAAGTCCGGCAAGAAGGACAGCCAGCTTATCCTGCGGCTCGACAAGGAAGAGCGCGACGCGTTCGTGAAGCTGTGCAAGGAACAGGACACCAGCGCCGCGCGCGAAATCCGCCGGTTCATCCGCGACTATCTCGGCGAACACGCGGAAAGCTGACCCCGTTGGCGTCCCTCCCCAGCAGGGTCAGGGAGGGGCCTCACCACAGCGCCGGTTTCGCCACCATCAGCCAGTACACGCCAACCAGCGCCCCGAACGCGGGCCAGCCCAGTGCGAACCACAGCCGGTACATCCGGCGCGCTTGGTCCGGCAGTGGCGCGCCCTCGGCCAGCGCCTGACCGGCTAGGTCCCGAATGCGGATCTGAAGCCGCACCACCGGCGCCCAGCACGCGAAGGCAAGGGCATAGGCCGCATAGGTCGCGACCAGCCACGATGCGTCCCAGCCCCAGCCGCCCATGTGCACCAGCGCCAGCCCGGTAAGCGGCTGCACGATCCCGGCGGGCGTGGTGAAGATCCAGTCCGCGACCACCACCCCGGACGCGACCGAGTGAACCGTCTCGACCCGCCCGGTGCGCATCGCCCAGACCATCTGGAACGCGGTGCCGATCCCGGTGCCGAACAGCACGGTCGAGGACAGGATGTGCAGCCATTTCAGGACCAGATACCAGTCCATCAGCGTTCCTCTTCCAGAACCCGGTGGACAAGGATCAGCAACAGGATCGGCAGGTTCTTCAGCAGCGCGCCGAACGGGTCCAGCCACAGCGACGGGTCCAGCACCGACAGCCCAAGCGTATAGCCCACGACGACCGTTAGCTGCACCCATGCCAGCAGGCGCAGACGCCACGCCGCCAACAACCCGATCGCGATGCCAACGTCCACCAGCCCGCCAAGCCGCCCCAGAACCAGCGCGGCCATGTCCGGAAGCGCCGTGTCGACCGAACCCAGCACCGTGGCGGTTGGCAGGAACAGCCCCAAGACGCCCGACATCAGCCACATCAGCGCCAGCACCAGCCGCACGCCGGGTTTCAGCAGGAACAACCTGGCGTGCCACAGATCCTGCGTCCCCGCAGGGCGGGCCGCAAGGAACTCGGACGCGCCGCGCGTGCGGCCTTCGGGCGGCGGACGGCTTTCGATCCCGTGCGCCAACTGGTCTACGGCGACCGCAGAGATCGGCCCCAGCGTCAGCAGCGACCCGATCCGCCCGACGCCGCGCGCCAGCGGAAGCGGCATCCGCAGGACCGGCACCGGCGGCTGGCCCATCCAGCCGCGCAGGCGGGCGGTCAGGTCGGCCAGCGACAGGCTTTCCGAGCCGCCGACCTCTAGCAGGCCGTCCGGCGGGCCTTGCAGCGCGCGCACGACCAGTGCGGCAAGATCGGCGGCGTGCATCGGGTTCACCCTTTGCGTCCCGTCGCCGACCACCGGCGTGGCCAGCGGCATCGCCGCCATTGCACGCAGCAAGGACGTACCGCCGTAAGAGGTTTCGCCCATCACCAGCCCGGGGCGCAGGATGGTGGACGGGCAGGGCGCCTTGTCCAACAGCGCCTCGGACGCGCGGCGCCAGCGGCCGAAGGGTGTGTCGGCCTCGATCCCGATGGCCGAGATCAGCACGATCTGCGCGTCCTTGGTCAGGCCGTCATAGATCGCACGCGGCGCAAGGACATGCACCGCCTCGAATGCGGCCTCGGACGCATCCAGAAGACCGGCGGCGTTCACCACGCCTTCGGCTTCGGAAAGGTAGGGTCGCCAGAACCCCATTTCATGCGTGGCCGGGTCGGTCATGTCGGCACGCAGAACCTCGAACCCCTGCGCCGCCAGCGCCGAGGTGCGGCGGGCGACGCAAAGCGGAAAGAAGCCCGCGTCGCGCAGGGCGGCTGCGATATGGCGGCCGATGAACCCATCGGCGCCCAAAAGCAGGATGCGGCCCCCCATGCCGGGCTCAGAGAACCCGGCCAGCCACCGCGTCGAGCTTCGACAGAAGCGCGGGGTCGCGCTTGTCCGGCGCGGTCATCAGCGCGAATTCCAGCGCACGGTCGCAGCCATGCGGGCAGGGCTCGCGTTCGGCGCCCAGCAGTCCGGGCAGCTTCGCGACAAGGTTCCGCGCCTTCTCGGCGTTGCCGGTCAGGGTGGCGATGATGTCGGTGATGTCGACGGCGCCGTGATCCGGGTGCCAGCTGTCGTAATCGGTGATCATCGCGACCGAGGCATAGCAAAGCTCTGCCTCGCGGGCGAGCTTGGCCTCGGGCATGTTGGTCATGCCGATCACGTCGCAGCCCCACGCCTCGCGGTACATCTTCGATTCCGCCATCGACGAGAATTGCGGTCCTTCCATCGCAAGGTAGGTGCCGCCGTCGTGCACGGTGATGCCAAGATCCTTCGCCGCCGCGACGCAGGCCGCCGACAGGCGCGGACAGGTGGGATGCGCGACGCTGACATGAGCGACGCAGCCGGTGCCGAAGAACGACTTTTCACGCGCGAAGGTGCGGTCGACGAACTGGTCCACCACCACGAAGTCACCCGGCGCCATTTCTTCACGGAACGACCCGCAGGCCGAGACGCTGATCACATCAGTGACGCCCAGTCGCTTCAGCGCGTCGATGTTCGCGCGATAGGGAACGGTGGTCGGCGAATGGACGTGACCGCGACCGTGCCGCGGCAGGAATGCCATGCGGACCCCGTCCAGCGTGCCGGTCAGGATCTCGTCCGAGGGATCGCCCCACAGGCTGTCCACCGTCTGCCATGCCGCGCCTTCCAGCCCGGCGATCTCGTAGACCCCCGACCCGCCGATGATCCCGATGACCGTGTCCGCCATTCCGCTGCTCCTGTTGCTGACATCCGATTGATACGCACGCTATGCCGCGGTTGCAAAGGCGGACTGATCTGTTGCCGCAAGGTGCCGCATTGCGGCTTTCGACGCCCTAGGCGGGTGGGTCTGCCCTTGGCACAGGGACCCACGTGTTCTAGGAGGGCCGCGAATTGCCCGCACGGCACCCTTCGTGTCGCATCGGGCCCTCCGCGTGTGACCCGGACACTCAACGGGTCTTGCGACGACGCGGAAATCCACAGGGCCGGGTGTTCTCCCGGCTGGTTTGCATTGAAGGAGACGGGATGAGCAGAGCCCTGCAAAGCATCCTCGGGCTGACCGGGCGCGTGTCGTCCGGGTCCGGTACGAAGCTTGACGCCGCCCAGATGAAAACAGAGGTCCTGTCGGGCCTCACGGTGGCCCTTGCGCTGGTGCCCGAAGCGGTGGCGTTCGCTTTCGTGGCCGGGGTGCACCCGCTGGTCGGCCTGTACGCCGCGTTCATCGTCGGCCTGATCACCGCCTGTTTCGGCGGGCGTCCGGGCATGATCTCGGGCGCGACGGGGGCTTTGGCGGTCGTGATGGTCTCGCTCGTGGCGCAGCACGGTGTGGAATACCTGTTCGCCACCGTGGTGCTGATGGGCATCCTGCAGCTGATCGCGGGCGTCATGCGGTGGGGCAAGTTCATCCGGCTGGTGCCGACCCCGGTGATGCTGGGCTTCGTCAACGGTCTGGCGATCGTGATCTTCCTTGCCCAGCTGACCCAGTTTCAGGTTCCCGGCACCGCCGAGGTTTCGGGCCACGGCATGTCCGGCGGCGAATGGCTGTCCGGTTTCCAGCTGTACCTGATGCTGGCGCTTGTGGCGCTGACGATGGCGGTGATCTGGCTGCTGCCGAAGGTGACCAGCATCGTGCCGGCACCGCTGGCGGGCATCGCGATCACGGCTGGCATCGTCATCATCTTCGGGCTTGATAGCCCGCGGGTCGGCGACATGGCCTCGATCGAGGGCAGCCTGCCGCCGTTCCACATCCCGATGGTGCCGCTCAACTGGGAGACCTTCGAGATCATCGTGCCCTACGCGGTCATCCTTGCCGCCATCGGCCTGATCGAAAGCCTGCTGACGCTGAACCTCGTGTCCGAGATGACGGGCGAGCGCGGTGGCGCCAGCCAGGAATGCCTTGCGCAGGGCGCGGCCAACGTCGTCACCGGCTTCTTCGGCGGTATGGGCGGTTGCGCCATGATCGGTCAGTCGATGATCAACGTGAAGTCCGGCGGACGCACCCGGGTGTCCGGCATCACGGCTGCCCTGTTCCTGCTGTGCTTCATCCTGTTCGCCGCCCCGCTGATCGAGCAGATCCCGCTCGCGGCGCTGGTCGGCGTGATGTTCATGGTCGTGATCGGCACCTTCGCGTGGAACTCGCTGAAGGTGCTGTGGAAGGTGCCCTTCGTCGACGCCTTCGTCATCGTGCTGGTGACCGGCGTCACCGTGGCCTACGACCTTGCGACCGCCGTGGTCGTCGGGGTGATCGTGTCGGCGCTGGCCTATTCGTGGAAGAACGCCACCCGCATTCACGCCGTGGCCTACACCACGCCGGAGGGCGCCAAGGTCTATCAGGTGCAGGGACCGCTGTTCTTCGGTTCTGCCGCCGGGTTCGCCGAGATGTTCAACGTCGAGGAAGACCCGTCCCGCGTGGTCGTCGACTTCCAGAACAGCCGCGTCGCCGACCAGTCCGCGCTGACCGCAATCGAGTCGCTGGCGGTGAAGTACGAGGCCGCCGGAAAGCGGCTGGAACTGCGCCACCTCAGCCGTGACTGCCACAAGCTGCTGACCCGCGCGGGCCAGCTGATGATCGACAGCGACGACGACCCTGACTACGGCATAGCCGTGGACTATGGCGTGCGCACCGGTCAGCTGGGCGCGGGCCACTAGGTACGGGAAAACAAAGCGACGCGGGGCGTGTGTCCCCGCGTCGCGCCGTGCGTTGCGTGCCGGTCGGGTCGCGGGTGGCGCGAAAACAGTCTGGCGCAGGGCCAGGAAGATTGACACGAATGCCGTTTGCCGCGTTCGTAAGTCATGCCCGACCAAAGACCGAATTCCTCTGATTTGCCAACAAGCCGTCAGCGCAGCCGCGAGTTGGTCGAGACGACCCTGCCGATTCTCGCCCTGATGCTGCTGCTGTTATTGGGCTTCACCACGGTCCAGCCGTTCCTGCCCGCCATCCTGTGGGGGATCTTCCTTAGCGTGTCGTTGCGCCCGGTGCACGATCGCCTGACCCGGGCGCTGCGGGGCAAGCGGGGCAGGGCAAGTGTCTTACTGGGTGTGATCTTGGTCGTTCTGCTGGTGTTGCCGATCCTTGGCCTGTCACGGTCGCTGATCGCCTTCATCCCGGACGCTTTGGTCTGGTTCTCGGAACAGGGCACCGACCTTATCGGCGCCGAAGTCGGCGAGATCGATGTCGAGCGCAATCCGATCACCGGCGAGATCACCTCGATCTGGGACACGGTCATTCGTGACCTGCAGTTTATCCGCAATCATTTCGGCGAAGAGCTGAAGCCGGTCGCCTTCTGGCTAATCCGGGAAGGGCGTTTTGTCGGCGTCTTCGTCATGGAGTTCGCGGTCGGCGTTCTGCTGGCCGTCATCCTGCTGCACCGCGCGGATGGCCTGTCACGCGCCGCGGCCGCACTTCTGCAACGGGTCGGCGGGGCGTTCGCGCTGGAACTTGCGGATCAGGCGGTGGTCACGATCCGCTCCACGGTGTTGGGGGTTCTGGGCTCTGCCGCCGCGCAGGCGTCGGTGGCGTCGGTTGCCTATTTCATCGTCGGCGTGCCGCATTGGCCGATCCTTGCGCTGCTGACCCTGATGCTGGGTCTGGTGCAGGTCGGTCCGATCCTTGTCTGGCTGCCCGTCGCCTTCTGGCTCTGGTCCAACGAGGCGGTCGGCATGGCCGTCTTCATGTGCATCTGGGGCATGTTGGTGGTCGGTCTGACCGACAACGTGGTGAAGTCCTTCGTCGTATCGCGGGGCGCCCACCTTCCGGCAATCCTTGCCCTGTTCGGCGCCATCGGGGGGCTGCTGGCATGGGGCGTGGTCGGCATCTTCCTTGGGCCGGTGATCCTTGCCGTGTGCTACCAGCTGGTCCTCCGGTGGATGGAAAGCGAAGAGGACGCACCCGCCGAAGCCGGTGCCGAACCGCTGGACTAAGGGCGGCTTAGGCGACGTCGATCTCTTCCGGCATCGGGTTCCAGTCGAACCGGGCCCGCACAAGCCCGTGGTCGCTGGCGCCTTCGCTGTGCTCGAAATCCTCGCGGTTCAGGTGGTCGTTGTAGTTCTCCATGTCCCGGAACGACCAGCGGCGCTTGCGGGAATGGTCGTAGAACTCCTCGCTGACAAGGATGTGGTCGAGGCTCTCGCGTTTGTCCTTGTAGACGTGGGTGTAATAGACATGCCGCAAGGATCGGTACTGCTGAAGCCGCTCGACAGAATACAGCCCCTTGTCGGCGCTGTGTCCGGCCCGCGACTTCTCGACCAGCCGATAGGTTGGCTGGGCCGAGATCAGTTCGGTCGACACCGACAGCGAGTCGTCGTTCAGGTCGCCCAGCACCACGGTGGGCGAGATCTGGTCCTCGTCCTCTGCTTTCATCACGCCGTCCAGCATGGCCCGCAGCGCGCCTGCCTCGACGATGCGGCGCACATGGGCCAGCGCCGCCCGGGCGATGCCGGGAAAGGCCTGCAGGATCTGCGGCTGAGGCTGGGCGAAGGACACCCGCGCCGGCCCTTTCGATTTCAGATGGGCGACGAACACGGTGACCGGCGGCGGCTTGGGCGACGTGCCTTCGGACTGGATCACGGCTGTCAGCACCGGGCGCGAGAACCGGTTGATGGTAAGCGTGATCTCTTCCGAGGCGCCATCCGTTTCCCGCACCCCGTCGTAAACGTAGGCTTCGGGGAATTCGGCGATCCAATCCGCACCGGGAAGCAACTGCGCGTTGCCGTGCCGGTCCTTCCGAACCGCCAGCGCGACCTGCGGCTGCCCGATGCCGGGCGCGTCACGCGCGACGATGTCATAGTCGCCGTCCAGCCCCGCTGCCGCGAACGCTTCAGTCAGGGCGGCGGCGGACCAGAGTTCCTGAAACGCGATCACCTCGGCGTCCAGCCGAGCGATCTGCGCACCGGTCCACGCGATCTTGCGGGCATAGGCGGCGCGCCCCTCGGCGTCGTCGGGAAAGGGCGGGCTGTTGGTCGAATAGGTCAGCCCGCCGGGAACCTGAAGGTTCAGCAGGTTGAACGTCGCAAAGCTGAGATCCCGCATATTGCGCGCCATCGGAAAGGCTCCCTGAACGTGGCTGTCCCCGTCAGGGTAGCACGCCCCGGTTGCCCCGCTTATGCGGGAATACCGGTATGGCGGTGCGGTGGAATCGCCTTGCGCGCGTTCAGTCGTCCGGGCGCTTCAGGCTGAACAGATCCGAGATCTTCGCATAGTCGCGATAGCCAAGACGGGTCAGCGGCTGATAGCGTGTGATGTCGAAGGTCCCGTCGACTAGGCAGTCGTCGCGCATGTGGACGCCCGTGACCTCGCCCAATACCAACCAGTTCGTTTCGCCCTCCAGCCGGACGATCTGCGTCATCCGGCATTCAAGGCTGGCGGGGGCGGCGGCGACGCGCGGACAGTCGATCGTCTCGCACTGCACCTTTTCCAGCCCGGCGGCGGTGAATTCGTCCTCGCCCGCTGGCAGACCGGCCGAGGTGACATTCATCGCGTCCCGCATCGCGTATTCCACGATGTTCACGCAGAACACGCCCGTCTCGCGGATCTGCGCGACGCTGTCCTTGGTGTCCTCGCGGTCCGACTTGGCCGAGGTCGAGGCGAACATAACCTGCGGCGGCACGTAGGCCACCGCGTTGAAGAAAGAATAGGGGGCAAGGTTGTCGCCCGCCGTGCCGCGGGTCGAGATCCAGCCGATGGGGCGCGGGGTGATGATGGCGTTGAACGGATTGTGGGGCAGCCCGTGGCCGTCCTCTGGGCGGTAGAACATGGTTGGCTCCGCTTGCGTCTGCGTTGCTGCGTTGCCCCCCCTTAGCCCGCGTGCTACGCCGCAGGCCAGTCGAAAACAGGCGGGCCGCAGCCGCGGGCTGCCCGGAACCACCAAGGACAGGGGCGCTTGTACCGAACCGCTCAGGAACAGCCCAACGACTGGTGGGAGGTCGAGGAACTCTTCAACCTGTGTTTCGCGCCCGGGCGCGAGATGTTGTCGTCGTACCGCCTGCGCGACGAGGTGCCCCCGGTGGCCGCCCTGTGCCGCGTGGCGCGTGACGACTACGACGCGGTGGCCGCCGCAATCCGCTATTGGCCGGTGCGCGTCGGCGGGGCCGAGACCCTGTTGCTGGGCCCGGTGGCGACGCACCCGATCCACCAGGGCGAGGGGTTGGCCGCACTGATCATTCAGGAAAGCCTTGCGCTGGCCCGGGACGCGGGCTGGGACCGGGTGCTGCTGGTCGGCGACGCGCCGTACTACGGCCGGTTCGGTTTTACGCGGAAAGACGGTGTCGAGATGCCGCCACCGACCAACCCGGCCCGGATTTTGGGGCTGTCGCTTGCCTCGGAGGACGCTTGGGACGGGGTTTCCGGGCCCGTAACGCGCTGGACCGACGGCTGATTTCACTTTTTTCCGAGCTGTTCCAAGCCGCCGGGCGCAGATCGCGCCGGACGCTTAACCTGTAAAATAAGGCGGTTCAGGCCCGCTAGCGCGCAGCATGAATTGATCCACCTGACGCCGGTCACAATTGTTTTAACAGATTCCGGTGACCTTTTTCCGGGGGCGCTGCGTTGGTGGTCCAGAAGGCGACGCAACACTGTCGTCAGTTTGAAAAAACACGAAAGGAGCGCTTGAAATGAAACGCTTTCTTATGACTTCCGCCCTCGTCCTGACCACCGCCACCGGTGCGGCCTTCGCCCAGTCGGCCGACTCGTCGTCGCAGCTGCGCACGCAGGTCGCCAACTGGATCGGTGGTTCGAGCTACAACGTCGACGTCGACAGCCTGACCGACGACCAGATCGCCGCCATGTACGGTGCGATCACCAGCTCGGAAGACCAGAGCGAACAAGACGCCGCCATCCGTTCGGTCATCAACGCCGAAAACGTCGAGATGGAAGAGCGCCCGAACTACGTGATCGTCGCCGACGAGCAGATGGACCGCAGCCAGCTGCATGAATCGGTCTCGATGGCTCTGGTGGGCACCGAGTACGAAGGCATGGCCTACACGCTGACCGACGAAGAACTGGCCGCCGTCTATGGCGCCGTGACCGGTACGGACAGCAAAAGCGAGCTGAACCTTCAGCTGAGCCAGTACTTCGAGAACTGATAGGTCTTTTTTAGATCTAAAGAGGGGTCGCCGTTTGGCGGCCCCTTTTTCGTGTGCGTCAGGCGTTGCCGTTGCGCCCCTGCGTCGCCAGCCAGTCCATGACCGACTGGCGAACCGACTGCACACCGCTTTCCCGCGCAGAGGAGATCACCTCGCGCGCCTCGGCAAGATCGACCCGACGCAACAGGCTTTTCACCGGGCCGATCGACGCGGGGCGCATCGACAGTTTCTTCAGTCCCATCGCGGCAAAGCACAACGCTTCGACCGGGCGTCCGGCGTCCTCGCCGCAGAAGCTGACGTCGGTGCCCGCCTCGTCGCAGCGTTCCACGATCCGCTCGATCAGCGATAGGAAACTGCTGTTCAGCGTGTCATAGCGCCGCCGCACCCGTTCGTTCTCGCGGTCGGCCGCGAAAAAGAACTGCTTCAGGTCGTTGCCGCCGATGGAGATGAAATCGGCCATTTCGTAGAACTGCCGCGGTGCATAGGCGAGGCTTGGCGTTTCCAGCATGGTGCCGATCTCGACCCGCTCGGGCATGATGTGGCCAAGGGCGTATTCGCGTTCCAGCTCGCGGAAGACATGCTCGCGACCGGCGCGGAATTCGTCGAACTGCGCGACCATCGGGAACATGATCGTCAAAGGCCGGCCCTTCGCGGCGCGGATCAGGGCCTGAAGCTGCATCCGCATCACGCCGGGCTTGTCCAGACCGACGCGGATCGCGCGCCACCCCAGCGCGGGGTTCGGTTCGTCCGACGCTTTCATGTAGGGCAGGACCTTGTCCGACCCGATGTCCAGCGTGCGGAACTGCACCCGCCGCCCGTTCGCCGCGTCCAGCACGCGGGCGTAGATATCGACCAGCTCGCCCCGCTTGGGCATCCGGTTGCGGATCAGGAACTGCAACTCGGTGCGGAACAGCCCGACCCCCTCGGCGCCAGAGCTTTCCATCGACGGCAGATCGGCCATCAGGCCCGCGTTCATGTACAGCTCGATGCGTTGGCCGTCCTTGGTCACGGCAGGCAGGTCCCGCAACGAAACATAGCGTTCCTGCGCCTCGGCCATCATGGCCATCTTGTCGCGGAACGCGCTGACCACGGTTTCCTCGGGACGCAGGTGCACGACGCCCTGATCGCCGTCCACCATGATCGGATCGCCGTTCAGCGCCTCGGCCGTGATGTTCTTGGCGTGGATCACCAACGGGATCGCCCACGCCCGCGCGACGACGGCCGCATGGCTTCCGACGGATCCGTCTTCCAGCACAACGCCTTTCAGGCTGCGCCCGTATTCCAACAGCTCGGCAGGGCCGATGTTGCGCGCCACAAGGACCGGGTCGACAGGCATCTCGGCGCCGGTTTCCGAGCCCTGCCCCGACAGAATGCGCAGCAGCCGGTTCGACAGGTCGTCAAGATCGTGCAGACGCTCGCGCAGATACGCGTCGGGCACCTGTTCCATCCGGGTGCGCGCCTGCGATTGTTCCTTCTCGACGGCGGCCTCGGCCGACAGGCCCCGGTCGATGTCAGCCTCGATCCGGCGCATCCAAGACCGCGAGTTCGCGAACATCTTGTAGGCTTCCAGCACCTCGCGCTGGTCCTTGTCGCCCGGTTCCAGCCGGTCAAGCATCTCATCCACCGACAGGCGCAGCGTGTCGATTGCGACCTGCAGGCGCGACTTCTCCATGTCGGGATCGTCCGCGACCGGGTTGGCGACCACGACGCGCGGCTCGTGCAGCCAGACGTGGCCCTCAGCGGTTCCTTCCTGCCCGGTGGCGCCTTGGTACATGACGGCCTGCTGGTGCAGCGCGCGAAGCGCCGCGCCCTCGCCGACGAAGGCGCCCAGTTCCGCCATCTCGGCCAGAACCATCGCGACCACTTCCAGCGCATAGACCTCGTCGTCGGAATAGCGGCGGGCCTCTTTCGACTGCACGACCAGCACGCCCAGCGTTTCGCCCAGCCGCTGAACGGGCAGGCCAAGGAAGCTGGAAAACACCTCTTCGCCCGTTTCCGGCATGTAGCGGAAGCCGCGCGTCGCCGGGGCGTTTTCCGTGTTCATCGGCCGTCCGGTGCCTGCGACGCGGCCCACCAGACCCTCGCCGATCCGCATCCGGGTCTTGTGAACGGCTTCGGGCTTCAGGCCCTGCGTCGCACACAGCTCCAGCGTCTCGGAGTCGCGGAACAGATAGATCGAGCACACATCGGTCCGCATGCTGTCCGCGATCAGGTGGGTGATCTTGTCCAGCCGGGCCTGACCCGCGCCTTCTTCGGCAAGCGTGTCGCGCAGCCGGCCAAGCAGTTTCCGGCTTTCAGATTCGGTTCCGTCGGCCATGCCGTTGATTCTGTCCCGCCAATTCCGCGCGTGTCTCCGCCCGGCCACCCTAAACGCAGAATTGCGCCAGCGAAACGATCATTCTCCGTGCAGCGCCCCTTGGCTGCACCTGCGCGCACCGTTCGCACAGTTGTTTCGCGGCTGGCATGTCCTTAAACCTGTTGGAAAAAGTTTAGGCTTCAAAAAAGCCGGAAACAGGGACGGGAGACGGCAGTCATGCCGCGACGACTGATACTGATACTGGGCCTCGTCGGTCTGCAGGCGCTTGCGCTGGTGGTGGTGCTGGGCATCACCTACTGGGCGTCGCAGGGCGTTCTGCTGCGGTTCGCCGAGGGCCTGACCGCACGCATTGCCCGCGACACGACCGCCTATACCGAGAACTTTCTGGACCCCGCCGAAGACGCCGCGCAACTGTCGCAGCGCCTGCTAGAGGCGGGCGTTGTTCCGCATGACGACACCGAGGCGCTGGGCCGCTACCTGTTCGACGTGCTGCAGACGCGGGACAGCTTCGACGGCGCATACTTCGGGGCGGCAAGCGGCGATTTCGTCTATGTCAGCCGTGACACGACCGAGCCTCGGGCGAATTTCCGGGTCAAAACGATTGAGACCGGGCCGGACCGCGAGGTCGTGCTGTCGTGGCGGTCCGAGCGGTTCCGGGAAGTCGCCGCGCAGGACGAGCCGGACGACGACTATGACCCTCGCAACCGCCCGTGGTATCGCGCCGCGCTGGACGCCAACGCGGTTTCTTGGACGTCGCCCTATATCTTCTTCTCGTCGCAGCGTCCGGGCGTCACGGTGTCGATGCCGGTGGCCGATCCGCTGTCGGGCGGCGTGCTAGGCGCCGTTGGCGTCGACATCGGCATCGAGTCGCTGTCCACCTTTCTCGGCGGGCTGGAAATCAGCGCCAACGGGTCCGCCGCCATCGTGGCCGAGACGGGCGATATCGTCGCCCATTCGGAAGAGGATTTCGTGGCCGAGGCCGACCCGGACGGGACCGTCCGGTTCAACACGGTCGACGGTGCGGTCGACCCGCTTCTGATGCAGGCCGCTGCGTCGATCTCTGGCGGGCTGGGGGATCTGTTCCCCGGCGAAATCCGCGTGTCGCACTTCCGGGCGGACGGGCAGGCGTGGCTGGCTGCCGTCCAGCGGCTTCGGCTAGAGGCCACTCCGTGGACGGTCGTGACGTGGCTTCCGGAAAGCGATATCCTTGAACCGCTGCATCAGGTCCGCACCATCGCCGTCTGGGTCACGCTGGCGGCCCTTGCCGCCACGGCGCTGCTTGGGTTCTTTTACGGTCGCATTCTCATGCGCCCGGACCAAGGGCAGGGCGCGGACACGCGCCAGAAATGAAAAACGCCCCGGGCCGGGGCGCTTTCTTGGTCTGCGGTCGGGCGTCAGGCCGGTCGGCTCAGGACGCTTTTTCCAGCTCGAACACGTCGTGCAGGGCCTGCACCGCAAGTTCCATGTACTTGCGGTCGATCAGGACAGAGATCTTGATCTCAGAGGTCGTGATGACCTTGATGTTGATCCCTTCGTCCTTCAGCGCGTTGAACATCTTCGCCGCGACGCCTGCGTGCGACCGCATCCCGATGCCCACGACCGACACCTTGGCCACGTTGGTATCCGCCACGAGATCGTGAAAGTTGATGTCCCCGGCTTCTTTGGCCTTGTTCATCGCCGCCTCGGCCCGCGCCACCTGATTGGTGGGGCACGAGAAGGTCATGTCGGTGCGGCCTTCCTCGGCGATGTTCTGGACGATCATGTCCACGTTCACGCCCGCGTCCGCCAGCGGTCCGAAGATCGCGGCGGCGATGCCGGGGCGGTCCGCCACCGAGATCAGGGTCATCTTCGCTTCGTCGCGGCTATAGGCGACACCGGCAACAACATTGCTTTCCACGATATCCTCCTCGTCGCACACGAGAGTCCCGGCGCTTTCGTCCATCTCGCCGAAGCTGGACAGCACCCTGAGTTTCACCTTGTAGCGCATCGCCAGCTCGACCGAGCGGGTTTGCAGCACCTTCGCGCCGAGGCTGGCAAGTTCCAGCATCTCTTCGAAAGCGATCTTGTCGAGCTTGCGCGCCTTGTCCGAAATCCGCGGGTCGGTGGTATAGACCCCGTCCACGTCGGTGTAGATGTCGCAGCGTTCCGCACCGAACGCCGCGGCGAAGGCCACGGCTGTCGTGTCGCTGCCGCCCCGGCCCAGCGTGGTGATCCGGCCTTCGGGGCTGATGCCCTGAAAGCCCGCAACCACCGCGACCTTCATGCCTTCGCCGAACTTCGCCAGGATGTTCTCGGGCGGGATCTCTTCGATCCGGGCGGCGGAATGGGCGCTGGTCGTCTTCAGCGGAACCTGCCAGCCCTGCCAGCTGCGTGCGGGGATTTCCATCTCCTGCAGCGTCAGCGCCATAAGGCCGGCGGTCACGTTCTCGCCCGACGACACGACAGCGTCGTATTCGCGCGCGTCGAACATGGGCGAGGTCTCTTCGACGAAGCCGACCAGCTTGTTCGTTTCGCCGGACATCGCCGAGACGATGACGATCACGTCATAGCCGTTGGCGACCTCGACACCGACGCGTTTGGCGGCGCGGCTGATGCGGTCCAGCGTGGCGACAGAGGTGCCGCCGAATTTCATCACCAGGATCGGCATGAATGGCCATTTCCCATTTGCAAGTCGGGGGTTTCTTAGTCGTGGCGCGGTGGACAGGCAAGGGCTCCGCCAAGCCGCAAGAGCGATATTCCGAAACGCCGTCTTCGGACTGGTCATCCTGCAGGCTTTGCGCTTGTCTGCGGGGCAGAAGGGGAGACCGGACATGCAGTTGAGCGAAGACGACCTGAAGCGCGCGGCCGATCTTGTCTATACCTCGATGCCGGCCACCCCGCAGTATGCCTGGCCGCAGCTAAAGGCCCGTCTGGGCTGCGAGGTCTGGGTCAAGCACGAGAACCACACGCCCACCGGCGCGTTCAAGGTGCGCGGCGGGATCACGTTCATCGACTGGCTGCGCCGCACTCATCCCGATGTCGCGGGGATCTGTACCGCGACCCGCGGCAACCACGGCCAAAGTCAGGCCCGTGCGGCGACGGCGGCAGGGCTGCGGGCGCTGGTCTACGTGCCGCACGGAAACTCGGTCGAAAAGAACGCGTCCATGCGGGCCTTCGGCGCCGAACTGGTCGAGCATGGTCAGGACTTCGACACCGCGCGGGTCGAGGCGTTCCGCGTGGCCGAAGAGCAGGGCCTTGCCATCGTGCCGCCGTTTCACAAGGAGCTGGTGCGCGGCGTGGCCACCTACGCCTACGAGCTGTTCACCGCCGCCCCGGATCTTGATGCCGTCTACGTGCCCATCGGCTGCGGATCGGGCATCTGCGGCACCATCCTTGCCCGCGACGCGCTGGGCCTGAAGACCGAGGTGATCGCGGTGGTGGCCGAAGGCGCACCGTGCGCGCGGCTGTCGGTCGAGGCGGGCCGACTGGTCGAGACGAACACGGCCGACACCTTCGCCGACGGCATGGCGGTGCGGGTGCCGGTGCAGGCGGCGTTCGACATCTACGCGAAAGGCGCGTCCCGGTTCGTGACCGTCTCGGACGCCGAGATCGCGCAGGCGATGCGCGTGCTGTACGAAGACACCCACAACCTTGCCGAGGGGTCCGGCGCTGCGGCCTTGGCGGCTTTGATGCAGGAAAAGGACGCGATGGCGGGCCGCAAGGCGGGCGTTATCCTGTCGGGCGGCAACGTGGACGCGGGGGTGTTCGCGGACGTGTTGGCGGGCGGTATCTGACGCGCGCCCGTCAAGCGGTCAGTACGGGTGTTCGCGCCCGTCCCACGTCAGGAAGCATCCGGTGCTGTCCATCGACAGGTCGTCGAACCGCGCACGCAGGCCAGCGGCGCTTTGGTCTTCCGTGATGTCGGCACCTGCACCGCCCATATCGGTGCGGACCCAGCCGGGGTGATAGATGCCGACCGCGATGCCCTCGGGCCTCAGCTCCGTCGACAGATTGCGGCCTAGGTTCAGCGCCGCCGCCTTGGACGCGCGATAGATCAGCGAGCCGCCGGGAGCACGGGTGTGGCTGGCCATCTGGCTGGAGATGATCGCGATCTTGCCCGCCTGTGCCAGCCGCAGCGACGGCAACAGCGCCTGCACGGTCAGGAACACGCCGGTCACGTTCGTCGCGAACGTGTCTGCCCACATCGCCGCCGGGTATCCGGCATTCAAGGACTGGCCTTTGTCCAGGTTCACGCCTGCGTTGCAAACCAGCAGGTCCAGCGGCTTGCCCTGCATCCGCTCGGCCACCACCCGGTGCGCGGCGGGGTCGGTGACGTCCAGCGTCAGCCAGTTGCCCTCGGGCGGCGTGGCGCCGCGGTTCGTGCCGATAACGTCGATGCCATCGGACAGATAGCTGTCGAACAGCGCGCGGCCGATGCCTCGGGTCGCGCCAGTGATAAGGATTGTCATGGCCGCGACCCTAGCGGGGTGCCGGGCGGGTGCAAGGGATCAGTTGGATTTGCGCGTCGGGCGAAAGGGCAGGGGGGCGACGGGCACGCCATCCTCGATCAGGCGCTTCGCCTCTTCGGGCTTGGCCTCGCCATAGATCGACCGTTGGGGGATCTCGCCCTCGTGCATCTTGCGCGCCTCGGACGCGAAGCCCATCCCGACATAGTCAGAGGTCGTCTCGACATGCTTGCGCAGGGCTGCAAGCTTCGTCTCCATCTCCGACGCGGGGGCGGCAAGGCTTTCGTCTTTCGGCTCTGCCGGTTTCTTGCGGGCGGTCTGGACCCCCGGCGCCATCAGAACCTTGCGCACCTCGGTCGCGCCACACTCGGGGCAGGCGACCATGCCGGCGGCGGCCAGCTTGTCAAAGGCTTCGGCGCTGGCGAACCAGCTTTCGAACCCGTGGTCGTTTGTGCACTTGAGCGCGTAGCGGATCATGTCCGGTCCCGAGGCAAAGGTGATCAGGGTTAGATATTCGACCCCCGAAGGAATGCAAGCACGGGCGCTTCAAAAACGGGTGGGCTCGAACGCCGCCAGTATCTGCCGCAGTTCCGGCTCGGTCACCCGCTGGGCCGCCTTGGCGGTCGAAAACCACTTGCGCCGTCGTTGCTTGGCCTCGGGGTACTTGTCCTCCAGCCGCTTCACTTTCACCGGAAACACAGTCACCGAGTGGGGGTGGTCGTCTTCGGCGCGGTCCTTGACGTATGTGAAGGCGCCCAACGCGCTGCCGGACAGGGTGCCGACGACGCCGGCCTCTTCCCAGCATTCCTGCAACGCCGAGGCCCCGGCCGTTTCCCCGGCAAGCGGCCAGCCTTTGGGGATGATCCAGCGCCCGGCGCCGCGCGTCGTGACCAACAGGATTTCAGCCCGCTCGTTGCGCACACGGTAACACAACCCGCCGACCTGTGAGCGGATCATCCGTCTTTGCTCGGGCGCCAACTGAAGCGGGCGGATCTTGGCTCTTGCCATTGTGAATTGTCTGCCGATGTCTTTCCGGGCGCCGTGGCGCGCGAAACGCCTGTGCGCCCGGTGATGCCTGATGTCAGATTAGACTACGGCAAGGCGCGTTCAATGTTAAACGGGTCGGCACCCACCCTTATGGCCAACGGACATGGACCTGCACAAAGTTGTGCCCTTGAACCGGGCGACGATGAAGCGACATGACGTGAGATGACAACGCAGCCCGTTCAATTCCCCCGCTTTATCGGGGCAGAGATCTATCGCGGGTCCAGCTATGGCGGCTGGCACCCGCTGCGTGTGCCCCGGGTATCGACGGTCATGGACCTGTCGCGCGCGCTGGGCTGGCTGCCGCGCGACCGTTTCGTCGTCAGCCCCCGCGCGAAACCTGCCGCGTTGGCGGCATGGCACAGCCCGGCCTATCTGCAGGCGTTGGTGCAAGCCGAGGCCGACCAGCGCGTGACCGACGAGACCCGCGACCGGCACGGGCTTGGCACCACCTCGAACCCGGTGTTCCCCGAGATGTACCGCCGTCCGGCGACGGCGGCGGGCGGGTCGATCCTTGCCGGAGAAATGCTGGCGGACGGCGGTGTCGTCTACAGCCCGGCTGGCGGCACCCACCACGGGATGCCCGACCGGGCGAACGGGTTCTGCTATCTGAACGACCCGGTGCTTGCCATCCTGTCGCTGCGCGCGCGCGGCCTGCGGCGGGTCGCCTATGTCGACATCGACGCGCACCACCCCGACGGGGTCGAAGCCGCCTTCGCCCGCGATCCCGATGTCCTGATGATCTCGGTCCACGAGGAACGCCGCTGGCCCTTCACCGGCGCGCTGGCCGATGCGGGCGGGGGGCAGGTGTTCAACCTGCCTGTACCGCGCGGCTTCAACGACAGCGAGATGCGCGCCGCGTTGCAGTCGGTGATCCTGCCCGCCGTCGCGGCCTTCCGCCCCGAAGCGGTGGTGCTGCAATGCGGATCGGACGCGCTGGAAGAAGACCCGCTGTCGCGCCTTGCCCTGTCCAACAACGCCCATTGGGACGCGGTC
This sequence comes from Psychromarinibacter halotolerans, assembly GCF_029168315.1. Lineage (NCBI taxonomy): Bacteria > Pseudomonadati > Pseudomonadota > Alphaproteobacteria > Rhodobacterales > Paracoccaceae > Psychromarinibacter > Psychromarinibacter halotolerans. Next base: position 107,106 of record NZ_JARGYD010000005.1, read on the forward strand.
GCGGCGCTGCGGCCGCTGTCGCCCCGCTATCTCGTGCTGGGTGGCGGCGGCTATAACCCGTGGTCGGTGGGCCGCTGCTGGACCGGGGTCTGGGGCACGCTGACGGGGCAGGAGATCCCCGACCGCCTGCCGCAGGATGCGGAAGAGACGCTGCGCGCGATCGCTTGGACCGGCAACAGCCGCGCCCGCAACCCGTCGCCGCTGTTGTTCGAGACCCTGCGCGATGCGCCACGCGAAGGTGCCGTCGGGGCCGAACTGCGCGCGCGGATCGAGGTGCTGGAGGCTCGGGTGCGGGCGATGGCGCGGGTCTGGGTCTGACCTTTCGGCCCGGCGATGGTTGCGCTACCGTCCGCGCAGATCTTTCAAGGGAGTGATGAGATGGCCGATCCGATCCGCTGGGGCGTTATGGGCGCCGCGAACTTCGCGAAGAACCAGATGGCGCCGGCCATCCATGCCGCAAGCGGCGCAAAACTCGCGGCGCTGGCGACCTCGTCCCCCGAGAAGGCCGACGGCTTCCGGGCCTTCTGCCCGGACCTGAAGGTCCACGACAGCTATGACGCGCTGCTGGCCGATCCCGAGATCGACGCCGTCTACATCCCGCTTCCGAACCACCTGCACGTCGAGTGGACGGTCAAGGCGCTGGAGGCGGGCAAACACGTCCTGACCGAAAAACCGATCGCGATGTCCGAGGCAGAGTTCGACACGCTGATCGCCGCGCGCGACAAGGCAGGGCTGCTGGCGGCCGAGGCCTATATGATCGTGCACCACCCCCAGTGGCAGCGCGCCAAAGAACTGTATGAAAGCGGCGCCATCGGCAAGCTGGTGTTGGTGGACGGCGTGTTTTCCTATGACAACCGCTCGGACCCCGGCAACATCCGCAACAAGCCCGAAACCGGCGGCGGATCCTTGCCCGACATCGGCGTCTACACCTTCGGCTCGGCCCGGTTCGTGACCGGCGAAGAACCCGACACGGTGCAGTCGACCATCCGGCGCGAGAACGGGGTGGACGTCTTCGCCCACGTCACCGCCGACTTCCCGTCGTTCCGCTATTCCTCGATCACGTCGATGCGGATGTTCCCGCGGCAGGAAATGACGTTCCACGGTGAAGAGGGCGTTCTGAAGGTGACGTGCCCCTTCAACGCGAACGTTTTCGGCATGGCGCAGATCACACTGGAACGCGACGGCATGTCGGTGACCACCGAACGCTGGCCCGGCGTGAACCACTACGTGCTGCAGGTCGAGAATTTCGGCCGCGCCGTGCGGGGCGAGGCGGCCTATCCCTGTCCGCTGGAATTCAGCCGGGGCACGCAGCGCATGATCGACATGGTGCTGGCGGCGGAATAGCTCCGCCGCCGGTCCGTGTGACGATTACTCGATTCCGCTGCGGCGGGCGTCCCACAGCGTGATCGCGAACAGGACAAGGCCGACCGCGCTAAGCCCGGCGCCGACATAGCCGGACGAGGGGAAGCCGTGCCCGGCTTCGACTGCGCGGGCGGCAAGGAACGGTCCCAGCGCGTTCGCGGTGTTGAACGCCGCGTGGTGCAGCGACGCGGCAAGCTGCTGCGCGTCTCCGGCCACGTTCATCAGCCGTGTCTGCATCACCGTCGACACGCCGCCCAGAACACCCATGAACAACAGCACAAGGCCCATCGCCCAGAACCCGTAGCCGACCACCAGCGGGAACAGGGCCAGCACGATAATGCCGCCGCCAAAGGCAAGGTAGGCGGTCGCGTTCATCGCCCGGTCGGCAAGCTGACCCATCACGAGGTTGAAGATCATCATCCCCAGCCCCGCGATCATCAGCATCAGCGCCACCTCGGTCTCGGACCCGCCCAGCGTCGTTTTCACGGTCGAGGCGATGTAGGTGTAGACCGCGAAGAAGCCGCCAAAGCCGATCGCGCCGGTCAGCAGCGTCAGCAGGACCTGCCGGTTCTTCAGCGCGCCCAGTTCCTTCAGCGGGTCGGCGTTGGGGTCCGCAGGGGTGCGCGGCGCCTTGAGGTGCACGGCAACCGCCGTGGCAAGCGACAGCGCGCCCACCAACACGAAGCCCGCGCGCCAGCCGATGTACTGGCTTAGCCAGCTTGCCGCGGGCACACCCACGGTGGTGGCGATGGTCAGGCCGACGAAGACCTTCGACACTGCCGACGCCCGCTTGTTGCGTGGCACGACCGATGCCGCGACCAGCGCGGCGACGCCGAAGTAAGCCCCATGCGGCAGCCCCGACAGAAAGCGCGAGGCGGTGAACAAGCCGAAGCTGGGCGCCATCGCGGACAGGGTGTTGAACACGGCGAAGGCCAGCATCAGCCAGATCAGCAGCATCCGCTTGCGCATACGGGCGCCCGCCACGGCAAGCACCGGCGCGCCGACCACGACTCCCAGCGCATAGGCGCTGATCGCGTCTGCGGCGCGCGCTTCGGACACGCCAAGGTCGGCGGCGAAGTTCGGCAACAGCGCCATCGCGGCGAATTCGGTGGTCCCGATCGCGAAACCGCCCATCGACAGGGCGAAAAGAACGGCGCGGGCCGAAACGACCCGCTCACCGCTCGCCAGATGGGTGTCGGCGACGGCGACTGTCTGATCGGTCATGCGAAGTTGCTTTCCAAGCTTGGGGGATCGGAAGGATCCCGTGTTTCCGATCCTCCCTGCGCAAACAGCTATCTGCGGCTCAGGTTTGGGGCAAGCGCACGGGCGGCGGGAAGCCAGTATGGCCGCCATGCGCGCGCTGCATGGCGAGGGGGGAGTTCGTCGGGCTCAGAGCTTGCGGAACACCATGACCAGCCCCCGGTCGTCCCTGTGGGGATGGTCGGCGCCCTCGTAGATCGCGATCTCGCGGAAGGCGACGGGGGTGATCTTCGCGGCCGCCACCAGGGCGGCCAGCGCCGACCCGAACCCCATGCCGTCCAGCACGGCGGGGATGGTGCCGCAGGCGAACAAGGCCCCCGGCCGGGTGATCCGCAGCAGTTCGGGCAGGCAGACCGGCCCGACGTGGCCGTGGGTGAAGGTGCCGCAGGACACGACGCCGCCATAGACCCCGTCCGGTATGTGCAGCGGCTGGGTCAGGTCGCCAAGGATGCGGCGGCGGTACAGACCCTTCGCCTCGGCCCGGGCCAGCATCTCGGGGGCGATGTCGATGCCGTCCACCGTCACGTCGCGCAGGTGCTCGGCCACCAGCCCGGTGCCGGCGCCGATGTCCAGCACGGGCTGGTTCTCTCGCATCTCGGATAGGAAGATGTTCGCGATCTCGCGCGGCGCGACATAGCCCCAGCCCGCCCCGAAACTGTCGTCGTAGCTGGCCGCCCAGTTGCCATACAGGCGCCGGGCGTCCTCCGGTCCGTCGATTGTATAGGCGTGGTCTAGGTCGTAATCGCTGGACATCACGGCTGTCTCCTGTGGCTTCACATCGGCTTAGCTGCGCAATGTGAAGCTCCTGCGACGGTGCCGTCTCGCGCGGCGCGATCTTGCGTCCGTCCGCCACCCGCCTAACATGACGCCCGAATCCGAAAGCTCCGGGAGGCCCCGCGATGAGCGAAGAGCATGACAAGTTTCAAGGTCGCATGACCGGCCCCCAGTTCGAGCCGCGCCAGAAGGATGGCCTGTTCATCCGGCTGGTTTTTATGGTGCTGATCTGGGTGATGCTGTCGCTGGCCAGCACGGTGCTGGGCGTGGCGACGGTGATCCAGTTCGTCGTCATGGTGATCAACAAGGGCGAGCCGAACCCCCGTCTGGCCGAATTCGGCGAGTCGCTGGGCATCTGGATCGCCAAGGCCGCCCGCTATCAGACCGCGGCAAGTGACGTGAAGCCGTGGCCGTGGACGGAACTGGACTGACGGCGATGGCCGACACGCTGATCTGTGCCCGCGTAAGCGGCAAGGTCCAGGGCGTCTGGTTCCGCGCCTGGACCCGGGAACAGGCCGTGGCGCTGGGCCTGCGGGGCTGGGTGCGAAACGAGGCGGACGGTTCCGTCAGCGCGTTGCTGGTCGGCCCCGAGGACGCGGTGACGCGGATGGTGGACCTGCTGCACGAGGGGCCGAACCGCGCGCGCGTCGACGCGGTCGAGACGCGCAGCGCAACCATCGCCGCCGACGAGGATTTCGCCGGCGGGTTCGAGATACGGCGTTAGTTCCGCTTTTTCGAGCCGCCGTTCTTCACTTGCCCGTCCACGGCGAACGGATCTTCAAGCGGTCCGTCTTCCAAGCGAGGCGCCACGCGGATTTGTTCGCGCTGGCAGTTCTCGACCTCATCCCACGCCAGACGCGAGCCGGTCAGCTTGAGGCTGTCGATCTCGGCGCCGTTGTAGGAAATCGACATCGTCAGGGCGGCTTGGAATTCGTTGATGAAGTTCATCTTGGTCGACTGTGCGTGCAGATAGACCGTTTCGCCGGGATTGAACTGAAGCCCCGTGGCCGAGACGTTCCAGACGGGCCGGCTGTCGAACCGGATCTCTAGGTCATAGGACTGATCGTCCCGAAGCGAGGTCCACTTGTCGTTCCCGATCAGAAAATAGAAATTGTCCCGCTCGGGATTGCGGCCGATCCGCAGAACGGTGCCGCCGTTCCACGACGCCAACGCATAGCAGCCGTTGCCGATGGTCGCGTCGACCGAGATGTCCCAGTCGCCGACAGTCTTCCACAGGGTGCCTTCCTGCGCCTGTGCAGGCGCGGCGAAAGCGGCAAGGGTCAGGCCAAGGGCGAGGGTCAAGTCTTTGACGAACATGAATGAAGCCTCCGAAATAACACTTGTGACGATTTTCGCATGAGCCCCGGCGGTCAGGCAAGTCGGGTTGTCCGCTATTTTGTCGCCAGCAGACACCGGGTCGGGGCAATCGCGCCGGATCAATGAGGCCGGGGCGATACGTTATGAGGCGCGATTGATTTGGGTCAATGAAACATTCTTTTCCATGAATGCATCTCGGCGCAAAGCACTTGACCGAAGGATGGAGGCCGGAATGTTCAGGCTGGCGATGACCTTGTTCTCGATGATCGCAACGACCCTGATGGGCACCTTCGTGGTGATCGCGCTTGTGGCGGGCTACGATACGCTGGTGCCGCTGGTCGCCGCGGCAGGGCTGGGACTGGCGGTGTCCGTCCCGGCCGCGTGGATGATCGCCCGGGCGCTGTCGTCGTGATCCGGCCCCAAGCCTAGCCCGTGACGTCGAACCACGCGTGCAGCGAGGCCGCGAACTCGCGCGGCTTGTCAGCGTGCAGCCAGTGGCTCGCGCCGGGGATCTTGGCGAACCGCGCGTTGGGGAAGTAGCCCTTTATCCGGTCCCGATGCTCGGGCAGGACATAGTCGCTTTCGGCGCCGGACAGGAACAGCGCGGGCGTGTCCGTCTGCCCTTCGATTTCCGGCCAGCCGGTGATCTTGTCCATCTCGGCGTCCAGAACGTCCAGGTTCAGCCGCCACTGCTTTTCCTTCACGTCGAGCGATTGCAGCAGGAAGGCGCGGGTGCCCCGGTCTGTCACCTTGGCTTGCAGGGCGCGGTCCGCGTCGCTGCGCGTGCCGATGGCCGACAGGTCGATGCTGCGCATCGCTTTGATCAGGTGGCGTTGCGTGTGCGAATAGGTCACGGGCGCGATGTCCGCGACCAGCAGCCGGTGCACCAGTTCGGGGCGGGTCAGGGTCAGCACCATCGCCGTTTTGCCGCCCATCGAGTGACCGACAAGATCGACCTTGCCGCCGTGCGACTCGATGACCTCGGCAATATCGCCAGCCATGTCGGGATAGCTTTGGCTGTCCGCGCGCGGGCTGTGGCCGTGATTGCGCATGTCCACGGTGATGACCTGCCGCGATTCGGACATCCGCTTGGAAATCGCGCCCCAGTTCCGCGCCGACCCGAACAGGCCATGCACGATCAGAAGCGGCGGGTGTTGCGTCGGTGCGCCAGTGAGAACCGTGTTCAGCATGGCCGATGCATAGCGTTGGCGGGCAGGGGTGGAAAGGGGGCGCGGGGCAGGGGTAATCTGGCGCCTGCTGCAAACCGGGGGGTTGGGCAATGAACTTGGCCGATGGGCTGAACGCGCGGTCCGCCGCGTTGGCGACGCTGTTCGAGAAGAAACTGAAAATCCGCGGCGACGGGCTAGAGGCGAAGCTGCGCCACGGCAAGCGCCGACTGCCGCGCTGGGTGCGGGTCGAGGCTGGCAAGCTGGTGGAGGCACAGCGTCTGGCCGCTCATCCCAAGCTGATGTCGCAGGTGGATGCCGACGGCCTGGACGCGGCGGCGACGCGCTGCGAACGCTGGGTGCGCGGCGTCGACCTTCCGCAACAGCGCCGGGACGCGGCGCTGCGGATGGCGGCGGGGGTCGCGCTGAACCTGCTGATCGTGGCGGGCGCGTTCGTTACCTGGATGGCGCTGTCCGGCAACCTTTGACGGGCGGCGGGGCGCCAAAGCCCCGCCTGCGCGGTCATGCCCGGTCTTAGGCCATTTCGCCGTCGTATTCCGCGTCGGTGACGTGCCGTTCCCAGTCGATGTGCTTGCCATTCAAAGCTTCGTGAATCGCAAGATGGCACATTGCCGTGTCCGGTCCCGCGCCGTGCCAGTGACGTTCTCCGGGCGGAATCCAGATCGTGTCGCCGGGGCGGATCACGCGGATCTTCTCACCCTCGGTCTGGAACAGTCCCTGTCCCGAGATGACGTGAAGCGTCTGGCCCAGCGGGTGCGTGTGCCATGCGGTGCGGGCACGGGGTTCGAATGTGACGAAAGCGGCGCGGACGCGGGCCGGTTGCGGCGCGTCGACGATCGGGTCCTGCCGCACGCGGCCGGTGAAATGTTCCGCCGGAGGCGTGATCGAGGCGCGGGCGCCGGTCGGGGTAAGATCCATGAAAGTCTCCTCTGCTGATGCAGAGGAGACCATGTCATGATGTCATTTGCCAAGTGGCAGGTTGAGTCGTCAGGCTGCCTTGCGACGGCGACGAAGCCCAAGTGCGCCGGCGCCAAGCAGCGCGCTGCCCAGAAGCGGCAGAGCTGCGGGCAGCGGAACTTCCGATGCCGACGGCGGCGTGGACGGCGACGGCGTGCCGGTGCGGTACCAGATCTCGGCGTGCGAGATGTCACCGATCGACTTGCCGGGGCCGCTGACAGACCAATCACCGGACAGCGGGAAGCCGCTGGCCAGATCCAGCAGGAAGTGGCCATGATGTCTGGCCTGCTTGATGCCGATGACGACCTCGATGACGTTGCTCAACGTCGTGCCGATCGACCATTTGCCGTCATCAGAGTCCTTGATGAAGTTCGAGAAGAAGACTTTGCCATCGCCGCCGGTGACGGTGCCGTTGTCTTCGCTGTGCTGGCCCAGCGTGAAAGTCTCGCCGAACAGCGTCATGGTTGCGTTATGGCCATGCGGACCGTCGCACGCGGACTGCGTGGACCCGGTCACGTCAAAGATCACGTTGCCGCAGGTAAGTGCCGATGCAGGTGCTGCAGCCAGGCCCGAGAAAAGCAGGGCGGCCGCAAGTGCAGTCGGTTTAAGATTAAAACAGCTCATTCATAACTCCCGGTACGACCGCCGCGTAATGAGGGCGGTTACTGGGCGGGAATATGTCGGAATCTGGGCGCGAATGCAATGTGTTAAGCGTGTCACGGCCCAAGGGCGATTTCTCTGCCTTAGCGAGAAATCTTAACTACCAGAGGGTGAAAACCGTGCGTGTCCGGGGTCAATCTGAACGGCTCTGACGGAACTGTGCGAGGTTCGAGAACTGTGACTGGCCGACCCGTTCAGGGCCGGCCAGAAAGGTCAGCGACTCAGAGAGTCGGATAGATCGGAAATTTGCGGCAAAGCGCGGTGACTTCGGCTTTCACCTTCTCCTCGACCTCGGTGTTGCCGTCCTCGCCGTTCGCGGCCAGCCCGTCGATCACTTCGACGATCCAGTCGGCGATCTGCCGGAATTCGGGCTCGCCAAAGCCGCGGGTGGTGCCGGCGGGCGTGCCAAGCCGGACACCCGAGGTCACGAAGGGCTTTTCCGGGTCGAACGGGACGCCGTTCTTGTTGCAGGTGATGTGCGCGCGGCCCAGCGCGGCCTCGGCGGCCTTGCCGGTCACGCCCTTGGGCCGCAGGTCGGCCAGCATCAGGTGGTTGTCGGTGCCGCCGGACACGATGTCGACGCCGCCCTTCATCAGCTGGTCGGCCATGGCGCGCGCGTTGGCCTTCACCTGCGCGGCATAGTCCTTGAACTCGGGGCGCAGCGCCTCGCCGAAGGCGACGGCCTTGCCGGCGATGGCGTGCATCAGCGGACCGCCCTGCAGACCCGGGAACACGGCCGAGTTGATCTTCTTCGCGATCGCTTCGTCGTTGGTCAGGATCAGACCGCCGCGCGGGCCGCGCAGCGATTTATGGGTGGTCGAGGTGACGACATGGGCGTGCGGCACCGGAGAGGCGTGGACGCCGCCCGCAACCAGACCCGCGATATGCGCCATGTCGACGTGCAGGTAGGCCCCGATCTCGTCCGCGATGGCACGGAACGCGGCCCAGTCCCATTCGCGCGAATAGGCGGTGCCGCCCGCGAGGATCAGCTTGGGCTTGTGCTCCAGCGCCTTGGCGCGGATCTCGTCCATGTCCAGAAGGTTGTCCTGCTGGCGCACGCCGTAGGACACGACGTTGAACCACTTGCCGGACATGTTGACCGGCGAGCCGTGGGTCAGGTGGCCGCCCGAGTTCAGGTCAAGCCCCATGAAGGTGTCGCCCGGTTGCAGCAGCGCCAGGAACACGGCCTGGTTCATCTGCGAGCCCGAGTTCGGCTGCACGTTGGCAAAGCCCGCGCCGAACAGTTCCTTGGCACGCTCGATGGCCAGCGTCTCGGCCACGTCGACGTACTGGCAGCCGCCGTAGTAGCGTTTGCCGGGATAGCCCTCGGCATACTTGTTGGTCATGATCGAACCCTGCGCCTGCAGGACGGCCAGCGAGACGATGTTCTCAGAGGCGATCAGTTCGATCTCGTCCTGCTGACGACCCAGTTCGTTCTGGATCGAGCCGAACAGCTCGGGGTCGCGGTCAGCGAGGTTTTCGGTGAAGAAGCCGGAATCGCGGTGTGGCGCGTTCATGGGTACTTTCCCTTCGGGCAGCCTTGGATTTGCCCGGCCTCATACCGCACCGCGGGCGCGGGATGAAGCCCCCTAAACGACGCGCCGTGTCGCATGCGCGGCATCGGGTGGTTTTCCTTGTGTTTTCTTCCTTCACTTGCAATCTGGCCCAAGGAGCGCGCCGATGCAGAAGATCGCCTTCGTGGCAAACGATACCGAGGTCGCCCGGACGGCCCTGACCGAACTTGCGGGGCGGTACGGCTCGACGAGTCCGGAAGAGGCCGACGTGATCGTCGCGCTGGGCGGCGACGGGTTCATGCTTCAGACCCTTCACGGCACCATGCACCTTGATGTTCCGGTCTACGGCATGAACCGGGGGACGGTCGGGTTCCTGATGAATGGCTATACCGACGACAAGCTGATCGAACGGCTGGAAGAGGCCGAGGAAACCGTCATCCACCCCCTGCACATGAAGGCGGAAACGCCCGAGGGCCGGATTCACGAGGCACTGGCGATCAACGAGGTTTCGCTGCTGCGCGCGGGTCCGCAGGCGGCAAAGCTGCGCATCACGGTCGATACGCGCGTCCGGATGGAGGAACTGGTCTGCGACGGTGCGCTGGTGTCGACGCCGGCGGGATCGACGGCCTACAACTACTCGGCGCACGGGCCCATCCTGCCGATCGGCTCTGACGTGCTGGCGCTGACGGCCATCGCACCGTTCCGGCCCCGCCGGTGGCGCGGCGCCTTGCTTCCGATGAACGCCTCGGTGCGGTTCGACGTGCTGGAGCCCGAGAAAAGGCCAGTCATGGCCGACGCGGACAGTCGCGCCGTCGAACGGGTGACGTCTGTCGAGATCCGGGCGGATCGGTCGGTGCGACACCGCCTGTTGTTCGATCCGGGTCACGGACTGGAAGAGCGACTAATCAGCGAACAGTTCGTCTGACTTATTGCGCCGTCATGCTGTGATGGCGTCAGTGATGTGCGACAGTCCTTGTCATGCGAAGTTAACGTACCGCTTTCACACTCGGTGGCGCGATGAACATATGACTTCCTATGCGTCAATTTTGTAAGATGGATTTAATGTTCTGAGCGTGTTTCTGAATATTTAATTGAGTTAGGCGCTATTATTTAAGTTTCGAATTTTCGTAAATCTTATTAATTTAACCAGTTCTGCGGTTTTCGACGTTACTGGTAAATATTTTTGGTCTCTTGTGGGTTCTGGACGCATTATTTATCTACGTTAGGTTGTTTTTGGGTCGCGTTGTAAGCGAATGATCAACCATCAAGTGTGTGTTTCACGATTTTTATTTGCCGTTTTGTTGTCTTGATGGCGCATCGTTGCGCCAAGTTTCTGCCATCGGCTGACGGTAACTTGCCTTTGCCGGCGCGCCGGACCTAAGGTAGTCCCAGCAAGGAGTGGCTCATGTTGGAAACACCGGAAAGCCGTACGGTAATGATGCTGTACGAACTTCAGCGTGAAATTCGCGAGATGCGGAGAGAGATGAAATCACGCTTGGACGAGATTGAAGACCGCCTTGCGCGTGCCGAAGACCGACTCGCCGGGCTGGCCGGTGACGTCGCCGAGCCTTTCCGGGCCGTGGTTGCAAAAGAACACTGATCGCACTGGCGCCCTCCGGTCGAACCGGAAGGCGCAGTAAAACCGGCTTCTCCAGCCTCTGTTACTCCGCAACAGCCAGCGGATACCCCAGCTCTTCAACGGCAGAGCGGATCTCATCCAGAATCGCGGGATCGTCGATGGTGGCAGGCATTTTGAACTCCTGTCCATCCGCGATCTTCACCATCGTTGCCCTGAGGATCTTGCCGGATCGCGTTTTCGGCAGCCTGTCGACGACCGAAACCAGCTTGAACGCCGCGACCGGACCGATCTTTTCACGCACCAGCGCGACGCATTCCTTCCCGATCTCGGCAGGGTCCCGGTTCACGCCCTTCGTCAGGCAGACGAACCCCATCGGAAGCTGACCCTTCAGCGCGTCCGACACGCCGATCACGGCGCATTCCGCGACATCCGGGTGCGAGGCTAGGACCTCTTCCATGCCGCCGGTCGACAGACGGTGCCCCGCGACGTTGATCACGTCGTCGGTGCGCGCCATGATCCACAGATAGCCGTCCTCGTCCTTCATGCCCGCGTCGCCCGTCTCGTAGTAGCCGGGGAAGTGCGACAGGTAGGATTTCTTGAACCGCTCCGGCGCGTTCCAAAGGGTGGGCAACGTGCCCGGCGGCAGCGGCAGCTTCACGGCGATGGCCCCCAGCGTGCCCGGCGGAACCTCGTGCCCCTCGTCGTCGAGAATGCGGATGTCATAGCCCGGCATCGCCACGGTCGGAGAACCGATCTTGACCGGCAGCGGCTCGATCCCCGCCGGGTTGCCCGCGATGGTCCAACCCGTCTCGGTCTGCCACCAGTGGTCGTAGACCGGCTTGCCCGTCATCTTCTGCGTCCACTCGATGGTGTCCGGATCCGCGCGTTCACCGGCAAGGTAGATCGCGCGCAGGTTCGACAGATCGTATTTCTTGATGAACTCGCCGTTGGGGTCCTCGCGCTTCACCGCGCGGAATGCCGTCGGGGCGGTGAAGAAGCTGCGGACCTTGTGCTCGGATATAACACGCCAGAACGTACCGGCGTCGGGGGTGCCGACGGGCTTGCCCTCGAACACGATGGTGGTGTTGCCGTGCACCAGCGGGCCATAGCAAATATAGCTGTGCCCCACGACCCAGCCGACGTCGGACGCGGCCCAGAACACCTCTCCGGGCTCGACGTTGTAGATGTTCTTCATCGTCCAGTTCAGCGCGACCAGATGGCCGGCAGTGGGGCGCACCACGCCTTTGGGCTGCCCGGTCGTGCCCGAGGTGTAAAGGATATAGGCGGGGTGGTTCCCTTCGACCGGGACACACTCGGCCGGTTCCACGCCGAACTGGAACCCGTGCCAGTTCACGTCGCGCCCTTCCTCAAGATGGGCGACCTCTTGTTCCCGCTGGAAGATCACGCAGAAGTCCGGCTGGTGCTCTGCCACGTCCAGCGCGCCGTCCAGCAGCGGTTTGTAATGCACGATCCGGCCCGGTTCGATCCCGCACGAGGCGGCGATGATGCACTTGGGTTTGCAGTCGTCGATTCGCACCGCAAGCTCGTTCGCCGCGAAGCCGCCGAACACGACCGAATGCACCGCACCCAGCCGGGCGCAGGCCAGCATCGCCTCTAGTGCCTCGGGGATCATCGGCATGTAGATGATCACGCGGTCGCCTTTTTCGACGCCCTTGGCCCGCAGCGCACCCGCAAGCTGCGCCACGCGGTTGCGCAGGTTCACATAGGTGATGCGGCGGGTGACACCGGACACGGGGCTGTCGTGAATGATCGCGACCTGATCGCCGCGTCCGGCCTCGACATGGCGGTCGACGGCGTTCCAGCAGGCGTTAACCTTCGCATCCGCGAACCACTCGTAAACATCGTCCCCCCGGTCGAACAGCGCCTGTTTCGGCGGCTCGATCCAGTCGATGGCCTCGGCCTGTTTCAGCCAGTAACCCTCGGGGTCGTCCTGCCAGGACTTGTAGACGTCCGCGTATGCCATCGTATGCACCTCCTCGCTCCTGCGCGGGACGTTACTTTGGGGAAAGGGAGTCGGGCAAGCGGCACAGGTGCGCTATCCGGTCACTGTTCGCGATAACGGAGCCGTGATCGGCAAGGATGCGCGTGGCGCGGGTGGATCAGACCGGCCTTGGCGGACCTGTTCAGGGCATCAGCGGCCAGATCAGCGGGATCAGGGCCGAGGCCAGAAGCCCGATGCTCAGGTTCAGCGGGATGCCCACTTTCAGGAAGTCCGTGAAACGATAGCCGCCGGGGCCGTAGACCATCATGTTGGTCTGATACCCGATGGGCGTCGCAAAGCTGGCCGACGCCGCGACCATGACCGCCACGACCAGCGCTCGTGCGTCGAAGCCCATCGCATCCGCAAGCGCGATAGCGATGGGTGTGAGGACGACGGCAACGGCGTTGTTGGACACCAATTCGGTCAGCACCGAGGTCAGCAGGTACACCGCCCAGATCACGAAGAACGGGGGCAATTGGGTCAGAGCAGGGGCGATGCCGCGCACGATCAGTTCGACCGCGCCCGTCGATTCCAAGGCCGCGCCGATGGCCAGCATCGAGAAGATCAAGGCCAGCAGACGGCCGTCCACGAAGCCGAACGCCTCGTCGGCGTCGATACAACCGGTGATCAGCACCACGGCAACGGCGATGACCGCCAGCATCAGGATCGGCGCGATCCCGAAGGCCGCCAGCGCGACAAGCGCCAGCAGCGCGACGATCGCGATGGGGGCGTGGCTGCGGCGGAAGCCGCGGGCGGCGGGGCGGGTGACATCGACAAGGTCCATGTCCTGCGCCAGACGCTGAATGTCCTCGTCCGCGCCTTCCAGCAGCAGCGTGTCCCCGACGTGAACGACCAGATCGTCCAGCTGGCGGCCGATGTTCTGGTTCCGGCGGTGCACCGCCAGCGGATAAACGCCATAGCGCCGACGCAGGCGCAGGTCGCCCAGCCGACGCCCCACCATCCGGCAGCCCGGCGTGATCAGAACCTCGACCGTTTGCGTCTCGACCGCCGAGATCTGGTCCACCCGTTTCAGCGACTTGTTGCTTTGCAGGCTGAGAAGCTCGGTCATCTGGGTGCGCAGCACGACGCGGTCGCCGACCTGCAACTCGACCCCGTCCAGGTTGCGGCGCAGCGAGTCGTCGCCCCGGATCACGTCGATCAGGCGCACGCCCTCGCGCTTGAACAGCTGAACCCCCAGCACTTCGCGCCCGATCAGGTTGCTGTCGGGGGGGATCACCGCCTCCGTAAAGAACTTCATGCGCGACCGCCCGGTGGACAGCATGTCGGCCATGCTGTCGCGGGCAGGCAGCAAGCGCGGCGCGATGAAGCGCAGGTACAGCGCGCCCCACGCGACCAGCGCAAGGCCCAGGGGCGTGACCTCGAAAATGGTGAAAGGGGTCAGCCCGTAGCTGCGGGCGACACCGTCGACCAGCAGGTTGGTCGAGGTGCCGATCAGCGTCAGCGTACCGCCAAGGATCGCGCCATAGCTGAGAGGGATCAGCAGCTTGGACGCGGGCATGTTCAGCTTCTGGGCCAACTGGACGAACACCGGGATCATCACGACCACGACCGGCGTGTTGTTCACCACCGCCGAGGCCGCGATCACGAAGGCCATCAGCATCGCGATGGTGGTCTTCGGATTGGTGGCGACCTTTCGCTGGGCCGATTGCGTGAAGGCTTCCAGTGCGCCGGTCCTGACCAACGCCCCCATCACGATGAACATTGCCGCGATGGTCCACGGGGCGGGGTTCGACAGCACCTCCAGCCCGCGATCGTAGGGCAGAAGCCCGAGGATCAGCATCAGCGCCACGCCAGCGATGGCGACGACCTCGGTCGGATAGATCTCGCGCACGAACAACACGAACATCAATACCACGACGCCAAGAGTCACGAAGGCTTCTGCGCCGGGCGATAGGAACGACTGAATCATTCGACGGGTGTCCGTGTCGGGGCTGTCCGTTGCAAACCGGACCGCATCCTTACGTGTTGACGCGCCACGCACAAGCGGTCCGCCCGCGATTGCGGCGGCCACTGTGGCGCTGTCGCCGTGTGTGGCACCACATCGGGCGCTTTAACGGGCGCCGGGTCGTGCAGGTGCTCAGGCGTCGCGCTTGTCCGGACCCGAGGCGGCCAGCCGACCGCCCTGACGTACCATCTCGACCCGCGTCGCCTTGCCGGTCAGGTCGTCGGTTTCGACGTAAAGCCCCGACAGCGTGCCTTCGCCCTCGGACGGTGTGAACCGTCCGCCCGGCATCCCGGTGATGAACCGGCGCATGGGTTCGGATTTCTCCATCCCGATCACCGAATTGTAGTCGCCGCACATGCCGGCGTCGGTCTGGAACGCGGTGCCGCCCGGCAGGATCATCCCGTCGCCGGTGGGCACGTGGGTGTGGGTCCCGACCACGACGGATGCACGGCCGTCGCACCAGTGGCCTATCGCCATCTTCTCGGACGTCGCCTCGCAGTGGATATCGACAAGGATCGCCTGCGCCTGACCGCCCAGCGGGTGCGCCTTGAGCGTGCGCTCCAGCGCCGAGAAAGGGTCGTCGAACGGGCGTTTCATGAACACCTGTCCCAGCGCCTGCGTCACCAGCACCTTGCGGCCTCGGGTCGCCTCGAACAGGCGGGCGCCCTGACCGGGTGCGGACTTGGCATAGTTCAACGGCCGGACGATGCGGGGTTCGGTTTCGATGAACTGCAGCATGTCGCGCTGGTCGAAAGCGTGATCGCCAAGGGTCAGGCAGTCTGCCCCGGCCTCGAGCAACAGCTTGGCATGGGCGCCGGACAAGCCGACGCCGTTCGTTGCGTTCTCGCCGTTGACGACGACGAAATCGAGAGACCATTCGCTGCGAAGGCGGGGCAGATGGGTGGTGATTGCCTGCCGGCCGGACCGGCCCACCACGTCGCCGAGAAAGAGGATGCGCATGGCCGCAAGGGGTAGGCCGTGCGGGGGGGCGAGGGCAAGCGGAAAAGCCCTGTGGTTTCGCACTGCGGCTGGGGCTGGTCAGGGGGGCGCTGCCCCCGTCGCGCTGGCGCGCGCCTCCCCCGGGATATTTCTGGACAGAAGAAGCGGGGGGCGGTCAGGCGAAGTTTAGCGTTTCGGCCTCAGTCACGATGGCGTCCAGCGGCTGATCGGTGGGTTCCAGCGGCAGGCTGTCGGTTTCCTGCGCGGCCCAAGCGAAGCCCACGGCCAGCACCGGCCCGGCGGCGCGCAGACGTTCCAGCGTGCGGTCGTAGAAGCCGCCGCCGTAGCCGATGCGCGCCCCCGCGCGGGTGAAGGCCACGAGCGGCACGATCAAGATGCCGGGCGTCATCGGCTGGCCGTCCGCCGGAACGCGGGCCCCGAACGGGCCGTCCTGCATCGCGGCATCCGGCGTCCAGAGGTGGAACAGCAGCGGTTGACCGGCGGACTCGATCACCGGGACGCCGACGGGGGCAGAGGCCGCATGCGCCGCCATCGCGGGCAATGGGTCGATCTCGGTCCGCATCGGCATGTAGCCCGCCAGCGGGCGGCCCGCATGAGGGGCCAGAAACGCCGACAGCCGCGCCGCCCCGGCGGTGCGGTCGCCGGTCTCGAACGCCTGCTTGCGGCGGGCGAAGGCGGCCTCGCGCGCGGCGGCCTTGGCGGCCGAGAGATCGGTCACAGCAGGACCACGGCGGCAAGGCCGAGGAAGGCGAAGAAGCCCACCACGTCGGTCACCGTGGTCACGAAGGTGCCGGATGCCAGCGCCGGGTCGACCTTCAGCCGGTCCAGCACCACAGGGATCACCGTGCCCGCCAGCCCGGCGACGACAAGGTTGATGATCATCGCCGCCGCGATCACGGCGCCCAGCATCGGCGCGCCGAACCAGACCCAGCCGACCAGCCCCATCACCACCGCGAAGATCACGCCGTTGACCGTGCCCACCAGCACCTCGCGTCGGATGACGCGCAGCACGTTGGACCCGGTAAGGTCCTTGGTGGCGATGGCGCGTACCGCCACCGTCAGCGACTGCGTGCCCGCGTTGCCGCCCATCGACGCCACGATCGGCATCAGCACCGCCAGCGCCACGTATTGCGCGATCGTGTCCTCGAACAGCGAGATCACCAGCGACGCGATGATCGCCGTCGCAAGGTTCACCGCCAGCCACGGCGCGCGGCGGCGGGTGGTGGCGACGACCTTGTCCGACAGGCTGGATTCATCGCCAACACCGGCAAGGCGCAGGATGTCTTCCTCGGCCTCTTCTTCCAGCACGATCATCGCGTCGTCGATAGTGATCACGCCGACCAGCTTTCCGTCCTCGTCCACCACGGGCGCCGAGATCAGGTGGTACTGGTTGAAGGCATAGGCGACGTCGGCCTCTTTCTCGGTCGCCTCGATGGTGCGGAACGAGTCTTCGGCGATGTCTTTCAGCTTCACGTCGCGGCGGTGGCCAAGGATCTTGCCCAGCGTGACGTTGCCCACCGGATGATAGCGCGGGTCGACAAGGGTGACGTGGTAGAAATCGTCCGGCAGATCCTCGCGAGAGCGGAGCCAGTCGATCGCCTCGCCCACGGTCCAGTGCTCGGGGCCCGCGACGACCTCGCGCTGCATCAGGCGGCCGGCGGAGTATTCCGGGTAGGACAGCGCCTGCTGGACGGCTAGACGGTCGTTGTCTTCCAGCGCGTCAAGGATCGCCTTCTGCTGGTCGTCTTCGAGGTCCTCGATGATGTCGACGACGTCGTCCGATTCCAGCTCGCGCACCGCGTCCGACAGCACGCCGGGCGACAGCAGGTCGAACACCTCTTCGCGGATCGATTCGTCGAGTTCGGACAGTGTCTCGCCGTCGATCTCGTGGACCTTCAGGATCGCGGCGCGTTCAGAGCTGTCGACCTGTTCCAGAAGGTCGGCGATGTCAGCCGGGTGCAGCGGCTCCATCAGCTCGTTGACGGTCGCGGCGTCCTGCGCCTCGGCAGCTTCGAGAATCGCCAGAACGCGTTCCCGGCCAAGGCCGTAGCGGTCGTCTTCGCGGGCGTCTTCGGTCGTGGTTTCTTCCGCCATGGCCTGCCTCTTCTAACCGTTTGGGCCGTAATACATATGGACGGGGGCGGAAAACAGGGGGCAGTTCGCGATTTACGCCGCAGCGCGTCATGCCTATCGTCGGCTGCGGCGTCGACAGAAGGCACGACATGACCAAACGGCTGATCCTTGGGCAGACTTTGTCCTTCGCAGACGATCCCTTCCGGGTGCCGGTGGACGCGGCCGTGCGGCATGAACGCCGGGGCGCGGTGCTGGTCGAGGACGGGCGCATCGCCGCGCTGGGGGCGGCGGATACGCTGCGCACGGATCATCCCGACGCCGAGCTGACCGACCACGGCGACGCGCTGATTACAGCGGGCTTCGTCGATGCGCACGCGCACTACCCCCAGACCGCGATGATCGCCAGCTGGGGCAAGCGGCTGATCGACTGGCTGAACAGCTATACCTTCCCCGAAGAGATGCGGTTCGGCGACCCGGACTACGCAACCGAAATCGCGTCGCGCTATTTCGACCTGACGCTGTCGAACGGCACCACCACCGCCTGCAGCTATGCCACGATCCATCCTGAAAGCGTCGACGCCTATTTCGAACAGGCGCAGCGGCGCGGGCTGCGGGCGCTGGCGGGCAAGACCTGCATGGACCGCAACGCGCCAAAGGGGCTGCAAGACACGCCCGCAAGCGCCTATGACGACAGCAAGGCACTGCTGAAGAAATGGCACGGGACCGGCCGGATGGGCTATGTGATCACCCCGCGGTTCTCGCCCACCTCGACGCCCGCACAGCTAGAGGCGCTGGGCGCGCTGTGGGCCGAGCACCCGGACTGCCTGATGCAGACCCACCTGAGCGAGCAGACGGACGAGATCGCGTGGGTGAAATCGCTGTTCCCCGAGGCGCGCGATTACCTCGACACCTACGAAGCCTTTGGCCTGCTGGGGGCGAATGGGCTGTACGGGCACGCCATCCACCTTGAGCCGCGCGAGCGCGACCGGCTGCGCGAGGTCGATGCCGCCCTGATCCACTGCCCGACGTCGAACACCTTTATCGGCTCTGGCGTGTTCGACATGGCCGGGCTGACGGCGGCGGGGCATCGCGTGGGGCTGGCGACCGACACGGGGGGCGGATCGTCGTTCTCGATGCTGCGGACGATGGCGGCGGCCTACGAGCTGGGGCAGCTGAACGGCAGCGCGCTGCACCCGGCGCAGCTGTATTGGCTTGCGACGCAAGGCTCGGCGCGGGCACTGCGGCTGGACGACCAGATCGGCAACCTCGGCATAGGGATGGAGGCCGACCTTGTCGTGCTTGACCTTGCCTCGACCCCGGCCATCGCGCAGCGCGCCGCGCGGGCGGACGACCTGTGGGAGGCGCTGTTCCCAACCATCATGATGGGGGACGACCGGGCGGTGCAGTCGGTTTACGTCGCGGGCGACCCGGTGCGCATGGCCTGACGAAAGCGCCGCATGGCCGGGTTGCGTGGCGAACCGAGCGGCCGGCGCTAGGTCCGCGTTCGGAAACGGAACCGAAGACGGACAAGACAGACATGGCACGCATTTTCCTGATTGGCGCGACCGGCGGCGTAGGCCACCGGCTTGCGCCGATGCTCATTCACGCGGGGCACGACGTCAGTGGCCTGCATCGCAAGGCCGAACAGGCCGAAGACCTGCGCGCCGCGGGCGTGACCCCCGTGCAGGGTGACCTGATGGACATGGATGCAAAGGCGCTGGGCTACGCCGTCGCGGGGCACGACGCCATCGTGTTCTCCGCCGGAGCAGCGGGCAGCGGGCCCGAGCGCACGGCAGAGATCGACGGACACGGGCCCGTCAAGATGATCGAGGCGGCCCGCGCCGCAGGGATTCGGCGGCTGTACCTTGTGTCGGCGATGCCCGAGGCGGGGCGGGGCACCGAGGTGAAGCACGGCTTCGAACTGTACATGCGGACCAAGAAAGAGGCCGACGCGGCGCTGTCGATCAGCGGGCTCGACTGGGTCATCCTGCGGCCCGGCACCCTTCTGGACGAGGATGGCGACGGCATGGTCGCGCTGTCGCGCGCGGTGACCTATGGCACCGTCAAGCGCGGGAACGTGGCGCAGACGCTGGCTGCGCTGATCGACCGGCCCGAGATCCGGCAGGAAATTCTGGAATTGACGGACGGCAACGCGCCGCTGGCCGACGCGGTGGATGCGCTGGTGCGCCGCTAGCGTCGCGCCAAAGGGAAAGGGCGACCCGCGCGGGCCGCCCTTTCACCGTTCCAGTGACCCCGGCGCACGGCGCGCCGGTCCGGTCGATCCGGGCTTAGCCGAAAGCCGCGCCATCGGCGCGCCAGACCGACACCACCGACGAGCGCGGCTTGCCTTCGCCGTCCGGCCATGCGCCGCCCGGGTGCTGCACGCCGACGAAGGCGACGGTGCGGTCCGGCGACCACGTCAGGCCCGTCACCTCGGCGCCGTTCGGCACGGTCATGAAGCGCGCGATCTCGCCCGTTTCGGGGTTGCCGACCAGCATCTGGTTGTTGCCCATCCCGGCAAAGTCGCCTTCGTTGCTGTCGTCGCCGTCGGTCTGGATCCACAGCAGGCCGTCGGACGAGAAGGCCATGCCGTCGGGCGAGTTGAACATGTTGCCCGCCGTGACGTTGTCGGACCCGCCATAGGCGTTGTCGTAGACCTCGGGGTTGCCGGCCATCACGTACAGGTCCCAGCTAAAGCCGGTGGCGCCGTGATCCTCGCCCTCGGGGCGCCAGCGCACGATCTGGCCATAGTCGTTGGTCTCGCGCGGGTTGGCGGCGTTGACGGGCATGCCCTCGTTGCCGCGGCGCGAGTTGTTGGTCAGCGCGCAGTAGGCCTCGACCCGCAGCGGATTGGCGGCGATCCATTCCGGGCGGTCCATCGTGGTGGCGCCGACCGCCGAACCGGCCATCCGCGAGAAGACAAGGATGTCCTCAGCGCTCATGCCGGTGGTCTCGGGCGTCAGGGCCAGCCATTCGCCGGTCTGGTCGTCGTTGAACTTGGCGACGTACAGCGTGCCGTCCGACAGAAGGCCATCGGTCGGCTGACCTTCGGACCATGTGCCGTTCGAGACATACTTGTACATGAACTCGCCGCGTTCGTCGTCGCCCATGTAGACCACGATGCGGCCATCGGCGGCCTGCACCATCTCGGCGTTCTCGTGCTTGAAGCGGCCAAGGGCGGTGTGCTTGACCGGCGTGCTTTCCGGGTCGGTCGGGTCGATCTCGGTGATCCAGCCGTGCCGGTGGGGTTCGTTCGGCTCGGCGCTCAGGTCATAGCGGGTGTCGAACTTTTCATAGGCATAGCGGCCTTCGCCGCCGATGCCATAGCGCGCCAGCCCGTCGGTTTCCTCGTACGCGCCGGTGGCGCCGAAGTAGCCGTTGAAGTTTTCTTCGCAGGTCAGGTAGGTGCCCCAAAGCGTCTTGCCCGAGCCGCAGTTGTTCATCGTGCCCTTGGGCGACATGCCCTCGGGGTCGGCATTGGTCTGCATCAGCGCGGATCCGGCGGCGGGGCCGTCCATCGTCATCTGCGTCTCGTGGGTGATCCGGCGGTTGTAGGGGCTGTCGATGACGACGTCCCAGCCGTTGGCGCCGTTCGCGATCTCCATGACGGTGACGCCCTGCATGTTCTTTAGCAGGGTCACTTCGTCGGCGTTCTTCGGCATGCCCTCAGAGTCGGCGGGCAGGTTGATGCGCGGGTTCACGTATTCCGAGTTGATCGCCAGCAGGACGTGGCCGTCATGCTCGAACGTCTCCATGCCGTCGGTGTTCTCGCCGAACACGCGGTCCGACGCGGCCAGCGGCACGCCGGTTTCGGCGGAATAGGTGCCCTCGGCGTCCGAGAACAGGGCGTCGCCCCAGCGGACGAGCGGGCGCCATTCGTAGCCTTCGGGGACGTGAATGTCGAAATCGGTGTGGATGCCGATCGGGGTAAAGCCGAACCCGGCGGCCTGCGCACGGGCCGACGTGGCCGATCCCAGAACGCCCGAACCGAACACGGCAGCGGCCGAGCCGAAGGTCAGGGCGCCGCCCAGAAACCCGCGGCGCGAGATGGCGCGCTCGACGACGGCGTCGAAGTCATTGGTGGCAGGGCGGGGGTCGCGGACTTCGTCGAATTCGTCCCAGGACAGGTCAACGGTTTTCCGGGTATCCATGTCGTTTCATCCTCTGGCAACAGGCTGGATTGGCGCGGCCTAGGGGCCATGCGCCGCGGCTGGTTTTCATGCGTCCGTCACAGCCGGGTGACAGTAATGCGACAGCCGGGTGAAGTTGCCAAAGCCCTTACGAAAGCGTGATCTCGAACCGAAAAAAGCCGCCCTTCCCGACCCTGCGAAGACCGACTGCGCCGGGCCGGATCAGCCCCCGGCCAGCGCCCGTGCAAGCCCGTTCTGCTTTTCGACAAGCGTCGGCAGGTCGATGGTGGTCAGGTGTCCGTCGCGCACGATCTGGCGGCCCTCGACGAACAGGTCGCGCACGCGCGTCGGCCCCGCCAGAAGCAGCGCCGCCGGATCCCACGACCCCGCGCTTTCAAGCCCCGTGGCGTCCCATACGGCTATGTCCGCGCGATAGCCCTTGCGGATTTGCCCGCACGCGTCGCCGCGTCCCAGAACCTCGGCCCCGCCGCGCGTCGCGATCTCCAGCGTCTCGCGCGGGCTCATGGCATCCGCGCCGTTGGCCACCCGCTGCAACAGCATCGCCGTGCGCGCCTCGGCGGCGATGTTGCCGCTGTCGTTCGACGCCGACCCGTCGACACCCAGCCCGACCTTGACGCCCGCGTCTCGCATCGCCCGCACCGGCGCGATGCCGGACCCAAGGCGGCAGTTCGAACAAGGGCAGTGCGCCACGCCTGTGCCGCTGCGGGCGAACAGGTCGATCTCGCGCCCGTCCAGCTTGACGCAGTGAGCGTGCCAGACATCCGGCCCGGTCCAGCCAAGATCCTCGGCATACTGTCCGGGGCGGCAGCCGAACTTCTCTTCGCTATAGGCGATGTCCTCGGCGTTCTCGGCAAGGTGGGTGTGCAGCATCACCCTCTTTTCGCGCGCTAGGATCGCGGTATCGCGCATCAGCTCGCGGCTGACCGAGAACGGCGAACACGGCGCCAGCCCGACGCGCACCATCGCGCCCGGCGACGGATCGTGGAAGGTGTCCACCACCCGCACCATGTCGGCAAGGATGTTGGGTTCCGCTTCGACAAGGTCGTCGGGCGGCAGGCCGCCAAGGCTGTGCCCGATCGACATCGCGCCACGGGTCGGGTGGAACCGCATCCCGATCTCGCGCGCGGCGGCGATGCTGTCGTCCAGCCGCGATCCGTTCGGGAACAGGTACATATGGTCGGAGCTCAGGGTGCAGCCCGACAGCGCAAGTTCGGCCAGCCCGGTCAGGGCGGACACCCGCATCTCTTCAGGGCCGAACCGCGACCAGATCGGATACAGCGCCTGCAGCCAGCCGAACAACAGTGCGTCCTGCCCGGCGGGCACCGCGCGGGTCAGGGTCTGGAACAGGTGGTGGTGCGTGTTCACAAGGCCGGGGGTCACGATGCAGCCCGCCGCCTGCACCAGTTCGCCATCCGACTGCAGGCCGCTGCCGATCTCTGCGATCGCGCCATCGACGATCCGGATATCGCAATCCGCCAACTCGCGGCGCTTGTCGTCCATCGTCAGGACGGTACGGGCATTCTTAAGCAGGACTTCCGGCATCTGGCACCTCTGGCATGTATGCCAAGGATGCTAGACCGTCGGGCGCGCTACTCAACCCCGCGCAGGTATTCCAGCGCCTCGGCATGGATCTCGCGGTTCGCGGCGGCAAGCACCCGGCCGCCCTGTGGGCAGGGATTGCCTTCCCAGTCGGTCACCACACCGCCGGCGGCCTCGATCACCGCGATGGGGGCCTGCACGTCGTAGGCGTACAGACCGGCCTCTGCGACCACGTCGATCTGGCCCGCCGCGATCAGGGCGTAAGCGTAGCAGTCCATGCCATAGCGGGTCAGACGTGCCGCCTTGCTTAGCCGCTGGAAGGCCGCGCCCTCGGCAGGTGTGCCGACTTCGGGGAATGTGGTGAAGACGATGGCCTCGGACAGGCTGCGCGCCGGACGGGTCCGCAGCGAGCGCCGTCCCAACGGGCCGGTCATCCACGCTTCGCCCAGTCCCCCGACGAACCGTTCGCCGGTGTAGGGTTGGTCGATCACGCCCAAGATCGGGCCGGTGTCCGGTCCGACAGCGACAAGCACGCCCCACGTCGGGGTGCCGGACAGGAAGCCCCGCGTGCCGTCGATCGGGTCCAACACCCATGTCAGGCCGGTCGAGCCTTCGACGGTGCCGTATTCCTCGCCCAGAATCCCGTCATCGGGACGCCGGCTGGCAAGCACGGCGCGCATCGCCTCTTCGGCGGCGCGGTCGGCGACGGTCACGGGGTCGAAGCCCGTGTCGTCCTTGTTGTCGGCACCCAGCCCTTCTGCACGGAAATGCGGAAGGATCGCCGCGCGGGCGGCATCGGCAAGCGCCTCTGCGGTGGCCAGAAGGTCGTCGCGCAAAGCCTTGTCGGTCTTGGTGTCGGGGGCCGTCATGTTCTGGATTACCTCGCCGGGGGGATCCCCCGGCGCGGTAATCGGAATCGAGGCGGGCCGTCAAGCCCGGCTCAGGGCACGTGGCACCTGAAGGTCAGGCGACGTCGCTCATGACGCGGGCCAGCTCGAAAAGCCGGCGTCGCTGGTTTTCGGGCATGGCATAGTAAGAGCGCACCAGTTCCAGTGCTTCCTTGTCGGCCAGGATATCACCCGGCACGCCTGCCTTCTCTTCGCTGGGTGCGTCGACGCTTTCGTCGATGCCGTCGAAGAAGAAGCGGACGTCCACGTCCAGAGCCTCGGCGATGTCCCACAGGCGCGATGCGCTGATGCGGTTCATACCGGTCTCGTACTTCTGAATTTGCTGGAATTTGATTCCAACCTTGCTAGCCAGCTGTTGCTGGGTCATGCCGACCATCCAGCGGCGGTGCCGCACGCGCTTGCCGACATGAACATCCACGGGATGCTTCATCGTAGTCTTCCTTACAACTCACAACAGTAAACATCAAAATCACGTCGCGCGGGAATCGTACAACCTGCCTTTTTGGGTAGTTTGGTCGCAAACGATTAGGAAAGCGAGTGAATCGTCTGGAAACACGAGTGAACCGCACGCCAAGTTTCAAAACTGTTACGCAATGTGAAGTTGAAGAGATTGCCTGTGGATAACCGTGGTAGGTCAGCTTGAGGTTGTGTCAGGCAGGCCAAAGTGCGACAGGCTGCCGCAGGGTAAGGGCGCTAACAGTCGTTAACGTAGTTAATTGTGTCTGATTTTTAAGCAAATGGTCAAAATTTACCAGCTAGACGCGTATGGCGGTGTTCCCGCCTTCGCAGAACGCGAGTCACCTCAACCGCAGGCCGGTGAGGTGCTGATCCGAATCGCCGCGTGCGGTCTGAATTTCGCCGATCTGCTGACGATCGAGGGGACGTATCAGGACCGGCCCACGCCTCCGGTCGTCCTTGGCAAGGAATTCTCGGGCACGGTCGAGGTGGCAGGACAGGGCACCACCCTGCGCCCCGGAACCCGTGTCGCGGTCTACGCGGGGCAGGGCGGGCTGGCCGAGGTGGCCTGCATCCCCGAGGCGCGGTGTCTGCCGATCCCAGACGCCATGCCCTTCGATGTCGCCGCCGGCTTCCAGGTCGCCTATGGTACCAGCCACGTTGCGCTGGACCGCGCGGCCCTCAAGCCCGGGGAAACGCTGCTGGTGCTGGGCGCCGCCGGGGGTGTCGGGCTGACGGCGGTCGAAGTCGGGCGCGCGATGGGCGCCACCGTGATCGCCTGTGCCCGTGGCGCGGACCGGCTGGACGCCGCGCGCGCGGCGGGGGCGCATCACCTCGTCGATACCGATACGCAGGACATCCGCGATGCGGTGATCGCACTTGGCCGGGCGGATGTCGTTTATGATCCGGTCGGCGGCGACCAGTTTCGGTCGGCATTCCGGGCGGTCAACCCGGGCGCACGGATGCTGGCCATCGGTTTTGCCAGCGGAGACGTGCCGCAAATCCCGGCGAACCACCTGATGGTCAAGAACGTCTCGGTCATCGGGGTGAACTGGGGGGCTTACCTGACCTTCGACCCCGATACGCTGACCGACAGCCTGCGCACGCTTGTTCGCTGGTACGAAGACGGGCGCCTGACGCCGCACATCGGCCACCGCCTTCCGTTCGACCGCACTCCAGAGGCGCTGCAGCTGCTGCGCGATCGAAAGGCCGTGGGCAAGATCGTGGTCGAGATCGGCTGACGCCTTACAGCGTGCGATAGCCCTGCCGGATCATCTCCATCAGGTCGCCGACGAACCCGCCGTTGGCCGCACCGCCGCCGTACATGTTGATCCGCTGCACCCCCAGTTCTGGCAACTGGGCGCAGGGGGCCAGCTGTTCCAACTGCTGCGGCTGCGTGCCTTCCAGCATCACCGTCACGGCAAGGTCGGCGGCGACGGTCGCCTCGACCGTGCGGTCGGAATCCGACTCGACGGCCTGTATCCAGTCGACCTCGGCCGCGTTCAGCCGGTCCTGCGTGTCGATACGGAACGAACAGTTGCGGCAGTTCGCCAGCGGCAAAGGCGAATGCTTCCACGCCGACCCGCCCGGTGCGCCCATCCAGCGCAGCGGCAGCTCCTTCAGGGTCTCTCCGCCGCTGTCGATGTCCGGTTCGGTCGTCAGGATCACGTCGCATTCGCCGCGCGCGAACATCCGCTTCAGCCCGACGGTATACAGCGACAGCAGCCGCACCTTCACGCGCGGGTATTCCGTGGCGAACCGTTGCAGCACCTGTGGGACGATGGGATGCACGATGTCATGCGGCACGCCCAGCGTGACCTCGCCTTCGAATGCGTGGTCGGTCAGGCGCGAGAACAGCTCGTCGTTCAGGTCGACCATGCGCCGGGCATAGGCCAAAAGCTGTTCGCCCGCCGCCGTCAGCGACACCTTGCGATTCGAGCGGTCCAGAAGTTCCAGCCCCATCAGCTCTTCCAGACGCTTCAGCTGCATCGACACGGCGGACTGCGTCAGGTTCAGAAACCCGGCGGCACGCGTGACGCCCCCGGTTTGGGCGACAGCGACGAACGAGCGAAGCACGGATACGTCGAGGTTACGCATCATCACGATCCTTGATGGTATGGTTCAAATACATTCGTTTCACTATTGCTTACCTGCGGGCATATATCAAGCTCATGAATGAAAGCCGCCCTTGGCGTCACAAATTGTAAAGGAAGCCGTCATGACCCAGCATGTCCAGACCCACGCTCCCCTTCATGGGGCCACCCGCTTCGCCGGCACGCGCCGCCGGTCCGTCCTGCAGGCCATTTTCCAGCTGTCCGCGCTGCGTCGTCAGCGTCTGCACCTTGCTCAGATGGACGCCCGGATGCTCGACGACATCGGCGTCAGCCGCGACGAAGCGATGTCCGAGGCAAGCCGCCCTGTCTGGGATGCGCCCGGTCATTGGACAAGCTAGGGCAACATTCCTGTGAAGACCCTGTTCCTGCACCGGAAAAGCTTGAAAACCTGCGCCGCCTTCCCGATATTCCTCTGGAAAGGCGGCCAACAGGGTCGCTTGCTGTATCCATCTAGGAGGATTTGATGGCTGATTTCCGGACGGCGCGTGGGGTTGCAGGCGCTCGCACCGCCCAGATCGACGAGGGACTTCGCGCCCACATGAACAAGGTCTACGGCACGATGTCCGTTGGCCTGCTTGTCACGGCGGGCGTTGCCTGGGCCGTGGGGTCGAGCGACGCGTTGCTGTCGATCTTCCGTGATCCGGCGACGCTTCAGCCCAACATTCTGGGTTGGGTGGCGATGTTCCTGCCGCTGATCATGGTTTTCGCCTTCGGTGCGATGATCAACCGCCTCTCGGCTGCTGGCGCGCAATTGTTCTTCTACGTGTTCGCTGCGGCGATGGGCCTGTCGATCTCGTGGATCTTCGCGGCCTTCACCGGCATCTCGATCGCGCAGACTTTCCTTGTGACCTCGATCTCGTTCGCGGGTCTGTCCCTGTGGGGCTACACCACGAAGAAAGACATCTCGGGCTGGGGATCGTTCCTGATCATGGGCGTGATCGGCCTGGTCGTGGCGTCGATCGTGAACATCTTCCTCGGCTCGCCGGCGATCCACTTTGCGATCTCGGTGCTTGGCGTTCTGATCTTCGCGGCGCTGACCGCGTATGACACGCAGAAGATCAAGAACGACTACATCCAGCACGCACATGCGATGGATCAGGAATGGCTTGGCAAGGCGGCGATCATGGGGGCCCTGAACCTCTATCTCGACTTCATCAACCTGTTCATGTTCCTGCTGCAGTTCCTCGGCAATCGCGAGTAACACGCGGAACATTCCAGATCGAAGGGCCGGCCATTGCGCCGGCCCTTTTTCGTTGCGGCACAGCGCACACGGGCTTGGTATGGAACGGGCGCAATGATCAGACGGTGGGATGGGTGGCGCGGAACACCGGAAGGCGCCCGGCTTGGGACCGGCCTTGTGCCAGCGGACAGACATTCTGACAAAAGGGCCCGCCTAAAGCGGGCGCCGCATCTCGATCGCGGGGAAGGTGATGCCGGGGCGCAGTTCCAGTAGGTACTCGCGATCCCCTGTGAACCCCAAAGCACGGTAGAAGGGCGCGGCCGTCCGCGTGGCGGCGCAATCCAGCTGCGCCAGACCGGCGTCGCGCGCGGTGGCGATCGTCCGCTCCAGAATCGCCCGCCCGATGCCGCGCCGCGTGTGGCGCTCGCTGGTGACGACGTGGCGGACGTCACCGCTGTGGCGATACCGTTTGCGGGTCCAGCCCCCGGCGCCCACGATCACGCCTTCTGCGTCCTCGGCCACGAAATAGGTGCCGCAGTACAGAAGCTCGGGGTTCGCGCGCGAGATCAGGGGCAGGGCGGTGACCATGACAGAGGGCGGGTAGTCACGCGCCAGCAGGCGCGGATAGGCGCGCGCCAGCAGCGCGTCCAGCGCGCCAAGGTCGCCGGGATGAGCCGGCCTTACCGTCAGGGTCAGGTCCATGGGGTCAACATGGACCCATTCTGGCAAAAGAAAAAGCCGCGCTTGTGGCGCGGCCCTGATCTGTCGTCGATCAAAGACAAGATTACTTGATCTTGCCTTCCTTGTATTCGACGTGGGTGCGCGCAACCGGATCGTACTTACGCACGGTCATCTTCTCGGTCATGGTACGCGCGTTTTTCTTGGTCACGTAGAAGTGGCCGGTGCCGGCGGTCGAGTTCAGCCGGATCTTGATCGTGGTGGGCTTCGCCATATCGTCTTGCTCCGTCGCACGGGCGGTGCATCGCCCGGAGAAAATCTTGAAGCCCGCCTTTTACAGTTCAATCGCCCCGAGTCAACCGGTTTCCCCCAAAGGAAACGGGCCGACCCGTCACAGCGGCGGGTCTGTATGCGCGGACGGCCTGTAAGCCGGATTCTGTCGTCGGCAGGCGGACCTGCCGGAGATGACCATTCATCTGGAACGCGCGTCGCCGCGCGCCTTCAGCTGCCTACCCGGATTCCTGGGGCAAGGCGCCCTGTCCCCGTTGCCGGGGCGCGGAATCCCTATTCGGCATTGCTCCCGGTGGGGCTTGCCGTGCCGGTCCGGTTGCCCGTCCCGCGGTGGGCTCTTACCCCACCGTTTCACCCTGGCCGCCGGCACGCCGGCGGTGGTCTGTTTTCTGTGGCGCTTTCCCTCGGGTTGCCCCGGCCGGGCGTTACCCGGCACCGTCGCCTTGTGGAGTCCGGACTTTCCTCCCCGACGGGATACCCCGCCGAAGCGGCCATCCGGCCATCCGCGCGGATCGGCACCTAAGCGGCGCAGGGGCCGCCGTCAACAGGGAAGCGGCGGGCAAGATCGGCCATTGCGCTGGCGTCTTCGGGGGCCAGCGGCCCACTGGCCCAAGGCCGGAACCGCAAACGGAACGCGGCAAGCCGCATCTCGGGGGGCAGGTCGGGTGCATAGCCGAACCGCGTGGCGGCCTCTGCAAAGTCAGCCTCGGCCGCGCTGGCCGCATTGTGCGAGGGCCAGACCGACAGCCCGCCCAAGGCCAGCCGCCGCCAGTCGAATCGCGGGCCGGGGTCGGACTTGCGCGCGAGCGCCATGTCGGAATGCCCGATGACGCGTTCCGGCGGGATGCTCCAGCGGCCAAGGATGCCCCGCAAAAGCGTTTCCAGCGCCTGCATCTGCGGCTCAGAGAAAGGATGCGCCCCGGTGTTGTCCAACTCGATCCCGATCGAGCGCGAGTTGACGTCGGTCACGTCGCCCCAGCGCCCGGCTCCGGCGTGCCACGCGCGCTGCGCCTCGTCGACCAGTCGCAGGACGGTGCCGTCGTTGCCGATCAGGTAATGGGCAGAGACCTCGAATTCCGGGTCGCACAGCCGGTCACGCGCGGCGTCGCAGCTGGTCATGGCGGTGAAGTGAATCACCACCATGTCGGGCGTGGCGCCCCCGCGACGGGGACCGAAATTCGGGGAAGGGTGGTCGATCACCCCGCGATGCGGCGGAACACCGAAGGATCCCAGCCGCAGGCGTACCCGTCACCGTCGGGATCAAGGCCCAACCTGTCCTTCTCGGGGCCGCCGTTTGCAAGGAAATCGCGCTGGGCGATATCGGCCGAGTTATAGCCGGCGCAGGCGTTTTCCTTCCGCCCCGCGAACAGGCTGGTGCGGCGGTACATCTCGGTTCCGACCGGATGCGACGTCGACAGGGCGTAGGCCACGACGTTCGGCCCCTCGGTCCCGGTGCGGGTGGGCACCGCGGTGGGGCGGGCGGCTTCGTATTCCG
The DNA here is from genome assembly GCF_029168315.1 of Psychromarinibacter halotolerans. NCBI lineage: Bacteria > Pseudomonadati > Pseudomonadota > Alphaproteobacteria > Rhodobacterales > Paracoccaceae > Psychromarinibacter > Psychromarinibacter halotolerans. The sequence continues at coordinate 137,529 of NZ_JARGYD010000005.1, forward strand.
ACGCCATCGCGGCCATGCGCGCGGCGTCGTTCTCGATGCTGACGCGTTCCGATACAGCGGCGAAGTTCTGTTCGTCCGAGATTCCGCCGGGGGTGGGCCCAGAGGTCGGGCCGGTGGTGGGTGAGGCGGGCAGTTCGGACGGGTCGATGACCACCGTGCTGTTGCGCGGCGGAGACGACGGCGTGGTCGCAGCCGGAGGCGACGCCGGAGCGCCGTCAGGCGTCCGCGAATACGTGTTGTAATCGCTATAGTCGCCGAAGCCGACGCCGCGCGGGGTATCTGGGTTCGAATCCGGTACGTCCGCACAAGCCCCGACAAGGGCCAGCGCCGCCACCGCCAAAAGCGTCTTCTGCATGTCCGTTAGTCCTGCCCGGATCTGTTTGGGCAGGGTTCTACCACCATTTGCCGGGCTTGGAAACATAGCCTGCGGCGCTTTCCAGCGCGTAGGCCGTGTTCAGCAGATCGGCTTCCTCCCACGGGCGTCCGATCAGCTGAAGGCCCAGCGGAAGGCCCTGCTTGTCCAGACCGGCAGGCACAGAGATACCCGGCAGGCCAGCAAGGTTGACCGTGACCGTGAACACGTCGTTCAGGTACATCTGCACCGGATCGGCCTCCGACATCTCGCCCAGACCGAAGGCGGCGGACGGGGTGGCGGGGGTCAGGATCGCGTCCACGCCGTTTGCGAAAACGTCGTCGAAGTCCTTCTTGATCAGGCTGCGGACCTTGCGGGCGCGGTTGTAATAGGCGTCGTAGAAGCCCGCCGACAACACGTAGGTGCCGACCATCACGCGGCGCTGCACCTCGTGGCCGAATCCTTCGGCGCGGGTCTTCTCGTACATCTCGGTCACGCCGTCGCCCTGCGCCAGCTTGGCGCGGCGACCGAAACGGACGCCGTCATAGCGGGCAAGGTTCGACGACGCTTCCGCCGGGGCGATGACATAGTAGGCGGGCAGCGCGTACTTGGTGTGCGGCAGCGAGATATCGACGATCTCGGCGCCCGCGTCCTTCATCATGGCGGTGCCGTCGGCCCACAGCTTCTCGATCTCGGCGGGCATGCCGTCCATGCGGTACTCGCGCGGGATGCCGATCTTCTTGCCCCGGATGTCGCCGGTCAGCGCGGCCTCGAAGTCCGGCACGGCAAGGTCGGCCGAGGTCGAATCCTTCGGGTCGTGGCCGCACATCGCCTGCAGCATGATCGCGGCGTCACGGACGTCCTTGGTCATCGGGCCCGCCTGATCCAGCGACGAGGCGAAGGCGACGATGCCCCAGCGCGAGCAACGGCCATAGGTCGGCTTGATGCCGGTGATGCCGGTGAAGGCGGCGGGCTGGCGGATGGACCCGCCGGTGTCGGTGCCGGTGGCGGCAAGGCACAGATCGGCGGCCACGGCGGCGGCGGACCCGCCCGAGGACCCGCCGGGGGTCAGCGCGGTGTCGTCATTGCCCCGGCGCCACGGGTTCACCGCGTTGCCGTAGACCGACGTTTCGTTCGACGAGCCCATCGCGAACTCGTCCATGTTCAGCTTGCCCAGCATCACCGAGCCCGCGTCGAACAGCTTTTGCGACACGGTGGATTCGTATTCCGGGCGGAAGCCTTCAAGGATGCGGCTGGCGGCCTGACTGGGAACGCCGCGCGTGCAGAACAGGTCCTTGATGCCCAGCGGGATGCCGCACATGTCCGGCGCGTCGCCACCGGCGATGCGGGCGTCGGCCCGGCGGGCCTGTTCCATCGCGATCTCGGGCGTCTTGTGCACGAAGGCGTTCAGGGCATCGGCGCCCTCGATCGCGGTCAGGCAGGCCTCGGTCAGCTCGGCCGAGGTGACTTCGCCTGCGCGCAGCTTGTCGCGGGCGCCCGCGATGGTGAGTTTCGTCAGATCGGACATGGCGTTACTCCACCACCTTCGGCACGGCAAAGAAGCCCTCGCGCGCGTCGGGGGCGTTGGCCAGAACCTCTTTCTGGATATTCCCGTCGGTCACCGCGTCCTCGCGGCGCTTCAGCCGCATTGGCGTGACCGAGACCATTGGCTCGACGCCGTCGACGTCCACTTCGTTCAGCTGCTCGATGAAGCCGAGGATCGTGTTGAACTCTTCGGCCAGCGCGGGAAGGGCGTCGTCTTCCACCTTGATGCGGGCGAGCTTCGCCACGTGGGCCGCCGTTGCCTTGTCGATGGACATGGATCTCTCCGGGATGTGCGTTCGAGACACGCGTTTAGCGTCCGCGCGGGCAGGCTGCAAGGGAAGGGCGCGCGATACACGGGCGGGACGGGCGCCGCCGGCTTTGGCTGTCGCTCTCTGCGGCGCGGCACTGGTCCCTTTCCGTGTCCTGGCCTAGGGTCCGGGGCGGCGGCTGTCCGTGCCGCCAATGCCATCCCCGGAGCCTTGCATGTCCCTTGCCCTGACCATCCTTCCGATCGCCCTTGCCATCGCGCTGGGCTGGGCGGCGCGGGCGTCGGGGCTGATCAAGGCGGATCTCTGGCCGGGGATCGAGGCGCTGAGCTTCAAGCTTCTGATCCCGGCGATCCTGATCCATTCCATCGCCACCACCGACCTGTCGCCGTCGCGGATCGGCGGTTTCGCAGCCGCTTTGCTGCTGACCATCCTGATCGGCGGTCTGGTGGTGCTGGTGGGCGGGCGACTGCTGCGCGTGCCGGGGCCGACGCGGTCGACCTATTTCCAAGGCACGATCCGCTACAACGGGTTCATCGGCCTTGCGGCGGCGGACCTGTTGATCGGACCGGCGGGCCTGTCGCTGATCGCGGTGTCGATGGCGGTGCTGATCCCGGTCATCAACGTCGTGACGATTATCGTGATGGCGGTTCTGTGCGGCGGCTCGACCGGACCGCGCCGGCTGTTGCGGTCGGTCGCGACCAACCCTTTGGTGATCGGATCCTGCGGGGGCGTCGCGGTCAACCTGCTGTTCGGCGGCTTGCCCGTCTGGCTGGACGAGGCGACACAGATCGTCGGCCGCGCCGCGCTGGGCGTCGGGCTTCTGGCGGTGGGGGCGGGGGTCAGCCTGAAGCGGATGCTGCACGTCTCGCCACGGGTCGTGGCGGCCTGTGCCATGCGCCCGTTCATGATCACGGCGATTTTCCTTGGCTTGGCCATGCTGCTTGGCCTGTCCGAGACCGAGATGCTGGGCGGCATCCTTGTCTTCGCGGTTCCGGCGGCGACGAACGGGTTCATCGTGGCCCGGATGATGGGCGGCGACGCCGCGACCTATGCCGACATGCTGGCGTGGCAGACGCTGCTGTGCCTGATCGCGATCCCGTTCTACGCCGCGCTGGTGACGTGACGGCGGTAGGTCTCGATCATCCAGCCCAGCATCGCGGCATTCAGCAGGTGCCACATGAAATGCGTTCCGTGCGGCCACGCGGTGCAGACCGCGTCGTCGAGGCTGCGGAACGTGATTGACACCACCAGCACGCCCGCGCCGATGGCCAGCCTGCGGGCGGTGGCGGGGCTGCGGCGTGCGAGCGCCAGCGCGTAACCGGCGATCAGCAGGGCGACGGGCCAGTACATGGCCGACCCGCGGAACGCCGGCACCTGCGCGAAGATCCAAGTTGCGGCGGCGGCGAAGGGCAGGAACAGCGCGGTTCCCAGAAGCGCGGTGAAGGTGCCCAAGCCCCAGAAGGCGCGGTTGGCCGCGAACAGGTAGATCAGCACGAAGACCGCGATGGACAGGCTGTCGGCAAGGCCGGTCCACGACATCGCAAGGACATGCCACAGGCTGGACGAGACCCCGATCACCGCCAGCACCAGAACCAGCAGCCGCGCGATCGGCAGGCGGTCACGCCCCAGCCGCGCCCACATGATCGCGGCGGCCAGCAGGAAGGCTAGGTTCGTGACGGCGTTCAGCGGTTCCGACCACAGGCCGAAATCGGAGCGTTCGCAGTAGGCGATGATGCGGTCTGTCCAGTTCATGGTGTCGACGCCGTGCCGGGGCACGACTTAAGCTCGCCTTTGCGGTGTTCGTCGGCACTACAGTGTGTTTCGCGCGCGAAACATTCAATGGCAGCCATCGCCTCTCGCGTCCGATGCACTATCGTGGTCCGATGACCCGCGTCGTCCGCGCGATGGACACCAAGAACTGGAGACGAAGATGAAGATTACATGGCTCGGCCATTCTGGCTTTCGCATCGAGATCGGCAGACAGATCCTGCTGATCGACCCGTGGTTCGACGGCAACCCCGCCTTTCCCGAGGACAAGCGCGAAGAGGCGGTCGTCGGCGCAACCCACATCCTGCTGAGCCACGGGCACGGCGACCATTCGGCCAACGCGGTCGGGCTGGCGTCGGACATGGGCATCCCCGTGGTCGGCATGTTCGACCTGATGAGCTTTTGGGAGGCGCGGCACGGCATCCAGACCATCGGGTTCAACAAGGGCGGCACCGTCGATCTGGGCGATGTTAAGGTGACGATGGTCAACGCCGTCCACTCGTCGTCGATCGCGTCCGACAACGGGCCGATCTACACCGGGTCCGAAGCCGGCTTCATGATCGAGGGCGAAGGCCGCGTGATCTATTTCTCGGGCGATACCGACGTGATGGCGGACATGAAGGTGTTTCACGACCTGCACAAGCCTGACATCGGCATCCTGTCCTGCGGCGGTCATTTCACGATGGACATGCGCCGCGCCGCCTATGCCGCGCGCGAGTTCTTCGACTTCAAGGTGGTGATCCCCTGCCACTACAAGACCTTCCCGCTTCTGGCGCAGTCCGCCGATCCGCTGGTCGAGGCGCTGCCGGACGTCGACGTCAAGGTGCCCGAGGTCATGGAATCGATCACGCTTTGACGCGCGGCCGGCGTATGGCGGGGCAAGGCGGGCGCCCCCGGTTCCGCACCGGGCGGGGCTCGCCGCATCCCAGGGGGCTTGAATGCAAGGCCCTGCAGCGATAGAAGCCAGCGCCAGACCCCGGGACATTATCAAGAGGCATACATGGCCGGCCATTCCAAATGGGCGAACATCCAGCACCGCAAGGGCCGTCAGGACGCCTTGCGGTCGAAGCTGTTTTCCAAGCTCTCGAAAGAGATCACCGTCGCCGCCAAGATGGGCGACCCCGACCCCGAAAAGAACCCGCGCCTGCGTCTTGCCGTGAAGCAGGCGAAGTCGCAGTCGATGCCGAACGACAACATCGACCGCGCGATCAAGAAGGCCGTCGCCGGCGAAGGCGAGGGTTTCGAGGAAATCCGGTACGAGGGCTACGGCCCCGGCGGCGTGGCCGTCATCGTCGAGGCGATGACCGACAACCGCAACCGCACCGCGTCGACCGTTCGGTCGACCTTCGGCAAGAACGGCGGCAACCTTGGCGAGACCGGGTCTGTCGGCTTCATGTTCGAGCGGAAGGGCGAGGTCACCTATCCCGCGTCCGTGGGCGATGCGGATACCGTGATGATGGCCGCGATCGAGGCGGGCGCCGAGGATGTGGAAAGCTCGGAAGAGGGCCACATCATCTATTGCGCCGACACCGACCTGAACGACGTCGCCACCGCGCTGGAGGCCGAGCTTGGGGAATCGGACGAGACCAAGCTGATCTGGAAGCCCACCACGACCACCGAGCTGGATCTGGACCAGATGCAAAAGCTGATGCGTCTGATCGATGCGCTGGAGGACGACGACGACGTCCAGCGCGTCACCGCGAACTTCGAAGTGTCCGACGAGATCATGGCGCAGCTGGACGCCTGACGCGCGGACATTCGAACAGACCTTAGGGGCGGGCCGGTCGGTCCGCCCTTTTTCTTTGCGCGGCTTCAAGCGGTTGGCCGGGGAGGGGGCTCTGCCCCCGCCGCTGCGCGGCCCCCCGAGGTATTTCGCAAAGAGAAGAAGCAGGCGGCGCTTTGACCCTGCGCGAATAATTCAAAGCACCGGTTTTTCAGCAGTCCCGGTAGCGCGGCGCGGATTCTGCCCGGGGCGCGCAGAAAGTCTTTGACAGAATCGTGACGCCGCGCTCTCAATTAATTCAAATCAAATGAACGGTCATGTCGTCTGACTTAATGGGCCGGTTCGACGGGGATATTTCGCGCGCATGGCGCTTTCGGGAACAAATCAGGAGCAGGCGCGTCTGCTGAACCGGCGGACGGTGCTGGAGGCGATCCGCCAGCACGGGCCGATCAGCCGGGCCGATATCGCGCGCGCCGTGGGGCTGACGACGCAGACCGTGTCGACGATCACCGGCGAACTGCACGAGCGCGGGTTCCTGACCCTGACCCCCGGCAAACCCAAGGGGCGGGGTTTCCCCGCGCCGTCGTTCGAGATCGCGCCGGATGGCGGCTTTGCCATCGGGGTGTCGATTTCTCCGCGCGGGTTGGAGGCGGGGTTGATGAACCTTGCCGGCGACCTTGTGACCCGGCGCACCGTCGATGCCCCGCGCCTGACCGCGGCAGAGGCATTCGGACGGATTTCCGAGCTGGTGGCGGGGATCGCCGAGGGGCGGGACGAGGACAAGATCCTTGGCGTCGGCATGTCGATGCCGGGACCGTTCGGCGTGGACGGCATGAGCTTTGTCGGGTCCACCACGATGGAAGGATGGACCGAGACCGACATCCGCGACGGACTGCGCGAATGCGTGCCGTTCCCGGCCTTCGTCGACGGCGACATGTCGGCGGCGGCGCATGGCGAGCGGTTGTACGGGCGCGGCACCGAGTTCCGCGATTTCTTTTATCTGTACATGGGGGTCGGGCTTGGCGGCGCGATGATCTTCAACAACCAGGTGATGCGCGGCGCGCATGGCAACGCGTCGGAGATCGGGCATATCCCGCTGGTCCCGGACGGCGCGCCCTGTTTCTGCGGGAACCGCGGGTGCCTTGAACGCTATTTCTCGATGGAAGCCTACGACCGTCGCGCCGCCGAGATCGGCGAGGAGGCGTGGCTGGCAGAGGTCGCGCCGATCTTCCGCGCCGCCATCGTCACCATCGAGAACCTTTACGACCCCCAGACCATCGTGCTGGGCGGGCAGGCCCCTGCCACGCTGCAGGCCCGGATCCTGGCGCTGGCAGAGGATCTTCCGGGCTCGCTTGGTGCGCGGTCGGACCGGACCGCACCGCGCATCGTCGCCTCGCGCGCCGGGTCCGACGCGGTGATCCGCGGCGCGGCCTCGCTGGCGGTCAGCCGCGTATTCGCGCCTTCGGGCGACATCCCCACGCCGGCGGGCGGGCAGCCCGCCCCCGACCTTTTCGCCCGCCGACTGGAGAAAGTGACCCCATGACCGAGCCGCTGCTGAAACTGACGGACATCACCCGCAACTTCGGTGCGATCCAGGCGCTGCGCGGGATCGATATGGAGGTCCGGCCGGGCGAGGTCGTGGCGCTGTTGGGCGACAATGGCGCGGGCAAGTCGACGCTGGTCAAGATCATCTCGGGCGGGCTGAAGCCGTCCTCGGGCACCGTGTTCTTCGACGGGCAGGAGCGGCACTTCGCGTCGCCGTCCGAGGCGAAGGCGGCGGGCATCGAAACGGTGTACCAAGACCTGTCGCTGTGCGTGAACGCCGACGTCGTCGCAAATTTCTTCATGGGTCGCGAGATCACGAAGAAAGTCCTTGGCATCCCGGTCCTTCAGGAACGCGAGATGGAGGAGATCACCGCCAAGGCGATCAAGGAGGCGGGCACCAAGATTCCGTCGCTGCGCACCAATGTCGAACATCTGTCCGGCGGCCAGCGGCAGGCCATCGAACTGAACCGCTTCGTCCACTTCGGCGGCAAGCTGGTGCTGCTGGACGAGCCCTTTGCGGCGCTGGGCGTGGAACAGACCGCCAAGGGGCTGGAGATGATCCGCAAGGTTGCCGAACGCGGCGTCGGCGTGATCGTCATCACCCACATCATGGCGCAGGCCTTTCAGGTCGCCGACCGCATCGTCGTCATCCGCCAGGGCAAGGTGGCCGGCGACATCGAGACTGAAAAAACCACCCCGGACCAGGCTGTCGAGCTGATTACCGGGGGCACCCTGTCCATCGCCGGAATGGGCAGGGGTCACGCATCGACCGATCCGGTTCAACAGGGAAAAGGAAACTGACCAATGAAACTGACACGTCGTCTGTTCCTTGGCGCGACGACCGCCATGGCACTCGCCTCGGCCGCTCACGCGCAGGACAAGGGCACCATCTACTACATGGTTCCGACGCTTCTGGACGAATTCCAGACCACCTCGGTCGACGCGATCGAGAAATTCATGGCCGAGGTCGGCTATGAGGTCGTCACGCTGAACGCCGACAACAAGACCGACCTGCAGCAAAGCCAGATGGCCGACACGATCCTGCTGGATCCCGAGGCCATCGTGATCGCGCCGGTCGACTTCAACGCGCTGGTCCCGGCCATCGACGAGGCCCGCGCCGCCGGTGTTCCGGTGATGATCTTCGACCGCCAGATCACCGAGACCGAGCTGGACTTCACCTCGGTGGCCGGCACGATCGAAATCGGCGAGGTCGCGGCGGGCGAGATCAAGCGCCTGCTGACCGAGAAGAACGGGTCGGTCACCGGCACGATCCTTCAGGTGCTGGGCGATCCGGGCGATCCCTATACGCTGGATATCCAGAAGGGCTTCGAGGACATGATGGCCGGCGAAGACGTCGAGATCATCACCCATCCCGCGATGCAGTGGGAAGCGTCGAACGCGGGCACCATCGTGGCCGACGAACTGCTGGCGACGCCGGACATCGACCTGATCTTCGTGCACGCCGCGCACCTTTCGGTGGCTGCCGTCGCTTCGCTGGAAGCCGCGGGCAAGGCACCGGGCGACGTGATGCTGGTGTCGTCGAACGGCGCGCCGGTGGGGCTGGACCTGATCCGTCAGGGCTGGCAGCAGGTCGAGGTCGAACAGCCGCTGTTCGCGCAGGCTGCCGCGCTGGCGATGTTCGCTGACAAGGTCGTCGCCGGCGAGGAAATCGAGGCGGGCACCTACGACGTGCTGGGTCTGGAATCCACGGTGACGATCGAGGACTGGGGTCCGAACATCAAGATCCCGGGCGCCGCGATCACGCCGGAAAACGTGGACGATCCGACCTTCTGGGGCAACCTGCAGGCCCCGGACGATCCGATCACGCCGGTCGAGTGATACCGGCCTGATCCTATCCGCCCGATGGCATTTGCCTGACGGCACTGGCGCCGGGCCGCGGCCCCTTCCGGGGTCCGGCGCCTTCCTTCCTGCACGCTTCCTGACCCGAAAGGCCGCACGCGATGACACCCGCGCGACGTCGCACGCTCGAGTTCCTGCTCGACAACCTCGTCTGGCTGATGCTGATCGCCGTTCTGGTGATCTTCTCGCTGACAGTTCCCCGCTATTTCCAGTTCGGGATATTCGCCAACATCCTTGAACAGTCGACCTATGTCGGCGTGATGGCCATCGGCCTTGCCATCGTGATCATCTCCGGCAACCTCGACCTGTCGGTGGAATCCACCGCCGCGCTGGCCGCGATGATCACCGGCCTGCTGTTCGCCTCGTCCGGCATCGGGATGGGCCTGACCGTGGGCCCGTCGATCATCGCGATCCCGGTGTCGATGCTGATCGCCGTGGCGGTCGGCGTGGTGATCGGGTTCATAAACGGATTTTTCGTGATCAAGGTCGGCATGTCGGCCTTCATCGTCACTCTTGCCTCGTTCATCTGGGTGCGCGGCCTTGTCGTCGCGATCTCGGGCGGTCGGTCGGCGCAGTCGCTGGCTCCGGAGATCCGGGTGCTGGGCATCGAGCGCCTGCTTGGGGTGCCGCTGTTGGCGTGGTTCGCGGTGCTGTGCTTCGTGATCTTCGCGCTGGTGATGGCGAAGACGCCGTTCGGGCGGTACATCACGCTGGTCGGCGGCAACGAGGTCGCGACCTATCGTGCCGGTATTCCGGCGAACAAGATCCTGTGGATGTCCTTCGTGATCGCGGGCGCGCTTGCCGGACTGGCTGGCTGGCTGCTGGCGATCCGGACGTCCGGCGCCACGGCGAACCTTGGCACGGGGATGCTGTTCAACGCCTTCGCGGCGGTGGTCATCGGGGGCGTGTCTCTGAAGGGAGGCATCGGCAAGCTGCCGGGGGTCTATGCCGGGGTTTTGTTGATCTACTCGATCCACACCGCGATCAACCTGATGCGGCTGCCAGCGCACTGGACGCAGGTGATCCTTGGCCTTCTGGTGCTGGCCGCCGTATTGCTGGACACGCTGAAACTGCGACTGAGGGAGAAGCTGCTATGACGGGCAGGTTGGAGGGACGCGCCGCGCTTGTGATCGGCGGCGCACGCGGGATCGGTGGCGGCATCGCCACGCGGTTCGCGGCCGAGGGGGCGCAGGTGGCGATCGCCGACCTTGAGGATGCCGAGGGCAAGGCGCTGGCCGCCGAACTGGGCGGCTTCTACCGCCGCACCGACGTGTCCGACGGCGCCGAGGCCGACGCCGCCGTGGCCGAGGTCGTGGACCGGTTCGGCAAGATCGACATCCTGGTGCAGAACGCGGGGATCTACCCGTGGACCCTGATCGAGGACACCAGCGCCGAGGAATGGCACAAGGTGCTTGGCGTGAACCTTGGCGGTTGCTTTCTGGCGACGAAGGCGGCGGTGAAGCACATGAAAACGCAAGGCTACGGGCGGATCGTGCTGACCTCGTCCATCACCGGGCCGCGCGTGACTTCGCCGGGGCACGGGCACTATTCGGCGTCGAAGGCGGGGATCAACGGCTTCATCCGGTCCGCCGCGATCGAGTTCGCGGGCTACGGCGTGACCGTGAACGGGATCGAGCCGGGCAACATCCTGACAGAGGGGATGAAGGCGCACCGCTCGGCCGAGTTCATCAAGGACATGGAAAGCGCCATCCCCGTGGGCCGGATGGGCACCCCGGCCGACATCGCGGCGGCGGCTCTGTTCCTTGCCTCGGAAGAAGCGGAATTCATCACCGGCACGACCATCGTGGTCGACGGCGGGCAGATCCTGCCCGAGGGCAACGATTTCCGGATGCCGGTGGGATGACCCTTCCCGGCCATATCATCAACGCCGCTGGCACGCTGACCCGCCTGTCAGGTGCGCCCTTCGCGCCTGGTGTGGCGGATGCGATGGCGGCGGCCGATGCGGTGTCGGTCGATATGGTCGCGTTCCACGCCTATGCGGGTGCGAAGATCGCGGCGGCGACGGGGGCGGACAGCGGGCTGGCCACGGCGGGCGCGTCCGCCGGGTTGCTGCTGGCCGCTGCCGCCTGCCTTGCGCGCGACGACGTCGCCCGGATGAACGCATTGCCCGGAGGGCGGGGGCCCACCGAGATCGTGGTCGCCCGGTCGCATCGCAACAGTTACGACCATGCCGCGCGCGTGGCCGGGGCGACTTTGGTCGAGGTCGGTCTGCCCGACCCCACCGCCGAGGCGGGGCGCCGTGATGTCGAACCGTGGGAGGTCGCGGCGGCGCTGGGGCCGGAGACGGCCGCCGTCTATTTCACCGCCACCCGCGCGACCTATGACCTGCTGCCCGCCGTGGTGGACGTGGCGCATGCGCAGGGGGTTCCTGTGATCGTCGACGCTGCGGCAGAACTGCCCCCCGCCGCCAACCTGCGCCGCTTCATCTCGGACGGCGCGGACCTTGTAGCTTTCTCGGGCGGCAAGGTTCTGGGCGGTCCGGCGGGAACCGGGCTTTTGGCCGGACGGCGCGACCTGATCGCCTCGGCGGCGTTGCAATGTCTTGATCTTGACGTGCACCCGGCCGACTTCGCGCCGCCCGCTGGGTTTATCGACATGGCCCGCTATGCCGGGCTGCCGCGCCACGGGGTGGGGCGGTCGGCCAAGCTGGGCAAGCACGAAATCGCGGGGCTTCTGGCGGCGCTGGACTGCTTTCTGTCGGAAACGGATGCGGACCGCCACGCGCGGTGGCTGGCCGTGTGCGAACGGGTGGCGGAGGCGCTGGACGGGGCCACCATCGCCCATGCCGGGGATACGGACCGCATCCCGGTCGTGGAAATGGCTTTCCCGGATGCGGCGTCGGCGCGGGCCCGTGACGCGGACCTAAGGGCGCGTCCGCTGCCGGTGCACCTTGGAACCGATCCGTTCCGCCCCGACGTCCTGTCGATCAACCCGGTCTGCCTGCGCGAGGCGGATATCGGGTCGTTGCTGGCGGCCCTGAGCGACTGATCGCACCTCAGCCGTAGGCCGCCAGCATCTCTTTCAGGTCGTCGAGCGTGTTCGCCTCGTTCACCGGCTTGTCCTCGCGCCAGCGCGACATGCGCGGAAAGCGCAGGGCGACGCCGGATTTGTGGCGTGGGCTTTCCTGTATGCCTTCGAAATGGATCTCAAAGACGTGGTGCGGTTTGACCGCGCGCACCGGTCCATAGCGTTCCAGCGTGTTCTTGCGGACCCACGCGGTGATGCGGCGGAACTCGGCATCGGTCAGCCCGGAATAGGCCTTGGTGAAGGGCACCAACTGGTTGCCGTCCCAGACCGCGAAGGTGAAATCGGTGAACAGGTTGGCGCGGCGACCGTGGCCCTGCTGCGCGTAGATCATCACCGCGTCGATCGACAGCGGATCGACCTTCCATTTCCACCAGTCGCCCTTTTTGCGCCCGACCTGATAGGCCGAAGACAGGCGTTTCAGCATCAGCCCCTCGGCGCCGATCTCGCGCGAGCCTTCGCGGGTCGCGGCCATCGCCTGCCAGTCGGGCACGTCGATGCGGGGCGACAGCCGGATCGGGGCGTCGGCGGGAAGGTCCTGAACAAGGGTTTCCAACAGGGCGCGCCTGTCGGCCAGCGAACGCGCGCGGATATCTTCGCCCTGCCATTCCAGCAGGTCATATGCCTTCAGGATCACTGGTGCCTCGGCCAGCAGCTTCTTTGGCACGGTCTTGCGACCGATGCGCTTTTGCAGCCGCGCGAAGGGCAGGGGGGCGTCGTCCTGCCACGCAAGGATCTCGCCGTCGATCACGGTGCCCTCGGGCACGAAGTCGCGCGCGGCGGCAAGCTCGGGAAAGCGGTCGGTCATCAGTTCCTCGCCGCGCGACCAGACGTGATGCTGTCCCCCCCGCAGCACAAGCTGACCCCGGATGCCGTCCCACTTGTGCTCGGCCAGCCAGTCGGTGACCGGGCCAAGCTCTGCTGGCGCGTCCTCAAGCTGGTAGGCAAGGAAGAACGGATAGGGGCGGGACAGATCCTCGTCAGGGTCGGGTTCCAGCACAAGGCGGCGGTACGTGGTGCTGTCCGGCGTCCAGTCGCCCATCAACCTCAGCGCGAGGTCGGGTTCGTCGATGCCGGTGGCCTTCGACAGCGCGCGGGTCATCAGCTTGGCCGACACGCCGACGCGGAAGCCGCCGGTCAGCAGCTTGTTGAACAAGAACCGCTCGGTCGCGTCCAGCCGGTCCCACGCATCGCGCACAAGGGCTTTGCGCTCGGGTTCTTCCAGTGTAGGAAGGCGGCGGATCTCGGTGATCCAGTGGGTCAGGGAATGGTCCGACTGGTGCCGGTTGGGCGGCAGGACAAGGGCAATCGTCTCGGCCAGGTCGCCCACGATCGGATAGGACTCTTCGAACAACCAGAGCGGGATTTTTGCGGACTCCGCCGCCCATTCTCGCAGTATTGTGACATTCACCGCGCGCTTGGGACGTCGCCCCGACAGCAGCGCGACGGTCCACAACCGGTCGTCTTCGGGGGCCTCCGAGAAGTAATCCGCCAGCGCGTCGACCTTCGCGGTGGTGCGCGTCGTCTGGTCGAGCCGGGTGAAGAGGGCGGCGAAGCGTTTCATGGGCGGGATGCCACGCAGAGACGAGGGGCGCGCCGGGCGGGCGTTTCGATGATCAGTACGGTCTTCACGCCTCTTCCTCCTCGGCGCGGTCCAGGCTTTCCCCCTCGAACTCTGTCTCGACCACCGCCGCGTCGTACCCCTGTTCCTCCAGCCAGCGGCGGAACACCGACGTGTAACCGTGGGTGACGAACACCCGCTCGGCGCCCGTCTCGCGGATGGCGGCGTTCAGCCCGTCCCAGTCGGCATGGTCCGACATCACGAAGCCCCGATCCGCCGCCCGCCGCCGGCGCACGCCGCGCAGCCGCATCCAGCCCGAGGCGAACGCCGTCGACACTGTGCCGAACCGGCGCAGCCACGGCGTGCCCAGCCCCGAGGGCGTGGACAGCACCAGCGCGCCGGGGTGGTCCTTGGGGGTCATGTCCGGCGTCACGCGGATCGTGTCGGGCAGGGACAGGCCTTGGGCTCGCAACACCTCGTTTACGTTTTCCACCGCGCCGTGGGTCAGGATCGGCCCGATCGAGGTATCGAGCCCGGCAAGGATGCGCTGTGCTTTTCCCAGCGCATAGGCCGCCAGCACCGGCGTGCGTCCATCGGCGACGGTCGCGGCCCACCAGCGGTTGATCTCGTCTTCCGTCTCGGCCTGCGGCGCCCAAGTGAAGACGGGCAGCCCGAAGGTGCATTCGGTGATGAAGGCGTGGCACCGGACCGGCTCGAACGGTTCGCACAGGCCGTCGGGTTCGGTCTTGTAGTCGCCTGAGACGACCCAGACCTCGCCATCCACCTCGATGCGGATCTGCGCCGAGCCCGGAACATGTCCCGCAGGATGAAAGGACACGGTGGCGTCGCCGATGGTCCGCGTCTCGGCGTACCGGATCGTGTCCAGCGTGATGTCGCCCAGCCGGTGGCGGATGACGGGCGCCGCCGCCTCTGTCGACAGATAGCGGGCGTGGCCGGGGCGGGCGTGGTCCGAATGGCCGTGCGTGATCAGCGCCCGGTCCACGGGGCGCCACGGATCGACATAGAAGTCGCCAGCGGGGCAGTAGATCCCGCTTGGGGTAAAGGTCAGCACGGCCATGAAGCGATGATAGCGCGGGCCGTCGCCACGGCGAGTGCCGGGAAAACGGGACACCCGTAAACCAAAAACCGCTTCGCAGCAGCCGGTTGCGGCTTTCCTGTGGACAGTTCGCCGGGGGACGGTATGTCAGAAAGAAAGGGGACAGGCTGCGCTTTTCCGAAGATCCCGCCGGACAGGACGATCAGCGCGGCCGCAACCACGGCCACGACGCGCCCCCTTGCGCATCGTGCGAGGGATTGGGAAGGTAAAGCCATGAGCAAGGCCGCTGAACCACGCTATTTCAATGAGATGGAAACCGGGGGCGCCGTTCGCGGCCCCTATGCCGGTATCCAAGACTGGGTCAACGAGATGCCGGCCGAGCTTCGGTCGCTTAAACAGCACGAAGCGGAAAGCCTGTTTCGGCGCATCGGCATCACGTTCGCTGTTTACGGCGAAGGCGGCGATCCGGATCGTCTGATCCCGTTCGACATGTTTCCGCGCGTCTTTTCCGCCGACGAGTGGCGCAAGCTGGAACGCGGCATCAAACAGCGGGCGCGGGCGCTGAACGCCTTTCTCGCCGATGTCTATGGCCGGGGCGAGATCGTGCGGGCGGGCAAGATCCCGGCGCGGCTGGTCTATACCAACGAGGCCTACGAGAAGGCCGTTGTCGGCATCGTGCCGCCCAAGGGCGTGTACAGCCACATCGTCGGCATCGACCTTGTCCGGGTGGGCCCGGACGAGTTCTACGTGCTGGAAGACAACTGCCGGACGCCGTCGGGCGTGTCCTACATGCTGGAAAACCGCGAGATCATGATGCGCATGTTCCCGCAGCTGTTTCAGCAGAACCGCATCGCACCGGTCGATGGGTATGGCCGCGCGCTGAAGCGCACGCTGGCCAGCGTCGCGCCGAAGAAATGCGACGGCGAGCCGCGCTGCGTGATCCTGACGCCGGGCCATTTCAACAGCGCCTATTACGAACACACCTTCCTTGCCGACACGATGGGGATGGAACTGGTCGAGGGGCAGGACCTGTTCGTCGATGGCGATTTCGTCTGGATGAAGACCACCGAAGGCCCGCAGAAGGTGGACGTGATCTATCGCCGGATCGACGACGCCTTCCTTGATCCGCTGTGTTTCCGACCGGATTCGATGCTGGGCATCCCCGGCCTGATGAACGTGTACCGGTCGGGCGGCGTGTCGATCTGCTCGGCGCCCGGGGCCGGTGTGGCGGACGACAAGGCGATCTATACCTTCGTGCCGGAAATGGTGCGGTTCTACCTTGGCGAAGAGCCGATCCTGCAAAACGTGCCCACGTGGCAGTGCGGCAAGGCGGACGAGTGCAAGTACGTGCTGGAAAACCTCAAGGAACTGGTGGTCAAGGAAGTGCACGGGTCCGGCGGTTACGGGATGCTGGTGGGGCCGAAATCGACCGAGGCGCAGATCGAGGCGTTCCGCGCCAAGATCGAGGCCGACCCCGACAACTATATCGCGCAGCCGACGCTGGCGCTGTCGACCTGCCCGACCTTCGTGGAAGAAGGTGTCGCACCCCGCCACGTCGACCTGCGGCCCTATTGCCTTGTCGGCGAGGACATCGAACTGGTGCCGGGCGGCCTGACGCGCGTGGCGCTGACCGAGGGGTCGCTTGTCGTGAACTCCAGCCAAGGTGGCGGGGTGAAGGACACGTGGGTGCTGGCGGAATGATGCGGGCTGCGACCTCCTTCGTGGTTCTCCCCCCCTCCCTAGCCCTCCCCCCGGAAGGGGGAGGGGAGCGTGTTGCGCTTTGGGGCGCGCGTGTTCTTCTTGACCTGATGACGACCAATTCGGAGCCCTTCCCATGCTAAGCCGGACGGCGGAAAACCTTTTCTGGATCGGGCGTTACATGGAGCGTGCCGAGGCATCGGCGCGGCTTCTGGACGTGGGTGCGCGCAACGCGCTGCTTCCCAATATCGGCGGCGGATACCGCAACGAATGGGAATCGATCCTTGAAGCCAGCGGCACCTTGCCGGCCTTCAAGGAAAAGTACGGCGACCCGGTCCAGCGCAACGTCGAAAGCCACATGTTCTTCGACAAGGACAACCCGTCCTCGATCCTGTCCTGCATCACTGCCGCGCGCGAAAACGGCCGGATCGTGCGGACCGCGATCACCGGGCAGGTGTGGGACGCGCTGAACACCGCGTTTCAGGAAATCCGCGAGATGCAGCGGACCGAGCGCAGCCAACTGCCTTTGGCCGACCTGACCGAGTGGACGATGCGCACGGCCGCGCTAGTGCGGGGCGCCGCCTCTGTCTCCATGCTGCGCAACGATGGCTTTCACTTCATGAAAACCGGCTACGCGCTGGAACGGGCCGACAACACGGCGCGGTTCCTGGATGTGAAGTACTATGTGCTGCTGCCCGAGGTAAGCTATGTCGGCACCGGGATCGACAACTATCAGTGGTCGACGCTGCTGCGTGCGCTGAGTTCGTACCGTGCCTTCGGCTTTGCCTATGGTGGTGACGTCACGGCCCACAAAATCGCGGACTTCCTGATCCTGAACATGCAGTGCGCCCGCTCGCTTCTGTCCTGTGTGTCCGAGATCAACGACAGCCTCGACTTTCTGGCGCGCGCCTATCACCGCGCAACTGACGCGCAGCAGGTGGCGCGCGGCATGATGGGAGAACTGGCAGAGGCGCGGGTCGACGACGTGTTCCAAGAGGGCCTGCACGAGTTCCTCACCCGGATCATCGAAGAGATCAACGGGCTGGCTGGCGCGATCCATGCAAGCTATCTGACGGGGAGGGTGGCATGAGGCTGACCGTTTCGCACCGGACGCATTATACGTTCGCCGAACCGATCCGGGGCGTTGTGCAAAGTCACCGCCTGTTTCCTGCCGACTGCGAGAACCAGCGCGTCCTGAACTGGGCGGTGACGGTCGAGGATGCCGAGACCGGCGCCGGGTTCCGGGACGGGGCCGGGGACTGGATTCAGACTGTGACGCTCCGGCGCGCGGTGGCTGGCGTGACGATCCTTGTCGAGGGTCTGGTCGAGACGCAGGACCTGAACGGGGTGCTGACCGGCCATGCCGAGAAGGTGCATCCGTCGGTCTATCTGCGCGACACCCGCGCCACCATGCCCAGCAAGGCGATCCGCCGCATGGCCGAGGGCGTGGCCGAGGCCGAGAAGACGCCGCTGGATCTTGCGCACGGTCTGTCGCGCGAAGTGTCCAAGATGATCGAATATCGTCCGGGCGAGACCGACGCCAGCACATCCGCGACCGAGGCGCTGGAGCTGGGCTATGGCGTATGCCAGGACCACGCGCATGTCCTGATCGCGGCTGCGATTTCGGTCGGGATTCCGGCGCGCTATGTTGCGGGCTATCTTTATTCCGAGGCCGGAGACGAGATGGCCGAGGCCAGCCACGCATGGGCAGAGCTGTACCTTAAAGGGCTTGGCTGGGTCGGCTTCGACGCCGCGAACGAATGCTGTCCGGATGCCCGTTACATCCGTCTTGGGTCCGGGTTCGACGCGCTGGACGCGGCGCCGATCCGTGGCGTGGCGCATGGTGAGACGACAGAGCATCTTGACGTCGAAGTGAGCGTCGGCCAAGTGCAGCAATAGGGTGCGGTTGCAGATGCGCGGTCGCAGCGGGGATGTGGAAATCGGGCGTCTGTCATGACCTATTGCGTAGGGCTGCTTCTGGATGCCGGCATGGTGCTGCTGTCTGACACGCGCACCAATGCCGGACTGGACAATATTTCGACCTACCGGAAGATGTTCACCTTCGAAGAGCCGGACGAACGGGTCGTCGTGATCCTGACCGCCGGGTCCCTGAGCGTTACGCAAACCACGCTCGCGCGGCTTGAAGAAGCGGCGCAGGACCGGTCCCCGGACGCGCCGCCGTCGATCATGACGGCCGAGACGATCCTGCAGGTCGCGTCCATCGTGGGCGATACGCTGGCCGAGGTCAGCAAGGACATTTCGTCCCGCATGACCCAGCACGCCGATGGCGCAAAGGCCAGTATGCTGGTCGCCGGTCAGCGCAAGGGCGGCGAGATGCGCCTGTTCCTGATCTATCCCGAAGGCAACTTCATCGAGGCGACGGCGGACACCCCGTTCCTGCAAATCGGCGAGCACAAGTATGGCAAGCCGATCCTTGACCGGGTCGTGCGGCCTGAAACCACGCTGGGCGACGCGCAGAAGGCCGTGCTACTAAGCATGGACTCGACGCTTCGGTCGAACCTGTCGGTGGGGATGCCGCTGGATCTTGCGGTGATCGAAAAGGACGCCTGCAAGGTCAGCACGTACCGCCGGATCGAAGCGCAGGACGAGGGATTTCTTGCGATGTCGAACGCCTGGAGCCAGGCGCTGCGCGACAGCTTCCAGCGGATCGAGATCTGACAGGGTCGGACCACAGGAGGCGGGGCGCGGTCAGGATGCCGCGCCGCCGCGTGTGTTTCGGGCCGCGCGGGCCCCGTGGGTCAGGGGCCCGAAATTTCGAACACGATGGTCACGCTTGCGGTCGTGTCGACCTCTCCCGCCGCGATCGGTACGGCAGAGGCGATGGCGGCCTCGCGCATCATGATCGGTCCGCCACCACCACCCGATTCGGTCAGTTCCAGCACGTCGCCCAGAACAAGGCCCGCCGCATCGGCGTATGTCTCGGCCCGTGCGCGGGCGTCGGCCACGGCAAGCCGCCGGGCTTCGTCCAGCGCGGGGGCGGGGTTTTGCAGCGCAAAGCGCAGTTCGCGGAACTCGTTGGCACCGGCGTTGATGGCGGCGTCCAGTACCTCTCCCATGCCGTCAAGGTCGCGGATTCGGACGGTGACGGTGTTCGAGGCCCGGAAACCGGTAATCTCGTCGCCGCCTCCCGACACGCTGTTGCGGTTCGACCAGACCGGCGACAGCGACAGGTCCGAGGTCTGCATGTCGGTGTCCGCGACACCCGTTTCGGCCAGCAGGGCAAGGACATCGGCGGTGGCGACGCTGGTCGCGTCCATCGCCTGCGCGGCGGTGTCGCCACGGCTTGTCACGCCAAGGGTCAGCACGGCCAGATCGGGAATCCCGGATACCATGCCGGTGCCGGTCACGGTCAGGCGATTGGCGGCGGCCTCTTGCGCGGCCGTGGGCGCGGCCAGCGGCAGCGCGAGGCACAGGGCGGCCACGGCAAGCAACGGTGCGGCAGAGAAGGTTCGCATTGTGGAAGTACTCCCGTCAAATTGATCGGGAAACTGCGCTTTGCATCGCCTGCGGACAAGGCCCAGCCCGGGTGTTTTACTTCCACTCGGCGGTTTGTTGCTATACATAACCCCCCGAAAGGGAGCGCGACTCCCATGCGCTCCCCCGACATATTATAGACTGAAGCATGAAACCCAGTTTCGCCCTGAACCTTACCCATGACGGCATCAGCCTACTCCACCGCGCACAGGCAGGATGGCTGAATGTTGGGGACGTGTCGCT
The DNA here is from genome assembly GCF_029168315.1 of Psychromarinibacter halotolerans. Classification (NCBI taxonomy): domain Bacteria; kingdom Pseudomonadati; phylum Pseudomonadota; class Alphaproteobacteria; order Rhodobacterales; family Paracoccaceae; genus Psychromarinibacter; species Psychromarinibacter halotolerans. The sequence continues at coordinate 157,689 of NZ_JARGYD010000005.1, forward strand.
GGACGCGCCCGATCTGGTTGACGAACTGGTCGTGCTGCGGCGTACGGCGACCGACCTCGAGGCTGCCGGTCTTAGCACCAAGCTTGTTATTCCGAATTCACAGGTCCTGTATCTGGAAGTCGATGCGCCGGGTCCGACCAAGGCGGACCGCCAGTCGCAGATCCGCGAAGCTTTGGTCGGGGTGACGCCGTATGACGTGCGCGACCTGAACTTCGACTGGCGTATGAAGAAGGGCAAGGCGCAGGTCGCCGTGGTCGCCCGGGAAACGCTGCTGGAGGCAGAGACCTTCGCGACGCAGTACCGGTTCAACCCGATGTCCTTCGTCGCAATGCCCAGCCCCTCGGAATTCGACGGCGAGCCGTTCTTCGGCCCGACCCGCCACGCCGAGCGCGTTCTGAACGGCGGCGAGTCGGTCGAGCCGGACAAGAAGCGAATTCATGTGCTTGGCCGTCTGGGCGAGGTACCGGAAACGCCTGCCGAACCGGCGCCCGAAGCAAAGCCCGCCGCGAAGTCTGTGGCAGAGTCCGAAGAGCCCAAAGCGGCGGACACCACGCCCGAGCCGTCGGCTGTCGCGCCCAAGGACACCGCCGCCGAGGTGACGCCGCAGACCGATGACGACGACGCGGCGCCGCAGCAGACGCTGCCCGCATCGGACGACCGGCTTCTCGATCACGTCGCGGAACTGTTCGGCAGCCTTCCCGAAGGCGGCAAGGCCGACTCTTCCGAAGAAACCCCGTCGCCTCGCAGAAGACCGGAAGAACAGTCGGCAGGCGATCTTGCCGCCGCGCTGTTGTCGCTGCCGGACGGTGATGGCGACGAACCGAATACCTCGCCGTTTTCTTTCACGTCTCGCCGCGCGCGCCCGACCGCGCGGGTGAACGGCGAGGCGCTGCCGCCCGTCGCACCCCAACCCGAGGCGGAAGCGGACGCGGCGCCGGTCGCGAAAGGGCCGGTCATCGACGATCTGCCGCCGCTGCCAAGCGCGCGCAGCGCGCCGGTGCATTCGCCCGCCAACCCGGCGGTGACGCGCCCGACGACGGCGCTGCAGGACGATGCGACCACGAAGGGTGACGGCGCGACCGCCGATGCGTGGGATACGGTGCTTCCGACGTCGTCTGGCGGCGGTACGGCGAAGGGCGACACCGCCGCGGAACGCTCGGCAAACGTCGACCCCACCGCGCCAGAGCTTGCCCCGAAGACCGACCCCGTTCTGGCTGCCGCGCTGGCGCCCGGAGCGGCGGCGACCGACGATGCGAAGAAGCCGCGCGGAAGCAAGCTGGCCGAGACGCTGATGCGCATGGGGCGGCCGAAAGAGCAAAAGAAGGCCGAGGTCGAGGATATGGCCGCCGCGTTGCGCCAGCCTCTGCCGACCAGTGCGCCTCTGAAACGCGGCCCGTCCGCGCTTCCGAAGCCGCTGCCGTCCGGTATGCCGCCGGCCAAGCCCTCGGCACGCGGGCCGGTCCCGGTGCCTCCGACGCCGCCGCGTTCGGGCCGGTCGAGCGAGGCCGACGCGATGACCGTGTTCGGCGCACGGGGCCAGACGCCGCCGCGCGCGCGTCCGAAGTTCCTTGGCGCGGCGATCGCGGTTGCCCTGCTGGTGGTGCTTGGCGTGGTCGTGCTGTGGTCGACCTATGTGATGAACGACGTGGCCTCTGGCTGGTTCGGTCTGGGCGGCGACCCCGAGATTGCCGAGGTCGAAGAACCCGCACCGGTCATCCTTCCCGAGGCGCTGACCACCACGCCGCCGGCAGAATCCGACGCCATCGTCGATGCCGCCCCGGAAACAACCCCCGAACCAGAAGTAAGGCCGACGCCCGAGGCGGCGGAACCGTCCGTGCCGCTGCCCGGAATCGAGGTCACCGACCTTCAGCCCGAGCCCGAGCAGGCCGCGCCCGTTGCCCCCTCGGTGCCGGATGGGTCCGAAGAGATCGCGGCACTGTCGACCGACGCGCAGCCCGCGCCGGACGATGCGCCGGCCTCGGCCGAGACGTCGGGCGAAACGCCCGAGCTGGTCGAAGAACCGGGCCCCGTCGTGGACACACCCGACATCGACATGGCCGCCGTGGCCCCGCCGCCTGCGCTAAGCGACATGCCGCGCGGCCCGGAGCTTGACGACGGTCCGGCGCCCGACATCGCGACCATCGCCCCGTCGCAGCCAGACGGGTCGGCGGAACCCGCCGACGACAGCGCCGCGCCCGCCAGCGGCGGCGATGCCCCCGGCACGCTGGAAATCGTGCGCCTCGAGGAACCGCCCGTCGCCGAAGACGCGCCGCAGGCCGAAGTCTCGGCCCCTGCGCCCGGTCGCGTGCCGGCACCCTCGCAGGCCGAGGCCGATGCGATCTATGAACGGACCGGCATTTCCGTTCTGGCTCCGCCGGCCATCGAAAGCCCCGGCATCGACCGGCTGGACGGGACGGTGCTGTCGTCCTCTGATGTCGCGCTGGCCGACCCGTCGCCGCGCGCGCTGCCAACCGAAGAGGACCTGACCGGATCCGATACGGCGCCGGTCGTCGGCCTGCCGCCCTTCCCGCTGGTGACCGAGTTCGACCTTGACGAACGCGGCCTTGTGCGCGCCACCGAAGAGGGGGCGATCTCGCCGCAAGGCACGCTGGTGATCCGTGGCACGCCGCCGGTGGTGCCGCCGGTGCGCCCGGGCACCGAGCCGCCGGAAGAGGAGACGCTGCTGGACGAGCCTGCCGCCGACGCGCAGGACGCCGAGCTTGAAGCCGAGATTGCGGCGCTTGCCCCGGACGAGGACGACGCCCTTGCGGGGCTGCTGTCCGAAGACGATCTGGCCGAGGTCGACGAACGCGCGCAATTCGGCGGGCTGACCCGTGAAGAACTGGCCGAGGTTCGTCCGTCGCTGCGTCCGGACGATGCCCCCGTATCTGAAGAGGTCGCGTCTGAAGAGACCGCCGCCGAAGTGGCGGCCGCGGAAGAGGTGGCAGAGGCCGCGGAAGAGGTCGTTCTGGACCTCGAGACAGCCGCCGATGAGGGGCCGGCCCCGTCCGATGACCCCGCCGCGGACGAAGCGGCCCCCGACCCGCTGATCGACTTCGCCGATGTCATTCCGCCGTTGCGGCCCGGTACCGAAGTCGCGTCGGCCGACACCACGCCGGACGGCGAGGCCACTGACAACGTGCAAAGTCCGTCGCTTGCTGCCGCTCTGCTTGAAGCCCCGGATGCCGAGGCCGAGCCGGACGCCGAGACCGCCGCGGTCGAGACCACGTTCGACGGGGCGACCGAACTTGCGGTGGACGCCTCGTTGACCCCGTCGACCCGGCCCGCCGGTTTCGCGTCGATCGTTCAGGCGGCCTTGGAAGAAGCCGCCAACGCTCCGCCGCCTCCGGCCGCTGAGACGGCGCAGCCCGATCCCACCCCTGTCGTCAACGCCCCGGTGCGGGCGCCCGAGATCCCGACCAGCGCAAGCGTCGCCGCCACGGCGACCGACGAGAACGCGCTGCGCCTGAACCGGGTGAACCTGATCGGCGTCTACGGCTCTGCCAGCAACCGCCGTGCCCTCGTTCGGCTGTCGTCGGGTCGCTATGTGAAGGTGCAGGTCGGCGATACGGTCGACGGCGGCCGCGTCGCCGCGATCGGGGATGGCCAGCTTGTCTATACCAAGGGTGGCCGGACGATCACGCTGGACATGCCCAGCGGTTAAACCCGGATAGGCCGCCCCGGATACGGTTCGGGGGCGGCCCTTTCGGAACCGCCCCCGCTCTCCTTACCGGAGCTCTCTCCCTGCCGGACTGGCCGGCTTATTCAGCGGCGGTGTTCAACTCGCCGCTGTCGATCTGTTCTTGTTCGATCGACTCGAACAGGGCCTTGAAGTTCCCCTCGCCAAAGCCGTCGTCGCCCTTGCGCTGGATGAACTCGAAGAAGATCGGCCCAATCACCGTTTTCGAGAAAATCTGAAGCAGGATCTTCGTTTCGCCGCCGTCGACCACGCCTTCGCCGTCGATCAGGATGCCGTGCTTCTTCATCCGGTCGATGGGCTCGTCATGGCCTGCGACACGGTCCTTCGACATATCGTAATAGGCGTCCGGCGGCCCCGGCATGAACTTCACGCCCTTCTCGGCGATGGCATCGGTCGAGGCATAGATATCGTCGCTGCCCACGGCGATGTGCTGAATGCCCTCGCCGTTGTACTTTTTCAGGTACGACACGATCTGCCCGGTCTCGCCTCGGTCCTCGTTGATCGGGATGCGGATGCGGCCGCAGGGCGAGGTCAGCGCGCGGCTGAACAGGCCAGTGTACTTGCCCTGAATGTCGAAGAACCGGATCTCGCGGAAATTGAACAGGTCGCCGTAAAAGCGAAACCACGTGTCCATGTTGCCCTTGAACACGTTGTGCGTCAGGTGATCGAGGTAGAAGAACCCGACCCCCTTAGGCTTCGACTGGGCGATCCAATCGAATTCGCCGTTGTAGGGCGAGGATTCGTAGTAGTCCTCGATGAAATAGATCAGCGACCCGCCAATGCCTTTGATCGCAGGCACGTCCATCGTCTTGCCCTCGCCCTCGTAGGGTGTGGCGCCCTTGGCGACCGCGTGGTCGAAGGCGTGCTGCGCGTCGACCACCCGCCACGCCATCGACGGGGCGCAGGGGCCATGTTCCTCGACGAAGTCGCGGGCGTGGCTGCCCGGTTCATCGTTCAGCACATAGGTGATGTCGCCCTGCTGCCAAAGCTCGATCGCCTTGGTCTTGTGGGTCGCAACGTGGGCATAGCCCATGCGGGCGAACAGCTCTCGCAGCTGCTCGGGCTCGGGGTGCGCGAATTCCACGAATTCGAAGCCGTCGGTCCCGGCAGGGTTTTCCGGCGTGATTTCGGATTTCGGGGCGTCATGCGGGAAGGGTCCCATCGGTGGTCTCCTTGGTTTTCCGTTTGAACGCAGTGTGACACCGAACACGCGGGGTGTTTGCGCGAAGTGGGGGGGTCTTATCGAGGTTGGTGCGGGAAATTGACGAAAGATACGGAGTTGATGCATGATTTCCGCATGGATATCGACGACACGGACAAGCGCCTGCTGGCGGCGCTGCAAAAGGACGCGACGCTGACGGCCGAGGCGCTGGGCGCGCAGTTGAACCTGTCGGCCAGTCAGGCGGGGCGGCGACGGCAACGGCTGGAGCAGGCGGGCTTCATCGAACGTTATTCGGCGCGGCTGGACGCGGCGCGGCTGGGGCTGGCGGTGCAGGCCTTCGTGCAGGTTCAGATGGCCACGCACGAGCCCGAGAAGGTCAAAGGCTTCACCCGAATCGTCGGCAATCGGCCGGAAATCGTCAGCGCGTGGACCCTCACGGGCGAGGCGGATTACCTGCTGCGCGTCTACTGCGCCGATCTTGCGGGGCTTAACGTCCTGATCCATCAGGTTCTTCTGCCGCATCCAGCGGTGGCGCGGGTGCAAAGCCAGATCGTGATGGACCAGTTCAAGGCGGATGCGCCGCTGCCGACGTGACGGGTTAAGGCAAACGAAAGGACTGCAGGGGTATGGAGGCTTAGACCCCCGCGGCCAATGCCCGCCCATGTCCGGAGCGCACTTTATGAGCCTTGATGACACGCAAGACGACGATCTGCTGGAAGCCGGCCACGACGCTGCGGATGCGGAACCGTCAAGTTTCGTCGAGCGACGCCGAGAGGCGCGACCATCCAGTGGCGAGGCTCCGTTCCACCTGAACGAGGTGTTCTTTTCCCGAACCGACTCGCGCGGGGTGATCCAGGCCGGCAACTACGTGTTCCGACGCGTGGCCGATTACGACTGGTCGGACATGCTGGGCGCCCCGCACAAGATGATCCGCCACCCGGATTCCCCGAAGGGCCTGTTCTGGCTGTTCTGGGACACCCTTAAACGCGGCGAGACGATTGGCGCCTACGTCAAGAACCGCGCGCGCGATGGGCTGCATTACTGGGTGTTCGCCGTGGCGATGCCCTGCGCCGGCGGCTATCTGTCGGCCCGGATCAAGCCGACCAGCCCGATGCTGGAAACCATCGAAAAGCTGTACGCCGAAGCCCGGCTGATGGAGCAGAAAGACGGGCTAAGCCCCGAGGACAGCGCGAAGTGGATGGTAGAGAAAATCGTGGCTATGGGGTTCGAGGATTATCCGTCCTTTGCCGCCCATGCGCTGAGCGAGGAACTGCTGGCGCGCGACGCCGGTCTGGACATGCCGGTTGACGAACACATCGCGGGCTTCAGGAAGATGCGCAAGGCAGCCGCCGGTCTCAAGGAAGAGACCGAGAAGCTTGTGCGCGAGTTCGAGATGACCGAGATCATTCCCCACAACATGCGCGTCATCGCCTCGCGGCTGGAACCCAACGGCGGCCCCATCTCGACCCTGTCGACGAACTACGGCGGCATGTCGCGCGAGATGTCCAGCTGGTTCGAAACCCACGTCGTGGGTGAAAACAGCAACTTCGCAAAGATCGGCGGCACGGTCGGCCAGAGCATGTTCATCGAATGCATGACGCGGATCCTGCGCGAATGCTCGCGGCAGTTGGACAAGGAACGCCGTCAGTTGGGCAGCGTCGATCTGGAAGAGGAACGCGGCTATCTCACGCAGCTTGTGTCCGAATACCAGCGCCTGTCGCGCCAGGGTCAGGATCAGGTCTCGGACGAGACCTATCGCATCCTCGACGCCTGCAAGAAGATGAACCGTCACATCCTTGGCCTGTCGACGACCCGCGTCATGTGCAAGATCGAAGGCGCCCGCCTGACAGAGGGGCGCGAAAGCCTGACAGACATCATCGGGGAACTGAACGGCATCCAGCAGCGCATCCGCGCCAACCTTGCCCGGATCGAGGAACTGAGCGGCACGATCCGGTCGTTGCTGAATTGATCTAAGCTGACGTCGCCGTGCCGCGCGACGGCCCGTCCGGGCGGCAGCCTGCCGCATTTCCAGACAGGCGTCTGCGGCTCGGCCGGTCTGTCGGGCCGCTAACCGGCGTCCCGCCCTGTCACCCCGCGAACTGGCTGGTATAACTTTGCGCGAAGCCCCTGACTTTTGCCGCATAAGTGATTCCCGCTGATGGATACCTTTCTGTTCCAGGCCACGATCTACCTGGCAACGACCGTGATCGCGGTGCCGATCGCCGCACGGCTGGGGCTTGGGTCCGTTCTTGGTTATCTTCTGGCGGGTCTGCTGATCGGCCCGATTTTGGGTCTGGTGGGCGCGAATGCCGACCTGCAGCACTTTGCCGAGTTCGGCGTCGTGATGATGCTGTTCCTGATCGGGCTGGAACTGGAGCCGCGCGCCCTGTGGGACATGCGCACCAAGCTGATCGGGCTGGGCGTATCTCAGATCGTGCTGACCATGCTGCTGATCGCGGGCGGCGCGATGCTGCTGGGGCAGCCCCCCGCTGCCGCACTGGCGATCGGCATGATCTTCGCGCTGTCCTCGACCGCCATCGTCCTTCAGACGCTGACCGAGAAGGGGCTGATGCGCACGGCGGGCGGGCGTTCGGCCTTCTCGGTCCTGCTTAGTCAAGACATCGCGGTGATCCCCATGCTGATCTTCCTGCCGCTGCTGCAGGGAGAGGCGCGCACGGTATTCAACCCCGACGGGTCCGTCAGCCGACCGCATGACGCGGCCGCCCATGCCGCTGCGGAGAACGGGCACGAGGCCACGCTGTCGCTGGTCGCGGGTCTGCCCGGCTGGGGCGCGACGCTGGTGACCTTGGCGGTGATCGCGGCGGTGATCCTGATCGGCGTCTACCTGATCCGCCCGCTGTTCCACTTTGTCCACGCCACCCGGCTTGGCGAACTTTATACCGCCTTCGCCCTTCTGATCGTGGTCGGCGTCGCCTTCCTGATGACGCTGGTCGGCCTGTCGCCGGCGCTTGGGTCCTTCCTGGCGGGCGTCGTGCTTGCGAACTCGGAACTGCGGCACGAGCTTGAATCCAGCATCGAGCCGTTCAAGGGCATGTTGCTTGGGCTGTTTTTCATCACCGTCGGCGCGGGCATCGACATCGGGCTTGTGCTGGGGCAGCCCTTCATGCTGATCGGCCTGACCCTTGCGGTGATGGCCGTGAAGGGCCTTGTCCTGTTCGGACTGGGCCGGATGTTCCGGCTGAAGACCCGCGACCAGTGGCTGTTTACCCTTGGGCTGGCGCAGGCCGGCGAATTCGGCTTTGTCCTGTTGTCGTTTTCCGCCCAGCAGGGCGTGCTGGCGCCGCAGACCTCGCAGAACCTGCTGATGGTCATCGCGCTGTCCATGCTGCTTACGCCGCTGTTCTTCCTCGCGCAGGACTACCTGTCGCGGCGTGGCCGCGAGGTCGAGGACCAGCCGACCCCGGACGAGGTCGGATCCGAGGGCCCGATCATCATCGCGGGCATGGGCCGGTTCGGGCAAGCGGTGAACCGGATGGTGCAGATGGCGGGGTTCCGAACCACGGTGCTGGACAACAACCTTGCCACCATCCAGCTGATGCGAAAATTCGGCTACAAGGGGTTCTTCGGCGACCCGACCCGCCCCGACGTTCTGCGCGCCGCAGGCCTGAAAGAGGCACGGGTGCTGGTCGTGGCGATGGACGGGCGCGACGATGTCACCCGGCTGGTGGCCTTCGCCCGGCGGGAACGGCCGGACCTGCACATCGTCGCCCGCGCGCGCGACCGGGTGCATGTTTACCAGCTGTACCGCGCCGGGGCGAACGACATCGTCCGCGAGATGTTCGATTCCAGCCTGCGTGCGGGGCGCTATGTGCTGGAAAACATGGGGCTGACCAACTTCGAGGCGTCCGAGATGGAGCGGACCTATTTCCGGTACGACCGCGCCGCCGTCCGCGCGCTGGCCGAGGTCTGGAAACCCGGCGTGCCGGTCGACCAGAACCCCGATTACGTGGCGCGCACGCAAGAGCTGAACGCGGAACTGGAATCCGCGCTGCTGAAACAGTTCGCTGAGAACGAGAAGCGAAAGGACGACTAGGGCGCGTCGCCGTCCGACACGCCCGCTTCCGCGAAGGTCGCCATGCCAGAGTGGCACGCGACGGCGCCTTTCAGCACCCCGATCGCCAGCGCGGCGCCGCTTCCCTCGCCAAGTCGCAGGCCCAGCGACAGCAGCGGTTCCATTGCGAACTGGTCCAGAAGCCGCCCGTGCGCGGCCTCGGCCGACCGGTGGCCCGCGGCGCAGTGATCCAGTCCGCCGGGCGCCATCCGGTGAAGCACGGCCGCGGCGGCGCAGCAGGGGAAGCCATCCAGAAGAACCGGCACACCGAAATGGCGGGCCGCCAGAATCGCGCCGGTCATCGCCGCCAGTTCGCGCCCGCCAAGGCGGCGCAGGCATTCGACGGGGTCGGACAGGGCGTCCCGGTGCAGCGCAAGCGCCTCGTCCACCACCTGCGCCTTCAGCGCCAGCCCGGCATCGTCGACGCCAGTGCCCCGGCCCACCCAGTCGGCACCGGTGCCGCCGTAAAGCCCGGCGGCCAGCGCCGCGGCCACGGTGGTGTTGGCGATGCCCATTTCGCCCACGACCAGCAGGTCGGCCTGCGGATCAAGCGCCGACCACCCGGTCTGCAGCGCCTCCAGCAGCTCGGCCTCTGTCATCGCGGGGGCGGTGGTGAAATCGGCGGTCGGTGTGTCCAGCGAAAGGGCATGGATGTCGATCGTGGCGCCGAAGCAGTCGGCCAGTTGGTTGATCGCGGCGCCGCCGGCGCGGAAGTTTGCGACCATCTGCACCGTGACCTCGGCCGGGAAGGCGGACACGCCGCGGGCCGCAACGCCGTGGTTGCCAGCGAAGACAATGACCTGCGGGCGGTCGATCATCGGCCGTGCGTCGCCGCGCCAACCGGCATACCACTGCGCAAGGTCCTCTAGCCGGCCCAGCGCCGCTGGGGGTTTCGTCAGCTGCGCGTTGCGCGCGGAGGCGCCGTCGCGGGCCGTGGCATCGGGCCCGGGCAGGTCGGTCATCGCGGCGCGGAAGGCTGGCAGGTCGGCGGGACAGTGGGCGGCCATATGTCTCTCTCGTTGCGGGAACTGCAGCTTGTCTCTATCCGGGAGGGCATGAAGAGAACAGACGGAATTGCCGGTGACGTCATCGCCGCGCTGGGCCTGCTGACGCGGTTGCCGCTGCCGGGTCGTGCGTCCCACCGCGGCGCAGAGGCCGCCTGGGCCTGGCCGCTGGCGGGGCTGACCGTTGCGCTTCTGGCGGCTGTGCTGGCGGGGATCGGGGGCTGGATCGGCCTGCCGGTGACGCTATGCGCGGGCCTTCTGATCGCGGCACTGGTCGTGATGACCGGCGCCTTGCACGAAGACGGGCTGGCCGACGTCGCAGACGGCTTCTGGGGCGGGTTCACCAACGAGCGGCGGCTAGAGATCATGAAGGACAGCCGCATCGGCAGCTATGGCGTCATCGCGCTGGTGTTGTCGCTTGGACTGCGCTGGCAGGCGGTGGCGGTGCTGATCGCGGGCGGCGCATGGATCGGGCCGTTGCTGGCTGCGGCGATGTTGTCGCGCGCGCCGATGGCGGTGCTGTTGCAAGAGATGCCGAACGCGCGGGGCGTGGGCCTGTCGCAGGCGGTCGGACGGCCGGGGCGGGCGGCTGCCGCGACGGGGATGCTTGTGACGTTGGGGGTGTCGCTTTTGCTGGCCGGGTCGGGGGCCGTCTGGGTGGCGCTTGCCGTGGCGCTTGCGGCTTTCGGCGTGGCGCGGGTGGCGCAGGCAAAGGTCGGTGGCCAGACCGGAGACGTGTTGGGGGCGACCCAGCAGGTGTCCGAGGTCGTGGCCTTGTGCGCCTTCGCGGCGCTGGCCTGATCAGGACCGACAGCGCAAAAAGAAACCGCCGCCCGAAGGCAGCGGTTCTAATCCGGCTTGTCGCGGGAATCAGGCGGCGCGGCTGACCAGCACGTCGTCGACCTGCTTCTGCGCCGACGTCTCGTCAGCGCCAGAAACGGCCGCGACTTCGCGGGTCAGGCGTTCCAGCGCAGCTTCGTACAGCTGACGCTCGGAATAGGACTGCTCGCGCTGATCGTCGGTGCGGTGCAGGTCGCGCACCACCTCGGCAATCGCGATCAGATCGCCCGAGTTGATCTTCTGTTCGTATTCCTGCGCCCGGCGCGACCACATGGCGCGCTTTACCTTGGCCTTGCCCTTCAGCGTCTTCATCGCCTGAGACACGATGTCCGGCGTCGACAGCGAGCGCAGGCCCGCTTCGGTCGCCTTGTGGGTCGGCACGCGAAGGGTCATCTTGTCCTTCTCGAAAGAGATCACGAACAGCTCCAGCTTGATGCCGGCGATCTCTTGCTCTTCGATCGACACGATCTGGCCGACGCCATGCGCCGGGTACACCACGTATTCGTTCGGGCGGAATTCCATTTTCTTGGTCTTAGTCATGCAGCGTCCTTCCTCGAAGGTCCGAACGGACCTGAGACGGGGCTACCCGGGGCCACCGGCACCCCCGGGGCCCGGAATTTGGCGCCAAAAAAGCCAACCTCAGGAACGGGTCCCTGCGGACGGCTTCGGGTTTCCGGCGTCGATATTGGGTCTATATAGCATCAAATCGCCCCTTTTGGAAGCTTGATGCCAGTGTCAGCACCGAAAAAGCCGCTAAAACAGCAGCTTGACGGCGTCGTATTTACCTAATCCAGTTAACCCGACGTAACGTCATTCGCACGAAAGCGACGAATCGCGGGTCAGCCACCCTCTCCGGGTTTCTCGGAGAAGTACTTTTCCAACTTTCCGGATTCGCCATCCCGTTCGTCCGCATCGGGCAGCGGATCTTTCTTGGTGATGATGACCGGCCAGATTTCCGAGTACTTGCGGTTGAACTCGACCCATTTCTCGGTGTCGGGCTCGGTATCGGGCAGGATCGCCTCTGCCGGGCATTCGGGCTCGCACACGCCGCAGTCGATGCACTCGTCAGGGTGAATCACCAGAAAATTCTCGCCCTCGTAGAAACAGTCCACGGGGCAGACTTCCACGCAATCGGTGTACTTGCAGGCGATGCAGTTGTCGGTGACGACGTAGGTCATGGGCAGTGTCCGGATCTTGGCTCCGGCCCGTGCTAGCCCGCCGGGGCGGATCATTCAAGGCCGTGTTGGCGCATCTCGTCTGACTTGCGGCGGTCTTTCTTGGTCGGACGGCCGCCACCCTCGAACTTCGGCGCCGGCGCGGGCCGGTCTTCCGGGGGCGGGGCAGGGGGCGACAGGTCTTCGTAGAGGGCCTGCGCTTCGGGCGCGGGGCCGCGCCGGGTGCCGGGGGCAAGAATGCGCACGACACGGATTCGCTTGGCCTGCGGGAAGGTCAGGGTGTCGCCGGGGCCGACCGCCTGCGCGGGCTTTGACACCCGCGCGGCGTTGACCCGGACATGCCCGGCCGAGACGGTCTTTGCCGCAAGGCCGCGCGTCTTGAAGAAACGCGCGTACCATAACCACTTGTCCAAACGGATGGTGGCGCGGGGCTCGGTCAAGCTACTGCTTGTCCTTCAGCCCCATCAGCGCGGCGGCGAAGGGGTTGTCGGGGTCGATCTTGTCCTTCTTGGGCGGGCGCGCTTCGTAGGTGCGGCTTTGGTTGCCGCCGCCCTTGTTCGGGCGCTTGCCCTTGCCACCGCCCTTGCCGGTGTTCGGCTTGCCACCGCGCGGCTTGCCTTGGCCCTTGTTGCCACGGTTGCCGGCACCACCACCTTCGCGGCGACGGCCGAAACCGCCCCAAGTGAAGGTGTAGAAGGTCTCGATCTCGGGGCCGGCGACATCGGCATCGGGCGCCACGCCCTGCGGCGTTTCTTCCTCGGGCGCCTGCGGAATGCCGTCATCGACCTTGGCCACGTTGTCCGCGGTCTCGTCCACGGGCGCGATCCCCTCGTCGGCCACAGCCTCGACTTCGGCAGCGGGCGCGGGGTCTTCGGCCGGGGCAGGGGCTTCGGGTGTTTCCACGATGCCACCTGCGGGCGCGGCATCGGCCACGTCCATCACGGGGGTGTCGTCTGCGGGCGCATCCTCGGACGGAGCGTCACCTTCGGCTTCCGGCACCACCTCGGTCACCGGCTTCACCTTCTGGCGTTCACCCTTCTCGGCCTTGTAGCCAAGGCCTTCCATCAGCGCGGCGAACTGGTCCAGCGTCATGCCGGTGATCGACAGCATGTCGGCGGTCGCTTCGAACCCGCCACGGCTGTCTTCCGACCGCAGCATGTCGGCAAGCCGTTCCAGCATGTCGATGCGGATCGCGCGGTCGCCCGCTTTCCGGTAGCCGGCCATCGTGTGGTAGGCTTCGGGCGCGCTGGCATCGGATGGGATCGTCACAAGGCCCGGCGGCGGGCTTTCGGGGAATTCCTGCAGGTTCTGGGCCAGCGACCACAGCACCAGCCGCAGGCGGGTCGGAGCGGGCTTCAGAAGCAGCGGCATGAAAATGGTGAACTGGCCGAACCGGATGCCGTGCTTACGCAGCGCGCCACGGGCGTCCTGATCCAGCTCTTTCACGTCCTGCGCGACTTGGTCACGCGGCAGAACGCCCATCGATTCGACCATGCGGAAGGCGAAGCCACGGGCAAGGCCGGTCAGAGCCTCGTCGCGGGACATCGCCAACAGCGGCTCGAACAGGGTCGCGATCTTGCGGTCGACGAAATGCTGAAGGCGGCGCTGCACCTTCTGCGCCACGTCGTGGCCGGCTTCTTCGTCAACGAAGGCCTGCACCTCGGGCTTCAGGGGCTCGGATCCCGCGACCAGCTTGCCGATCGCGTGTTCACCCCACATCAGCCCGCCCTGATCGGTAAAGTCGATCTCGGTATCGGGCGAGTTGTAGAACCGGTCGGCGCGCAGGTGGAACTCGGGCTTGAGGGCCTGCAGGGATGCCTGCCGCAGCGTCTTTGCCTCGTCCGGGCTTGCTGCCTTGTCCTGGCTGAAGCGGAATCCTTCAAGCCGGCCAATGAATTGGTCCTCTACGGTCACTTCGCCCTTGTCGTTCACCTCGGCCACAAGGCTCTCCTTCTGCTTGAGCCGCCGCAGCAATACGCTGGTGCGCCGGTCCACAAATCTTTGCGTCAGCCGCTCGTGCAGGGCGTCCGACAGTCGGTCTTCTACCGCGCGGGTCGCCCCGCGCCAATGGCTTTCGTCATCGAGCCAACCGGCCCGCTGTGCCACATAGGTCCAAGTACGGATATAGGCCAGTCTTTTGGACAGGGCGTCAATTTCGCCATCGGTGCGGTCGATACGGCGGACCTGTGCCGACAGCCAGTCATCCGGCACCCGGCCGAACTCGTGCAAATAGCCGAAAATCTTCTCTAGCAGGCCGGCGTGTTCGGCGTGGCTGATGCCGCGAAAATCGGGGATGCGGCAGACGTCCCACAGAAGCTTGACCGACTTGGGGTCGGTGGTGCGGGCGCGAATGCCGTCGACAGAAGACAGCAGCTTCAGTGCCATCAGGTCGTCCGCCTCGCGGCCGCGGGTCAGCCACTCGTCCTCTGTGCGTTCCTCGAGCGAGGCGATCAGGCGGTCCGCCGTGCCGAAGTCCAGCCGAGAGTTGCGCCACTGCAGCTTACGGATCGGCGCGAACCGGTGGTTCTGGATCGCCTCGGCGACACCTTCGTCCAGCGGCGGCGCCTCTCCGGTCACGCCGAAGGTGCCGTCCCGCGTGTAGCGGCCCGCACGGCCCGCGATCTGCGCCAGTTCGTTCGGCATCAGGTATCGCATCCGGCGTCCGTCAAACTTGGACACCGAAGAAAAGGCGACGTGGTCGATGTCGAGGTTCAGGCCCATCCCGATGGCGTCGGTCGCCACAAGGTAATCGACGTCCCCGTTCTGATACAAAGCCACCTGCGCGTTGCGGGTGCGCGGGCTGAGCGCGCCCATCACGACGGCGGCGCCCCCCTTCTGGCGGCGCAAAAGCTCGGCGATCGCATAGACCTGATCGACAGAGAACCCGACGATGGCGGACCGGCGCGGCATGCGGCTGATCTTTTTCTGACCGATATAGGTCAGGTCCGAGAACCGTTCGCGCCGGATGAAGTTCACGCCCGGCACCTGCGCCGCGATGGCGCCGCGCATGGTGTCGGCGCCCAGCAGCAGCGTCTCGTGCGTGCCGCGTGCGCGCAGCAGACGGTCGGTGAAGACGTGGCCGCGTTCCGGATCGGCGCACAGCTGGATCTCGTCCAGCGCGACGAAATCGGCCAACAGGCCCTCGGGCATCGCCTCGGTCGTGCAGACCCAGTACTGGGTCCGGTCCGGGACGATTCGCTCTTCGCCGGTGACAAGGGCGACCACCGATGGTCCGCGCAGGGCGACGATGCGGTCGTAGACCTCGCGCGCCAACAGGCGCAGCGGAAGGCCGATGACGCCGGTGCGATGCGCCAGCATCCGTTCGATCGCGTAATGGGTCTTGCCGGTGTTGGTCGGGCCCAGAACCGCCGTCACTCGCGCCTGTCCGGCCATCGTTTGCCTCTGCCTTCGGGTCGCGGGGCCTTCCGTGGAAGCCCGGCGGACGGGATGCGTTCCCGAGCCACCCTCAGGGGCGGCTTTGACCCGGTCCTGTTTGTTTCACCTGATGCCCCATGTAGTGCAGCCAGCCGTCCTTGTATAGGCGCGGGGGCCGCGATGGGGGCTGCGGCGGGTCAGAGCGTCTGGCCGCCGAACTCGCGTTCCAGCCGATCCAACGCCGCTTTCGTCTCGGGGCGGTGCGGGTTCACCTCGGACACCATGCGCCACGCTTCCAGCGCATCCTCGCGCATCCCGATTTCTTCAAGGATGACGGCAAGACCGGCCAGCGCGTCGAAGTGATGCGGGTTCAGTGCAAGGGCGCGGCCGATGTCTTCCAGCGCCGGACCGTGTTGACCCAGCTGGAAGAAGGCGGTGGCGCGGTTGGTCCAGCCCTCGGCGAAGTCCGGGGCGTGGTCGGTCAGCGCGGTAAAGTGATCGACGGCCAGCCGCCAGTCCTGATCCTCCATCGCGTCGATCCCGCGTTGCAGCAGCAGATCCATCGCCGGCGACCCGGACCGCTGCCATTCCGTGCGAATCCGGCGTTCCAGCTGCATCCAGTTGGACGTTTCAGGGTTGGCCAGTTCAGAAAGCATTCCGTCGACATCCGCATCCTGTGCTAGCACCGGAGCGGTGGCGAGAAGATATGCCGCAACGACAGATTTGCAGAACCGTATCGATTTTTTCATAACGGAAGCATACTGCGGACGCAGCGAAAAGCGAGCCCCGCGCGGGTCACAAACGAAGGAGCCTTTCGATGAGTGAAGTTATCGACGCCGCTGTCGCGGCCCTGAACGAGAAAGACACTTCCGAGTTCGACGGAAAGGCGAAATTCCTGATCGAGGACGAAGGCTCGATCGTGCTTGATTCGGACGGCGCCCGTGCGGCGGACGAAGAGACTGACGTCACGCTCAGCGCGGATGCAGAGACGTTTCAGGCGATCCTGTCCGGCGCGATGGACCCGACGTCCGCGTTCATGACCGGCAAGCTCAGCGTCGATGGCGACATGGGCATGGCGATGCAGCTGGGCGCGGTTCTCAGCTGAGATGTCGACCCCGGCGCCGTTCTTTCAAGAGGTCGCGAAGGGCCCCGATAACGTACGCGCGCTGTGGGTGACCGCCCGTGATGGCGCCCGTCTGCGCATCGCGCTTTGGCCCGGTGGCACGCGGGGGACGGTTCTGCTGTTTCCGGGGCGGACGGAATACGTCGAAAAATACGGGATTATGGCGTCCGAGCTGGAAAGCATCGGGCTGTCCACCATCGCGATCGACTGGCGCGGTCAGGGGCTGGCCGACCGCTCGCTTGAGGATCGGGCGACGGGGCATGTCGGCGACTTTACCGACTATCAGCACGACGTCGCGGCGATGCTGTCCACGGCGCGGGAACAGGGCCTGCCGGAACCCTATTTCCTGATCGCGCATTCGATGGGCGGCTGTATCGGCCTGCGGGCGGTGCTGGAACATCTGCCGGTGAAGGCCGCCGTCTTCACGGGCCCGATGTGGGGCATCAAGATCAGCCGGTCGCTGCGCCCCGTGGCGTGGGTGCTGTCGTGGGCCGCGCGGAAGGTCGGGCATGGCTATCGTTACGTCCCCGGCACCAGCCCAGACACCTACGTCACCGCCGCGATGTTCGAGGACAACCTGCTGACCACTGACCCCGGGATGTTCGAGTACATGACCGAGCAACTGCGCGCGCACCCGGATCTCGCGCTTGGCGGGCCAAGCCTGCACTGGCTGTACGAGGCGTTGATCGAGACGCGGCGCCTTGCGCGGCAACCCTCGCCGGACCTGCCGTGCCTGACCTTCCTTGGCACGAACGAAAGGATCGTCGACACGGCGGCGGTCCACGCCCGGATGGCGATGTGGCCCAAGGGGCGGTTGCAGATGGTCGAGGCTGGCGAGCACGAGGTCATGATGGAAGGCCCCGATGCGCGCAGGCGTCTTGTCGAGGATCTTGACCGCTTCTGGTTCGGCGACAGCTAAGCGGTCCGCATCAGGCCATGCGCAACGTGTCGTTCGCGGGCGTTGCCTGACCGAGGAACTTCAGAAGCTCTGGAAAAGGCAGCGGCCCCGAAATCGCGAAGCCCTGCGCGCGGTCGCATCGCAACCCCCGCAAGCGCGTCAATGCCGCGTCCGTCTCGACCGCCTTGGCGGTGACGGACAGGCGCAGTTCTTCAGCAATCGTCTGGACCGCCCGCAGGATCGCCTCGGTGCTGGCGTCCGACAGGTAGGCGGTCATCGCGGGCGCCATGTTCAGGCCGCTGACCTCCAGTCGCCGCATCTTGGGCAGGGCGGCGTGGCCGGTGCCGAAATCGTCGATGGCGACGCCGAACCCCCGGTTCGTCAGCGTCTTCACAGCCGCTTCCACCACGCCTTCGGCGTCGGTCGCGATCTCTGTCTCGCTGATTTCAAGCGTCAGGTCAGACGGGGCCAGACCGTGACCCATGACCTCCCACAAAAGCAGGTCGACAAGGTCGGGTTCGGCCAGCGTTTCCGCCGACAGGTTCACGGACATCACCGGCCGGGTGCAACCAAGCGCGCGCAGTTGGGCGGTGGCGGCAAGACCTTTCGACCGGACGATCGCATCCATGTGCCCCGACAGCCCGATCTCGGCCGCAGCGTCCAGAAACGCCTCTGGTGACAGCAGGCCCCGCGTCGGGTGCGGCCAGCGCGCCAGCACCTCCAGCCCGACGACCTCGTTCGTGGCAACTTCGACGATCGGCTGGAAATGCGGCTCGAAGCTTTCGGTGTCGACGGCGGCGCGCAGTTCCGCATGCAGGGTGCGCCGCGCCTCGGCCTCGGCCCGCATCCGGGGCGTGAAGGCCTGTACGCCGCGCCGGCCCCGGCGCTTCACCTCGTAAAGTGCAAGGTCGGCATTGGCGATCAGCCGCTCGGCAGAGCCGTCGCCGGGCGCGGCCAGCGCGGTTCCGATGCTGGCCGGGCAGGCGATTGACGTGTCGCCCCACGGCATCGGCGCCGCCAGCGCCGTCGACAGGTTTTCGGCCAAGGCGGCGATGTCGCCCCCGTGGCGATCCGACCGGGTCACGATCAGGAATTCGTCCCCGCCGATCCGCGCGACGACATCCGCCGGCCCCGCGGTCTCGCGCATGACGCGGGCGGCATGGCACAGCGCGGCGTCGCCGGCGGCGTGCCCCAAGCGGTCGTTGGTGTCCTTGAAGTGGTCGAGATCGACGTGAAGCACGCCGATGATGCGGCCTTGGCTGTCGGGCGCATGCAGCGCCTGCGGCGTGTCAAGCACACGCATCAGCCGGTTGCGGTTGGCCAGCCCCGTCAATGGATCGGTCTCTGCCATGCGGGCGTTGCGGCGCAACTGCTGCATCAGCCGCGCCTGCGCACCGATCCAGCGCGCCGCGGCCACGACGTGCCGGACCTGCAGGTCGGAAAAGCGTTCCCGCGACCGGCGCACCAGCCCGACGACGCCCACGGTCTCACTCCCGCTGCGCATCGGGGCCATCAGGACACGCCCGTACCCCTGTTCATACAGGTGACGCATCGCGGGGTCCGGTTCGCGGCCCAGCGCCGCGCGGCCGATCTGAAGCACCTCGCCGCTTTCAAGCACCCGCGCACGGGGCGAGCCTTGCGTCAGGGGCACAGGGTCGGCGTCAAGATCGTGGACCCCGTCACGGCGGAAGCTGCGGGCGACAAGCCGCCCGTCGTCGATAAAGCTCAGCTTGGAGCGATCCGACTCGATCAGTCTGGGCAACCAAGCCGCGGACACGGACAGCACCTGTTCGATACTGTCCGCGCGCGAAAGCTCTTCTATGAAGGCGACCGGCAATCGGATCGCCGCATGTGCCGATTGGGTCATGGTGCCTGTCCTCGGCCCCGGTCTAGGCGATCTTCGTTGAAGAAGCCTTTATCCGGGCGGGCAGGGCCGGCGCGTTATTTCGACTGGGTCCGTTCCGCCAGCCGCAGCACCATGCGGCGCGGCAACAGCGGCACGATCCAGGTCAGGGCAAAGTTCAGCGCGGCGGAATTGATCTTCACCAACCGGCCTTCCATCATCGCGTCATAGCCCATCTTCGCAACGGTGGGGGCGTCGGCGCCGCCCGCCTTCACCATCGCGGTGCCCTCCATATCGGCGGCCGAGGCGAACCCCGTCTCGACATAGCCCGGCGCCAGCACGGTGCAGGTCACGCCGCGCGGGCGCAGCTCTTGGTCGATCGCCTGCGAGAACGAGTTCACGAAGGCCTTGCTGGCGAAGTAGGCCGCCTGTTGCGGCCCGGGCAGGAAGCCTGCCGTCGACCCGACGTTCAGGATGCGGCCTGCGCCGCGCCCAGCCATGTCACGGCCAAATAGGTAGGTCAGGACCATCAGCGCCTTGATGTTCACGTCGACCATCGCAAGGTGCCGCGACAGGTCGCGTTCGACGAACTTGCCCTGTCCGCCGAACCCAGCGTTGTTTATCAGTATCTCAGGGGCCAGCCCCGCCGCGCGCACTGCGGCGTACAGCTCTTCCGCCGCGCCGGGCTGACCAAGGTCAGCCGGAAAGACATGGACCTCGGTCCCGTGCCGGTCCTCAAGTTCCTGCTTCAGCGCCAGCAACTCCGGCTCGCGCCGCGCGGTCAGGATCACCCGGCCGCCGGTGGCGGCGTGGATCCTTGCGAATTCTTGTCCAAGACCGGAGGACGCTCCGGTCACGATCGCAGTGGCGGGCATTCTGCTTCCCCTTGGGCGCTTGGCCATCCCGGATTGGGGCGGCCTGACAGACCAGCTAGCCCGTATGGGGCGCAGACCAATGAAATGTGAACGCGCGCCGGCGAACCGGCGCGCTTTTGGATCAGGCCGAAGCTTTCGCCAGCCCTTGGTCCAGGTCGCGGATCAGGTCGTCCGCATCCTCGATACCGATGGACAGCCGCACCACGTTCGGCGCGGCCCCCGCGGCCACCTGCTGTTCTTCGGACAACTGGCGGTGCGTGGTCGAGGCCGAGTGGATCACAAGGCTGCGCGTATCGCCAAGGTTGGCGACATGGCTGAACAGCTCGAGGCTGTCGACCAGTTTGACGCAAGCGTCGTAGCCGCCCTTCAGCGCCACCGTGAACAGCGCGCCGGCGCCTTTCGGATACAGCCGCTTCACGCGGTCCGCGTACGGAGAACTGTCCAGCCCGGCATAGGTCACCGCCTCGATCGCGTCGTGACCTTCCAGCCAAGTCGCGATTTTCTTGGCGTTGGCGACGTGCCGTTCCATCCGCAGCGACAGGGTCTCGATCCCCATCAGCGTGTAATGCGCGGCCTGCGGGTTCATCGTCATGCCAAGGTCACGCAGACCGATGGCGATGCCGTGGAACGTGAACGCCAGCGGTCCGAAGGTCTCGGCGAATTTCAGGCCGTGATAGGCGGGTTCCGGCTGCGACAGCGACGGGAACTTGTCCGAGGCGGTCCAGTCGAACCGGCCTGAATCCACGATTGCGCCGCCGGTGACGGTCCCGTTGCCGGTCAGGTACTTGGTCGTCGAATGCACGACCAGCGTCGCGCCGTGCTCGATCGGGCGGCACAGGTACGGCGTGGCCGAGGTGTTGTCGACGATCAGGGGCAGCCCGGCCGCGTCCGCGATGCTGGCCAGCGCCTCGATGTCGGTGACGTAGCCGCCGGGGTTGGCGACGGATTCGCAGAACACCGCGCGCGTGTCCTCGTCGATGGCGGCCTTCACGGCGTCCAGATCGTCGGTGTCCACGAACTTCGCCGACCAGCCGAACCGTTTGATGGTCTGGCTGAACTGGGTAACGGTCCCGCCATACAGCCGGGTCGAGGCGACGACGTTGCGGCCCGGCCCCATCAGCGGGAACAGCGCCATGATCTGCGCCGCGTGGCCGGACGAACAGCACACCGCGCCAGCCCCGCCTTCCAGCGTGGCGATGCGTTCCTGCAGCACGGCGATGGTCGGGTTGGTCAGGCGCGAATAGATGAAGCCGACTTCCTGCAGGTTGAACAGGGCGGCCGCATGGTCGGCGTCGCGGAACACGTAGGATGTGGTCTGGTAGATCGGGGTCTGACGGGCGCCGGTCGCCGGGTCGGGGCGCGCGCCCGCGTGGATCTGCAGCGTGTCGAAACCGTAGGTCGGTGCGTCGTTCATGATTGCCTCCCTGAAATGAACATTGACGCCATCTGTAGGGAGCAAGGCCACGACTGTCCATCGCCCGGGCTCAGGCGGGCGTCGCCTTCAGAAGGCGACCGACATAGTCGCGAATATCCTCGGGCCACGCGGCCATGTGCACCTGCATCCCGGCGGTGTCACCGGCGAACAAGGCGCGCATCGCCTCTTCATAGCCTGGACGGTCCCCGGCAAGCGCGGTGGCCGCGCTATAGGCCGCGTCTTGCGCCTGGCGGGAGGTCGCGGACTCGGCGCGCATCGCCTGTTCGACCAGCCGCCGCAGCGTGGCAGAGGCCCCGCCACGCTGGCCCGACAGCCAGTCCCAGTGGCGCGGCAGCAGCGTCACCTCGCGCGCCTTCACACCCAGCTTCGGCCGCCCCCGCCGCGCGGGCGCCTCGGCATGCCGCGCGGCCACCTCCTGCGGTGTGCCGCGCAGGTCGAGATCGACGACCTTGCCGGTGGCGTCGTCGAACGCCAGCACGCTGCCGCCGCGCGCCACGGCGCTCTGCATCTTGGCGGCGACGTCGGCCACCGTCCCCCGCGCCAGCAGGCGCGCGTCTTCGAATACGGTCAGTTCCATAATGTGCTTTTACACCCGGGCAAAAATATGTCAATAGAACCCGGGTAAAAATGAATCGTCGAAGGAAGGCAGGGCCGTGGACCGTCGGACTATAAAGACACAATGGAAGGACACGCCGCCGGATGCGGGCATCTACGCGGTGCGTGTGGGCACCGGCGTCTGGATCGGCGCGACCCTGCGGCTCGGGGCGGCGGAACGCCGCCTGCGCTTCACGTTGAAAACAGGCGGCGCGCGGCCCCCGGCGCTGCAGGCGGCCTACCGCGGCGAGATGAAGTTCGAGGTGTTGGAGCGCTTCGACGAAGATATCTCGCCTATGGCCCGCGAGCGGCTATCCAAGGAGCGTCGGGCGCATTGGGTCGAACGGACCGGCGGGACGGCGCTGTAGCAGGGGGCGCTGCCCCCGTCGCTTCGCGACTCCCCCGAGGTACTTGGAAAGAGAAGAAGCAAATGCGCGACGGCCTTCTTCTCTTGGGAAATACCTCGGGGGAGACGCGCCGAAGGCGCGGCGGGGGCGGAGCCCCCTTGTTCAGACCCCGAGATGCGCCGCGGCGAGCCCTGCGAGGGTCATCGCGTCGCCGTCTGCCGTGACCGGGGTCAGGCCCTGCGCCTGCAGGGCTTTCGCGTAGAGCCCCGACAGCGCCGGTGCGCCGATCAGGACAACGGGCTGGCCCAGCCAATAGGCGCGGGCGGCGGCCAGTTCCATGCCGATCAGCCAGCCCGACAGCCGCGCGCGGGCGGTTTCGGCGGCCAGGCCGTCCAGCAGGCTGCCGGCACGCAGGCAAAAGGCGCGGGCGGCGAAGCTTTCCGGACGGGAGAGCGATTCCGACACCGCTTCGAGGAAGGCGTCGTCGTCGAAACCGTCGGTCGTCACGCTGTGGCGCAGGACGGACTGGCCGGCGATCAGCGCGAAGATCTCGCCCGACATGAAGGTGCGGAAGCTGACGATCTCTTTCGCGCTGATGTGGGCCCACTTGGTGTGGGTTCCGGGCAGGCAGAGGATGCCGTCGAAATCCGGATTGGCCGCGACGAAGCCGGCGATCTGGGTTTCCTCGCCGCGCATGACGTCGGCGGGTGACGCCTGTGACAGTCCGGGGATGATGCGCACGTCGAGCCGGTCGTCGTGGACCAGCGCGCGGATCATTCCGTTTCCACCGGCGGGGGCGCAGGGCACGGCGCGGTAGGGCGCCTCGACCCAGCCCTGCCGGGCGCCCACCATGCCGCAGGCGACGACCGGCGTCGCGCCGTCGGGGCGAAGCCAGGCTTCGACCAGCGCCAGCAGCGCCGGTTCGAAGGCCTCGGGCGACAGGCGGCCCATGCCGTCGTCGCTGTGGGCCGAGGCGCGGATCTCCGGCCCCGTCATCGCCCATGCCCTCAGGTGGCTGGTGCCCCAGTCGACCGCGATCCAGTCGTCGCTCATGTCCGTCCCTTACTCTTGGTGTATGCCGTCGGCCGTGAAGCCGCCGCCCTGATAGACCACGTCGGGCGCATCCGCCGCCGGTTTCTCGCGGGCGGCGTCGACCTCGGCGCGGTAGTCCTCGGCGTTGTCCTGCGGTTTCCAGCCAAGCCATGCAACCTTGGAATTGTCCCAGAAGTTCGCCGTGTTGGCAGAGTTGCCGTAGATCACCGGGCAGCCGAGCTTCGGCACATCAAGACAGCGGCGGATCAGACGTTCGAGATCATCGAAGCTAAGCCACGTCGACAGCGCCCGGTGGTTCGACGGTTCCGGAAAGCACGAGCCGATCCTGACCGACGCGGTCTCGATCCCGAACTTGTGGAAGTACATCGACGCGATCATCTCGCCGAACACCTTGGACACGCCGTACAGGCCGTCGGGCTTGGGGTAGATCGTGTTGTCGATCACCTCGTCCTGCCGGAAGAAGCCAACCGCGTGGTTCGAACTGGCGAAGACGACGCGGTTGCAGCCGTGGATGCGGCAAGCCTCGTACAGGTTGTACATCCCGTCGATGTTGGCGTTCTTCACGACGCTCCATGGCGCTTCGACCGGCTGGCCGCCGAAGTGGACGATGGCGTCGCAGCCCTCGACCATCTTCGAGACCGCCTCGGCGTCGCCGAGATCGCAGGTCACGACTTCTTCGTTCTCGCCCGCGGGCTCCATGTTGCCACGGTCGGCCAGCCGCACGATCTCGGCCAGATCGCCCAGCCGGGCGCGCATCTGGCGGCCGAGGTTGCCACCGGCGCCGGTGATCAGCAGTCGTTTCATCATGTCTCTCTCCCTTGTTCGTTCGATCTTTGGTGATGTCTTGGGCCCAGCACGGCGCGGCGCCGACCTATCCGAAGTCTTGGTGCCCGCGCGCGGCGGCTTGGGCAAGGAAATCCAGAACGGCGACCCGCATGGGCGCCGTCTCGCCATGACCGGCGGCGGGGTCGATGGCGCAGGTCAGCCGGTCGTCATGTCCGGCATAGGCCGCCCGCAGCCGGGCAAGGGCGGTATCGCGCGCGGCGGGCGGGGTCAGGTGGTCGGTGCCGCCGTGGCAGGCGAATTGCGGGCGGGGTGCGATCAGCCCGGCGATGTCGCCGGTCTCGGCCAGCGGCAGCAGGCCCGGCACCGACAGGTAGAATCCGTGACGCGCGTGGGCGCCTGCGTCGATCATCGGCCCGATGTCGGCCAGCATGCACAGGTGGGCGCAACCCGCGACGCGTGGTTCCAGCGCGGCCAGCCAATAGGCATGCGCCGCGCCCATCGACAGCCCCAGCGTGAAGATCCGCGCGGCGTCCACGTCGGGCCGCTCGGCGAGGTAGCCGAACGCCGCGCCGAGGTCGTTCAGCATATGGCCGAACAGGCTTTCACCGCGCCAGAACAGGGCCTTGGCCATGTCGTTCTCGTCGCCCTCGTCCCGGCGGTCGCCGAAGCCGGTCATGTCGACGCACAGCGCGGCGAACCCGGCGTTGGCCAGTGCGATGCCGTAGCCCGGCGTGTGCAGAAAGCGGCTGCCCTCCAGCATCTCGCGCCGACCCAGCCGATAGTCGCCGCCGTGCGCATGGCAGTACAGCACGGCGGGCAGGGGGCCCGCTGTCTCGGGCCGGATCAGGGTAGCGGGCATCGGCCCGCGCGGTCCCCGCAATACAAGCGTCTCGACGGGATGCCCGGCCTCGGGCGCGGCGTCCTTGCGCGACACCGCAGCGGCGGGGCGGGGATCCCAGCCGGTCAGCCGTTGCAGGCGCGTGCGAAGGGCGTCGGGCGTCATGGGAACGCGATAGAGCCGTCGGGGCGCGTCGGCAGCTTGCGTTCCCAGTGCACGTAGCGGTCGGTCTTCAGGTAATCCTCGTCGATCTCGACGCCCCAGCCCGGTCGGTCGGGACGCAGCTCTAGGTGGCCATCCACCGGAAGATACGGGTCCTTGACGTAGGCCGCATTCTCGTCGCTGTCCGACAGCCCGTGCCCGGTGTACGCCGCACCGTGCGGCAGGCGGTATTCGAGGATCTTGAAGTTGGGGCAGGCGGCCGAGAAGTGCAGGTTCACCGCCGTGGCCAGCGGCCCCATCGGGTTGTGCGGCGCCACGTTGACGTAGAATGCCTCGGCCAGCGTCGCGATCTTGCGCATTTCGTACAGACCGCCGACTACGCAGATGTCGGGCTGCACAATGTCGGCGCCCCCGGCCTGCAGGAGGCGTAGGAACTCCCAGCGGTTGTAGAGGGACTCACCCGTGGCCAGCGGCACTTTCAACTGCCGCTTCAGGGCGCCCCATGCGTCGATATTCTCGGGGCGCATCGGTTCTTCGTAGAACAGCGGATGATGCGGGGCCAGAACGTCGCCCAGTTGCGCGGCCTGCCACGGCTCCCACAGCTTGGCATGGGCGTCGTAGGCGAATTCGAAGTCGGGGCACAGCGCGGCGGTCTTCTCGACCCAGTCACCGGTGGCCTTCAGCACCTTGCCCCAAGGTTCGGCATGGATGTCGTTGCGGTAGGGCGACAGCTTGAAGGCGGTCAGGCCGTATTCTTCGTTCTTCGCCGCGCAGAAGTCGCGGATGTCTTCGGGTTCCGGGGCCGAGTAGACGCCAAGATAGACCCGCACCCGATCGCGCACATGGCCGCCCAGCAACTGGTAGACCGGCACGCCAAGCGCCTTCGCGTTCAGGTCCCACAAGGCGTGGTCGATGGCCGAGATCGCGGCCAGTCCCATCGCGCCGGGCGGAAATCGCGACTGCTGCAACAGCTTGAGGATCAGCCGCTCGATGCGGGTGGCGTCCTCGCCCTCGATCTGAAGGTAGAGATAGTCCAGCAGCGGCGGCAGGGCGCGGTCGGGGCCGTGGTTATAGCACTCGCCCCAGCCGGTGACGCCCGCGTCGGTGTCGAGGGCCACCAGCACGCGGGGGCGGTCGCGGTCGGCGGACATGTAGCTGCGAAGGCCGGTTATTTTCAAAGGGCCGGTGGTCGTCATCGGGAAATGCCTTTCGGTGTGGGTCGTGTGGCAACGTGCCGTGCGGGTGGCGAGGGCGGAGGGGGCTCTGCCCCCGCGCGCTTTGCGCGCCCCCCGAGGTACTTCGGAAGAGAAGAAGCCCCCGGGGGAGCGGTCAGCCCGGAAAGCGGGCCTGCGGCACGCCCTGACAGCCGGTGCCGGTGACAGCGAACAGGCTGCCGGCCTCGGGCTGTTTCGGGTCGTCCGCCGCGCCGATCGAGGTGACATAGAGGATGTCGAGGTTCGACCCGCCCCACATCGGCTTGGTCGGGCGTTCCACCGGCATGTCGATGGTCATGTCGACCTTTCCGTCCGGCGTGATGCGATACAACTGCCAGCCGCCGACGCCAGCCTGCCAATAGCAGCCGTCCGCGTCGACCGTGCCGCCGTCGGGCCGCCCGGGCACGGCGCGGGTGTCGAAGAACACGCGCGGGTCGCCGGGCGTGCCGGTGTCGGTGTCATAGTCGGCGGCCCAGATCGTGCGCACGTCGGGGTTCGAATCCGAGAAGTACATCGTGCGGCCATCGGGCGAGAAGGCGAGGCCGTTGGTGGTGTAGATGCCGTCCTTCCACTTCGTGACCGAAAAGTCCGTGTCCATCCGATAGAAGCTGCCTTGCGGGGCGGGCGGGCCGCCGTCGTCCTTCATCGTGCCCGCCCAGAACCGGCCCTGCATGTCCGTCGTGCCGTCGTTGAACCGGTTGCCGGGCAGGTGCGCTTCGGGGTCGGACAGGGCCGACTTCTCGCCGGTGTCCGGGTCGAACAGCCAGAACCCGCTTTTCGCGGCCACCACCAGCCCGCCGCCTTCGCGGATCGCGAAGCAGCCCACCGGCTCGCCGAAGTCGGTGGTGCCGTTGCTGCCGTCCTCGCGGGTCCGGTGAATGAGGCCCGCCTTGATGTCGACCCACCACAGGGCTTGGCCGCGATCATCCCACACGGCACCCTCGCCAAGCTGCGAACGGCTTGGCACCACGCATTCTACCTGCATGTATCCTCCCTAGACTCCCTTGAATATCCTCTCGCGCGAGGCGGCGAGGTGTTGTTCCATCGCCCGTTCCGCCGCCGGGCTGTCGCCCGCTTCCAGCGCGTCGACGATTCCGTAGTGTTCGTTCCGCATCCCGGCCTTGCCGCGCGCATAGCCAGACGCCGACAGCCGCCGCAGGAAATGGCCCATGAACAGGGTGTGCGGGCGCAGCATGTGCAGCGTCTCCAGCAGGAACCTGTTGTTCGCGATCTCGGCGATGCGGATGTGAAAGTTCACGTCCTGCTCGACCGTGGCAATCCCGGATTCGATGTCCTTGTCCATCTTCGCCAGCCGCTGCCGCAGATCGGCAAGGTCCTCTGCCGTCGCGCGGGTGGCCGCGATTGCGGCGGTCCGTGTCTCGATCATGCGGCGGTAGTCGAAGAAGGCGGTCATGTCGTCGATCGACCCGATGGGCGTGAACCCACCCTCGACCTCGGCCTCGCCGGAACTGACAAAACTGCCCGCCCCGCGCCGCGACGTGACCAGCCCGGCATCGCGCAGACGCGCCAGCGCGGCCCGGACCACCGGGCGCGACACGCCGAATTCGGACGACAGCTCCATCTCGGGCGGAAGCCGCTGGCCAAGCGCGTAGGTGCCCGACTGGATGCGATCCAGAAGCGCATGATAAATCTGTTCTTCCAGCCTTGCCCCTGCGCCCGCGCCACTCTCGCGGGTGGCATCCCGCAAGAGATCACGGGCGTCTTGCGCCGTCCTGTCGCTGGTGTCGTTCACTTGTATGTCCCGCTGTTGCGTGACCTCCCCGCGATGGACATAGCGCAAGGTTGGTCTGACAACCACATTACAGCATCGTTTTAATTGTTTGACAACTGATGACAACCGGTGGCACGGTTCGAGGTGGCGGGACCATCAACGAGTCCCGGCAAAGGGAGGAAAATCTGATGACAGTATTCTGGCGCGGACTGCGCCCGTTGACGTTTGCCGGTACGGCGCTTGGCGTGATGCTGGGCCCCCTGTCGGCGCTTGCGTATCAAGAGGCCCCCGCTCTGGCAGAGCGTGTCGCGGCCGGGGACCTGCCGCCGGTGGAGGAACGGCTGCCGGAAAGCCCCGAGGTCGTGACGCCGTTCGAGGCCGTGGGCACCTATGGCGGCAAGATCCGCCGCGTGCTGGGCGGGTCGAACGACCACAACTCGATCCTGCGTTTCGTCGGCCCGCAGGGCCTGACGCGCTGGGCGCCGGACTTTTCGGAAGTGGTTCCGAATATCGCGGAAGGCTGGGACGTCAACGAGGACGGCTCGGAATTCACCTTCCATCTGCGCGAGGGCATGAAGTGGTCGGACGGCGAGCCGTTCACCGCGGATGACATCATGTTCTTCGTGGAAGACCTGCTGCACAACGAAGAGTTCTTTCCGAACCCGCCCGCGCGCTTCGTGGTCAACGGCGAGGCGATGACCGCCGAGAAGGTGGACGACTATACCGTCACGCTGAAGTTCGCGGCGCCCTACGGCACGTTCCTGACAGAGCTGGCGACCCCGCTAGCGCAGGAGCCGGTCCTGTGGGCCAAGCATTACTGCGCGCAGTTCCACCCCGACTACAACGACGACGTGCAGTCGATGGTCGAAGAGACCGAGGCCGTAGAAGACTGGCCGGCCCTGTTCCGCCTGAAGTGCGGCGAGGTCGAGGCGCCGAACCGCTGGGCCAACGCCGAGCGTCCGACGCTTGATCCGTGGGTCGTCGTCGAGGGCGGCGAGTACAACGCCGGCGCCACCCAAGTGGTGATGGAGCGCAACCCCTACTTCTGGCAGGTCGACACCGACGGCAACCAGCTGCCCTACATCGACACGGTCGAGCAGAACGTCGCGCAGGACAACGAAACCCTTGTTCTTGAAGCGATTGCCGGCAACATCGACATGCAGCGCCGCCGCATCTCGGGGCTTGCGAACAAGCCCGTGTTCGCTGAGAACGCCGAGAAGGCCGGGATCAACATCCTGGACATGGTGAACTCGAACTCGAACACCATGGCGATCCATTTCAACCACACCCACAAAGACCCGGTGATGCGCGAAATGATCCGCAACAAGATGGTCCGCGAGGCGCTTTCGCTGGCGATCGACCGCGAAGAGATCATCGACATCGTGTACCAAGGGCAGGGCGAGCCGTGGCAGATCGGTCCGCGTCCGGACCACGTGCTGTACAACGAGCAGCTTGGCACCCAGTACACCGACTATGATCCCGACCGGGCGAACGAACTGCTGGACGAAGCGGGGTATGCCGAACGCGACGACGATGGCTATCGCCTTCTGTCGGACGGCCGCCGGTTCACCTTCAACGTTCAGTACACCGGCATCGAGCAGCCGGACTGGGGCGACTCGCTGGAGATCATCAGCGAGCAGTGGGAAGACATCGGCGTCGAGCTGAACATCTCGTCGGTCGAACGGTCGATCTACTACTCGCGCGGGGAAGCCAACGAGCATGACTTCATGGTCTGGGGCGCGCCCGGTGGTCTGGATCCGACCCTCAGCCCGCGCGACGTGCTGGCGGTTCACCCGCAGGCATCGTGGTTCGCGATCCCGTGGACCCGCTGGTACCTGTCGGGCGGCGTCGATGGCGAAGAGCCGACGGAGTCGATGAAGAAGCGGCTTGAGCTGTACGACGCCTTCAAGAAAGAGGCGGATCAGGAGAAGGCGCTGGATATCTTCCGCGAGATTCACCAGATGGCCGCCGAGGAACTGGAGATCATCGGCATCTCGCTGGCTCCGAACCTGGTGGGCGTGGTGAAGAAGGATCTGGGCAACGTACCGCCCTCGATCCCCGCGTCGTGGATGTATCCCGACCCGGCGCCGACGCTTCCTGCGACCTACTACTGGAAGAAATAAGTCTTACAACTTCCAAGGGGTGCGCGCCAAGCGCGCACCCTACGACCCGGGGGACATGCGGCCCGACCGCGTTCTGACACCCCGTTCCGACCGTAGGGTGTGCGCCTGCGCGCACCATTCGCAGAAAGCCTCACCATGTTGTTGCGCTATATCCTGAAGCGGATCTTTTGGATGATCCCGTTTCTCTTCGCCGTCTCCATCGTGGCCTTCCTGCTGATCCAGGCGCCGCCGGGGGACTACCTGACCACCTACATCGCCAAGCTGGGTGAATCGAACGAGGTGCTGGACCAGGCGTCGATCGAGAACCTGCGCGAACGCTTCGGTCTCGATAAGCCGCTGTACGTCCAATATTTCCGCTGGATCGGCAACCTGCTGCAGGGCGACTTCGGCATGTCCTTCGAATGGCGCCAGCCGGTCAGCGATCTGATCTGGGGCCGCATGGCGCTGACGGTGACGCTGTCGTTCGCCACGCTTCTGTTCACATGGGCCGTCGCTTTTCCCATCGGCGTCTACTCTGCGGTGCGCAAGTACTCGGTGGGCGACTACATCGCCACGACGCTGGGCTTCATCGGGCTTGCGACCCCGAACTTCCTGCTGGCGCTGGTGCTGATGTATATCGGCGTGGTGCACTTCGGCGCCGATGTGGGCGGGCTGTTCTCGAACGAATACAAGAACGCGCCGTGGAGCTGGGCCAAGGTCATGGACCTTGTGGCGCACCTGTGGCTGCCGGTGATCGTGCTGGGCACCTCGGCCACCGCATCGCTTATCCGCATCATGCGGGCCAACCTGCTGGACGAATTGCATCGGCCCTATGTGGACACCGCCCGCGCCAAGGGCCTGTCCGAATTCTGGCTGATCATGAAATACCCGGTCCGCGTCGCGCTGAACCCGTTCATCTCGACCATCGGCTGGGTGCTGCCGAACCTCGTCTCGGGCGCGGTCGTCACCGCCATCGTGCTGTCGCTGCCGACGGCGGGGCCGCTGATGCTGCAGGCCCTGCTGGCGCAGGACATGTATCTGGCCGGCGCCTTCGTGCTGCTGCTGTCGTCGCTGACGGTGGTCGGCATGCTGATCTCTGACATCCTCCTCGTCCTTCTGGACCCGCGGGTGAAATATGACTGACACGACTGACCCTTCCGGCGAGCCTCTCGCCGACACGCCGGAGATCGCAGGCGCGACCGGCCACCGTGGCCGCGACGTGGCCATCGCAAGCCAGTGGCAGCTAATCTGGTGGTCGTTCCGCCGGCACAAGCTGGCGATGGTCGGGCTTTGGGTGATCGGCCTGATGTACCTGATCGCGCTGTTCTGCGAGATCGTGGCGCCGAACGATCCGACGCAGCAGAACCGCCGCGGCGTCTATCACCCGCCGCAGATGGTGCATTTCATCGACCGCACCGACGACGGCTGGCGCATCAAGCCCTTCGTCTGGGAGATGGACCGCGAACGCGACCCCGACACGCTGGCGATCACTTACGTGCCCTCGGGCGAGAAGACCTATCTCACCCTGTTCGGCCGGGGCGAGGAATACCGGATGTGGGGCCTGTTCGACTGGGACGTGCACCTGCTGGCGACCGAGAAACCGCGCGACAATTTCTATATCTTCGGCGCCGACCGGCTGGGCCGCGACATGTTCAGCCGGGTCGTCTATGGCACGCGTGTCTCGATGTCGATCGGCCTTGTCGGTGTCGCCATCGCGATGGTGCTGGGCATCGCCCTTGGCGGCGCGTCGGGGTACTATGGCGGGCGGGTCGACGCGGTGATCCAGCGATTGATCGAGTTCGTGCTGTCGCTGCCGACGATCCCCATCTGGCTGGCCCTGGCCGCCGCGCTGCCGCCGTCATGGCCGGTCTACCAGCAGTATTTCGTCATCACGCTCATCGTGTCGCTGGTCGGCTGGACCGAGCTGGGGCGCGTGGTGCGGGGCCGCTTCCTTGCGATGAAGAACGAGGATTTCGTGATCGCCGCCCGGCTGGACGGTGCCAGCGAACGGCGGATCATCGTGCGGCACATGCTGCCCTCGCTGACGTCGCACATCATCGCCTCGCTGACGCTGGCGATCCCGCTGATGATCCTTGCGGAGACCTCGCTTTCGTTCCTCGGCCTTGGCCTGCAGCCACCCGCGATCTCGTGGGGGGTGCTTCTGAAAGAGGCGCAGAACATCCGCTCGATCAGTCAGGCGCCGTGGCTGTTCATTCCTGGCGGCTTCGTCGTGGTGGCGGTGCTGGCGTTCAACTTCCTCGGAGATGGGATGCGCGATGCGGCAGATCCGTACAGTCACTGACGTCCCGGGCCGGAAGATAGGGCGAGGGGCGCCGCCCCTCGCGCTCCCCGGAGGTATTTGGAAAGAGAAGAAGCAGGAAAGGGGGGCGCGATGAGCAAGCCCGTCATCCAGATCGAGAACCTAAACGTCGGGTTCAATGTGCGGCAGGGGATGCTGGACGTGCTGCACGGTATCAGCTTCGACCTGCACCGGGGCAAGACCACCTGCGTCGTGGGCGAAAGCGGGTCGGGCAAGTCGGTCACCGCGCGCACGATCCTGAACATGGTGCCGCGTCCCGGCGTGATCAACGGCGGGCGGATCCTGTTCAATCCTGTGGGCGGCGACACCATCGAGCTGACCGCGCTGGATCCCCGGGGCCGCGAGATCCGGTCGATCCGGGGCGGGCGCGTGGGCATGATCTTTCAAGAGCCGATGTCGTCGCTGTCGCCGGTGCATACGATCGGCAGCCAGATCGTCGAGGCGATCCGCCTGCATCGCGACGTGTCCAAGAAAGAGGCCAAGCAAATGGCGGTGGACAGCCTGCGGCAGGTCGAGATCCCGAACCCGGAAAAGGCGGTGGACCGCTATGCCTTCGAGTTTTCGGGCGGGATGCGGCAGCGGGCGATGATCGCGATGGCGCTGGCCTGTCGGCCCGAGGTGCTGATCGCGGACGAGCCGACCACGGCGTTGGACGTGACCACGCAGGCCGAGATCCTGGACCTGATGAAGAAGCTGCAGGAAGAGCTGGGCATGGCGATCATGTTCATCACCCATGACATGGGCGTGGTGGCCGAGATCGCGGACGAGGTCGTGGTGATGGAACGCGGCCACGTCGTGGAGGTGGGCGATTGCGACCGCATCTTCAACGCGCCCGAGCACCCATACACCCAGAAGCTTCTGGGCGCGGTGAAGCGGCTGGAGGAACCGGCGGCGGCCAAGGTGCGCCCGGCGGGCGACGCGCCCGAGATCCTGAAGGTCCGCGACCTGCAGCTGCATTTCGAGAAGCGCGAAGGGTTCATGCAGCGGGTGACCGACGTCACCCGGGCGGTGGATGGCATCAGTTTCGACCTGAAGAAGGGCGAGGCACTGGGCATCGTCGGCGAAAGCGGGTCCGGCAAGACCACCGTGGGGCGCTGCATCGCGCGGGTGTACGACCCGCAGGGTGGATCGGTCGACTATGAAGGGCGCGATCTTGTCCATGCAGGGAAGGAAGAGCTGCGCCAGTCGCGCCAGCAGATCCGCATGATCTTTCAGGATCCGTTCGCCTCGTTGAACCCGCGGATGACGGTAAAGCAGCTGATCGCCGAGCCGCTGATCGTCAACGGCGTGGCGCAGGGGGCGGAGCTGGACGCGCGGGTCGCGAAGCTGTTGACCGAGGTCGGGCTCGATCCCGGGATGATGGAACGCTATCCGCACGCGTTTTCCGGCGGACAGCGGCAACGGATCGTGGTCGCGCGTGCCATCGCGCTAGAGCCGCGTCTGGTGATCGCGGACGAGCCGACCAGCGCGCTGGACGTGTCGATCCGCACGCAGGTTCTGGACCTGCTGTTGAAGCTGCAGGCCGAGATGGGGCTGTCGTTCATCTTCATCAGTCACGACATGGCGGTGATCCGGTACTTCTGTGACCGGGTGGCTGTGATGTATCGCGGCAAGATCGTCGAGATCGGCGAGACCGAGCAGATCATCACCGATCCGCAGCATCCCTATACCAAGGCGCTTTTGTCGTCGGTGCCGATCTCGGACCCGGCCCTGCGGGGCACGCGGCAGCGGCATCGCTATGTGGAATCCGCATGAAGATCACCGGCGTCAAAACCTACCTCGTGCAGGCGGGCGCGCGGCCCGACCTGACGCGGTCGATGGGCGCGGATGCGGATTTTCGCGGCTCGCGCTGCTGGCTGTTCGTGGAGATCGAGACGGACGAGGGGATCACCGGCGTCGGCGAGTGTTCCGGCTGGCCCCGCGTGGTCGAAACCGCGGTGCAGGACCTGTCGGCCGTGCTGGTGGGCGAGGACCCGTCGGCCATCGACCGGCTGTGGGGCGTGTTGTACCGCGCGATGATGGGGCATGGGCTGACGGGGACCGTCGGCTCGGGCGCGCTGTCCGGGATCGAGATGGCGCTGTGGGACATCAAGGGCAAGGCGCTGGGCGTGCCGGTCTGGCAGTTGCTGGGCGGCGCGATCCGCACCCGCATCCCGGTCTACGGCCACGCGCACACCGCCGACGAGGCCCGCGCCCTGACAGCGCTGGGCTACACCGCGTTGAAGACGCCCTTTAC
Organism: Psychromarinibacter halotolerans; assembly: GCF_029168315.1. Classification (NCBI taxonomy): domain Bacteria; kingdom Pseudomonadati; phylum Pseudomonadota; class Alphaproteobacteria; order Rhodobacterales; family Paracoccaceae; genus Psychromarinibacter; species Psychromarinibacter halotolerans. The sequence continues at coordinate 192,575 of NZ_JARGYD010000005.1, forward strand.
CGGCATCGTCGATTTTGACCGCATCGCCATGCTGCGCGAGACCGTGGGGCCAGAGGTGGACATCGCGGTCGATGCGCATGGGCCGTCGTGGATGACCGTATCGGATGCGATCCTTGTCGGACGCGAGCTGGAGGCGTTCGACCTGTTGTTCTACGAAGACCCGGTGCCGCCAGAGAACCTGGATATGCTGGCGCGGATGCGGGACCACGTCGCGGTGCCGCTGGCTGCGGGTGAGCGGGTGGGCACGGTGCACGGGCTGCGGCCCTATATCGAGCGCGATCTGGTCGACGTGGTGCAGCCCGACACCGGGCGCGGCGGCGGCATCACGCAGATGCGCAAGATCGCCGCGATGGCGGAACCGCACGGCATCATGCTGGCGCCGCATTCCGGCTCGCTTGGCCCGGTGGCCGAGTTCGCGGCGCTGCATATCATGGCGACGGTGCCGAACGCGCTGCTGCTGGAGCGGATCGAGTTCGACTGGGAGGGTCGCTATGACGTGGTGACGCCGGTGCTGAAGGTCGAGGACGGCTGCCTGCCGATCCCGACCGCGCCGGGGCTTGGCGTCGAACTGGTGAAGGACGAGATCGCGAAGTATCCCGTCGTCCGCAACGTGGCGAAGGCGCCGGTGGACAACGGAAAGGCCTATGTGCCCGGAACCGCGGACGAGGCGGTTCACGTCCAGACCCGACGCGCCCGGGCGCGGAGCCTGCGCGCATGACCGATCCCGCACGCTACGCTGATGGCATGGTCGCCACGCTGGCCGAAGAAACACGGCTGAAGGCGCTGGACGACCCCGATGCGACCGCCGCCTTCTGGTCGGATGGCGCGCCCGAGGTCGCCGGGGTAAAGGACCTGTTCTATCCCGGCGCAGCGGGGCAGCAGCAGGCGGCGCGGCTGTACCGTGGCGCCGCCGGGGCGGATGCGCCGGTGCTGTTGTACCTGCACGGCGGCGGATGGAACGGCGGCAGCATTGCGCTGAACGAGGCGGCGTGCCGGGCACTGGCCGCCGAAAGCGGCTGGTCCGTCCTGTCGGTCAGCTATCGACTGGCGCCGGCGCATCCCTATCCCGCCGGTCTGAACGACGCGCAGGCGGCGCTGGGCTGGCTTGCAGAGAACGGCGCCGCGCTGGGGCTGGATCCGGGGCGGATCGCCATCGGCGGCGCCTCGGCCGGGGCGAACCTTGCGCTGGCCTGCGCGCTATCGCGGCCGGGCGCCACCATCGGGATGCTGCTGGTCTATGGCGTCTACGACCGTGATTTTTCGCGCGAAAGCTACGACCGCTACGGCGAAGGGCCGGGGCTGACAAAGGTGCGGATGACAGAGCTGTTCGCGATGTACGCGCCCGATGCGGGCACCGATCCGCTGGTCGTGCCGCTGCATTCCGACGCTCTGTCGGCGTTGCCGCCTGCCTGCCTGATCGCCGCTGAACTGGACGTGCTGGCGGACGAGAACGCCGATATGGCCGCCGCGCTGCGCGGGGCGGGCGTCGATACGGATTACCATCAAGAGCCGGGGGTCACCCACGGCTTTATCAACCGCGGGCGTCTTCTGCCCGCCGCCCGCGCCTGTCTGACGCGCGGGGCCGACTTTCTGAAACGTCTGTCCGGGGACCTGCCCACATGAAGATCGAAACCGTCGAGGCGATCACCTTTCGCCATTCCACCAACACCGTCCGTGACAGCGATGGCCACGGCCATCCCGGCCCGGTGAGCCAGACCACCAGTTCGTTGCTGGTGATCACCTGCGATGACGGCACCCAGGGCCGTGTGGTCTGCCGGGGCGGCGACGTGCGCGAGTACCTGCTAGAGCGGTTCGTCCGGCCGAACCTGATCGGCAAGGACCCCCTTGCGACCGAGAAGCTGTGGTACGGCGTCTACAAGTGGCAGCGCCTGTCCGGCGGAGAGCTGACCGACCGGGCGCTGGCCGCCGTCGATCTGGCGCTGTGGGATCTGAAAGGCAAGGCGGCGGGGATGCCCGTGTGGAAGCTGCTGGGCGGCTACCGTCCGAAGATCCTTGCCTATGGGTCGACCATGTGCGGCGACGACTTGGAAAACGGGCTGGCCACGCCCGAGGATTACGCGAACTTCGCCGACTGGATGGTGAAGCGCGGCTACAAGGCGATCAAGCTGCACGGCTGGATGCCGCCGGTGCCCGGCGCGCCGGACGTGCGGATGGACTACAAGGCCTGTGCTGCCGTGCGCGAGGTGGTGGGTCCGGACTTTCCGCTGATGCTGGACCCGCACCATTTCTATTCCCGGACCGACGTGCTGTGGCTGGCCGAAAAGCTGGCCGACCTCGACTATCGCTGGATGGAAGAGCCGATGGAGGAGGCGTCGATGTCCTCCTACAAGTGGCTGACGCAGAACTCGCGGTTGAACATCCTTGGCCCCGAGACGATGACCGGCAAGCACTGGACCCGGGGCGAGTGGGTGAAACATGACGCGTGCGACCTTGTCCGGTCCGGTGTCTGGGACGTGGGCGGCATCTCTCCGGCGATGAAATGCGCCAACATGGCAGAGTGCTTCCACATCTCGTGCGAGATCCACGGCACCGGGGCGGGCAACCTGTCCGTAGCGCTGGCGATCCCGAACACCTCGTTCTACGAGCGCGGGTTGCTGCATCCGTTCATCGATTACGATGAGCCGAAGGAGTACCAAAACCGCATCGACGACGAGATGGACGCCGACGGCTATATCCACGGGCGCGAGGAACCGGGCCTCGGGCAGGATCTGAACATGGATTACATCGAGGCGAACCGGGTGAACGGGTGAACCGATCACAGATAAGGAGCAAAGCCGTGGCTGCGCCGACCTGCGGGGTGGCGCACCGACGTCGCCACGGATCGCTTTATGTTGGCCAAGCTTGGACGACCTTTGGCGCTGCCCGTGCCGCCAGACAAGCGCCGCCCCGGGGGGCGGGTCGGCGCTGGCGCGGCGGCCCTGCGGGCCTTGATTCCGCGCCGGGGAACCCGCCCGGCCCAGCAACAGCATAGAGAGCAAGAATGACCGACCTTCGTATCGCCGACATACGCGTCACGCCGATCGCCTTCTACGACCCGCCGCTTCTGAACAACGCGGGCTGTCACCAACCGTTTGCCCTGCGCTCGGTGATCGAGGTCGAGACCGAGGATGGCGTGATCGGGCTGGGCGAAAGCTATGGGACCGAGGACGTGCTGGCGGGGCTGGCGGCGATGGCGCCTTCGTGCCGGGGGCTGGCGGTCACCGACCTGAACGGTCTGTGGGCGCGTACTGCGACTGCGCTGCCCGAGGCGCCGACGCGGCTGCGCCTGCGGGTTGGCGGCGCCGTCGAGGTGGCGATGTGGGACGCGCTGGGCAAGGCGACCGGGCAGCGCGTGGTGGATCTGCTGGGCGGACAGGTGCGCGCAAGCGTGCCGTTCTCGGCCTACCTGTTCTACAAGTTCGCGGGCCACGCGAACGAGGCGCCCGACGACTGGGGCGAGGTTCTGAGCCCCGAGCAACTGGTCGAAGAAGCCCGCAGCATGGTCGACGCCTACGGTTTCAAGGCGATCAAGCTGAAGGCCGGTGTGCTGGAACCGCTGGCCGAGATCGCGGGGCTCGAGGCGCTGCGCGACGCGTTCCCCGACGCGCCCCTGCGGATCGACCCGAACGGTGGCTGGCACGTCCACACGGTGCTGGACCTGCTGCCCCGGCTGGAAGGGCTGGTCGAGTACCTCGAGGACCCCACCAAGGGCATCGACGGCAACGCGGTGATCCAGGCGGCGACCGACGTGCCGCTGGCGACCAACATGTACGTGGTGGAACCATCGCACCTGCCGCCCAACATGAAACACGACGCGTTCCGCGTGATCCTGTCGGACCACCATTATTGGGGCGGGCTAAAGGCCAGCCGCGATCTCGCCGAGATCTGCCGGATCTGGGGGCTGGGGCTGTCGATGCACTCGAACTCTCACCTTGGGATCTCGCTGGCGGCGATGACCCATCTCGCGGCGGCGACGCCGAACCTCACCTACGACTGCGACACGCACCAGCCGTGGCAGACCGACGAGGTGATCGAGGGCGGCAAGCTGCCCATCGTGAACGGCGCGGTGGCGGTTCCCGACGGGCCGGGGCTGGGGGTGACGCTGGACCGGGCAGAGCTGAAGCGGCTGAACGGCAACTTCGAGGCGCTGGAATACCGCACCCGCGACGACGCGACAGAGATGCGCAAGCACTGGCCGGATTGGCAGTACGGCCGGCCAAAGTTCTGATCCGGCTGAACCGTCCGCACGAAAAAAGGCCGCCGGGATCACCGGCGGCCTTTCGCAACTTGAACAGGGCAGACCGATCAGAGGATCGTCTGGCCGGTCTTTTCCCAATCCTTCAGGAAGGCGTCGAGCCCCTTGTCCGTCAGGACGTGGTTCGCCATCGCCTTGATCACGGCGGGCGGGGCCGTCGCGACGTCGGCGCCGATCTTGGCAGCCTCGGACATGTGGTTCGCGGACCGGATCGAAGCGGCAAGGATCTGCGTCTCGAACCCGTAGTTGTCATAGATCTCGCGGATGTCGGCGATCAGCTCCATCCCGTCGAGGTTCAGGTCGTCGAGACGGCCGATGAAGGGCGAGATGAAGGTCGCGCCGGCCTTGGCGGCCAGCAGGGCCTGGTTCGCGGTGAAGCACAGGGTCACGTTGACCATATTGCCTTCTTCCGACAGCGTTTTACACGCTTTCAGGCCATCCCACGTCAGCGGAACCTTGATCGCGATGTTCTCGGCGATCTTCTTCAGTTCGCGGCCTTCGGCGATCATGCCCTCGGCGTCCAGCGCCACGGTCTCGGCCGACACGGGGCCATCGACGAGGTCGCAGATTTCCTTGGTGACTTCCTTGATGTCACGCCCGGATTTCGCGATCAGCGAGGGGTTGGTGGTCACGCCATCGACCATGCCAAGCTCGTGCAGCTCGCGGATCGCATCGATTTCGGCAGTATCTACGAAGAATTTCATTTGGGCCTCCTAGGGGGGACGCTTGCGGTTGGCTCTCTGTTAGCGCATGCCAACGTGGTGTTAAAGTAGAACCGGGCCGTCTGCCGACGAGGGGGCGCATCATGGACATTTACCGTCTGGCCGAACGGTCGATGGCGATGGACGACGACGCATGGGCCCGGCACGCCCACCCCGGCAGCGTGTTCTCGCGGTTCGCCGTGCTGCCTTTGCTGGCGCTCGCGATCTGGAGCAGGGTCTGGCTGGGATGGTGGGCGCTGGCGCCAGTGGTCGCCGTCGTGCTGTTCACATGGCTCAACCCGCGCCTGTTCGCGCCCGTCTCTGGCCCGCCGGTCGGCTGGGCCGGGAAGGGCACGGCGGGCGAACGGCTGTGGCTGGCGCGGAAAGACCGGCCAGTGCCCGCGAAACATGTCGCCGTTTGCCACATGCTGACCGCGGTTTCTGCCTTTGGCATGGTCCTGCTGTTTGCCGGGCTTTGGTGGCTGGACGCAGGGCTGGTTCTGGCCGGACTGGCCCTTGCCATGGGCGGGAAGGCGTGGTTCGTCGACCGCATGGTCTGGCTGTACGAAGACATGACGCGCGAGGACACCGCGTGAGCGAGATGCCGTCGCATTTCGAGGAAGGCGCATTGGTCGGCGTGCTGACCACGCAGCCGCTTGATCGCCTGTTGGATTACAAGGCGCCCGAGGGCGGCTGTTTCGTCGGCGCCTTCGTCGAGGTGCCGCTGGGCCCGCGCAAGGTGCTGGGCGTGGTCTGGGGGCCGGGGCGCGGCGACTTTGACATATCGAAGATTCGCAGCGTGATCCGTGTGCTGGATGCCGCCCCCATGCTTGACGAAATGCGACAATTCCTGGGGCGGGTCGCGGACTATACCCTGACCCCGATGCCCGCGATGCTGCGGCTGGCGACGCGGTCGCCCGGGTTGGGCGATCCGCCGTCCATGCGCAAGGTCTACCGGCTGGGCCATGCCGAACCCGACCGGATGACAGACGCCCGTCGCCGGGTGCTGGAGGTCCTGTCCGAGTATGGCGGCCTGTCGTTCACGCTGGGCGAACTGGCGGAAACGGCGGGGGTGACGTCGTCCGTGGTGAAGGGGCTGGTGAAGCAAGGCGCCGTGTCCGAAGAGGAAAGCCCGCGCGACCTGCCGTATCCGCGGCTGGATCCGGAACTGCCGGGCAAGGAGTTGACCGGCGATCAGGCGGCGGGGGCCGAGGTGCTGGGCGCCGCGATCCGGTCCGGGGCCTATGGCACGACGCTGCTGAAGGGCGTCACCGGATCGGGCAAGACCGAGGTCTATCTGGAAGCGGTGGCGGAATGTCTGCGCAAGGGCCGGCAGGCGCTGGTGCTGTTGCCTGAAATCGCGCTGACGGCAGAGTTCCTGAAACGGGTCGAGGCGCGGTTCGGCGCGATGCCGACGGAATGGCATTCCGGCGTCACCATGACCGAGCGGCGGCGCGCGTGGAAGATGGTGGGTGAGGGCGGCGCGCAGCTGGTCGTCGGCGCGCGGTCCGCGTTGTTCCTGCCGTTCCGCGACCTTGGACTGATCGTCATCGACGAGGAACACGACACGTCCTACAAGCAGGAAGACGGCGTCCTGTACAACGCGCGGGACATGGCCGTGCTGCGCGCCTCGATCGCTTCGGCGCAGGTCGTGCTGGCCTCGGCGACGCCCAGCCTTGAAAGCTGGGTGAACGCGGAAAGCGGGAAATATTCAAGGCTAGAGCTGAAATCCCGGTTCGGGGCGTCGGAATTGCCGGATATGTCCGCCATCGACATGCGCGATGAAGACCTGCCGTCCAGCAGCTGGGTCTCGCCCTCGTTACAGGCGGCGGTGCGCGAACGTCTGGAAGCGGGCGAGCAGTCGCTGCTGTTCCTGAACCGGCGCGGCTATGCCCCGGTGACGATCTGCCGGGCCTGCGGGCACCAGATCGCCTGCGACCATTGCGACGCGCGGATGGTCGAGCACCGCTTCCTCAAACGTCTTGTCTGCCACCAGTGCGGCGAGACGAAACCGATGCCCGAGGTCTGCCCATCCTGCGAGGTCGAGGGCAAGCTGGCCCCGGTCGGACCCGGTGTCGAACGCCTGCACGAAGAGGCCGCCGCCCTGTTTCCAGACGCCAGGATCGCGGTGCTGTCGTCGGACCTGTTCGGCTCTGCCCGGGCGCTGAAGGCGAAGGTCGAAGAGATCGCATCCGGCGGGGCCGATATCGTCATCGGCACCCAGCTTGTCGCCAAGGGGCACAACTTTCCGCTGCTGACGCTGGTCGGGGTGATCGACGCCGATCTTGGCCTGCAGGGATCGGATCTGCGCGCGGCGGAACGGACGTTCCAGCTGATGCGGCAGGTCGCGGGCCGCGCCGGGCGGGCCGAGCGGGCGGGGCTGGCGCTTTTGCAGACCTTCCAGCCAGAGCATCCGGTGATCCGGGCAATCCTGTCTGGTGACGAGGAAGGCTTTTGGCGGGCCGAGGCGGCCGAGCGGAAGGCGGCGGGCGTGCCGCCCTATGGACGCATGGCGGGGATCGTCATCTCGTCGCCCGAGGCGCAGCAAGCCTTCGACATCGGCGGCGCGCTGGCGCGGGCGGATGGGCCGTTGCGGCGCATCGGGGCACAGGTCTTTGGACCGGCGCCAGCGCCCATCGCCCGCATTCGCGGACGCCACCGCGTGCGGTTGCTGGTCAAGGCCGAGAAAACCGCACCTCTGCAAGCCGCGCTCGCGCAATGGGTGGCGCAGGTGCGCCTGCCGGCGAACCTGAGGCTGTCGATCGACATCGACCCGCAGAACTTCTTCTAGGGGCTACTGCGCCGCAACCGCCATCGGCGCCCACGCAGGCTGGGTGGGCAGGAACAGCTCGACCGCGTCATTCACGGCCAACTCGCCTTCGCGCTCGACCCAGGCGGTAACGCCGCGCAGGCTTTCGGCGGCGGGCTTGAATGCCTTGCCATGACCCGGCGCCTCGGCCTCGATCTCGCGGCCGGGCTGCACACAGGGGCCGTTCTCCAGGTCGATGGTCAGCACCGCGCCCGACGGCATGCGCAGACGCGACCCGGGCGGCACGTGGCTGAAATCGGGGATGCCCTCGACCACCATCGAGGCCCCCAGCAGGGAAGGGTTCAGCGTATCGAGCCCGATCTTGCCTGCGATCACTGCCAGTTCCTCGGCCGATACGATCGAGATCTGGCGGGTGTTCCGCACGGTGGTATAGCGCGGGTAAAGCATGGTGAAGCGCGAGCAGGATGGCCGTGTCAGCCCGCCATGCGCCTCGCCCTCGAACCCCTCCATCTGCGCCGGGACGCGGTCTAGCGGCTCGGCGCGCATGCCTGAGTCGCGGTCTGGCACACGGCCCAGCCATGTGATCCGGGCGGTGTATTCGGAGCGGACAAGCGCGGGCATGGACAAAGATCCTTGGTTGGCTGTGCAGACGGCGCCAGTCTGCCACTCTGGACGGGCGGCGGCAATCGGTGGCGGTTTTGGCCGGTGGGCCTGCCTGCGCAGACGCGGCGCCCAAAGAAAAACCCCGCGCCGGGGCGCGGGGTTTGATGTTCAGGTCGAGACCGGGTTCAGGACGGTTCCGGCTCTAGCCCGCCTTCGCCCGAGGGCTTCGGCTTGGGCTTGGTCTTTGGGATCGCCGTGACGCTGGCGCTGCCGCCCGCGTCGTTACGATGATCGTCCTCGTCGTCGCCACGGTTCAGCGGCTCGCCAGCGATCACCTTGGTGATCTCGTCACCGGTCAGCGTCTCGTACTCCAGCAGACCTTGGGCCAGCCGGTGCAGATCCTCGTTCTTCTCGGAGAGGATGCGCCGTGCGGTCTCATAGCCTTCGTCCACCAGTTCCTTGACCTTCGCGTCGATCTTGCGCTGCATGTCTTCGGAGTGGTTGGTGCCACCGCCATAGGCGCCCAGGTACGACTGCTGCTCGTTCGCATAGTCGATGTACCCGAGTTCCTCGGCAAAGCCGAACTGCGTGACCATCGCACGGGCGATCTTCGACACCTGCTGGATGTCAGACGCCGCGCCAGAAGTCGCGTTCTCCTTGCCGAAGATCAGCTCTTCCGCCACGCGACCGCCCATCGCCATCGCGATCTTGGACGTGTACTTGGTGAAGGTCACCGACAGCTGGTCGCGTTCCGGCAGCGACAGCACCAGACCCAGCGCACGACCGCGCGGGATAATGGTCGCCTTGTGGATCGGATCATGCTGCGGGACGTTCAGGCCGACGATCGCATGGCCCGCCTCGTGGTAGGCGGTCAGCTTCTTCTCGTCGTCGGTCATGACCATCGATCGCCGCTCGGAGCCCATCATGACCTTGTCCTTCGCGTTCTCGAAGTCCTCCATCGTGACGAACCGGCGGCCGACGCGCGCGGCCATCAGCGCCGCCTCGTTGACAAGGTTCGCCAAGTCGGCGCCCGAGAAGCCGGGCGTGCCGCGCGCGATGATGCGCAGGTCGACATCGGGGCCCAGCGGCACCTTGCGGGCGTGAACCGACAGGATCTTCTCGCGGCCCTTGATGTCCGGGTTCGGCACCTGCACCTGACGGTCGAAACGGCCGGGGCGCAGCAGCGCGGGGTCCAGAACGTCGGGACGGTTGGTCGCGGCGACGATGATGATGCCTTCGTTCGCCTCGAAACCGTCCATCTCGACCAGCAGCTGGTTGAGGGTTTGTTCGCGCTCGTCGTTGCCGCCGCCGTAGCCTACGCCACGCGACCGGCCCACGGCGTCGATCTCGTCGATGAAGACGATACAGGGCGCGTTCTTCTTCGCCTGTTCGAACATATCGCGGACACGGCTTGCGCCGACGCCCACGAACATTTCGACGAAGTCAGAGCCCGAGATGGTAAAGAAGGGCACGCCAGCCTCGCCAGCCACGGCACGGGCCAGAAGCGTCTTACCGGTGCCCGGAGGGCCGACCAGCAGCGCGCCTTTCGGGATCTTGCCGCCAAGACGGCTGAACTTCTGCGGGTTGCGCAGAAACTCGACGATCTCTTCCAGATCGTCCTTCGCCTCGTCGATGCCCGCGACGTCGTCGAAGGTGACGCGGCCGTGCTTTTCGGTCAGCAGCTTGGCCTTGGACTTGCCAAAGCCCATCGCGCCGCCGCGTCCGCCGCCCTGCATCCGGTTCATGAAGTAGATCCAGACACCAATCAGCAGAAGGAACGGCAGGAAGGTCATCAGGATGGTCTGGAAACCAGACTGTTCCTGCGGCCGTGCGTTCACGGTGACGTCGTTGGTGATCAGCATGTCGGTGATGTTGGCGTCGTCCGGACGGATCGTGGAGTAATCCTGACCGTCGCTGCCGCGGAACATCACACGCTCGCCGTCGATGGTGACCGAGCTTACCTCGTCATCCTGAACGCGCTGAACGAATTCGGAATAGCTGATCGAGCGGGTCGTCATCGTGGACTGACCTCCGCTGAACAGATTGAACAGCGCCAGGATCAGCAGGAACAGCACAACCCAAAACGCGATATTTCTGGCGTTACCCAAAAGTGGACCTCCAAGAATTGCCCGACGCCGGAGCCTGCGCGGACCTGCTGTACTAAAATAGGCATCGGGGCGGGATCTTCAACGAGAAAGGGCACACGCACGACCGGTGTGCGAAAGGGTCACGGTGCGCCCAGACGGTTATGCGGACCGCAGGGCGGCGGTGAACCTCTGGCTGTCGTCGGCAGAGGTGCAGGTCCATGCCTCTTGCGCGCGCGGATCGGCCAGCGGTCCGAACGGGCAGTGCACCAGAACGTCGCCGCGCCAGACCGACGGAGCGGCCAGCATTGCGCGGCGGGGCAGGGTGCCTGACTTCCAGCCCGGATCCAGCAGCGCCACCCCGGCCTCTCCCAGCGCGCGGATGACTGTGTCGGGGCTGTGTGTCCCCTCGACGGTCCAGCGATTGTCCCATGTTTCGCGGGTGCTTACGGCGGGTGGGACCGCGGCGGCCTCGCGTCCGATGCGGATCGTTTCACCGTCCGCCCCGATGGTGCAGCCCGCCAGCGTGGCCGGTCCCGGATCGCCGGTCCAATCGCGGGCGACGATGCGCATCATGGCCGCCGCCCGTGGGGCGTGCCGGGCCGCCGTGTGAAACCGCAGCGCCGCGGCCAGCGTGCGGCGGCGGAACTCGGCGGTCAGGGCGGTCCACGCGCCAAGGTCGATCACGATATCGGGACCGTCCGTGCGCCAATGGCCGGTAAGGATGTGCAGCAATTCCTCGCCTATGTCGCGCCGGGTGGCGGCGAGGTTGCCTATGGATTGTGCAATCTGGCCGTCCGGCAGGTCCAGCGTGGCAAGCGCGGCGCGGATTCGCGCCCGGTCATAGGTGGTGTCGGCGTTGGTCGGATCCTCGGCCCAGCCGACCCCGCGGTCGTGCAGCACGTCTCGGAGACTTTCGCGCGAGGCGTCCAGCAATGGGCGATGAAACCGAACGCCGTCGCGATCGAAGGCGGGCCTCATGCCGCACAGCCCGTCCAGCCCGGCGCCGCGCGACAGGCCCATGAAGAAGCTTTCGATGTTGTCGTCGCGCGTGTGGCCGAGGGCGCAGGCGCCAATGCCGGCGTCACGGCACCAGTCCGCCAAGGCGGAATAGCGCCCCTCGCGGGCGGCTTCGGACAGGTTGCCCTCGCCATCCCATCGCCATTGCAGGACGGCGTGCCGGAGGCCGAGCTCGCCGCAGATGCGGGCCACCATGCGGGCCTCGTCCGCCGCCTCGGGCCGCAGGCCGTGATCAACGGTCAGCGCGGCGGCGGCAAGGCCGTGGTCGTGCAGAAGGTGAAGCAGCGCAAGCGAGTCGCCGCCGCCCGAGACGGCGACGGCCATTGGTGCCGAAGGATCGAGGGTCGAAAGGTACCCTTCAAGAGCCGCCCGGGCGGGCTGGCTCACTGGCAGGCCAACGATTGCGCGCGCGAGACGGCGGTTCCGGCCTGAGCCGAGCCGGGGAAGCGTTGGCCGACCTGGGTCAGCATCACGCAGGCTTCCTCGACCTGTCCCAGATCGCCCAGCGACACGCCAAGGTTCAACAGCGCATCGGGGGCGCGGTTGCCGTCCGGGCTGCTTTTGAAGCTGTCGAGATAGGCGCGGGCCGCGCCGGCGGTGTCGCCCGAGGATCGCAGCGCCTCGCCCCGCAGATAATGGGCCTCGGCGTTCAGCGGGCCGCCCGGATAGGTGTCGGTGAACCCCCGGAACAGCTGCGCCGCCTGGGCGAATTCGCCCGCATCGAAAGCGGCGCGCGCGTTGTCGAAATCGGCCTGCTCGCTCATGGCAAGTTCGCCGCCACCCGTAGTAGCGGGATCGCCTGCGGGAACCGAAGGCAGCGTGGTGTCCACTGCAGGCGTCGTTACCGGTCCGGTGTCGACCCCGCCAAGCGTTGGCGTTTCGCCCAACGAGCCGATGTCGCAGTCGGCTTCCAGTTCGCACAGGCGGAATTCGAGGTCGCCGATGCGGTTGGTCCCATCGGTGACCACGCGGTTCACCGTCAATTCCATCTGCTCCGCCTCGGCGGTCAGGCGCTGAAGTTCGGACTCGATCCGGTTCAGCCGCTCGATGCCGGTAGAGCCGCCCAGCGAAACGCCGGGCGACCCGGTGGTCGACAGTTCGCGCTTCAGACGCTGGATCTCGACATAAAGCACCGACAGTTCCTGCCGGATGTCCGCCAGTGTGCTGTCCTGTGCCGCCGCCGGCACCGCCGCCAGAAGCGACAGGGCCAGCAATCCCGCTTTCGTCACGCGCTTCACGTCGTGTCCTCCGTCAGATCCGTCAGACGCCCGCGCCGACCGCCAGAACGGTCACGGCACGGCGGTTCTTTTCATAGCACGCCTCTTCCGAGCAAATCTCGAGCGGGCGTTCCTTGCCATAGGAAATGGTCTGAAGACGGTTCGCCGCAACCCCACGCGAGATCAGGTATTCGCGAACAGAGTTCGCGCGCCGTTCGCCGAGGTTGAAGTTGTAGACCCGCGTGCCTTGTTCGTCAGCGTGGCCTTCGATGGTCGCGGTGTACTCGGGGTTCGCGTTCAGCCACTCGGCCTGCCGGGCAAGGATTGCCTGCGCGGTGGTGTTCAGCGTGCTCTGGTCGACCTCGAACAGGATGCGGTCACCGACGGTCGCCGCGAAATAGGCGGGCGACGCCGGGTTCGACGGGTCGCCTGCATACGGGTTGTTCGGATCATAGGCGTCGGGGTTGCTCAGGGGGTCGTCCCCTGCGCCAAAGCCGGTGGGCTCGTTCTGCGAACAGGCCGCAACCGCGGCCAGCGCCAGCGCGCCGATGGCAATCCGGAAGGGGGTCATTGGGTCATGCCTCGTTGGGTCATTTGGTGCTCGATGCGCTCAGTCTAGCATCTCGCAGGGGGATTGGGAATCTTTCGCGTTTACTGCAGCAGCGGCGACCACGCCGGGTCCGACGCGGCGCCGTCGATCGGCACGCGGCGCAGGTTGCGGCCCGAAATGTCGACCGAGTACAGCGACGGCGCGCCGCTGGCGCCCTGACTTTCGCGGGTGAACATGATCACCCGGCCGTTGGGCGACCAGCTGGGGCTTTCGTCAAGGAAGGACGCCGTCAGCAGCCGTTCCTCGGACCCGTCGGTGCGCATGACGCCGATGTGGAACCGGCCGTTGTTCTGCTTGACGAAAGCGATCATGTCGCCGCGCGGCGACCACACCGGCGCGGCATAGCGCCCCGCGCCAGAGCTGATGCGCGTGGCTTCGCCGCCCGACGCGGGCATCACGTACAGCTGCTGCGTACCGGACCGGTCGCTTTCGAACACGATGAACCGCCCGTCCGGCGACATGCTGGGCGAGGTTTCGATCGACGGCGCCGAGGTCAGCTGCCGGGTCTGGCCGGTGGCGACGTTCAGTTCGTACAGGTCCGAGTTGCCGCCGCGCGCAAGCGAATAGATCACGCGCTGCCCATCCGGGCTGAAGGCGGCGCCGACCGACATCGCGCCAGCTTCGTTCTCCAGCACCCGCCGCTGAACCGTGTCGACGTCCAGAACGTGGATGCGCGGGCTGCCGGTCTCATAGCTGGTGTACAGCACGCGGTTGCCGTCCGGCGAAAAGCGCGGGGCCAGCACGATGGCGTTGCTGTCGGTCAGATATTCAAGGTTGGCGCCGTCGTAGTCCATGATCGCCAGACGGGTGCGGCGGTCGTCCTTGGGGCCGGTCTGGCTGACGAACACCACGCGGCTGTCGAAATACGCGCCCTCGCCGGTGATCCGGGAATACACGGCATCCGCCACCTTGTGCGACATGCGGCGCCAGCTGTCCTGACTGGCCACGAATTGCAGGCCGTCGCCCATCTGGCTTTCGGCGAAAACGTCGAACAGGCGGAACTTGACGATGACCTGATTGCCCTGAAGCGAGACCGCCCCTGTGATCAGCGCCTGCGCGTTGATCGCTTTCCAGTCGGAATACTGTACCGGGCTTTGAAAGCTGGTGATCCCGGAGATATAGGCGCCCTGCGGAATTTCGCGGAACAGGCCCGTGTTGGTCAGGTCGGCGGACACCACACGGGTGATCTGTGCCGCGATCGCCTCGGCGCCGGGGGTTTCGGCCACGAATTGTGGCGAGGCGAACGGCAAAGGTTCGATCACGCCCTCGGTGATCTCGATGCGCAGGGGGCCCGGGCTTTGCGCCGCGGCGGGGGTCAGGCCGGTAAGTGCCAGCAGGATGGTCAGCACGATCAGGCGGGTCATTTGATCCTCGTCGTCTCCGGTTGGGTCCGCGTGTGGCGGGGTGCGGCAGGTCCGCAAATTACAGTGTAGCCCGGATGCGCCGCTTGCACAGCGGCGCACCATTGACGCGGCAGGGACTTGCCGGGGGCGCGGTTCATCGCAGCCGCATCCCGTCGGGATTGAACGTCATCTCGATATCGCGCCAGTGGTCGTACTTGGCTTCCGGCAGGGGGAAGCCCCGCGCGCCGCAGCGGATGATCGCGCGGCGGGCGGCTTCGTAGGCCTGCGTGACGCTGTCCTGCGTGCCGCCCTCGGACGAGATCAGCCGGATCGATCCGGTGTCCGGCGTCCCGTCGCGGTTCATCGACACGCCGACGATCACCGTGGTCCGCATCGCGTCGGTCGAGGACGCGCCGAGGTTCCAGCATTGCTGGACGGCGACGCGCAGGCCTTCGCGCTCGCTGTTGTTCAGCGGCGGGCCGGCGGCGGTGCTGCTGGCGGGCGGCGCGGATGTGGTTTCCGAAACCGCATCAGCAACGGCGCCAGCGATGGCGTCGGCCAGCGGGTCCGCGTCGGGCGCCGGCGTTTCGTCGGGCGTTTCTTCCGGCGTTTCCGCGGGCGGCTCGGGCGCTTCGGTCACCTCGACGGGTTCCTCGACCTCTTCGGTCAACGGCGCGGGCGTCGGCGGCGGAGCGGGCCGGGCGGTGGGCGCCGGAGAACTGGCCGGGGCGCGGTTCGCCTCTGTCGCGATCTCGGTGGTCGCCTCTTCCGGCGCGGCTTCGGGCTGTTCCTCGGCCTGCTGGTCGCTGTCGGCGTTCTCGTCCACGCGCGGGGCGGGGGTGTCCGCGATTTCGGGAACGTCCGGCGCTTCGGGCACGGGGATCGGCGCCACGCGCGGGATGTCGCGGGGCGCGGCTTCCTCGGCGGGCGGCGTGATGTCGGGGATCGCGGTGTCTTCGACCGGCGGCGCGATCTCTTCGGGCGGGGTGTCTGTCACCTCGGCCTCGGGCGCGGGCGGTTCCTCGGCCTCGACCGGGGCGTCCTGTGGCGGTTCGGGAGCTTCGGGCGCGGGCGGTTCGGGCTGTTCCACGGGAGCCTCGGGGCGCATCGTGGGGGCGGGCGAATCCTCGACCACCGGTTCTTCGGGTTCGGGAACGGCAACGGTCGCGTCGGGCGCGTCCGCCTCGACCTCGGGGCGTTGCAACGCCGCGAATTCCTCGGCCGAGATCAGCGACACGTCGGCGGCGTTGAATTCAGGTTCCTCGTCGCGCGGCTGCAACAGGCCGCCGAACATCAGGAAGGCCAACAGCAGGCCGTGGCCCGCGCCGGATATGGTTGTTCCCGCGTCCAATTCGCGTCAGCCGCCCGTGGAATCCATCGTCGGGCCGCCGGTGTCGGTGACCAGACCGATGTTCTTGAACCCGCCCGCGTTCAGCGCACCCATCAGTTCGGCGACGCGCGCGTAGGGGATGTTTCCGTCGGCCCGCAGGAAGATCTTGTTGCTGGTCCGCTCGGCGGCGATGGCGCGCAGGCGGCCGATCAGTTCGTCCCGCGCGATCGCGGTCGTCTGGATCATGATGGTGCCCTCGGCGTCGATCGTCACCGTCAGCGGTTCTTCCTGATCGACCGGCAGCGCCTCGGCCGCCGTTTCGGGCAGTTCGATGGGAACGCCCACCGTCAGAAGCGGCGCAGACACCATGAAGATAATCAGCAGCACCAGCATCACGTCCACGAACGGCGTGATGTTGATCTCGGACATGGCGGCGGCCCCGCCCCGGCGGGCGCGACGGCCCCGGCGCTTGCCGCCACCGCTTTTGATGACACCTGCCCCCATGTCAGGCGGCCAGCTGGCGGCTGAGAATGGTCGAGAATTCGTCCGCGAAGCTTTCATAGCCCGCGACGATCTTGTCGCTGTCGGCGCTTAGCTTGTTATAGGCGACAACGGCCGGGATAGCCGCGAGAAGGCCAAGCCCGGTGGCCAGAAGCGCCTCGGCGATGCCGGGGGCCACGACGGCCAGCGAGGTGTTCTGCTGGCCCGCGATCTCGATGAACGAGTTCATGATGCCCCAGACGGTGCCGAACAGCCCGACGAAGGGCGCGGTGGACCCGACCGTGGCAAGGAACGGCAGGCTCGACGTCAGTTCGTCGGCTTCCTTGTTGATCGCGACGTCCATCGACCGGTCGATGCGCGACTGCGCCCCGGCGATCAGGCCGCCGTCCTGCCGGTGGCTGCGACGCCATTCCAGCATCCCGGCGGCAAAGATCTTTTCGGACGCGCCCTCGGGGGCGGTGCCGATCTGGTCGTACAGTTCGTCCAGCGGTTCGCCCGACCAGAAGGCCGCGTCGAAGGCGGCCTGTTCGCGGCGGGCGGCGCGATAGGCGATGGACTTGCGGATGATGATGGCCCAGCCCCAGAACGACGCCGCGATCAGCAGGATCATCACCAGCTGCACGACAAAGGACGCGTGGCTAAACAGCCCGAAGAAGGAGAAATCGGCTTCCATAGATCCTGCTCTGTATTCGGCCCGGCGTATCAGGCTCTTTGTTGGTGTCGTCCTTACCGGATTGTCAGGTCAAAATCCAGAATCACTGCAAGTGGAAGACACGAGCGCGTGTTCAGGCCGAAATTTGGCGGAGAATTGCCGGAAGCCGCGCTGGCCGCCCGGCGGACGTGAGCGCAACAAGGGTCACACTGGCCGAGAACAGAAGGGTGTCGCCGCGTTTGACGTCCTGCCGCAGCACCAGCCGCGCCGCCGTTGTGTCCGCGGTTGTCGTCTCGACCGTCAGGGTGTCGCCGAAATGCGCGGGCGACAGATAGTCGGCCTCGACCCGCCGCACTGCAAAGACAGTGCCGGTTTCCTCCTTCAGGGCGCGTTGGTCGATACCCATCGCCTCGACCATCTCGGTCCGGGCGCGTTCGATGAACTTCAGGTAGTTCGCGTAATAGACGATGCCGGCAAGGTCGGTGTCCTCATAGTAGACGCGACAGCGGTATTCGTGGGTCATTTTGCCTCGCTTCCTTCCCCGGCACGGCAATTGCCATTGCTGGGGGCCGCCGCCAATCTAGTTTGGCTCTGCACGACAGGGAAGGCGGGTGGATGGTGAAGGTTCTGAAGGTCTTGGGCGGGCTGATCGCGGTGTTCGCCTTGGCTGTGGTGGCGTTGCGCGTGATGTATCCGCTGCCGGACCTTCCCGAAACCGGCGAACTGCCCGATCCGACCGAGACAGAGCTGACCCGGCTGGTCGGCGCGCAGACAGCCGCGCATCCGGATGTTTCGGGCATCGTCGCGTTGGAAAGCGGGCTGGACGCCTTTGCGGCCCGCGTGGTTCTGACGCGTTCGGCGACGGCCAGCATCGACGCGCAATACTATATCTGGCACGACGATCTGACGGGCCTTCGCCTGCTGGCCGAACTGCAAGCGGCGGCAAAGCGTGGCGTGACCGTGCGGCTGCTGGTCGATGACAACGGCACGCCCACGCTGGACCCCGAGCTTTCGGCGCTGGACGCGCTGCCGACCGCCGAAGTGCGGATCTTCAATCCCTTCACGTTCCGGACATGGCGTCCGCTGAACTACGCCTTCGATTTCTTCCGCCTGAACCGGCGGATGCACAACAAATCGATGACCTTCGACCGCCGCGCCACCATCGTCGGCGGGCGAAACGTGGGCGACATCTATTTCGCGAAGGGGGACAACCAGTACATCGACCTCGACGTGCTGGCGATCGGGCCTGCGGCGGACGCGGTGACCGAGGATTTCAACCGCTATTGGGCCAGCGGGTCGTCCTATGCGATCGCGGATCTGGTGACCTTTCAAGACGACTGGGCCGACCGATTGGAACGCCGGGACGCCGAGAACCGCACCTCGGAGGAAGGGCAGGAGTACGCCGAAGCCGTGCAGGGCGCGGCGTTGCTCGACAACCTGCGCAACCAGACGGTGCCGTTCGAGTGGGTGCCTGCGCAGTTGTTCAGCGACGATCCCGCCAAAGGGCTGGGCGAGGCAGCCGAGACGCCGATGATGCGCACCCTGCTGGAGGCCATCGGCGAGCCGGAAATCTCGTTCGACATCATGTCCGCCTATTTCATCGCAGGCCCCTCGGCGACCGACCGCTTGGTGTCCTTTGCCGAGAATGGCGTGGCCGTGCGGGTGCTGACCAATTCGTTGGAGGCCACGGACGTGGTGCCGGTGCATTCGGGCTATATCGAGGATCGCGTGCCGCTGTTGCGCGGCGGGGTCGATCTGTTCGAACTTCGCAGCGCGGCGGAAGGGGAACGCAGCCTAAGTGAGTTCGGCTTGTCTGATCTGTCCGACGCGGCGCTTCACGCCAAAAGCTTCGCGGTCGACCGCCAGCGTGCCTTCATCGGGTCGATGAACTTCGATCCACGGTCGCGGCGGCTGAACACAGAGATGGGCTTTCTGATCGACAGCCCTGCGCTGGCCGAGCGTATCTCGGGCTGGCTGGACGACAACCTTTCGGGCCTGACGTATCAGGTGAGCGAGACCGAAGACGGTTCCCTGCAATGGAGCGAAACGAACGCCAGCGGAGAGGTGACGACGTGGGACACCGAACCGAACACCACGGTGCCGCTGCGCATCGCCGTTCGCGTCATTTCGTGGCTGCCGATCGAGTGGCTGCTGTAACCGGCGGCGTGGCCTAGGCGCCGGCGGCGGACATACGGGCGAACAGGCGCAGCGCATGGCTGGGGTCCTGCGCCACCGCCGGCATCACCGGGTCATAGCCTGCGGCGATCACGCCCGCGATTTCGGGTCGCAGGATGACCTTGCCGCCCGCGACCGCCAGCGGCGAGCGCGCCGAAAAGGCCGTGTCGGACCACAGCAGCACCGACTGCGCCACTTGCCCAAGCGCCAGTTCCTCTGCCGGGATGGCGGACATGGCGGCGTCCATCCGCAGAAAGACGAAACAGGCCTTCACCGCGCCATCGGCATCGAAGCGGAACACGCGGTACTGGTTCGCATCTGCCGCTTGCAGCCGGTCGACCAAGGGCGTCAGCCCCTCGATCATCCGGCCAAGGTCAGGCACGTCCAGCAGTTCGGCCCAGTCGCGGAAGAAGAAGAACATCAGGTTCGCGCCAAGCTCAGGGTCGGTTTCGGCCATCTTGTGACCGGCCAGCGCGACGACGGCCTCGCACGCGCCCTTCACGACCTGAAGCGTCGCATCCTCTACGCCGAAAACAATCGGCGCGATGGGGCGGCCCCAGCGGGCGAACAGGTAGGAGCCGTCAGAGCGGGTGAACAGGGCGGTGATATCTTCGGGCGTCAGGGTCATGATGCGGGGCTAGCCCGAGCGGCGCGCCTGAGCAAGCCCGTGGCCGCCGCCGTGGCGCTATTCGAACAGGTCGTCCTGTCCCGGCGCCTTCGGCGCGTCCAGCCCAAGATGAGACCACGCCTTCGCCGCCAGCATCCGTCCGCGCGGGGTGCGCTGGATCAGGCCCTGCTGCAGCAGGTAGGGCTCGATCACCTCTTCGATGGCATCGCGGCTTTCGCTCAGCGCGGCGCTGATCGTCTCGACCCCCACCGGGCCGCCGCCGTAGTTCTCGGCGATCATGCCAAGATAGCGGCGGTCCGCGCCATCCAGGCCAAGGTGATCCACGCCCAGCCGCGTCAGCGCGCCATCCGCGATCTCTTGCCCGATGCGGCCGTCACCCTCGACCACCGCGAAATCGACCACACGGCGCAGCAGACGCCCCGCGATCCGGGGTGTGCCACGCGCGCGCTTGGCGATCTCGGACACGCCCTGCGCGTCGGCGTCGATGCCCAGCAGGCGCGCGCCTCGCGCGACGATCTCGGACAGTTCGCCGGGGGTGTAGAATTGAAGGCGGATCGGGATGCCGAAGCGGTCGCGCAGCGGCGTGGTCAGCAGGCCCAGCCGCGTCGTCGCGCCGACCAGCGTGAAGGGCTGAAGCTCGATCCGCACGGTCCGCGCCGCCGGACCCTCGCCGATCACGAGGTCCAGTTCGAAATCCTCCATCGCCGGGTACAGGACCTCTTCCACCACCGGGTTCAGGCGGTGGATCTCATCGATGAACAGGACGTCGTTGCGTTCGAGGTTGGTCAGGATCGCCGCAAGGTCGCCAGCCTTGGCCAGCACCGGCCCCGAGGTCATGCGGAAGTTCACCCCCAGTTCACGCGCGATGATCTGGGCCAGCGTCGTCTTGCCCAGCCCCGGCGGGCCGTGGAACAGCGCGTGGTCCATCGCCTCGCCCCGGCGCCGGGCGCTTTCGATGAACACGCGCAGGTTGGCGCGCGCTTCGGCCTGTCCGATGAACTCCGTCAGACCCTGCGGGCGCAGGGCGCGGTCGACATCCTCGGGGCGCCGGTCGGGGCGCAGGGTGGGGTCCGGTTCGGTCATCGCTTATCCCTTCGGCGCCAGCAGCTTCAGCGCGGCGCGGATCAGGCCCGATGTCTCGGTCTCGTTCTGCGCGGCCTCGGCCACGGCACCCGCAGCCTCGCCCGGGGCATAGCCAAGGTTCGTAAGCGCGCTCAGCGCCTCTGCCTGCGCGGCCGCCGCGCCAGAGGCGCGCTTGGGTTTCGGGGCAGGGCGGGGCGCGGCAGAGCTGCCGGGTTCGATCACCTCGGCCAGTTCGGCGGTGTCGGATGGCACCGCACCGCCCATCGCCATGACCGTGTGGGCCTTGTCCTTCAACTCGTTCACCACGCGCTGCGCGATCTTGGGGCCGACGCCGGGGGCCGCCTTGATCGCGTTCCAGTCGCCCAACGAGATCGCGCGGCTGACGCCCTCGGGCCCAAGGGTGCCAAGGATCGCCATCGACGCCTTCGCCCCGATGCCCTGCACCGACATCAGCATCCGGTGCCATTCCTTTTCCAGCGGGGTGGTGAAGCCGAACAGCTGCAGCAGGTCCTCGCGAACCAGAAGATCGGTGTACAGCGCGACCGCCTCGCCGGGGCCGGGCAGGGCGGCCAGCGTCCGGTCCGACACATGGATGACGTAGCCAACGCCGCCCACGTCGATCAGTACATGGTCGGTCCCGCGATAATCCAGCCGTCCCGCGATGCGCCCGATCATGCCGCGCCCCGTGCGCTGCGGGCTTCGGATTTGCGCAGCGCGGCCTCCAGCCGGCCCGACGACCGGGCGTGGTGCGCGTGGCACAAGGCGATGGCCAGCGCGTCGGCGGCGTCGGGGCCGCTGATGTCGACGCCCGGCAATTGCAGGCGCACCATGTGGTCGATCTGTTGCTTGGCGGCATGGCCGACGCCGACGACGGTCTTCTTGACCTGGTTCGGGGCGTATTCGCCTACGTCCAGCCCAGCCTGAGCGGGCACGAGAAGCGCGATGGCGCGGGCCTGACCCAGCTTCAACGTCCCGGCGCTGTCCTTGTTGACGAAGGTATGTTCGACCGCAGCCGTGTTGGGCGCAAACCGTGCGACCACATCGGTCAGCTGTTCGTGCAGGCACAACAGCCGGGTCGCCAGGTCGTCGCTGCCCTCGGACCGGCACACCCCGTTTGCGACATGCGAAATCCGCGTTCCGGCCACGTCGATGATTCCCCAGCCCATCATGCGAAGGCCCGGGTCGATCCCCAAAACACGCATCTGCCTCACCTGCTCGCTCATTTGTTTGTGAAAACTTAGCACGAAACGCGAACATCCGCCAAGCCCGGTTCGGACAGGCGTGCCGCAGGAATGCCGATTTTGCAGCTTGAATGCGTCACCCGAAATGTCGTTTGCGACGCTTGAAGCCGGTTCGTATTCGTATAAAAAACACGCAGTTCTCAAAACGCCCAAGATATGCGCAAACAGCATGGCTTCCATGCAAAATTGCGGCTTGCTCGGGCGAAGCGCGATCTCTAACTGCCGCTTCACGACGCATGATGCGCCGCTGAAAAGTGCAGCCTAAGAGGAGATCGCTGATGGCTCTTTATGATACCGCCCGCCCGACTGTCGACGGTCGCCCTGCAATGCGTCCCGCCGGCCTGTTCGGCCAGTTTGTCGGCATTTTTGCCGCGTGGAACGACACCCGCGTGACCCGCAACGCCCTGTCGCACCTGTCGGACCACGAACTGGACGACCTTGGCCTTCACCGCGGTGACATCGACAACGTGTCGCGTCGCGGCCGCCGCTGATTGCGGCATCATTCCCGGACGGGCCGAACGGTCGATGTCCGGGTCGGAATAAACGAAGGGCCACGTTCCGCGTATCGGAACGTGGCCCTTTTTTCGCTCTCTGTGGCCCCCACCTTCTCAGAGAACGAATTTGATAGCGTCCACCACCTTGTGTGACACCGGATCAAGCGCCATCGCCGCGGCGGCGACGCGCCCGAAGGCCCCGCTTTCCGCAAGATCGTTCCGCTTCTCGGCGTAGGCCACCGGGCCAAGCTGGAGGAACAGGAAGATCTTGAAGGCGAATACGGCCAGCATGAACTGCAGCAGCTTCGCGACCGGGAAAGAGCGACGGCTCTTCTTCCGGCGGGCAAGTTCGAGACCGTCATGGTTGAAGCTTTCAACCGATTGGTCCGGGCGGCTTAGGACAGCGTGTTTCATGGATCACTAGCAGCAGACTAAAAACCAGTGTCGAACGCGGCAGCGTCGTTGCGACATGGGCAAAATCTTGTCGAATTGGGGCGAAAATGTGGCAACCAGAGCGTGTTGCCCGAATCCGGACAGATTTACACGCATAGGGTGAGTCGCTCTGTTTTAACTTGAAACAGTCCTAATTTTACTTAGAAATTGTTCTCTAAACTTGCGCGCACTCGCCGGTTGACCCTACGACTCGGACCCCGGAAATGGGGCCAAAAAAAGACCGCGACACTTGCGTGGCGCGGTCCAGTCCGAACGAAGAGTCTACTCCTCGGGAGTATTCGGGAATTCCTGTCGTCGCGGCGCGGGGCCGGATCGTGGGGCGGGCTGTTCTTGCGGGCCTCCTCTGCCCTTGTTCTGCGCCCGGCTGCAAAGCCACCGCTGCGAAACTGTTGCACGCTTCATTGAATTCAAATGTGGCCAGAGTTTGACGCAAAACGAGGACGGGCGGAATTCCGCCCTATTCGTTTCAGGCGCGCCGCAGAATCAGCGTGGTCCAGTCAACGATCTCTTCCCGGTGCTCGGCATTGAATCCGTTTTGGGAATAGACCGCGATCACCTCGTCCGCCTGTTCATTGAGAATGCCCGACAGAATCGCGACACCGCCGGGGGCGGTGGCCTGCGCGATCGAGGGCGACAGGTCGATCAGCGGACCCTTCAGGATATTCGCGAAGATCAGGTCGTACGGCGCGGCAGCGGCCAGTGCCGGATGATCCAGCCCGGCGGCCTCGTGGCAGGAGACTTCGCCCGCCATGCCGTTCGCCGCAAGGTTCGCCTCGGCGACCTCGACCGCGACGGCGTCGATGTCGCTGGCCAGGACCTGCGCATCGGGGAAGGCGCGCTTGGCCGCCATCGCCAGAACGGCGGTGCCGCAGCCAAGATCCAGCGCCCGAGACGGGACAAGGCCCGCGTCGATCAGACGGTCGAAGGCGCGCAGGCAGCCCAGCGTCGTGCCGTGGTGCCCGGTGCCAAACGCCATCGCCGCCTCGATCAGCAGGGCGATCGACCCTTCGGGCACCTTGTCGGCGTCGTGACTGCCGTAGACGAAGAACCGCCCGGCCACGACCGGTGCCAGTTCGCGGCGAACCTTGGCGACCCAGTCGGTTTCCGGCAGTTCGGAGATCACGAAGTCGCCGCCGCCGAAGGCTGCCGTCAGCAAGGCCAGTCCGGCCTCGTCCGGCTGTTCGGTGAAATAGCCGCCGACTTCCCACAAGCCAGAGCCGTCTTCGACTTCGAAGACCCCCACGCCTGTCGGTTCCGGCTGCAGCCGTTCCATAGCTTCGCCAAGCGCCTCGGCGCGGTCCTTGCCCTTAAGGGTCGTCAATGCGGTCCAGGTGGTCATGGCGCCCTATAGCGGCAGCGCCGTGCTCTCTGCAAGCGGCGATCAGATGGGTCGTGCAGGGACACCCGCGACCTTGCCATTGGCCGGAACGTCCCGGCTGACCACCGCGCCCGCAGCCACAAGGGCGCCGTCGCCGATGGTGACGCCCGGCAGGATTACCGCGCGGCCGCCGATCCAGACATCGGCGCCGATGGTGACGGGCAGGGCGCGTTCCAGCCCCTCGGCGCGCTTAGCGGCGTCGTGGTGGTGGTCGGCGCAATAGATATGGACGCCGGGGCCCAGCAAGCTGCGCGCGCCGATTTCCACGCGCGCGGTGTCAAGCACGGTGCAGAAGGCGTTCAGATAGACGCCATCGCCGATGTGGATGTTCACACCGTAGGCGCAGTGGAACGGCGCCTCGATCATCGCGTTGTCGCCCAACGCACCCAGCAGGCCGCGCAGACGCGGACCACAGGCCCCGCGTTGGCCGGGATCCATGCTTGAATGCTCATGAACGGCCCTGCGGGCTTTGGCGCGCAGGGCTTCCAGTTCATCGGTCAGGCAAGAGTACCAGGCGCCGTCCTCGACGCCCGGCAGCGCGTTCGTCACGCACCGGTTCCAATCGGGCAGGTCACGCCGGTGCCGCCCAGCCCGCAATAGCCGGCGGGGTTCTTGGCGAGGTACTGCTGGTGATAGTCCTCGGCATAGAAGAACGTGGGCGCAGGCAGGATTTCCGTTGTGATGTCGCCATATCCGGCCTTGGCCAGCCGCGGCGCGAAGTCGGCCTTGGTCCGCTCGGCCGCGGCCTTCTGGGCGTCGGTGAAATAGTAGATGCCCGACCGGTACTGCGTGCCCATGTCGTTGCCCTGCCGCATTCCCTGCGTCGGGTCGTGGCCCTCCCAGAACAGTTGCAGCAACTCGTCATAGCTGACGACCGACGGGTCGTAGATTACGCGAACCACCTCGTTGTGGCCGGTCAGACCGGTGCAGACCTCTTCGTAGGTCGGGTTCGGGGTGATCCCGGCGGCATAACCGGCCATCGACAGCCAAACGCCGTCGGTCTGCCAGAACTTGCGCTCGACGCCCCAGAAACAGCCCATGCCGAAGATCGCCTCTTCCATGCCGTCGGGCACCGAGGCCTTCAGGTCGCGCCCGTTGATGAAGTGGGTGTCTGCGGTGGGGATCGGGTTCGGCCGACCGGGCAGCGCGTCTGCCTTGGTCACCATCTCGGTCTTCTTGCGCTTGAGCGTAAACATCGCGTGTCTCCCTTCCTGGGTGTCCTCCCCCATATAGGGCAGGGCGGGCGCGGCTGCTACTCTGCCGGCGCGGGCAGGCCGCCCGAGAACACCGTCTCGTTACCAGGCGCCGGGTGGCGCGGGATCATCAGCGCAAGACACAGCGAGGTCACAGCCATCGCGGCGGCAAGAACGAACACGCTGCCCGGCGACACGATCCACAGATAGCCCAGCACCGCCGGAAGGAAGACGGCCGCGATATGGTTGATCGTAAAGGCGACGGCCGCCGTGGGGGCGATGTCGCCGGGATCGGCGATCTTCTGAAAGTAGGTCTTCAGCGCGAACGCGAGGGTGAAGAAGATGTGGTCGACGATATAAAGCGCCGCCGCCAGCGCGACGCCCCAGCCGAACCAGTAGATCCCGCCATAGGCCATAAACACCAGCGCAAGGCCGCAGTATTCGAACGCCAGCGCCCGGCGTTCGCCCCAGCGGGCGACGGCGCGGCCCATCAGGGGGGCGAACAGCATGTTGGCAAGGAAGTTGATCAGGAACAGCGCCGTGACCTCGTGCACCTCGAAGCCGAAGCGTTCCACCATCATGAAGGCGGCGAAGACGGTGAAAATCTGACGCCGCGCGCCCGACATGAACTGCAACGCGTAGTACAGCCAGTAGCGGCGGCGCAGGACCATCTTCTTGATTTGCGGGTTCGGCGCCTCGAACTGGGGGTAGGCGAAGAAACAGAACAGCGCGATCAGCGCGGTCGTGCCGCCGGACACGAGGTAGACGAAGTTATAAGAAAGCTCGAAGGTCTTCCACGTCAGCACCAGCAGGCCATAGGCCAGCAGGGACGCGCCAGAGCCGATGCCGACGATCCAGCCCAGCAGCTGCGGCGCCTTTTCCTTTTCGATCCACTGAAGCTGCAGCGACTGGTTCACCGTCTCGAAATAGTGGAACCCGATCGACGACAGCATGGTGATCGTCAGGATGCCGCCAAGGCTGGGGAACCACGCGGTCACTGCCGTCGCGACGCCCAGCAGCAAAAGCGCGACGACGCCCAGAACCTGTTCCCGCATGAACATGATCAGCGCGATGACCCCGATGGCCAGAAAGCCGGGGATCTCGCGCACGGTATGCAGCCAGCCGATCTCGACCCCGGTGAAGTCCGCGACCTCGATGACGAAATTGTTCAGCAGCGCCGACCACGTCGCGAAGGCGATGGGCATGGCGAATGCCATGAGGAACAGCAGGGAAACGGGGCGTTGCCAAAGGGGCAGGTGCCGCGCCTCGGCAAGGGGAAGGATGCGCATGGCATGTTTCTTAGGAGCATTCGCCAGCCTTGGCGAGTGGATTTTTGCCGCGCTGCGGCGTCCTTCAGCCGTGGGTCTGTGCGGCGTGGTCCGCGATTTGCGCGGCCTCCTGCGCGGACTGCCGAAGCTGGCCGTTCGGTGAAGCATGGTACGAACAGAAATACAGGCCCCTGCGCCCGCTGGGACCGCCCGAGACCTTGGGGCGCCCGCTGGCATCAAGAACGTCCGGGACGTCGGGCAGGAAGGTGGTCAGATCCACACGATAGCCGGTGGCGGCGATCAGCGTGTCATAGGTGGCGTTCGTGTCGTCCGCGAAATGGACCGTGCCGTCGTCGAAGCGCGTGATGCCGGGATGGACGGCGATCCGCCCCGCCTTGATCGCCGCCAGCACGCCCACGTCGATCATCGGAACGCGTCCGTCCTCGACCACCTGCCGCACCGGCCCCTTGTCCGCGCGGCGCAGGCCATAGTCCTCGGGGCGGCCGACCAGCGTCTCGATCACCGGGGCGCTCAGGCGGTCGGCGGCGGCGGGTCCCAGCGCGCGGCGCAGCAGGCTGAGAGAGGTCACAGGCACGCCCAATATCTCAAGCGGGACGATGTTGACCGGGCTCCGCACCGACAGGCCGGTGGCGATGCCCGCGCCCGCAAGGTCGGTGGCGATGTCGGCGCCAGAGTTGCCGAAGCCCACCACCAGCACCTTCCGGTCAAGGAACCGATGTGGATTGCGATACTCGGACCCGTGCATCACCGGGCCGGGAAAGCCGTCAAGGCCGGGCCAGTCCGGACGGTTCGGCTGGCCGTTCAGCCCCGTCGCGAAGACCACCACATCGGCGAAGTCGTCACCGTGTTCGTGGCGGACGATCCAGCCCTCATCCTCGGGATCGACCCTGTCCACCGCATAGCCAAGCCGGACGTCCAGATCGAAGGTCTGCGCATAGCTTTCAAGATAGGCGGCCATGTCGGCGCGCGATGGGTATTTGCCCGCGCTGGCAGGAATAGGCAGCCCCGGCAGGCCAGAGGTCTTGCGCGAGGTGTGAAGCCGCAGGCTGTCGTAGTGGTCGTGCCACGCCGATCCGATCCGGTCGTTCCGTTCAAGGACGGCAACCTCGAACCCGGCCTTCTGCAAGCAGACCGCCGTGGCAAGACCCGATGGGCCAGCGCCGATGACGATCGCGCTGCGCGTCATGTTAGGCCGGGACGGGGATCATCGTCCCCTGCAGCACGGCGACATGCGTGCTGTCGCTGCCGGTGTCGGCCCACACGTCGGCGGCGACGACGATCAGGCGGCGGCCTGACTTGATCACCCGGCCGACGGCGCGCAACCGGTCCCCCCGCGCAGGGGCCAGCAGGTTGATCTTCATCTCGACCGTCAGCACCTCGTCGGTTTCGTCCAGCAGTGTCAGCGCCGAATATCCCGCCGCGCTGTCGCCGATGCCGAAGCTGACGGCGGCGTGGGCGAACCCGTGCTGTTGTTTGGTTGAGTCGATGATGGGCGCGCTGATCGTCACCTGACCGGGCTCGATCCCGTCAAGCCGGGCGCCGAAGGTGCCCATCAGGGTCTGCCGGGCAAAGCTGTCGCGGATCTTGTCGCGGTATCCGTCGAACCGGGGTTTCACGAGCATCGCCCCGGCATCGGGATCTCGGCGGTGAACGGCCCCGTCAGGATCGCAAGCGCCTCTGGCCGCATCAGCCCGGCCAGTGCGGGCGCGTCGGTCCTGAGCCCGCCGGTGTAGGTGCCGAAGGCGGGCAGGATCACCCGGTCGCTGTCGTACAGGAAACAGGGCCGCGTCACGGCACGGCCACGGGCGTGCAGCGTGGCCTTCGGGTGGTAATGTCCCGAAATCTCGCCGCTGGCGCCGGGTCGCGCGATGTGGCGAAAGCTAAGCGGGGCGTGCTGAAGCTCGGCCAGATGCGTGCCGCCGATGCTGACGGGACCGGGATCGTGGTTGCCCTCGATCCAGACCCAGCGCCGCCCGGCCATCAGCCGGTTGAGCCAATCGACCGCCTCGGTGTCCAGCCCGTCCCGCGCAAGACCGTCGTCGAAGCTGTCGCCAAGACACACGACGCTGCGCGGATCGAGCCATTCGATCTCGGCGTCCAGCCGGGCCAGCGTGTCCTGTGTTTCATACGGGGGCAGCAGGCTGCCGCCGCGCCGGGCGATGCGTTCCGATTTTCCAAGGTGCAGATCCGAGACGACCAGCAGCCGCTGAGCGGGCCACCAAAGGGCGCCGGTGCCCCGGGCGATCAGCTCCGCGCCGGCCAGTGTGAACGTCTGCTCGTTCTGTAATTGTTCCGCTCGCATTCCCTAGATAGACGACGCCGCATGGCAGTCGTCAATAGGGCACGCGCCAGCCCCGGCGGGGTTTTGCCTTTTGGCTTTCGTCCAGACCCGCGTCCTGCATCAGGCGCATTGCCTCTTCCGCCACCAGCCGGTCGGTTGCCATGCCTTGGATCGGAACCTTGCCTACCTCCAGCAGCATCGGCGCGGCCAGCGGCGTCACCCGGTCCAGCGCGACGTGGTCGATGCGGCCGCGCGTCCGGTCCAGCATTTCCTCGACGCGGCCGAAGTCGACGAGGCCCTTCAGCGCCTCTTCGCGCGTGATCTCCAGCAGCAGGTGGCCGGGGTCGTAGCGGCGCAGGGTGTCGTACAGGATGTCGGACGAAAACGTCGCCTGCTTGCCGGTCTTGCGCTGGCCGCCGGTCTGGCGGTCGATCAGCCCGGCGATCACCGCGCTGGCCTTGAACGTGCGCTTCATCACCGCGTTTCCGCCCAACCACGTCTCGAACGCGGTACGCAGGTTGCCCGGTTCGAACAACGCGGCAGGATCTTCCAGACGGTCCAGCCCCCAGATCAGCACGGCGTAATCCGTGGACACGAAGCCCAGCGGGTGCAGGCCAAGAACCTCCATCCGTTGTGTCAGCAGCAGGCCCAGCGTCTGCATCGCGTTGCGCCCGGCAAAGCCGTAGATGCAGGCGTGCTCGCGCCCGTCCCACGGGAAGGTCTCGACCAGCAGGCGGTCGGCCTCGGGCATCTTCGACACCTCGCGCTGAAGCGACAGCCATTCTGCGGTGTGGTCGGGCAGCTCGGGCCAGCTGTCCTGCTGGAACATCCGCAGGATACGGTGCGACAGCTGGGTCGAGGTGGCGAACTTGGTGCCCATGAACGTCGCGACGCGGGGCTTGGAATGGTTGGTGCGCGTCACCTCGACGGTGGTTTCGCGCAGTCCTTCATAACGGACGATCCGCCCGGCCATCAGGAAAGTGTCGCCCTTCGTCAGCGTCGCGGCAAAGCCTTCCTCGATCTCGCCCAGCGGTTTGCCCTGACCGCGCATCCGGACCTTCACAAGCTCGCTGTCCTGAATCGTGCCGATGTTCATGCGGATCTGCCGCGCCGCGCGCGGGTCGCGCAGGGTCCATGTCCCGTCGGGCGCCTGCTTTAGCCGCTGCCAGCGGTCATAGGCCCGCAGCGCATAGCCGCCGGTGGCCACGAAATCGAGGCAGGCGTCGAACTGTGCCCGCGTCAGCGCGGCATAGGGCCCGGCAGTAGTAACGTCGGCAAACAGCGCGTCGGCGTCGATTGGACCGGCGCAGGCGGAGATCAGGATCTGCTGGCACAGCACGTCGCGGGGGCCGGGGCCGCGCGGGTCGCCGTCCAGCTGATGCGCCTTTGCCGCTTCCAGCGCAGCGACGCATTCGACGACTTCGAACCGGTTGGCGGGCACCAACAGCGCCTTCGATGGCGCATTGTAGCGGTGGTTGGCGCGCCCGATCCGCTGGATCAGCCGCTTGACGTTCTTCGGCGCGCCGACCTGAATGATCAGATCCACGTCGCCCCAGTCGATGCCTAGGTCCAGCGTCCCGGTGCAGACGATGGCGCGCAGCTCTCCGGCGATCATGGCCGCCTCGACCCTCTGGCGCTGTTCGCGGGCAAGGCTGCCGTGGTGGATGCCGATCGGCAGATCCTCGTCGTTGGCCAGCCACAGGTTGTGAAAGAAGATCTCGGCCTGCGCGCGGGTGTTGTGGAAAATCAGCGTCGTCTTATGCCGCTTTACCTGTTCCAGCACCGCCGGAATCGCATAGGCGCCGCCGCCACCAGCCCAAGGCGGTTGCTCTTCGGTTTCCAGCATACGGATGTCGGCATCCGGGCCCGGGTCGGCGTGAAGGATCTCGCAAGGGTCGGGATGCCGCGCAAGGAACCGCGCCAGCGCCGGCGGATCCTCGACCGTGGCGGACAGGCCGACACGGCGCAGGTCCGGGCACAGCGACTGAAGCCGCGCCAGCCCCAGCATCAGCTGATCGCCGCGCTTCGATTCCGCCAGCGCGTGGATCTCGTCGACGATCACCCGCTGCAGCCCCGCGAACATGCGCGGCGCGTCCTCGTAGCTAAGCAGCAGCGCAAGGCTTTCCGGCGTGGTCAGCAGGATGTGGGGCGGGTCGGCGCGCTGGCGCTTCTTCTGGGTGGCCGAGGTGTCGCCGGTGCGATCCTCGATCCGGATCGGCAGCCGCATCTCCTCGACCGGCGTGGACAGGTTGCGGCGGATGTCCGAGGCCAGCGCCTTCAGCGGCGAGACATACAGCGTGTGCAGCCCCTGATGCCCGCCGTCTGCCAGTTCCGCCAGCGTCGGCAGGAACCCCGCCAACGTCTTGCCGCCCCCGGTGGGCGCCACCAGCATCAGTGCAGGCGCATCGGCGCGGTCCAGCATGGCCTGCTGGTGCGGGTGCACGGTCCATCCCTTGGAGGCGAACCAGTCGGTGAAGGCAGAGGGCAGGGCGACCATGCGGACAGAGATAGGGTGCCACCCCGCCCGCGTCGATCCTCAGAAGATCGACTGTTTGAGGGGCAGCTTGACTGGGGCAGGGAAGCCGGCGGCGAGATCGGTCCAGAAGCGGCCGTGCAGAACGTCCGGGAAGACGTGCCCGGCGGGCAGGGCGTCGCGCGTGAACCAGCCGGCTTCGGCGATCGCTTCGTCCTCTGCCGGGTTGGCGGTCACGTCGATCTCTCCCGATACATAGTCGGCGACGTGCCAGAACTTGACCATCCGGCCGTGGCCGTCGATCAATTCGTCGATGTAGGCAAGGCTGCGGCTGCGTGCGCGTATGCCGGTTTCCTCTAAGCACTCGCGCTCGGCTGCGGCGGCCAGGTCCTCGGCCCCCTCGACGCCACCGCCGGGCGGCGCCCAGAAATCATAGCGGCCGGGTTTGAAGTGCCGGGCAAGCAGCACCGTCTCGCCCCGCAGGACCAGCGCCCCGGCCGAGATCCGGTGCCTCATCGCGACCGCCTCAGGACGCGCACTTGCGCGCGAGGCCCTCGGCGATCTCGTTCACTTCCTTGGCGAAGCGTTCCGGGCCAATGGCCCAAGCCTCGTCCGCCCAGGATACGAAGCGTTCCAGCAGGGGCTTGAAGGTTTTGCGCTCTTCCTCGGTCCAGCTGGACAGGAACTCGCCCATCACGAGGTATTTGAACCGCCGCACCGCGTCGACGATGGCGCGGCCCCGGTCGGTCAGTTCGACAATGGTGCGCCGGGCGTCGGTCTGGCTGACCGCGCGGCGGGCAAGCCCCTTGCCGATCAGGTCGGACACCATGCGGGACGCGCGAGAGGGGTCGATGTTCAGCCGCTGTGCGACCGTTGCGACCATCGTCTCGGGTTCGCGGTCCTTGCCGAATTCCTTGGACGGGGCCCAGATCGCGATCAGGACGTCCAGCTGCGGCAGATCGATTTCCGAATCCAGCCCGAAAGCCTGTAGCGCGGCGCGGCCAAGCTCGCGTTTGTTCACGCGGCGACGCCAAGCTTGCAGCGACGCGTCGATGTCGAGCGCATCTTCCGTGACGCTGTGCGCGATTCCCGCTGACGCTAGAAACTCCGCGATGACTTCATCCCGAGACGGTATGGCCCTGTCCTCCAGTTTTGATCCTGCCCGTATCATACGGCGGAAACGTAGTTTTACAAATACATGCTATTGACATGCAATTGATTGCAGCACAAGTATGGTCCCAACACGAGGGCATCAAGGCCGCGAGTCGCGGTTTTCCTGTCTTCGGCCACATTTTTTTAAGGAAAACACCGTGTCACAGGATTTGCATACGCATCCTGACGGCGTGGACCGAGCGAAACTGAAGCTGACCTTCGTGGCCGTCGTTTCGGTCCTATTGCTGGCCTCTCTGGGCCAAACCGTCGTCACCACCGCCCTGCCGATCATCGTCGGCGAACTGGGCGGTCTCGACCAGATCACATGGGTGATCACCGCCTACCTGATGGCGGCCACCGTCGGCGCGCCGGTCTTCGGCAAGCTTGGCGACCTGTACGGGCGCAAGAGGGTGCTGCAGATCGGCATCGGCGTCTTCCTGTTGGGCTCGCTGCTCAGCGCATCGGCGGGCAGCATCTGGACGCTGGTGCTGGGCCGCTTCGTGCAGGGCCTTGGCGGCGGCGGCCTGATCGTCGTTTCGATGGCCACTGTCGCCGACGTCGTGCCGCCGCGCCAACGCGGCCGGTATCAGGGCTTCCTCGGCGGCGTGTTCGGCTTCTCGACCGTAATCGGGCCGCTGGCTGGCGGTTTCATCGTTCAACATTTCCACTGGAGCTGGATGTTCCTTCTGAACGTCCCGCTGGGCCTTGTGGCCTTTACCATTCTCGCCATCGTGCTTGAGTCTCTCCCACCGCGCCGGAAACCGGTCATTGACTATGCCGGCGCGGGACTCTTGGCGGCAACCCTCTCCCTGGCCGTCATAATCGCTAGCATCGGTGGCAATCCCGTCCCCTGGACGAGCCCGGTGATGTTGGCCCTGTACGCGGCGCTTGCCGTCGCGCTCGGGGCCTTCATCACTGCGGAATATCGCGCGAAGGAGCCGGTGCTGCCGTTGCAGCTTTTCCGGATCAACAACTTCGTGGTGTCGAACACGGTGGGCACGATCATCGGTGTCGCCATGTTCGGAACGATCACCTTCGTTCCCATGTTCATGCAGGTCGTGAAGGGACTTTCCCCGGCCCAATCCGGTCTGTTCATCTTCCCGATGATGCTGGGCATGATCACCGCCTCGACCCTGTCGGGCATCTTCATGTCGCGCACCGGACGGTATCGCATCCTGCCGGTGTTCTCGACCCTGCTGCTGGCCGTCGCGATGGGCGCGCTATCGACGCTGTCGCCCTCCACGCCGAACTGGCTGATCGTCGTTTGCGTCATGGCGGCGGGTATCGGCATCGGGCCGGTGATGGGCGTCGGGGTGACCGCGATCCAGAACTCGGTTCCCGGCAACATGGTCGGCGTCGGCACGGCAAGCGCCAACATGTTCCGGCTGATCGGCGGGTCGCTGGGCACAGCGCTGTTCGGGGCGATCTTCTCGCACGGGCTGACGCGCGAGCTTGGGTCGGCTCTGGGCGGGGCGAACCCGCGAGCGCTGACGGCGCAGGCGATCTCGGCGATGGACCCGGACCTGCAGGCGCAGGTCGGACTGGGCATCGCCCACGCCCTTCAGCCGGTCTTCCTGATCGGCGCGGTCATGGCCTGCCTTGCCTGCCTTGTCGCGCTGCTGATGGTGGAGTTGCCGCTGTCGGACCGCGTGCCGGACCGAAATTCGAACGAGCCGGCCACGGTGCCGGCGGAGTAGGGCGGAGGAGCCCTAATGAGCGCCGCCCGTTCGAGGAAGGTCCGGGTGACGCGTTCGTGGAACAAGGGGGCATGCTCGGGCCCCCTTGTTTCAATTTAGGGGTCAGGCCTTGGCGGCGATGACGGTGATCTCGACGATCATGTTCGGCGCCGCAAGGTTCGCCTGACCGCACGCACGGGCCGGAGCGGCACCAGCGGGAAGCCAAGCGTCCCACACGGTGTTCATGTCGTTGAAGTCGCGCATGTCGGCCAGCCAGATGATCGCCTGCAGCAGGTGGCTCTTGTCAGAGCCGGCTTCGGCCAGCAGCGCGTCGATCTTGTCGAGGCAGTCCTGCGTCTGGGTCTTGATGTCCGCGCCAGCGGTGCCGACTTGGCCGGCCAGATAGACGGTGTCGCCATGCGTCACGATCTGGCTCATGCGGTCATTGGTATGTTTGCGTTCGATCTCGGCCATGTCGGTCCTCGTTCTTCGGGTTTCAGTCCGAGGCGATGTAGACGCGGGGCCGAGGCAAGGTCCAGAGCGGATGGCGCGAACGCCGGGGAAAGCGCGGTCGTTCCTTCGCGCTTTGCCTATTTCACGATCTTCTCGTCCTTCACGAACATGTTCGCCCACGCCCGGTCGATCAATTCGGGGGTCATCTGGTAGGGGATGCCCTCGAATTCGCAGATGGCGATCATCTGGTCGATCAGGAAGATCGGCTGGTAGTTCGCGTAGACGTTGTCGATCGTCGGGTACTTGTTCTTGATCAGGTGCACGAGCGTCTTCTCGTCCAGCGGCATCTTCTTCTTTTTCGCGACCAGCGCGAAGATCTTGAGGAAGTCCTTCTGGCTTGGCCCGTCGATCTTGATCTTGAAGAAGATCCGGCGCAGGGCTGCCTTGTCGAAGATTTCGTTCGGGTGGAAGTTGGTCGAGAAGATCACCAGCGTGTCGAACGGCACCTCGAACTTTTCGCCTGATTGCAGGGCAAGGATGTCCTTCGATTCCTCCAGCGGCACGATCCAGCGGTTGATCAGCGCCTGCGGCGGTTCCTTCTGGCGGCCAAGGTCGTCGACGATGAACACGCCGCCGGTGGATTTCAGCTGCAACGGCGCCTGATAGGTGCGCGAAGTGGCGTTGTAGACAAGGTCGAGCATGTCCAAGGACAGTTCACCACCCGTGATCACGGTCGGACGCTCGCACAGGACATACCGCCGGTCATAGCGGTTCGAGGTGCGGCGCAGCTGAGTCGGATCGTCTTCCAGTTCTTCGGCGACGGTGTGCACGATGGGGTCGTAAACCGTGATCACCTGACCGGAATAGAACACGGCGCGCGGCACGAAGATGGTGTCGCCCAGCGCGTCGCGGATGCCGTTCGAGATCGAGGATTTACCGTTGCCCGGCGGGCCGTACATCAGGATCGACCGGCCAGAGCCGACCGCCGGGCCAAGCTGGTCGATCAGCGTCGGCGGCAGGATCAGGTGGCCCATCGCGCCGGTCAGCTGGTCGCGGGACATGTGAATGTTGCGGATCGACTGGCGCTTGACCTGCTGGCCGTAGTCTTCCAACGGAACGGGCATCGCGCCGTAGTATTCCGACTGCGACAGCGCATCCAGCGCGCGGGCCTTGCCCGCGTCGGCCAGTTGATAGCCCATCTCGCCGCCAGAGTTGGCGTGCAGCGTGCCTGTCGCCTCGATCAGGCGCTGGGTGCGGCAAAGGTCGATCAGTTCCTGCGTGACCTGAACCGGCAGCGCCAGCACGCGGGCAAGCTCTGTCACCTGCTCGAGATTGCGGCGGAACATCGTCTTCAGCAGGATGTCACGCATCACCACGACGGGCAGGCCGGTATCGTCCAGGCTACGCGGGGCCGGGGGCGCCATTACCGGGGCGGCTTGCATGTTCATCGACTGCTCTCCAACGATATGGCCTTGCGGCCC
The DNA here is from genome assembly GCF_029168315.1 of Psychromarinibacter halotolerans. Taxonomy (NCBI): domain Bacteria; kingdom Pseudomonadati; phylum Pseudomonadota; class Alphaproteobacteria; order Rhodobacterales; family Paracoccaceae; genus Psychromarinibacter; species Psychromarinibacter halotolerans. The sequence goes on from NZ_JARGYD010000005.1 coordinate 229,111, forward strand.
GATCTGCTCCGGGTGTTCCGGTCGCGACCCTTGACAGGTTGACTTCGTTGGTTTTCTGACAGGTTACTGTGGCAGAAAAATGGACACACCGAGGGCATGAGCAGACCTAATCCCGCAGTTTTCATTGCGTTTCTGGTGGCCGTGATCGTGGTCCTCGGCTCTGTCACGCTGGCCAAGGGCGGCTTCTATCTGGCCAAGCATGAAGGCGACACGCTGCACCTTCTGCAGATCCTGTTCCGCATGGCGAGCGGCGAGTGGCCGCATCTGGATTTCATGACGCCGATCGGCTTGCTGGCTTTCGCGCCGGTCGTCTTGTTTCTCAACCTCGGGCTTGGCGTCGGGATTTCGATCCTGCTGAGTCAGGTCCTGCTGGCCTTCATCCTGCTGCCAGCGGTGTTCTGGGCCGGGATGAGCCGGCTGCCGCGCCGCGCGGCCTACCTGTTTGGTCTGTCGGTTCTGGTGCTGGTGATGGCGCTGGTGCACGGCGAGACGGAACGGTCGGTGTCGATCTCGATGCACTACAATCGGTGGGCGTGGGCGGTCAGCTACGTCGTGATCGTGCTGGCGGTGCTGCCCCCGCGCGAGATCCGCAACGACGTGCTGGACGGGCTGATCATCGGCGTCGGTCTGGCGTTCCTTGCCTTGTGCAAGGTCACATACTTCGCCGCCTTCCTTGTGCCGGTGGTGGTCGGCCTTCTTGCCAACGGCAACACCAAGGCGCTGCGCGGCGCGCTGGCCAGCGGGCTGGCCGTGGCGCTGATCGTTTCGGTCTTCGCGACGCTCGACTTCTGGGTCGCCTACCTGAACGACCTGCGCGAGGTGTCGGCCTCGACCGTGCGTCCCGCACCGGGCTTCGGGCTGCGTACCATCGTGATGGCGCCCGCCTATCTCGGGGCGTCCGCTGTCGCGCTAGGCGCGATCATCCTGCTGCGGCAGGCCGGAGAGATGACGCTGGGCCTGGCACTGCTGCTGCTGGCGCCGGGGTTCATCTATGTCACCTGGCAGAACTTCGGCAACGATCCGCAATGGCTGATGCTTCTGGCGGTGCTTCTGCTGGTGCCCGAGGTGCGGCCCGAGTTGCGCAACAGCTTCGGCTGGCCACTTGCGCAGGCGCTGGGCGTGGCCGCCGCGATCGCCATCGCCTTTGCCGCGCCGTCCATGCTGAACCTTGCCTACAGCCCGTTTCGTCATCTCAGCCTCGATCCCGCAGATTACCAGCCGATCCTTGTCCGGAACCCGGAACATCACGACCTGCAGGTGCGCGAGATCCGGGCGAACCGGGTCGACGGTGTCGTTGCGCTGGACGTGCCGGGGTCAGGGCTGGAGGATCGCGTCGGCAAGGCAAAGCGGGACGAGGAGCGGGTCAGCTTTCAGGGCACGCCGCTGCCGTATTGCGAACTGCAGATGGGCATTGTCGCTTGGTTCGAGGCCATCGTGACGGATCTGGAACAGAACGGCTTCGCCGAGGGACGCCGGGTATTCGTGGCCGACCTGTTCATGGGGCACTGGATGTTCAGCAGCCTCGATCGTCTGGAGCACGGGGCGCCGTGGTACTATGGCGGGCTTCCGGGGATCGACAGCGCGGATTACCTGCTGGTGCCGCTGTGTCCCACGTCTTTGTCGGTGCGCAAGGACATCCTTGAGACCATCGAAGAGTCCGGCATCGCCGTGACCGAGGTGCGCAAGGCGCCGCTCTATTGGCTGTATTCCTTCGACCGCGACGGCTAAGCGCCGGTCTTGCGAAAGAAAAGCGGACCGGCTGGGCGCCGGCCCGTCGATGCAGGCGTGATGGCAGGGCGGTTAGCCGCCCTGCGCAAGGCTTTCGATCTGACCGCGCAGGCCCGAGATGTCATAGCCCGCGTCGGCAGCCGCCGACAGCAGCGCATCGGTGGGCTGTGCGCCCGCGTTGCTCAGCGCCCAGACGATGGTCGACCGCGTGCCGGACCGGCAATAGGCGAACACGGCGCCCGAGGCGTCCGTGATCGACTGGCCCTGCGTGGTCACCATGTCCATCGTCATCGCCCCGTTCACCACGGGGTTCTCGACATAGGTCAGCCCGGCGGCTTCCGCCGCCGCGCGCATGGCCTCTGACTGGTGCGTCGGGGGCACCTCGTCGTCGGGGCGGTTGTTGATGACCATCGTAAAGCCTTGCTCTGCCAGCAGGGCCATGTCGGTCGGTTCGATCTGCGGAGAGACCGCGTATTCGGGTGTGATGTACCGGATGTCCATGACGGAATCCTTACGACGACGCGGCGACCCCGTCTACCCAGCTGCGCACCGGCGGCGCGAACAGCATCCCGGCGATCATTGACACAACGAACAGCGGCCCCGACCAGCCCGCAAAGGTCAGCGAGGCCATCGCCGGTCCGGGGCACAGCCCGGCCAGTCCCCAGCCCGCGCCGAACAGCACCGATCCAAGCACAAGGTTGTGGCCGATCCGCGGTTCGGGCGGCGCCGGGAACGAACCGCCCAGCTTCGGCGCGCGGCCCATCGTGAACCGCCACGCGATGGTCATCGGGATGATCGCCCCGCCCAGCACGAAGGCTAGCGTCGGGTCCCAGTCGCCGAACACGTCCAGCCAGCCTTGGACCTTGGCGGTGTCGACCATGCCCGACACAAGCAGCCCGGCGCCGAACAGGCCGCCAGAGAAAAGGGCAAACAGCGCGCGCATCAGATGACTCCCAGGATGTGCTTGAACAGCAGGACGGATACACCGCCCGCGATCAGGTAGAAGACGGTCGCGACGATGCCCCGCAGCGAGAACCGCGAGATGCCGCAGACCCCGTGGCCCGAGGTGCAGCCGTTGGCCAGCCGCGTCCCGACGCCCACCAGCAAGCCCGCGCCGATCAGCACGGCCGGATTGGTCGAGATGTGGGTGTCGACCTCTGTGTAAAGCGGAAGCATCAGCAGCGGCACAATCACCAGTCCCGCGATAAAGGCGGCGCGTTCCGTCCAGTTCGACCGGCCCGAGCCGTCCACCAGTCCGCCAAGGATACCCGAGGCCCCCATGATGCGGCCGTTCACCAGTAGGAAAAGCGCCGCGGCGCTGCCGATCATCAGGCCGCCGACAAGGCCCCAGATCCAGTCCATTTCGATCATGTGTTTACTCCTTGCCGCATCGCGGAGTCGCGCCCGGGCGGGCGTCCCGGCGGCCGTTAGCGCACTCATATAACAATTACTGCATGTGTTTCAATGGGGCCTCTTTCGGCCTGTGTTTCAATGGGGCCTCTTTCGGCCTGTGCGGCCCGTCGGGATCTTGACGTGGATCAAGGCCGCAACGGGGCGTGCTGGGTAATTTCGGGCAAAGGGGAGAGAACCAGATGCCCATGACGACCACGGAAGACCGCCGCAAAGTGCTGGAAAAGCGCCTGGCAGAGCTTGAAGCCCGCTTGCAGGGAATCGAGACCGAAATCGATTCGCACCAGTCCAAGGATTGGGAGGATCTGGCGACCGAACGTGAAACCGACGAGGTACTGGAAACGCTTGGCACCAGCGGGCAGGTCGAAATCTCTATGATCCGCGCGGCCTTGGACCGGATCGACGCGGGCGAATACGGCTATTGCGCACGTTGCGGTGAAGTCATTCAACCTGAGCGGTTGGATGTGGTACCCTACACCCCGTTGTGCCGTACCTGCGCGGGGGCGACGGCCCGGTCCTGAGGGGAGCCGACCGGACGATCCGCCACGCGGTGGCAGCGTGCCAGACCGAGAAGGAGGACACGGAAATGGCATTGGAAAGGTTCAAGGCGACGGTCAGCGGCCTGCTGGACGAGATCCAGAGGCACCCCGAGAACAAGGCGATGCTGCAGGAACAACTGCGGCGCACACTTGCCGAGTACGAAGCTCTCGGGCTTCCGCTCCCGGAAAACTACGTCCGTCTCAGCCGAAGGCTGGAAGACGAGGACGCCGACGATTTCTTCGACAACGTACCGGTCTAAACGGATCCTGACTGTCAGGTGTCAGACTAAAGTGACCTACCTGTCAGGTCGCTGATCCAGATCGCCTTCGCCAAGGAGTACGTGCCGTTCGTGCGCCATGCAGCGAGGGTCGGCAGTGAGCGTAATTTGACGGGTGCAGCACAGCGCACGAATGCCCGGTTCTATAACGGGGCGTAGCCTAAGCTCTTAATTTGGCGACAGCTTCGAGCGTTCCAGTCGATTTTTTACCGAGTAATTAGAGTGACTGCCGCCCCCGGTACCGAAGGCCATCTTCCGCGATCCCACGGCCAAGTCTTATGTGCTGCGATAAGGACGGCAGGTGTACCGTTTCTCTGAACTCGCCATGCTTGAACAACATGGTCGGATAAGCCTTGTCCATTCTCTGCGTTTGTCGTGGCTCCAAATCTCTTAACCAAAGCCTGAGCGAGCAAGAAACTCTGCTGTGGTGTCATTCCGCGTAAGCCCACGTAGCAGTATCCAGCACCAGCTTGAACGATAACTTGCCCATCATCGTGTGACACCACAGGAACTACAATTCTGGTCTTCCCACTTGGTAGATTTGTTCTGGACGCTCTGTCCGGTGTTTCAGGAGAACGATATCCTATCGCCTCAAACCTATCGAACATTGCCTCTGCGTCTGGTAAGCCCGCGCATGCCCTCACGGCCTTGCTCGCCTCCGCAAATGCGTTTGCTCCAGCAGGAGAGTTGCTAATCGTATTGGTGTTAACCGGTGGGATGCCTGCACAGTTGGAGACTAGCATCAGTGCACCAATCGCCATGCTAAATAACCTTGCGTTCATGTTCTTACTTGCCGTCCTAAATTGTTCAGTCACCACGATTTTAGATTGAGATAGCTAACAGCACCACATGGGATGCATTTGTGCGAAAACTCGCACGCCTCTGCCGGTGGCGAAAAATCCGCGTTCCGGAAAGCGGTCGTTCAAGTGGTCGATGGCAACGGCAGCTTTGTCCCGCCAAGCCGCCTCCCGCTTGTTCCGCGTCCAAGGTCTGGTCTGGCCTCAGAAGGGCGGTGGCCAGTCCGAAGCGTCAGCCCGGGAAACGTCAGCCCAGAACGATCCCGAAGACCACGATGATCAGCCCGAATACGGACAGCAGCAGCGCGCCCATGTTCAGCGGGATGACCCGGCGGACCCGGTCGCGCAGTTCGTCGTCGCTTAGGTTCTGGCGCTTGGCCCGCACGACGATGACGATGCACCAGACAAGCCCTACAAGCCCCACCAGCGACACCGCCGCCCCAAGCCAGATCAGCCAATCCATCGCGCTCTCCCGTTCCTCTGCCGCGGGGCCGTCCCCGGCCGCTCTGCGGTGCGGGTACCCCGGAACCCGCGCACGGGCAAGTCTGCCCCTTGCGGGGATGGGGGGCGGGCGGTAATCCGGTTACCCAAGAGGCCGGACATCAATGGCCAGAGCAGGAGACCCGCCGAATGGACCAACCCGACAACACCCCGCCGGACAGCTACCGCGTCACCGCCGATGAACTGCGCCAGTTCATAGAGCGTTTCGAACGGCTGGAGGCCGAAAAGAAAGACATCGCCGACCAGCAGAAAGAGGTGATGGCCGAGGCCAAGGGGCGTGGCTATGACACCAAGGTCATGCGCAAGGTGATCGCGCTGCGTAAGCGCGAGCCCGACGACATCGCCGAAGAAGAAGCCGTTCTCGACATGTACAAGTCGGCGCTGGGCATGGGCTGACCCTTCGGGGCCACCCGCGTTCAGGCTCGGGTTCGGGTTCGGGTTCGGGGCCGCGTCGCGCTGGCCGTGTCCGCCGCCGCCAAACGGCAAGAGGGACGGTGGACAAGCGCCCGGGCGACGGGATAACTGCCCACCATGTCCGGAGAGATCCTTCAGCAAGGCCGCCCGCGTGCACGGTGGCGGGCAGACCGCTGGTCGGTCGGCGCCGCAGTTATCGCGGCGGCGGTCGTGCTGCCCATCCTGTCGGTGATCTGGATCGCCTTCCACCCGACCCAGAACATCTGGCCGCACCTCGTTTCCACCACCCTGCCGCGTTACCTTGGCAACACGCTTCTGCTGACCCTGTCGGTGGGCGCGCTGTGCGCCGCGACGGGGGCGGGGCTGGCGTGGCTTCTGGTGATGTACCGCTTTCCGGGCTCGAAGGTTCTGCAGTGGCTGAACCTGCTGCCGCTGGCGATCCCGGCCTATGTCGGCGCCTACGCGCTGGTGGATTTTCTTGAATACGCCGGGCCGTTCCAGACCGCCCTGCGCGAGACCTTCGGCTGGCAGACCTCGCGCGATTACTGGTTCCCCGAGATCCGGTCGCGCTGGGCCGCCATCATCGTGCTGTCGGGGGCGCTGTATCCTTACGTTTACCTGCTGGCCCGACAGGCGTTCCGCGACCAGTCCGGCAGCACGTTCGAGGTTGCGCAGGCGCTGGGTGCGGGGCCGTTCCGCCGGTTCTGGCGCGTCGGCCTGCCGCTGGCGCGCCCCGCCATCGCCGCCGGGACTGCGGTCGCGATGATGGAGGCGGTCAGCGATTTCGGCACCGTCGATTACTTCGCGGTGCAGACCCTGACCACCGGTATCTTCAGCGTCTGGCTACAATCCGGCAACGCGGGCGGCGCGGCGCAGATCGCCAGCGTCATCCTTGTGCTGATCCTGCTTCTGGTCGGGCTGGAGAAGCTTGGCCGCCGCCGCAGCCGGTTCTACCGCCTGTCCCGGTCGCAGCGCCCGGTCGAGCCGCAGCCGCTGAAAGGCGGCGCGGCGGCGCTGGCGCTGGCGTTCTGTACCTTCCCCTTCGCGCTGGGCTTCCTGCTGCCCGGCGGCGTGATCCTGAGCCACGCGCTGGACAATCCCGAACACTGGGTCGACCGAGGGCTGCTGCTGGCACTGTGGCATACGCTGACGGTCGGCGGCATCGCCTCGGTCCTGACCGTCGTGGCGGCGCTGTTCCTTGTCTACGGCGTCCGGCTGGCCCGCAGCGGCGTGCCGCGTGCGCTGCTGCCGATCACCACCATCGGCTATGCCGCGCCGGGGGCGGTGCTGGGCGTGGGCCTGCTGATCCCGATGGCCGCCGCCGACAACGCCGTCGCCGACGCGGTCGAGGCGGCGACGGGATGGGACATCGGCCTTGTCATGACCGGATCTGCCTTCGCGATCATCTACGCTTACGCCGTGCGCTTCTTCGCCATCGCCCAAGGCGCGGCGGATGCGGCGATGGGGCGGGTGTCGCCCAACCTGCCGATGGCCGCGCGGTCGCTGGGCCGCACCGCTGGCGGCGCCCTGCGCGAGGTCTACGTCCCGCTGATCCGGGGCTCGGTCGGAACCGCACTGCTTCTGGTCTTCGTTGACTGCGTGAAGGAGTTGCCCGCAACGCTTCTGCTGCGGCCCTTCAACTACAACACGCTGGCCACCCGCGTGCACGAGAAGGCGTCGCTGGAACAGATCGGCGAGGCGTCTCCGGCCGCGCTTTTGGTGGTGCTGGTCGGATTGCTGGCAGTACTGCTGTTGGCGCGGGCGAACCGTTGACGCCGCGTGGACCAATCCATGCTTTACTCGTTCGGCCTTTCCACTTATCTCTCGCGCTGCGCCCCTATAGCTCAGCTGGTAGAGCGCCTGATTTGTAATCAGGATGTCGGGAGTTCGAGTCTCTCTGGGGGCACCACCTTTCCTATCTGTCCGACCTGGGTCCATGACGGCCCGCCGCTGTGCGCCGCGTTGAAGCTGGCGGCGTGTCGGATATGGTGGGACGGCAGTGGCCATTGGTGAAAGCCACACAGGAAGAAGGCGTGTCCCCGATGGAAACTCAGCCGGTGAAGCGGCGCATCAGCGTGATCGGCATCGGAGCCGGAAACCCCGAATACATGACCGTTCAGGCGATCAACGCGCTGAACCGGGCACAGGTCGTGTTTCTGCCCAACAAGGGCGCAGACAAGGCGGGCTTGCTTCACTTGCGTCACGAGATCTGCGACCGCTACATGGACGGCGAGGCTTGCCGGTTCGTGGAATTCGACATCCCCGAGCGGTCGAAGGCCGGGGCCTACAAGACCGACGTGAAGGAATGGCGCGCCAAAGTCCGGCAGATCTATGAACGGCTTTTGAGGGACGAGCTGGCCGAGGACGATGTCGGCGCGTTCCTCGTTTGGGGCGATCCCTCGCTGTACGACGGCACGCTGGGCATCCTCGACAGGATCCATGCCACCGGTGCGTTCGACCTTAACGTCGACGTAATCCCTGGCATCAGCAGCGTCTCGGCGCTGGCGGCCCGGCACAAGGTCGCGTTGAACCGGATCGGAGAGTCGCTGACCATCATGACGGGCCGCCAGCTTGCCGCCGGTTTTCCCGACACGGGCGGAAACGTCGTGGTGATGCTGGATACCCAGAAAGGGCTGCAAGAGATCGACGGCGACATCCACATCCGCTGGGGCGCTTATGTCGGAAGCCCGGACGAGATCCTTGTCGAAGGCAAGCTGCGCGACGTCCGCGACGAGATCGAGCGCCTGCGCGAGGTGTCCCGAGAGACGCACGGCTGGGTGATGGATACCTACGTCCTGTCGCCGGACGGCGGAAGCACGGGCGACTAAGCGTCACCGCGCTGTTGCCGGGGCAGGGAACAGGGCGTATCGTGTCGGCATATTTCCACTGCACGACGATTTCTTATGATCGCCCCATTGCTTATTTTCTTCGTGTCCGTCGCCGGGATTGCCGTGGCGCTGTTGCGTCCCGAATATTCGGATTTCCTGCTTCTGGCGGGTCCCAGCGCCGCCGCCAGCTTGGTGCTGTGCCTCGCGGCGCTGTGGCGACGAAGGCCGGGCAGGTCGGGCAAATCGCGGCCCGTGATCGTGATCGACGGGTCGAACGTGATGCACTGGGACGACGGAACGCCGTCGCTGAAACCTGTAAAGGCGCTGCTCGACCACCTTGCACGGTCGGGCTATTCAGCCGGGATCGTTTTCGATGCGAACGCCGGGTACAAGCTGTTTGGACGGCACATGAACGATCAGGCGCTTGCGCGCATGTTGAGCCTGAAGACGGACCACGTACTGGTCGTTCCCAGAGGGACGCCCGCCGACCCGTTCATCCTTGATGCCGCGCGGAAAATGAACGCAAGGGTGGTCACCAACGACAGGTTCCGCGACTGGGCCGACGGCTATCCCGAGGTCCGAAGCCGTGACTACCTGATCCGGGGCAGCTTTCGATCCGGCCAATTGACGCTGGAGCTTACTCAGCCCGCGTGACGCCGCGCGCCGCCTGTGGCGTCAGCCGTTCTCTTGCCCCGGGACCGAAAGCCCGTCGACCAACACGTCAAGCAGTCGCGTCACCGTGTCCTGCCAGCCGTCGTCCTGCTGCATGTAGCAGATGGCGATGAAGGCGCGCATGACCTCTTCGGGCGTCACATCCGACCGAAGCCGTCCCGTTTCCGCGCCGCGCTGCATCAGGTCGGCCACGGCGCTGCGCAGCCGCGCCGACCGTTCGGCCAGAAACTCGGCCGAGCCGTCGGTGCTGGGCGACAGGGCCGTCAGCATCCCGCGCTTGGTGGCCACCGTCCGCACACAGGCGTGCATCCAGCGGCGCAGCGCGGCGACGGGGTCGTTGCTTTCGGCGCATAGGGTCTCGGCCAGTGTCACCAGCTCGTCGACCTCGCGGGCATAGACGGCCTGAAACAAAGACTCGCGGGTGGGGAAGTGCCGGTACAGCGTCCCGATCCCGACCCCGGCCTCTTTCGCGACCGCCTCTAGGCTGGCGCCCGGCCCGCCGGCGGAGAAGATCGACGAGGCGGCGGCCAGCAGTTTCTCGCGGTTGCGGATCGAATCCGCCCGCGGCTTTCTGCCTGTTTTCTTTGGTTCGCCGTCCATCTCGCACATCCGAAACCCCGTCGTGTCAGCGACAGGGTTGATAAACGGAGGGTGCCTCCGTATATTGAATTCAGCGGGCACACCGGCCCGCGTCAAGTCTGCACCGATAAAGACCGGGGCGAAAGGCCCCCAGCCGGGGCCACCGGCGGTCTGCCGCAACGACATCCAACATCCGGAGGGATCATGACCCTGTCCATCAGCCTTACCGTCAACGGCGAACGCCGTGACGTGCCATTGGAAGACCCCCGCGCCACGCTTCTGGACGTGCTGCGCGACAGGGTGGGTCTTACCGGAACCAAGAAGGGCTGCGACCGCGGCCAGTGCGGCGCCTGCACCGTTCTGGTGGACGGGCGGCGCATCAACGCGTGCCTTGCGTTGGCCGTCAGCCACGACGGCGCCGAGGTGACAACGATCGAAGGGCTGGCGCAGGGCGACGACCTGCACCCGGTTCAGGCCGCCTTCGTCGAATGCGACGGCTTCCAGTGTGGATACTGCACGCCGGGCCAGATCATGAGCGCGGTGGGCCTGATCGCCGAGGGCGGGGCGGACGACGCCGAACGCATCCGCGAGGGCATGAGCGGCAACATCTGCCGCTGCGCCGCCTATCCCGGCATCACCGCCGCCGTGCAGGACGCACAGCGCCGCATGGCCGACGAGAAAAGGAAATCGGCATGAACCTGTTCGACTATCTCCGGCCGGGATCGGTCGACGAGGCGGTGCAGGCGGGGCTTCAGCCCGGCGCCGCGTTCCTTGCGGGCGGCACGAACCTGCTGGACCTGATGAAGATCGGCGTCGCGCAACCGGGCACGGTGGTGGACATCACCCACCTGCCGGGACTTGACGGGATCGAGGCTTTGCCGGGCGGCGGCTGGAAGATCGGTGCGCTTGTGCGGAACGCCGACCTCGCCCGCGATCCCGCGTTTGCGGCAGCCTGTCCGGCGGTGGCCGAGGCGCTGTTGTCCGGTGCCTCGGCGCAGTTGCGCAACGCGGCGACGGTGGGCGGCAACCTGATGCAGCGGACCCGTTGCAGCTATTTCCAAGACCCGCTTAGCGCCTGCAACCGCCGTGCGCCCGGATCGGGCTGTGCCGCGCTGGGCGGCGTGACCGACAACCACGCGGTGCTTGGCTGGACCGAGCAGTGCATCGCCACCCACCCGTCGGACTTCTGCGTGCCGCTGGTCGCGCTGGGCGCAACGGTGGAAATCGCGGGCGCGGACGGGCGGCGCGAGGTCGCGCTGGAGGATTTCCTGACGCTGCCCGATGCCGACGGTCCCGGTGGCGCGCATCTGGCGGCGGGCGAACTGATCACCGCGCTGATCCTGCCCGCAGGCAGCACCTCGTTTGCGTGCAACGCCCGTTACGTGAAGCTTCGCGAAAGGACGTCCTACGCCTTTGCGCTGGTCTCTGCCGCGGCGATGCTGCGGATGGACGGCGACACCATCGCCGAGGCGCGTATCGCGCTGGGCGGCGTCGCGGCGCGGCCGTGGCGGTTGGCAGAGGCCGAGGCCGCGCTGGTCGGGCAGCACGCCGATGCGACGGCCTTCGCGAAGGCAGCAGACCTGCTGGTCGCGGGTGCGCGGGCCTCAGGCGACAACGCCCACAAGATCGAACTCGCGCGCCGGATCGCGGTGCGTGCGCTGACCAACGCGGCCACGGGAACGCCAGAGCGGATGCCCGCGCTGCCCGCATCCGTCTTCGAGAATGGAGCAGACGCCCATGCCTGACACGTTGAACCCGACCGCCGGCCACGTAAGACTTGGGTCGAACGCCGGCCAGCCGATGAGCCGCCGCGACGGTATCGCCAAGGTCACCGGCGCCGCGACCTATGCCGCCGACAACCGCCCCGACGGCCTGCTTTACGCGGTCTACGCCGGGGCTGGCATCGCGCGGGGGCGCGTGATCTCGCTGGATGTCGAGGCCGCCAAGGCCCATCCCGGCGTCTTCGAGGTGATGACTCCCGACAACCGACCGCCGCTGGCGCTGGACCCGGATGAAAAGCACCACTTTTTCGCATGGCGGACCGAGGCGTTGCAGAACGACTCGGTGCGCTATGCCGGCCAGCCGATCGCGCTGGTGATCGCCGAAACGCTGGAGGCGGCGACCGAGGGCGCGCGCCTTCTGGCGCCGACCTATGACGAACAGCCCGCGCGGATAGGCTTCGACGGTGGCGAGGCCTATGACCCGCCGGCTGTCGGGATCGGCGGAAATCCGACGTTCGAGAAGGGCGACGCCGAGGCCGCCGAAGCCGCGTCGGCGAAGGTGGTCGAGACGAAGATCGCCACGCCGATGCAGTACCACAATGCGATGGAGCCTCATGCCATCGTCGCACAGTGGGACGGCGACCGCCTGACGATCGACACCCCGAACCAAGCCATCGTCATGGCGCGCGGGGGCTTCGCGGCCTATTTCGGCATCCCGCCGGAAAACGTCACCCTGCGCAGCCCCTACCTTGGTGGCGGTTTCGGGTCGAAGGCGATCCTTGTGGGGCCGCAACTGCTGTGCATCCTCGCGGCGAAGCTGACCGGGCGCCCGGTGAAGCTGACCCTGCGCCGTGACCAGATGTACGGCCCGGTGCAGCACCGGGGCGCGACGCGCCAGACGGTCACGCTGGGCACCGATGGCGACAACCGGCTGACGATGATCAAGCATCACGCGGTCGCAACGACCAGCAGCTTCGACGACTTCATCGAGGGTGCGGCCAACGCCTCGCAGAACACCTACGCCGCGCCGGTGCTGCAAAGCTCGCACGGGGCTGTGCGGCAGGACACCGGCACGCCGGGACCGATGCGCGCCCCGGGCGAGGCGACGGGATCCGCCGCGCTGGAGGTCGCGATGGACCGGATGGCGGAAGAGGCGGGGATGGACCCGCTGGACTTCCGCCTGCTGAACTATGCCGAGACCGACCCGGCCTCGGGCAAGGAATACTCGTCCAAGAACCTGCGCGAGTGTTACGCCGAGGGCGCGAAGCGGTTCGGATGGGCCGGTCGCCCGCTGGCGCCGGGCATGATGAAGGACGAGTTCGGGCGGCTGAAGGGCTGGGGCATGGGCACCGCGATGTTCCCCGCGCCGATGTTTCATGCGCAGGCGCGCGCCGTACTGAAGGCCGACGGCACCGCTTTGGTCGAGACCGCAGGCGCCGACATGGGGCAGGGCGCGTGGACCGCGCTGGCCCAGATCGCGGCGGACGGTGTGGGGCTTCACGCCGACAAGGTCGAGTTCCGCTCGGGCACCTCGGATCAGCCGGACGGCGGTGTCGCGGGCGGATCGGGGCATACCGCGACGGCGGGCAGCGCGCTGTTCGCCGCCGGTTCGGATGCGGTGGCAAAACTGGCCGAGATCGCGATGAAGGACCCGGACTCGCCCCTGTTCGGCGCGGACAACGCGGGCGTCGAGGCGCGGGACGGGCGGCTGGTGCGGCTGGACGACGAAAGCCGGTCCGACAGCTATGCCGACATCCTTGCCCGCGCCGGTCTGTCCGAGGTCGAGGGCAGCGGCACCGGCGCCCGCAACCCGGCGGATGCCGAGGCGCGGGCGATGTTCTCGCACGGGGCGGTCTTCGCCGAGGTGCTGGTGGACCCGGACCTGTTCCAGATCCGCGTCACCCGCCTTGTCGGCGCATTTGCCGCCGGACGGATCATCAACCCCAAGCTGGCCGCCAGCCAGCTGAACGGCGGGATGATCTGGGGCGTCGGCTTTGCGCTGCACGAGGAAGGCATCCACGACCCGCGCACGGGACGGCCGGTGAACGGCGACCTTGCCGGGTACCACGTCCCGGTCAACGCCGACGTGCCTTCGGTCGAGACGCTGCTGATCGACGAAGAGGACCGCTTCGTCAACGCGCTGGGCGTGAAGGGCGTGGGCGAGATGGGCATCTCGGGCACGGTGGGCGCCATCGCGAACGCGGTGTGGCACGCGACGGGCACGCGAGTCACCTCGTTCCCGATCCACATCTCGGCGCTTCTCTAGCGGCCTTTGCTGCGCGGCCTAGCCAGTGGCGAGGTCGCGCAGGTCCGCCCGGTGCCGCTGCATCAACCGGAACGCGGCATGGTCGCGGTCGTATCGCCCAGCCGACTCGGGTTCGAACCGCGTCACGCCCCGCCGCATCGCCTGTGCGGCGGACGGCAGGTCGGGATACAGCCCGGACCCGGCCGCCGCCGCCATCGCGGTTCCCAGCATCACCGTGTCCGGCGCGTCCGGGCGCAACGCGGGCAGGTCGCAGCAATCCGCGAACAGTTGTGTCAGCAGGTCCGACCGGGTCAGCCCCCCGGCGATGGTCAGGGCGTTGACCGGCTGGCCCGCCGCCTCGAACTGATCGACGATCTGGCGCACACCGCAGGCCAGCGCCACCGCGGTGCGCCAGTACAACGCGCACAGGCCATCAAGACTGCGGTCCAGCGACAGGCCAGAGATCACCCCAAGCGCCAGCGGGTCCGCCAGCGGCGAGCGGTTCCCGTTGAAGTCCGGCAGCACGTCAATACCGCGCCCGAAGGCGGCGCCGTCGCGGGCGACCAACTGTTCCAGCCGCGTCAGCACCTGAGCATGGTCCGGCGGCGCAGTATCGTCTGGCCAAGGCCAGCTTGCCAGAACGTGGTCCAGCACGGCCCCGGCGGCCGACTGGCCGCCCTCGGTCACGAAGTGACCGGGCAGGATCGCGTTTTGCAAAGGGCCCCAAAGCCCCGGCGCGGCGCAGGGATCGGGCGTCATAGACATGACGCAGTTGGATGTGCCGGTGATCAACGCAAGTGTCGCCGCCGGATCCTGTGCCGAAGCCAGCCCGCCAAGCGTGCCCGCGAAGGCGTCGACCATCCCGGCGGCGACGGGGGTACCGGCGGCAAGGCCCAGCTCTGCCGCGCTGGTCTCGGACAGGCCTCCCGCGCGGCTTCCCGGCGGGACGATTGGGTCCGTCAGCCCCGCGCGGTCGGACAGGTCGGACAGGCCGACGGCGGCAAGAAAATCCTGCTGCCAGCCGCCCAGATCCGGCGCGAAAGCCCATTTCGCCGTCAGCGTACAGGCGGATCGGACCGGCGCACCTGTGGCGCGGGTTGCCAGGTGGTCGGTCAGGTCCTCGGCGCGGGTCAGCGCGTCCCACAAGTCGCGTCGGTTTCGCTTTAGCCACAACAGCTTGGGTGTCTGCATCTCGGGCGACATCGACCCGCCGTGGCGGTCGATCAGGGGATGTCCCGTCGCTGTGCAGTCGCGCGCCTCGGCCAGTGCGCGATGATCGAACCAAGCGATCGTGTCGCGCCCGTCAGGGCCAAGCGGCACGCCGCCGGTCAACACGAGCGAACAGGTCGCATCGAAGGCGATCCCCGAGATGTCCGACGGGGCAAGGCCCGACGCGTCAAGGGCCCGGCGGACGGCGGTACACACGGCCTGCCAGATCTGTTCGGAACTGTATTCGCCGTGGCTGGCGCGTGCGGAATGGACGGTGATGGCAACCACGTCGCGCGACAGCTGCCGGCCGTCTTCAGCGAAGACGCCCGCGCGTACGCTGCGCGTACCGACATCGACCGCACAGAAGTTGCGCGCCATCTCCTCCCGACCCCGTTAGGCGGTTCCCTGCACGATTGCGGGAAGCTCCGCCATGTCCGAGATGATGGCGTCCGGCGCGAGATTTGCAACCGCCTGACGCAAATCAGCGGGCTCGGCATGGGCCCCGCCCACGAACCCCACGACCCGCATTCCGGCAGACTGCGCCGCGCGGATGCCGGGCGGGCTGTCCTCGACCACCACGCAATCGGCGGGCGCCACTCCCATCCGCGATGCCGCCAGCAGGAATAGGTCGGGCGCGGGCTTGCCCCGGTCGACCATCGTCGCGCTGAAAATGTTCGGATCGAACAGGGGCAGAAGCTCGGTCAGGTCCAGCGACAGGCGGATGCGGTCCGGCTGGCTGGACGATGCGACACAGGCGGGGCAGGGCAGCGCGCGGACAGCCTCGGCGACCCCGGGGATCGGGCGCAGCTCGGCCTTGAACCGTTGGAACAGCCGCGCGCGCAGGCGGGCTTTCAGGGCGTCGTCCAGATCAACGCCATGCTCTTCGCGCAGCCACTGCGCGACACTGGCCAGCGACCGGCCAAGGAACCGGGCGTACCCGGTCGACAGATCCAGCGGGCAGCCTGCCTCGGCCAGCACTTCCAAAGTCACGGCAAGCGAGATCGGTTCCGAGTCGACCAGCACACCATCGCAATCGAAGATCACGAGGCCGGATGGCCGCGCCGCCCGCATCGCTTAGCCGTCACCGAGGTAGGTGCGCAGGGTGGCGGCAGTGCCTTTGTCCCAGAGCATCCCAAGCCAGCGCGCGAAGGGCTCTGCAAAACGGGCATCGTCCCCAAGGTCACCGTAGATCGCCTTTTGCTCCAGCCACGCCTGCGGCCGCTCCCGCGCCGCAAGGGCGACGGGCACCAGCGCGTCCCAGTTGGGGTCATTCGGCTCGATCACCGCGCCGCTGTCGGTGGTTCCGGCGCAGTACCGGCACCACAGCGCGCTTTCCAGCGCCAGCCCCTCGACCGGGCCGTCGCCTTTCAGCGCATCGCGCAGCGTCGGCACGATGAACTTCGGTTGCCGGTTGGACCCGTCAAGGCACAAGCGCCGCACCGTGTCGCCGATCTTGGGGTTCGAGAAGCGGCGTTCGATCAGGTCGAAATAGTCGTTCAGGTCGGTGTCGGGCACCGGCGGCACGTTCGGCATGATCTCTGTCTCTTCCAGCTTGCGCAGGAAGGCACGGACCAGATCGTTCTCCATCGCCTCGTGCACAAAATGGATGTCCATCAGGCCGGCGGGATAGGCGATGGTGGCATGGCCACCGTTAAGGATGCGCAGCTTCATCAGCTCGAACGGTGCCACGTCGGGCACGAACTGAACGCCCGCGTCCTCAAACGGGGGGCGGCCAAGGGGGAAGTCATCCTCCAGCACCCACTGGGTGAAGCCTTCGCAGAACACCGGCCAGCCGTCCTGTACCCCGAAATCGTCGGCTAGGATCTTGCGTTCGCGGTCGGTCGTCGCCGGGGTGATCCGGTCGACCATCGCGTTCGGGAAGGACACGTTGGCGACGATCCAGTCGGCGAAAGCCGGGTCGGACATGCGCGCAAGGCCGGTCAGCGTGTTGCGCGTGACCACTCCGTTGTGGGGGATGTTGTCGCAGCACATGACGGTGAAGGGCGGAAGACCCGCATCGCGGCGCGCGCGCAGGCCCTCAAGGATCATGCCGAACACCGTCACGGGGGTGCCGGGGTTCGCCGCGTCGGCCACCATCGCGGGGTGGGTCGGGTCGAACCGGTCCGAACTGTCGAGGAAATAGCCACCCTCGGTGATCGTCATCGACACGATGCGGATGTCGTCCTGCGCCATCCGGGCGATGATCGCGGGCGCATCGGCGGGTTTTATGAAGTCGATCATCGACCCCAGCACCCGGGCCTCGCTGCGGTCGGCCTCTTGTTCCACAAGGGTCGTCAGCCAGTCCTGCGCCTGCAGCACGGCACGGCCCTTCTTCTCGCCCTCGAACACGCCAGCGCCGACCAGCGCCCAGTCGCGAGCCTTGCCCGCCGACATCAGCGTGTCGAGATACATCGCCTGATGCGCGCGGTGGAAGTTGCCGACACCGAAGTGCAGGATGCCAGCGGACAGATCCGCGCGGGCATAGCCCGGGCGGCCCACATTCGCGGGCAGCGCATCGAGGTTCGCGAGGGAAAGTTTAACGGACATATCAGCCTCTCAGCTCATCCATTGGCCGCCGTCGACGTTGTAGGTCTGGGCGACGATGTAGTCGGCCTCGGGCGAGGCCAGGAAGATTGCCATGCCGGTCAGGTCGTTGGCCGTGCCCATGCGTCCGAAGGGAACGGCCTCGCCGACCTCTTTCTTCTTTTGGCCGGGGGCCTTGTTCTCGTACTTGGCGAAGAAGGCATCGACGCCGTCCCAATGCTCGCCGTCGACGACGCCGGGGGCGATGGCATTCACGTTGATGCCGTGTTCGATCAGGTTCAGACCCGCCGACTGGGTCAGCGAGATGACGGCGGCCTTGGTGGCGCAGTAAACCGCGACCAGCGGTTCGCCGCGCCGTCCGGCCTGACTGGCCATGTTGATGATCTTGCCGCCGCCGCCACGCTCGATCATGTGGCGCGCGACCGCCTGCATGGTGAACAGCACGCCACCCACGTTGATCGAGAACACGCGGTCGAAATCGGCCCGCTCGATGTCGACGATGGGCGAGGCGGTGAACAGCGCGGCGTTGTTGATCAGGATGTCGATCCGGCCCAGCATCGCAACCGTCTCGGCCACGGCCGCGTCTATGCTGGCCTGATCGGTCACGTCCATCTTCACCGCGATGGCGGCATCGCCCAGTTCCTCGGCGGCGGCGCGTGCCCGGTCGATGTCGATGTCCGCGATGGCCACCCGCGCGCCCTCGGCCACGTAGGCCTGCGCAAAGGCCAGCCCGATGCCACGCGCCGCGCCGGTGATCAGCGCGCATCTGCCGTCCAGTCGGTTCATGTCAGCCGCAGCCCCTGCGCGTCGAAGCGGTGGATCTTCGCGGGGTCGGGCGTGCAGTAGACGGTGTCGCCGTGGCGCACGTTGAACTCGCCCGTCGCGCGGACGGTCAGGGGGTCGGCGACGCCGGGGGCGTGGACGTGGAGGAACGTGTCCGAGCCCAGATGCTCGGCGACGCCGACCGTGCCCTTCCAGCGACCCTCGGTCGTGGAAAGCGCAATGTGTTCCGGACGCACGCCGATGGTGTGCGCGTCATGACCGGCGGCCTCGGCCCCCTCGACGAAGTTCATCTTGGGCGAGCCGATGAAACCCGCCACGAACTTGTTGCGCGGGTTGTTGTACAGCTCCAGCGGGCTGCCGACCTGCTCGATATGACCGGCGTGAAGCACGACGATCTTGTCGGCCATCGTCATCGCCTCGACCTGGTCGTGGGTGACGTAGATCATCGTGGTCTCAAGGGTGTTGTGCAGCTCGGAAATCTCCAGCCGCATGTTCACCCGCAGCGCCGCGTCGAGGTTGGACAGCGGTTCGTCGAACAGGAACGCCTCGGGCTCGCGGACAATGGCGCGGCCGATGGCGACACGCTGGCGCTGGCCGCCCGACAGCTGGCCGGGACGCCGGTCGAGGTAATCGGACAGGTTCAGAACCTTCGCCGCGTTGGCGATGCGCTTTTCCTGTTCGGCCTGCGGCACGCCCGCCATCTTCATCGGGAAGGCGATGTTCTTGCGCACCGACATGTGCGGGTACAGCGCGTAGGACTGGAACACCATCGCCAGACCGCGTTTCGCGGGTGGCACCATCGTGGCGTCGTTGCCGTCGATCTCGATATGGCCCGAGGTCACGTCCTCCAGCCCCGCGATCAGCCGCAGCAGGGTGGACTTGCCGCACCCCGAGGGGCCGACGAAGACCACGAACTCGCCGTCGTTGATTTCAAGGTCCAGCGGCGGGATGACGTTCACTTCGCCGAAGCTTTTCGTCACCTGTTTCAGCGTGATGCTGCCCATTGGTCAGTCCCCCCTTTTCTTATTTCACCGCGCCGAAGGTCAGGCCGCGGACAAGTTGTTTCTGGCTGAACCAGCCAAGGATCAGGATCGGCGCGATTGCCATTGTCGAGGCGGCCGAAAGTTTCGCGTAGAACAGCCCTTCGGGGCTGGAGTAGCTGGCGATGAACGCGGTCAGCGGCGCGGCCCGGACGGTGGTCAGGTTGAGCGTCCAGAACGCTTCGTTCCACGCGAGGATGATGTTCAGCAGGACGGTCGAGGCGATGCCGGGCACGGCCATCGGTGTCAGCACGTACAGGATTTCCTCGCGCAGGCTGGCGCCGTCCATCCGCGCGGCTTCCAGGATCTCGCCCGGGATTTCGCGGAAGTAGGTGTAAAGCATCCACACGATGATCGGCAGGTTGATCAGCGTCAGCACCACGATCAGCAGAATGTAGCTGTCGAAGATGTTCAGCGTCCGGGCGATCAGCACGATCGGGAACAGCACGCCCACGGCGGGAAGCATCTTGGTCGACAGCATCCACAGCAGCACGTCCTTGGTCCGACGGCCCGGCACGAAGGCCATCGACCATGCGGCGGGGACGGCGATGATGATGCCGAGGATCGTCGAGCCAACCGACAGCACCACCGAGTTCCACAGGAACCGCAGGTAGTTCGACCGTTCCTGCACGACGGTGTAGTTCTCGAGCGTCCAGTTGAAGAACAGGAAGCTGGGCGGATCGGCGATCGCCTCGGCCTCGGTCTTGAACGAGGTCAGAATGGTCCACAGGATCGGGAAGAAGATCAGCAGGCCGATGATCCATGCGGCGGCGGTGGTGATCGCCTTGCGGCGGGTGGTGACAGCGCGGGCCATGTCCGGTTCCTCCCCTTACTTGTCCAGGTTCTTGCCGACGATCCGCATCAGGAAGATCGCGATGATGTTGGCGAGGATGACGGCGATGATACCGCCCGCCGAGCCAAGGCCGATGTTCTGGCTTTCCAGCACCCGCTGGTAGACCAGGTACGTCAGGGTCCGGGTGCCGAAGCCGCCCGAGGTGGTCACGAAGATCTCGGCGAAGATCGACAGCAGGAAGATCGTCTGGATCAGGATCACCACGGTGATCGCGCGGGCGAGGTGCGGCAGGATGATGTAAAAGAACCGCGACAGAACCGGCGCGCCGTCCATCTCGGCGGCTTCAAGCTGCTCGCTGTCCAGCGACTGGATCGCCGTCAGCAGGATCAGCGTCGCGAAGGGCAGCCACTGCCACGACACGATCAGGATGATCGAGAACAGCGGCGCCGCCGTCAGAAAGTCGAATGGTTCCAGCCCTAGGAACTCGAACCCGTAGGCGAACAGACCGTTCACCGGGTTCATGAACATGTTCTTCCAGACCAGCGCCGATACCGTGGGCATCACGAAGAACGGCGCGATCACAAGGATCCGCACGACGCCCTGTCCCCAAATCGGCTGGTCCAGCAGAAGCGCCAGAAGGATGCCCCCGATCACGGTGATCAGCAGGATGCCCCCGACCATGACAAGGGTGGTGATGACGCTGTCCATGAAGGACGAGGACGTGACGAACCGTTCGTAGTTCTGGAACCCGACGCAGCAGTCGAAGATGCCCCGCAGGGGGCGGTAATCGGTGAACGAGAACCAAAGGGTCAGGACCAGCGGGACGAGCATCCACCCCAGAAGGACGATCACCGCCGGGGCCATCATCATCCGGGCCGCGGATTTGGAATGCTGGGTTGCCATCTGCAGGTCCTCCCCCCTTTGCTGGCGCCTTCGGCGTGCCTGTCTGTCCGAAGATCTTGTCGTTATGTCCGGCGATGGGTCCGAAAGCCGGGCCCGCGCTATGGGCCGAAGCCCGGTCCGGTCGGCGCTTGGCGGTCGCCCCGCGAAAGGTGCGCGGGCGGGGCGACGGCGAAACGTGGCCGGGGGGGGAGGGGGCGTCGATGCGCCCCCTCCGGTGGTTTCGAGGGTGTCAGCGGTAGCCGGCGGCTTCCATCTCGTCCGTGGCCAAGGCCTGAGCCGCTTCAAGCGCCTCTTCGGCGGACTGCTGGCCGGCGAGTGCTGCCGAGAATTCCTGACCGACGAGCGTGCCGAGACCGGCGAACTCGGGGATCGCGACGAACTGGACGCCGGTGTAGGGCACCGGGTCGACGGTCGGCGAGGTCGGATCGGCCGCATTGATCGACTGCAGCGTCATCTCGGCGAAGGGCGCCGCGTCAAGGTACTCGGGGTTCTCGTACAGCGAGGTCCGGGTGCCCGGCGGGACGTTGGCCCAGCCTTCGTTCTCGGCCACCAGTTCGGTGTAAGCCTTGGACGTGGCCCATGCGACGAACTCTTTCGCGGCTTCCGGCGCGTCGGTGCCCGCCGGGATCGCCAGCGACCAAGCCCACAGCCAGTTGCCCCGCTTGCCAAGGCCGTTGTCGGGCGCAAGGGCGAAGCCGACGCTGTCGGCGACGGTCGAGTCGTTGGGGTTGGTCACGAAGGACGCGGCGACGGTGGCGTCGATCCACATACCGCACTTGCCTTGCTGGAACAGCGCGAGGTTCTCGTTGAAGCCGTTGTTCGCGGCGCCCGGAGGACCGTAGTTGGTCAGCAGGTCAAGGTAGAAGTCGACGGTGTTGGCCCAGGCTTCGCTGTCGAATTGCGGTGCCCAGTCCTCGTCGAACCAGCGTGCGCCGAAGCTGTTGGACATGGCGGTCAGGAACGCCATGTTCTCGCCCCAGCCGGCCTTGCCGCGCAGGCAGATGCCGTAAACTTCGTTTTCTTCGTCGGTCATCGCCGCCGCGGCTTCTTTGATGAAGTCCCAAGTGGGGGCTTCGGGCATTTCCATACCCGCCGCTTCCATCAGGTCGGTGCGGTACATCACCATCGAGCTTTCGCCGTAGAACGGTGCGGCATACAGGGTGCCGTCGACGGTCAGGCCGCCGCGGATCGCGGGCAGTAGGTCGTCGGCGTCCCAGTCTTCCGGCAGGTCGTCAAGGCTGACCAGCCAGTCCTGCGCGCCCCAGATCGGAACCTCGTAGGTGCCGATGGTCATGACGTCGAACTGGCCACCGTTGGTCGAGATGTCGGTGGTCACGCGCTGGCGCAGCACGTTTTCTTCCAGCGTCACCCATTCCACGGTGATGCCGGGATGTTCGGCGGTGAATTCGTCGGTCAGGCCCTGCATGCGGATCATGTCGCCGTTGTTCACGGTGGCGATCGTGATCGTGGTGTCCTGCGCGGTGGCAGCGAAGCCGATGGCGGTCAGGGCAGTGGCGCCCATGAGGGCGCGAATGGTCTTGGTCATGGATGTCCTCCCAAACTGAGCAATTGCCAAGCTCACGGGCAAAAATTCAGTTAATGACGCGATCTGTCAACAGACATTCGTCGCTGCGCTGCGGCGGCGCTGCGGATGGTCCATCATAAGTCTTTGATTTTGGGTTGAATTGAGGGGTGGTCGCGCGCCTGGGTTCAGGCTGTTAGCGCAACCGCCGTTTCCTCGTCCGTGATCAGGCCGTTTACCAAACGCCCGTCCAACGCCGCTCGAATCGCGCCGACCTTCTCGGGCCCGTGGGCCGCCGCGATGGTGGGAAACCCGGGGTTCGGGCCAAGGTCGGCACTGCTGACCCGGTCGTTGATCTCGTCGTCCAGCAGCCGCCCGGCGGCATCGTAGACGTAGCCCACGATCTCGCCCGCGGCGCCTTTGCCAAGCAGCCGCTGCTGCTCGTCGCGGGTGATGAATCCATCCATGACAAGCGGCGCCGTCTCGGTGATCGACCCCACCCCGACGAAGCGCACGTCCGTCCGGGCCGACAGGTCGCGCGGCGCGCGGATCATCTTCTGGCTGAGAAGCGCGTCCCGTTCCTGCCGCGAGGCGGCGATCACCGGAAGCGGGATCGGAAAGGTCGGGGCGGACACCTTGTCGGCGATGGTGAACAGCACGTTGTAATAGGCGGTCGAGCCGTCCTGTGTCACGTTGCCGGTCAACGAGACGATGCGATGCTGCGGGCAATCGAGATGCGGCAGGTGTTCGACCGCCGCGCGCAGGGTCCGCCCTGTACCTAGCCCGATGATCGTCGGGTCCTCGCGCATCAGCCAGCGCTCAAGGTGGTCGCCGGTCGCATGGCTGACGGCCAGCCCGGAATCCTCGACCGAATGCAGCGAGGGCACGACCTCGCAGGTGTCCAGCCCGTAGGTGTCGCGCAGGGCGCGGGCAAGTTCGAGGCATCGCGCGATGGGATGGTCGATGCGGACCTTCACCAGTCCCGCCGACAGCGCCTGCGACACCAGCCGCTGCGCGGACTGGCGCGAGATTCCCATGATCTGCGCGATTTCATCCTGCTTCAGCCCGCCGACATAGGCCAGCCAAGCGGCGCGCGCCGCGTCGTCCAATCGTCGCTCGGTCGATGCCATCGGGCGGCCGCCCCTTTTCAGTGCCTTGGCGCATCGTGCGAAGGTGCGCGCGGTTTGGCAAGGGGGCAGGGAACGCCCCTGCGGGGCGTGCCTCCGGCGGGGATATTTGAAGACAGAAGAAGCGGGCCGGGGAAGGTGGTCAGGTCAGTGCCTTGGCCCAGGCGGCGGCGCGCGCGGCCATCGTGGCCATGTGGTCGGCGGCGGACAGCCCGGTCACGCGTTTGCGCGGCTTCAGATCGTGGTCGCCGTCTTCGAGCCAGAGAATCTGGACTGCTGGCGACAGCGCGTAGCCCGGCACCTCGTCCGCGGTGCCGAACGGATCGCGCGTGCCCTGCACGATGAGCGTCGGGCAGGTCAGCGTTTCAAGGTGTGCCGTGCGCAGCGTGTCGGGTTTCGCGGGCGGGTGGAACGGGTAGCCAAGGCACAGGACGCCCGCTATGCGGCCGCTTGCGTGAAGCTCGTCGCCCAGCATGGACGCCACGCGGCCGCCCATCGACTTGCCGCCGATCACCAGCGGACCCGGGGGCAGGGCGTCGACGGCGGCGCGGTATTCATCCAGCAGCCGGTCGGCGCGGGGCGGGGGGCGGCGGCTTCCACCAGCGCGGCGGGCGGCCATGTAGGCGAATTCGAACCGGGCGACGGCCAGCCCCTCTGCCGCCAGCGCCTGCGCCGCCGCGGTCATGGCGGGGCTGTCCATCGCCGCGCCTGCGCCATGGGCCAGCAGCATGGTCAGGGGTGCATCGTCGGGGCCGTCCCGAAGAAAGTCTGTCATCGCGGCCTCCTGCCGATCCGTCGCCGCGAAGCTGCGCCGGCGGCACCGCCGGCGCAAGGGGTCAGAGGAACAACTCTTCCGCCGTGACGCCCGCCAGCAGCAACTGCTCGCCCAGAGCCGAGGTGATCAGCAGGCTGTCGTCGCTGTCGTAGACGGTCGCAGTAAAGTCGAAGCCGTCGCCCGGCGTCCCGCCCGTGCGAAAGGTATCGAAGGCCGTCTGGAACCGTCCCTCGGTATCACTGTTGAACACCAGCCGGTCGCCTTCGGACAGGTCGAAATCCAGCACGACGTTCTGGCCCTTCGTGCCGACGAACGTGTCCGCGCCCGCGTGCCCGGTCAGCAGATCAGTGCCGTCGCCGCCCACCAGCGTGTCGTCGCCATAGCCGCCGTGCAAAAAATCGTCGCCGTCCTCGCCCAGCACCAGATCGTCGCCGTGCATCCCAAGCAGCCGGTCGTCCCCGTCCGCGCCTTCCAGCCGGTTGTCGCCCGCGTTGCCCATCATGTGGTTGTTCATCCCGTTGCCCACCGCGTCGATGTCGTCGGTGCCGGTCAGAGTTAGGGCGTTCAGGTCGGCGCCCATCCGCGCCGAGACGTCGCTGTATTCGCGTTCCCAGCCCGCGGTGCCTGTCAGCTCGGTCATCCCGGCGCCACCCGTCGATGCGAAAAGGGGCGTGACCGACATGCCGGTCGTCCCGAGATCGTCCACCGCGATCCGGTCGTCGCCGAAAACGATGTACTCGACGTCGATCATCCACGTTTCGCCATAGGTGCCGCTGACCACCAGCGTCGACCCGAACCACTCGGTCGCGTGCTCTGCGAGGTCGCCCGCGAAATACACCGTGTCCGTTCCTTGGTCGCCGAGGACGGTGTCGTCGCCGCCGGACGCGTACAGAACGTCGTGGCCCGATCCGAGCGAAACCATGTCGTCGCCCGCACCGGTATAGACCGTGTCCGACGACTTGCGGGTCGAGATGACCGCGCCCGCGTCCGAGGCGTAGACAAGATCAGACCGCACGGTGCCCGACACCTGTTCGAAGATGACCGTATTAGCGTCCGGGTCGGTGGGCGCGCCATAGCTTTCGCCCTCGTTGAAAAACAGGGTCGAGCCCATGTATTTCACTTCGTCGCCGGTCCGGAGCGAGGTGTGGACGATCACCGTGTTGTCGTGATCCAGGCCGCCGTGGAAGTTGATGTCGCGATTGGTGTAGTCGACCTCGACATGGTTGCCGCTTGCGCTGGTGTAGCTTGCGAACAGCACGGCGTGGCGGGTGTCTGTGATCTCCAGCCCGGTCAGGGTGCTGTCGTAAACATCGCGAATCCAGACGCCATAGCCGTTGCCCTCGGTGCCCTTGTTGTGGCTGCCATCGACGGTCAGACCGGTCACCGTGACCTCGCGGCTGTCGGCCAGCGTCAGCCCGTGCGAAGCGGCGTCCTCGATTGTGACGTCGGAAATGGTGGTGCCGCTTGTGCCTGCCACCAGCACCATCGACGCGCCTTTCACCGACCAGATCGTGTTCGAAAAATCCGAAGCGTCCGGCGTGCCCCAGTCCCCGCGCAAGGTGAAACCGCCGATCGTGACGTCTTCGACGATCACCCGTTCCTGCACCTCTGTCAGGGCTGGATCGAAATCGAAGTTTAGGGGCGCCGTCAGGGTGATGGTGTCGCCGTCGACCGATGCGACCTCGACCAGCATGGTGGTCAGGTCCTTGTCCTTGCGCCAAGCGTCGTCGCCGATGGCGTCGAACAGGGCGTCGGTGTTGTCCTGCGTCAGGTACAGGAAATCACCGGCCTGCACGTCGTGCCCTTCGGCCAGCGATATGACCGTGTCGCCCTCGGGCGCGGGGGCGGCAAGAACATAGGTGTCCACCAGTTCCGGTTCGTGCAGTGCGTGCCCGATCTGGATCGCTGGTGCATCGCCAAGCGCCGGGTCGGCGATGATGATCGTCTCTTCGCTGCCCGCGCCCACCAGCGTGATGTCGCTTCGGGTGATGGTGACGGTCTGCGTGAAGGTGAAGGTCCCGGCTGTCAGTCGAATCTCTGATCCTGAGGGCGCGGAGTCGATGATGGCCTGCAGATCATTGGCAGATGTGTCTGGCCCGACCGTGATGGTGGTTTCTGTCATGTCACTGTCCGTGTTGGAGGGGGAATCATCTTAAAGTTGTGTTACGCGGCAGTGCAGAAATTGTGAATCAATCGGCATGAAACTGTGGCAGTGGGCGAAGAAATGCCTAGCTGCGCCCAATTTGCCATCGGTCGGTGGTCAAAAGCTGCGCCTTGGTGCAGCTTTCGGGCCAAGGGCGTCATTCGCTATTGGTTCTTGACCTTATGCGACTGACGATCAGTTCTATCACACAGATGCCGAGCTGGGGCCACCTGCATCGAACGACGAAAGGTTATCGTAATGCGGACGGCGCAGGTGCGTCGTTCTGGGAAAGGGGACGGCGCGCTTTGGTCGGGCGCGACGGGATCCGGACCCGGCGTAAGTGGTACGCGGTTTTACAACCTTAGGGAGGGTAAACAGGTGGTTTCCGGAAGGACCAGGTATGGCAATACAGCGTCAGATCGCGCCGACCAGCGCTGTCGCGAACGACGGACAGGACCCCGCGCAGGGCGCCGTCAGACACATCATCTTTTTCGACAAGAACCCGGCATTCTGCGAGATGCTGGCTCAGCAGCTTTCGCACCCCGGCACGTTCCGATGTCACGGGCACTCTGCCGATACGGATTTGTTGAAATCCGTCAGGTCCCTGTCTCCGGATTTGCTTGTGGTCGATCCGGTTCATCTGGACCTCAACCACGCGCATGACCTGTCCGATTTCACCCGCTCGGTGAAGGCGGCCTGTCCGGCGACCCGGATCATCGCCTACAGCTTCGAGGTGTCGCCCAAAAGCGCGCGCGCGACGCTGGAGGCGGGGTTCCTTGGATGTCTGTCGAAATCCTCCAATCTCAGTCGTCTTGAGCTGGCCATCGCCGCGGTGCTGGACGGCGGCATGTTCTTCGATCAGGAGTTCGGCGCGCAGCTGCGTCCGCTGCTGAACGGGGACGAAGAGAAGGACGAGATCCTAAGCGAGAGAGAGAAGGAAGTCCTTGTCATGATCGCACGAGGACACGGGGCAAAGCAGATCGCTTACGAGTTGAAGATCAGCACCAAGACCGTCGATACCTACAAGGCGCGGGCGGTTCAGAAGCTTGGCCTAGGCAGCCGCGCGCAGCTGGTGGAATACGTCATCGACAACGGTTGGATCGCCTGACCTAAGTTCGCCGTATACAACCTTAAATTGAAAAGCTGCCGGGCGATGGATCGCCGGGCGGCTTTTTGCTGCCGCATTTCTGCTGCGGAGCGGCATAGGGCAATTCATTGATAAGCAAAGAATTAATATACCCTACAGTGTAGGGATTTTTCCTGACTGGTGACTTGTCGCTGCATTGCGGCAGGGTTGTGTCATGCCCAAGACGGGCGATTTGACTCAGCTTAGACGAGGATGGAATGGCTCGGATCAGCATATTTGGAATTGGCTACGTCGGCGTTGTCGCGGCAGCATGTCTGGCGAAGGACGGACACGATGTCATCGCGGTGGATGTCGACCCCGGCAAGATTGACGCGATCAACAACGCAAAGTCGCCCATCGTGGAAAAAGGGCTGGGCGATCTGGTGAAGGAAGTGGTCGAAGCGGGTCGCCTGATTGCCACCGACGACGTGCAGCACGCCATCGACAACACCGACGCCAGCTTCGTCTGCGTGGGCACCCCCAGTGCGCCGGACGGTTCGGTCGGTCTGACGTATGTCTCCAGTGTGTGCGAGTCGATCGGCAAGGCGCTGGCTGCCAAGGACGCATTTCATTCGGTCATCATCCGCTCGACCATCGTACCGGGCAGCACCGAGGGCACCTGCATTCCGGTGCTGGAAGCCGCGTCGGGCAAGACCGCCGGAACCGATTTCGGCATGGGCTATTATCCCGAGTTCCTGCGCGAAAGCACCGCGATCGAGGATTACTACGATCCGGGCCTGATTGTGTTCGGCGCGCTGGAGGATCGAACCGCCGCGATCCTCACCGAGATCAACGCGCATCTCGGCACCAAAATCCACGTCGTCGATCTGCGCACCGCCGAGATGGTCAAATACACCTCGAACACATGGCGTGCCGTGAAGGTCACCTTCGCGAACGAGATCGGCAATATCGCCAAATCCTGCGGCCTGGATGGCCAGACGGTGATGGAGATCCTGTGTTCCGACACCAAGGTGAACATCTCCCCGTACTTCATGCGCCCCGGCTTCGCGTTCGGCGGATCTTGCCTGCCCAAGGATGTCCGTGCCCTGCGCCACCTTGCCCAGACGCGCGAGGTCCGCTCGCCCATGCTGGACGCGGTGGTCGCGGCCAACGAGGCGCAGATCGCAAAGGCCGAGCAGATGGTCGCCAAGGCGAACGCCAAAAAGGTCGGCTTCGTCGGCATCAGCTTTAAGCCCGGCACCGACGACCTGCGGGAAAGCCCGCTGGCGGAACTGGCCGGACGGCTGATCAAGTCCGGCGTCGCGGTCGAGATCTACGATCCCTTCGTCCACGAGGCCTATGCCAACGCCAACTCGACGGCGGGGCGCGGCAACGATGTGGTCCCGGACCTTGCCGACCGGCTGGTGCCCGAACTGGGCAAGCTGATCGAGGGATCGGACGCCATCGTGGTGGGCAACCTCTACAAAGAGACGGTGGCCGAACTGGACAAGGTGTCCGGGTCGAAGCCGATGGTCGACCTTGCGCGGCTGCGGCGCGATCTGGTCAGCCAAGGCGGTTACGAAGGCATCTGCTGGTGATCGCCCCGATGCTTGGCCATCTCGCATACGCTTCGGTGATCGTCCTTCTGGCATCGCTGGTCCCGCCCGCCCTTCTGGGCGAGGCCGCGGCCGGGCTGCTGGTTGTGGGGATCATCGGCACGTGGCGATACGGCTGGGCCGCGATCAACTTCACCCGCGCGGTGATGTTCCGGCGCTGGGTCTACCCGCGCCGGAAAGCCAGGGCGATGGCCGCTTACGCCGCCAAGCCTTTGCAGGCGCACGCCTATTTCCTGACGACGTCCTACAAGATCGAACCCGAAGTGACGCTGCCGGTCTACCGCAGCATCTTTACCGCTGCCGCCAATTCGGACGCGGGCGCGACGATCGTCGCCTCGGTCGTCGATGGCGCGGACGAACGGCTGATCCGCCAGATCTTCGCCACCTCGCCCGAGGATATGACCGGCGTCCGGCTGATCGTCGACCGCATCCCCGGCACCGGCAAGCGCGACGCGCTGGCGCGGTCGCTAAACCTGATCGCGCGGCAATGCCCGACCCGGCACGATGTCGTGCTGTTCGTCGACGGCGACAGCTGCGTGCCGCCCGATGTCGTGGCGCAGTCCGCGCCGTTTTTCACCAACCCGAAGGTGGGCGCTTTGACCACCGACGAAGCGGTCAGCATCCCGCAGCCGGGCCTGTTCCGCGACTGGTTCGAACTGCGCTTCGACCAGCGGCAGATGATGATGTGCTCGATGGGGCTGGGCAACCGCGTGCTGACGCTGACGGGCCGCATGTCCGTGTTTCGCGCCGATCTGGCGACGACGCCCGATTTCATCAACCTCGTGCAGTACGACCACATCGACCATTGGCGGCTGGGCCACGTCAAGTTCCTGACCGGGGACGACAAGTCGACGTGGTTCTGGCTGATGAAGAACGGCTACGAGATGGCCTATCTGCCCGACGTCCGGTCGAGCAGCATGGAAACCCAGCCCAAGCCCACCTTCGTCGGCAGCGCCGCCGCGCTGATGGTCCGCTGGTTCGGCAACATGCTGCGCACCAATGGCCGCGCGTTGGAACTGTCGCCGCGCCAGATCGGGTTGTTCACATGGTGGTCGATCTTCGACCAGCGTCTGTCGATCTGGAGCACGCTGGCCGGCCCGCTGTCGGTGATCGTCGCCGCGGTCTTCTTCGATCCGCTGGTGCTGCCGATCTACGTCGCGTGGGTCATGTTCACGCGGTACGTCTTTTGCTGGATCATATGCGGCTTCCGGGGCCGGACCTTCCCGATCTCGTACCCGTTCCTTCTATACTTCAGCCAGCTGTTCGGCGCCTGCGTCAAAAGCTTCGTCTTCTTCCGGCTCGACCGGCAGAAGTGGACCCGACAGGCGGCCGGCACTGGAACTGGCGCCGCGCCCGTCGCTTTGGGACGGCGCATGGCGGCGATGGGCTCTGCCTACCTTCATTTCCTCGCACTCGGATGGCTGACCGTAGTCGTCCTGTTCCTCACCGGCGTGCTGTGACGCGCCGCCCCTATCCGATCCGAACCCGACACAAGGACCGATCCATGAGTGACACCGACATGACCCTTTCGGACGCCCCTGCCAGCCGGACCGCCGTGCCGGACGGGTTCGTCCACGACGGCGAGCATCCGCAGATCCCGGTGCCGTTCACCGCCGTCATCGGCGACCGCAGGATGGAAGGCCGCAGCCTGTCGGTGACCGGAGCGGTGGTGACCGGCCTGCTGCCACCGAACGCCGAAGGCAGCGTGCGTCCCGTGACGCTTCGGTTCGATTTCGAGGGCTTCTCGACCAACCTCTACCCCGAGGTGCGCGTACTGCGGCAGGGCAACGAGGCCGACGCGACCTACGAGCTTCGGTTCACGGACCCGACCGCCGGGCACCTTGCGCCGCTGCGCTACATTCTCAACAGCGCGATCGCCGGGGACCTTGTGTCGATCGGGCAGATGCTCGGCTACACCGGGCCGACCAAGGTTAAGACGAAGCCGCCGCTTGCGCGGCGCGGCGTCGCCGGGCGGGCCGGGAACGGGCTGAAGCGCCTTGCGATCCTTGGGCTTAGCCTCGGGCTGATCGTCGTGGCGGGGCAGGTGATCCACAACCGGGTGATGTTCAGCTACGAGGGCCAGCCCGTCGTGGTGTCCATCCCGGGCGAGACGTTGCGATCCACCGCCGCCGGTCAGATCACCTATGTGAACGCGGATGCGGGCGCCGGTGACGTGATCTACTCGATCAGCGCGAACTCTGGCGATTTTCTCAGTGTCGAGATGCCCTGCGACTGTGATCTGCAGGCGCTGCCGGACTTCTACGAAGGCGCAACGATCCTGCCGGGCACGGCGCTGGTCAAGCTGGTCGAGCCGGACGCGGGGCTCGAGGCCCGCACGCAAGTCAGCTTCGAAGGCGTCGCGCGGATGTTCGCGGGGGACGAGGCCGAACTGGTGCTGGCCAGCGGCGACGTCGTGCCGGTGTCCGTTTCCCTGATGCAGGGCGAAGGAATGGAGCCGGGCGACACAGTTCCCGCCGAACTTGCGCTGCCGGATGAGATGGCGGGCACGCTCGCGCCGGGCACGACTGCCCGGCTGCGGTTCCGCCGGACCCTGCTGCCGGACTGGTTTGGCAGCACATGGAACGACGCAGGCACCCGCATCGGCGGCGCGTGGACCGCGCTTGTCAGCGATCTGACGACTGAATGATTTCCCTACGCGAATACCCCGCGGCCGAGGGCCGGAACGGGATGGCACAGGAGGCCAATGATGAACAGTGATATTCACCCGGTCGTACTTTGTGGTGGCTCGGGATCGCGCCTTTGGCCGATGTCCCGCGCCCAAAGCCCGAAACAATTCCAGTCGGTGAACGGCGCAGGGTCGCTGACCTTCTTTCAGGCGACGGTGCAGCGGCATCGCGGCGGCGTGTTCGCCGACCCCTATGTCGTCACTTCGGCGCAGCACGCGGTGGTCGTCCGCCGTCAGCTGGACGCGCTGCAATGCCCGGCGACGGTACTGGCAGAGCCGGTGGCGCGAAACACCGGCCCGGCGGTTCTTGCCGCGGCGCTTCAGATCGCGAAGACGGACCCCAAGGGCCTCATGCTCGTCCTTCCCTCGGACCACGTCATCATCGGCAACCTGAACACCCCGATCATGCAGATGCGCCAGGCGGCGCTGGACGGACGGATCGTGATCTTCGGGATCAAGCCGACCTATCCGGAAACCGGCTACGGCTACATCACCGATGGCGGAAGCTTCACCGAGCACAAGGATCTGCACCGCGTCGCCGAGTTCGTCGAGAAACCGCCGCTCAGCCGCGCGGCGCACCTGATCCAAAGCGGGTTCGCCTACTGGGCCTCGGGGATCTCTTTGTTCATGGCAGAGACGATCATCGAAGAGTTCAAGCGGCTCGACCGCACCACCTATGACGCGGTGAACAACGCGCTGGAACGGGGCGAGCAGGGCTTCCATGCCTTCGAGCTGCACGCTGACAGCTTCCGCCGCGCGGTGAACGAGCCGACGGAACGCAACATCTTCGAACGGTCCCCCGCGGTCTCCCTGGCGCCGCTCGATGTTCAATGGAGCGACGTCGGCTGCTGGACTTCGATGCACGCCATCGGCACGCAGGACGAAAGCGGCAACGTGCTGCATGGCGATGTCATCACGGTCAACACCGAGAACACGCTGGTGAAGGCCGAAAAGCGGCTGGTCGCGGTGGTCGGCATGTCCGACGTCATCGTTGTCGACACGCCGGACGCGGTGCTCGTGACCCAGCGCGGCATGTGCCAGAACGTGAAAGAGGTCGTCTCGACGCTGAAGGACGAACAGCGGATCGAGGCGGTGCGCCACGTCACCCGCGATCACGACTGGGGGCAAAGCCAGCAGCTTCTAAACAACAGCGATTACGACATGTCGGTAATCCGTATCAATCCGGGTGCCTCGATCAGTGTCGATCCGCTGCCGGGGCGCCAGCTGATCTCGGTGCATGGCAAGCTTGAGGTGTTCGACGGCCTCAGCCGCCGCAAACTGGAAGCGGGCGAACGCCTGATGCTGGGTCCGGACGGCAGCGCGCACCTGACCAACACCGCGAACGACCCGGTAGAGGCGCTGCTGGTCACCATGAACGCGGCCCTCGTCGCTGCCCCGGAGATCGTCCAGCATGGCTGATACGCGGCGGACAGGCGGGCTAGCGTCCATGATGGCGCCCATGATGGGCGCGGTGCTGGCGACGCTGGCCTGCGCCTCGGTGCAGGCGCAGGCGATCGACCGCTATGCGGAACTGCGCCGCGGCATTGTCGGCGCCTATGCCACCCTGTCCGGCGCGGCAAGCACGGCAAAGGGCCTGTCGGCCCTTCCCGAACTGGGCGCGGCCGACGGTCTTCAGATCCTGCCGCCACCTGTCGAGGTCCACTATGACACGTTGACCCTGCTTCCCGATGCCGAGGTCTCGCTGATCGACGTCCGGGTGACGCTTTTGCAGATGTCGCAGTCGGCGGGCGCGAACGGCCAGCTTATGGTGCTGCGGGCCCAGCACGGCGATACGCCCAAGGCCATCGCCGTGCAGAAGGGCACGATCGCGCTGTCCGACTTGATGAAGACGCCCGAAGTCATCGACGCAAGCGGCCCCGACGGGCTGACCTTGCCGCTGGTGATCTGGCCCGGCGCGCGCCTGATCGTCGGCAAGGGCGAGACGCTGAAACTCAGCCGCGCCGACGGGGCCTTTCTTGCGAACTTCGGCGCGCTTGTCGTCAACGGCGGCGCGATCGAGGGTGCAGGGGCCGAACATGCCGACGTGCCCGAATTCGCGCCTTTTGTGATCACGGCTGGCACCGGCCACATGGTGCTCCGCAATGCGCGCCTTCAGAATCTTGGCTTCGACGTGTCACCGGCCTTCGGGGGCGTGACCCAGTTCACCGGCGGGCTTTACCCCGCAGAGGACCGCACGCTGGTGACCGGATCGGTGCTGCGCGACGTCCTGTCATTGACGCTGAAGGGCGCAAGCGCCCCTGTGGTGACCGGCAACCTGTTCCACGCGATGCGCGGCGAGGCGGTAGAGCTTCGCGCCACGAAGGACGCCGTGATCTCGGGCAACCTGTTTCTGGACGGTGTCGACGGCAACGCGATCCGGGTCACCAATGCCTCGACGGGTACGGTGATTGCGGACAACCGCATCTTCCGGGCCGGTGGCGGTGCGATCCGTGTCGACGACGCCAGCCATTCGGCCCGCATCACGGGCAACATCGTGTGGCGCGCGGACGGCGTCGGCATCACGGTCGAGGCCAGCGACTGCGCGGTCCTTGCCGGGAACGTCGCGCTGGAAAACCGGATGAAGGGAATTTCGCTGCGCGCGGTCCGCGCCGGCGTGGTGCGCGACAACCGGATCCTTGCCAACGGCAGCGCCGGCTTGTTCGTCGCGGACCAGCCGGGCGAAACGCCGACCGTGGTCGACGCCAACCTGTTCGTCGGCAACCGGGCCGGTCTGGATAGCGCGTCGGGCGGCAAGCTGGACCTGCGCGGCAACGACCTGACCGACCAGTTCCCCCGCTTTTTCGATGGCGACCTGAACGGGCTGACGTCCGAGATCGTCGGAAACCTCCGGGGCGAGACCGACATGTTGCTAAGCGTGGGACACGCCCCGCGCGACGGTCTGGCGCCCCTGTCCTGCAGCCCCGAACACGAAAGCTGACGCGATGGTCTTCTCTTCGGAATCCTTCCTGTTCCTGTTCCTGCCGCTGTTCCTTGCGGCCTACTACCTGACGCCGACGCGGCTGAAGTCCTACACGATCCTTGCCGGGTCTTACGTGTTCTACGCGTGGTGGCGGGTCGACTTCCTTGGCCTGCTGTTCTTGACCACCGCATTCGCTTACGTCGTCGGTCAGCAGGTCGCGAAGCATCGCGGAACCAAGACCGGGCGAGTCTGGCTGGGCATCGGCGTCGTTGGGTGCCTTGGCGTGCTGGGTGTGTTCAAGTACCTGAACTTCTTCATCGATAGCTTTGCGGCCCTGATGGGCACCGACGCGGCGGGGCTGGGCGTGCATTGGCACCTGATCCTGCCCATCGGCATCTCGTTCTACGTGTTTCAGGCGCTGAGCTACCTGATCGACGTCCATCGCGGCGACGCGACCGCCGACGCCAGCTTTATCGACTTCGCCGCCTTCATCGCGCTGTTCCCGCAGCTAATCGCCGGCCCGATCCTGCGCTACAAGGATCTCGAGGACCAGTTCCGCGAACGCGAGCACTCGGTCGAGCTGTTCTGCGACGGCCTTGCGCGGTTCCTGATCGGTCTGGGCAAGAAGGTCATCCTTGCCGACGCCGTGGCGCCGCTGGCCGACGTGGTATTCGGCGGAGGCGAGGTCGGCATGGCGCTCGCGTGGGCCGGGGCGCTGGCCTACATGCTGCAGCTGTACTTCGACTTCTCGGGCTATTCGGACATGGCCATCGGGCTTGGCCGGATGATGGGCTTTCGGTTCCTCGAGAACTTCCGCTTCCCCTACATCAGCCGCTCGATCACCGAGTTCTGGCGCCGCTGGCACATCTCGCTGTCGAACTGGCTGCGCGACTATCTCTACATCTCGCTGGGCGGGAACCGTAAGGGGCCGGGCCGCACGTACTTCAACCTGATGGCGGTGATGGTTCTGGGCGGCCTGTGGCATGGCGCGAACTGGACCTTCGTTCTGTGGGGCTTCTGGCACGGCGGGCTTCTGGCGGCCGAACGCTACACCGGCTGGGACAAGCGCGCGGCGGGCAGCTGGATCGCGCTGCCGCTGACGCTGTTCTTCGTCCTGATCGGCTGGGTCATGTTCCGCGCCACCACCGTTTCCGAGGGGTTCGAGGTCTACGCGGGCATGTTCGGCGCGAATGGCCTGACCGGGGACCCGGCGCTGTGGATGGACGTTACCCGCGAAAGCGTCGCGCTGGCCCTTGTCGCCGCCGTGGTGGTGTTTCTGGAACCGCATATCCACGACTATTTCAGCCGCCCGGTGAAGAACGCCCCGGTGTCCCACGACGGGACCGTGATCGTGGAAGGCCACGCCGCGCAGGGCGCCCTGATGCAGGCCGTGTCGGTCGTGGCGGTGCTGGCGATCGGGGTTCTGACCGTCCTGAAGCTCGCCGAGCAAAGCTTCTCGCCCTTCCTTTACTTCCAGTTCTGAACGGAGACGCGCCGATGTCGATTGGAAAAGCCCTGAAACTGACGATCCCGGCCGCCTTCTTCGGCTATGCCGCTTTCGCCAACTACAGCCTGCTTACGTCGGATGTCGAAGGTCCGAAATGGGCCGGTCTGTGGAGCGGCGAGGTCACGCAGGAGATCGACACGATCTACCGCGCGAACCTGCCGCACCGCGACCCCGCCGTCGGCATCATCGGTGCGGTCCGCTATATCGCGCTGGGCGAAGGGCGCGACGGTGTCGTCGTCGGGCGCGACGGCTGGCTGTTCTCGGACGAGGAATACCGCCCGCTCGCAACCGCGCCGCACGGGCTGGACAAGACGGTCGGTTACATCGCCAGCGTCCGCGAGACGCTGCGCGCGGCGGGGGCCGAACTGGTGGTCGTGCCGCTTCCGGCGAAACTGGACATGGAACGCGCGCAGGCCGGTGAGGACGCTCCGTCCAAACGGATCGAACAGGACTATGCCGCCTTCCTTCGGGCGCTTGACGGGGCCGGGGTGGAAACCGTGGACACCCGCCCGGTGCTGTCGCAACGCCCGGATCCCTTCTTCCGCACCGATACCCACTGGACACCCGCCGCCGCCCGCGACGTGGCCGAGGCGGTCGCCAACTCTGGCCGTGTGGCGATCGGTGACGCGTCGTTCGACGTGGTGCCCGGCCCGGCGGTCAGCTTTACCGGCGACCTCGTGTCCTTCGTGACCTCGGACAGTCTGGCGCCCTTCGTCGGCCTGCGCCCCGAGCATGTAACGCCCTACGTGGCCGAAGCCGTGGCTGAAACCGACGCTGATGGCGGCATGGATATCTTCGGCGGCGGCGCCAGCGGGGCCTATGCGCTGGTCGGCACCAGCTATTCCGCGAACCCGAACTGGAGCTTCGCCGAAGCGCTGAAGCTGTCGCTGGCACAGGACGTGCTGAACTATGCCGAGGAGGGGCAGGGCCCCGTCGCGCCCATGGCGGCGTTCCTGTCGCGCCTTGCCTCCGGCACCGAAGAGGTGCCGCCAGTGGTGATCTGGGAATTCCCGGTTCGCTACCTGACCGATCCGGCGCTGATGGACCGCGCCGAGGAGCGGCAGGATGCGTAACGTTATCCTTGCCACGACCATGCTGGCGTTCGCAGGGCCCGCCACGGCGCAGGTTGTCGACCTTGGCACCGGCGGCAGTTCCGCCGACCCCGAGGCCAAGCGCATCGCGGTCGAGCTTGCGCCCGGGCTTCGGTCCACCCGTGATCTGCCGTGGAACCTGCGACAGGCACGGCGGCGGCTGATCGACGGGCAGACCGTTTCGATGACCGATCTGCGCCAGATGGCCGATCGCGGCGACGGCTTCGCGTCGTACCGCTTCGCCGAGCGCCTGATGGAGACGGGCAACCCCGACCTTGCCGACGACGCTGCGCATTACTACGGCATGGCCGCCGCGACCGGGCGGGCGGGGGCGATCTTCGGGCTGGTGAAGGCCGTCGATGCGATCAAGGACGTGGACGCCGTCCCGCCCCGACGGCTGGACGTGATCCGCGACATTCTTCTGGCCTATGCGCGCGCCGGGAACAGCCGCGCCATCGACGCGGTGCTTCAGTACCATCTGGATGGCGTGCCGTTCGGAAGCTTCGGCGACGACGTCGAAAGCCTTGTGCTGGCTGGCAGCGGCGACGGGGCGGTGTCGCTGCAACTGGCCACCGCGCTGCTGCAACAGCCGGACCCGACCCGCGAAGAACT
Source organism: Psychromarinibacter halotolerans (assembly GCF_029168315.1). Lineage (NCBI taxonomy): Bacteria > Pseudomonadati > Pseudomonadota > Alphaproteobacteria > Rhodobacterales > Paracoccaceae > Psychromarinibacter > Psychromarinibacter halotolerans. The sequence continues at coordinate 267,160 of NZ_JARGYD010000005.1, forward strand.
GGAACGCGCCCGCGACTACCTCGAACGCGCGCAGGCGTCGGAGTCGATGCGCACCGTCCTGATCGCCGGAAACCTGCTGCCAGGGGTCGAGACGGCGCTGGCCGCGTTGCCTGCTCTGGCGCCGGACACGGATGACGCCCCCATCACGGAGGACACCCAATGAAATACCTGCTGACCACCGCCCTGATCGCACTGGCCGCTCCGGCGCTGGCCGAGACGCCTTCGGCCTTCGGATGTACCGGGCTGGAGACCGACAAGGAACTGCCCACGATCGAAGGCCGCGACGGCGTGTTCTACCGCATCCACGCGGACCTTCGTCTGCACCATTCCTTTTCGGATCAAGTCGTCGCCGACATGGCCGCCCTTAGCCGCGCGCTGGCCGAGCGGGGCACAACGCTGATCTACGTGCCGATCCCCACAAAATCCGTTGTGCTGCCGGACCTGCTGCCGGACGAGGCGCGGCTGTACGGGTTCGATCTGGAAATCGCCAGCTGGACCCACGATCAGGTGATCGAACGCCTGCAAGAGGCCGGCGTGCTGACCGTCGACGCCCGAAGCGCGATGAAGGACGCACCCGGCGACGCGCTGCCGTTCTTCCGCGCCGACTTTCACTGGACGGCCCGGGGCGCGGACCTGACCGCCGCCGCGATTGCCGACGTGATCCGGGCGCAGCCGGACTATGCGGACCTGCCGAAGACCGTGTTCGAGACCGTCGAAACCGGCATGGACACCGGCTTTTCCGGGATGCGCCGCATCCTGCAAAAGCACTGCCTGGACACGCTGCCAGAGCCGCAGACAATGACCTATGACACGGTGATCTCGAACGGTTCGGTCGATCTGGGGCAGGGCGAAGACGGTGCGATCGACATCGGCTTGGGCGACACCGGCGACGATGGTCCGGTCGACATCGGACTTGGCACGACCGACGAGGCCCCGGCGTCCGAAGATCCCGGCATCGACATCGGGCTGGGCGATGACGAGGATGCGGGCGGCGGCGGCTTCGATCTGTTCGGCGAACAGGAAGCCTCGGTGCCGGTTGCGCTGCTGGGCACGTCGTTCTCGGATTCACCGATCAACAACTTCCCCGGCTTCCTTGCCCAACATAGCGATCTGGAAGTGATCAACTACGCGATCACCGGCGGCAACCAGTTCGGCGCGATGATCTCGTACATGACGTCCGCCGAGTTTCAGGAAAACCGGCCAAGGTTCCTTGTCTGGGAGAACCCGATCTACAACAACCTCGCCCAGTACGGCGACCAGCCCATGCGCGAGCTGATCGCGGCGGCGCGCGGCGCCTGCGACACCCCGCTGGACGCGACCCTGAACGACAGCCGCACGGTCCTGACCGCCGATCTGGACGGGATGGATCTTGATGCCAGCGACAGCCTGTTCCTCGACACGTCGGGGTCTGCCGGGCTGGAGGCGCGGTTCACCTTCGTGTCCGCTGATGGCTACCGGCGCACCAAGTCCGTGGCCCGAGGCGAACGCCTGCGCCGGACCGGGCGGTTCTACATGCCACTGTCCGCCCTGTGGCCGGATGGCCCGGTGCAAGTCGAAATCGAGATGTCGCAAGTCTACGGCGCGGCTCCGACCCTTTCCGTGTGTTCCAACCAAAGCGAGGAAAAATCATGAAATCTCGTCGTTTCGTACTGGCCGGGATGCTGGCCCTGTCTGCCGCGACCGGCCCGGTCATCGCGCAGGATGACGGTCTGTATCAGGATGTGTTCGACCCGAATTCCAGCTTCATCCGCGTGCTTGCCCCGGACGAAGCCTTCGCCACTGTCGACGGCACAGAGGTGCGCAACCTCGACGAGGGCGTGTCGTCCTACGTCAACGTGATGCCGGGCAGTGTCGAGGTGGCGCTGCCGTCGGCCACCACCAGCATCGAGGTCGCGCCAAGCAGCTACTACACGGTGGTGCTGTCCGAGGCGGGCGAACCCGAGGTGCTGACCGACACGATGGTCAACAGCCCGTCGAAGTCGGACGTCAGCTTCTACAACCTCACCGGCAACGACGCAGTCGAGCTGTACGTTCCGGCCGCCAAGGCGGTGGCCATCGGCGATGTCGCGCCCGGCCTTGGCAAGTCCGTCGCCCTGAAGGCGCCGCTGACGCTGGATTTCGAACTGCGCGCGGATGGCGAAACCCTCGCCTCGGTCGCGGCGGTCGAACTGAAGCGCAAGGCGGGCGTGTCCATCGTCCTGACCGAACTGGATGGCGCCTATACCGCCATCGCGGTTCCCAACAGCTACACCCAGTAAGACGATCAGCCCGAGGGGGGCGAACCGCATGACATCCCGAACCGACCTCCGCCCTGTCCGGCGTATTGCCCGAACCCTCGTGCTTGCGGCGGCGCTGCCCATCGTGGCGGCGCCCCGCGCCCCGGCAGACACCATCGACCTTGTCTTTCGCCCGCCCGAAATGGCGCCGCAAGAGGTCTGCATCGCCCGTCCGCCGGACGAAGAGACCGTGGCCCTGTGGTCCGACTGGGACGGGGGCGCGCTGCCGGATATGGAGTCGGATTTCGTGCGGCGGGATCTGAAGCGCCTGCAACAGATCGACGCCCGCCGCTGGTTCGGCACCATCGACGCGATGATCGACCGGCTGGCGGAACGCGACCCCAAGTTCGCTGGCCGCAACGCGCTGCTGACCCGCATTCAGGCGATGGAGGACGCGGGCCGCTACGAAGAACTGCGCGCGCGGCGGCTGGTGCCGGATCTTGCGCGGATGGAAGGATCGGATTCGCCGCGCATCCAGAACGCCCTGTCGCGGTTCTATCGCGATGGTATCGGCGTGGAACGCGACAATGCCCGCGCGGACGAGCTGCTGATCGCGGCGGGCTATGGCGGCAACGCTGACGCGCTGCTGACCCTGTCGCAACTGGCCGCCGAGGGCCGTGCCCCGGAAGGCTGGGACGTGCCGGTCGATCTTGCCGTCACGATGGCCTTCGGGTCGCTGGTGGGCGAGCTGAACCCGACCATCTGCGACCGCACCTCGCGCATCGCCCGTGAATACCACAACGGCGAAGTCGTCACCCACGACGCACGCCTTGCCCACGACTGGTATCGCTTCACCGCCGATCTGGGCGACGACTATGCCGCGTGGAAAGTGGTCGAATATCACATGCAGGCGGAAGGCTTCGAAAAGGACAACGACGTCCTGCTGAAGTACCTGACGCAGGCGTCCGACGGCGGGCTGAGCTATGCCCAGATCGAACTTGGCCGCCTGTACGAAGCCGGATCGCTGGTCGAACACGACCTTGACCGCGCCCTGTCCCTGTACAAGGCCGCGGCCGCTGGCGGCGGCCGTCCCGGCCTGACCCGCGTCGCGCTGTTCCTTGAAGAACATAAGGCAGAATACGCCGGGCAGCAGGACGACCGCATCGCGGCGCTGACCGCGATTTCCGAGATGAACGACGCGCCGGGCTGGGTGTTCACCCGCCTTGCGCAGAACGTGCTGGAAACCAAAGGCCGCTGGGCTGGCGAGGCGCAGGCGATGGCCCTGCTGGAAGAAGCCTCGGCGCGGGGCGACCTTGACGGCATCACCCGCCTTGCGACCATGCTGATCGCCCGCCGCCAGTCGCCCGAGGAATTCGAGCGTGCGATCGGGATGCTCAGCCGGTCGGTGTCCGTCTATGGCGGTGTGACGCCTTCAAAACGGCTGGCCGCCGCGTTCATGTGTCAGGCCGCCGACAGCCCCCGGCTGGAAGAAGCCGCCTATTGGTCCGCCACCGAAGAGGCCACCGCCTCTGCCAACATCGAGATCCCCGTGGCGCAGTTGATTGCCCTTACCCCGGAACAGAACCCGCGCGAAATCGCGATCATCCAAAGCCAGGCGCTGTATGGGCGGCCAAGCTCTCTGGCGAGCTGGCTGAAATACCTCGACTATGCCGCCTTCGCCGACGACGAGATGCGCGAGTTCTGGCAGGAATATTCCGAGCAGTACAACGACGTGCTGAACGCCCTCGCCAAGCTTGAACTGCAGCTTGCCAGCAACCCCGAACAGCGCCTTGCCGCCTTCGACATGCTGCGGCGTGAATACCAGCAGTCGGGCGCACCGGCGGCGCTGGAACTGGCGCAGGCGTTGCTGGACTATGACGCTGCCGGTGATGCCACCACGCGCGAGGATATCCTTGCGCTGCTGCGCGAACCGGCCGAAGCCGGGATCGGCGCTGCGATCCAGCTGATCGCCAGCCTCGATGCCGACGCCGCGCACCGTCAGACGATCTACGACCAATATGCCGGGGTCATCGCCGACAACGGCGACTTCGACGCGCTGGTCTTCGCCGCGCCCTTCGTTCAGGGCGAAACTCGCGATCTGTACCTGTCCCGCGCGGCCGGCGTCATGCGCTGCGACTACAAGCACGCAATGGCTATGGCGCAGTTGTCCAACACGTTGGGCGACGAGACCGAGGTGTCGCACTGGCTGGACATCGCAGAGCACCTGACCGGCCAGAACGCATGGGCGATGCGCGGGCTGGCCGAGATGAAGATGGACGCAGGCGGCCCGGATGCCGCGACCGAGGCCCAAACGCTGTTGGAGCAGGCCGTCGCGCTGGGCGACGACAGCGCATCGCGCGATCTGTTCGAACTGGCGCTTCTGGCGGATCAGCCGACCTACGATCCCGAGGGCGCGGTCGCCATGATCGACGCGGCCCGCGAGGGCGACCAATGGGAGATGCTGGCAAGCTACCTCAGCCGTTATCGCGGCGCCGACGACGCCGTGAAGGCAGAGATCGAGGCCCGCCTCGACATGCCTGTCCTGTACCGCACGGCGGCGGCGAACGGCGACATCTATTCGATGCGGGCCTACGGCCAGTATCTGCAAGAGACCGCCGAGGATGCCGACACGCTGGCCGAGTCCACCGACTGGCTGCGCAAGGCCGCAGAAGGCGGCGACACGACCGCGATGGCCGAATACGGCGAGGCGCTGGCCTTCGGCATCGGCACCCAAGCGAACCCGGCCGAGGCGGTGACCTGGCTGGAAAAGGCGGCGGCCGGTGGCAGCCGCAAAGCAACCGAAATCACCGCGCTGATCAGACTAAGCGAGGAGAGCTAACCATGAAGACCCGCACACTGACCATCTGCCTGGCCGCCGCGGCAAGCCTTGGCATCCCCGCAGCACCGGCGCTCGCCCAAACGGAAGCGGCCTGCGTCACCGTGCCAGAGCCGGTCGTCAGCCTGTCCTACGGCAGCCGCTATATCGACGACGACGACAGCCGGTCCGTGGTGGACGAGGAGTCCGAACAGGCCGTAAACGACGCGCTGCGCCCGATCGACGATTTCCTGCGAGACCTGACGTCCGAGGCCAACGCGGTGCTGCGCGGCGGTGACGACCGGCAAGAGAAGGCTGACTGCGTGGTCGCCGCCATCGCCGAATGGGCAGAGGCCGACGCCCTGTCCGATCTGGGCACCTTCAACGCCGGTCTTACCGTCGGCGCGCGCTATGCCGGCTTTGCGATGGCGTACCGACAGGTCCGCCCCTACAGCAGCCTGATGGCCGAGGGCGAGGCGATCGAGGAATGGCTGTCCACCCGCGTCCGCGAGCAGATGACCTTCTGGGAGGAAGAGGCGACGCCGGGCGCCAAGACAGGCAACCTGCGGGCGTGGGCCGCGCTGGCCGTGAACCTTGTGGGCGACATAACGGGCGACGACGACGCGCTGTTCTGGTCCGCGTCCTCGATCACCCACGTCATGTGCACCGCGCTGGACGACGGCAGCCTGCCGCAGGAAATGAAGCGCGGCAATTACGCACTGCACTATCAGTTGCACGCGATTTCGCCCTTGGTGGTCACCGCCGCGCTGCTGGAAGAGCAGGGCCTGTCGGTCAAGGACAACTGCGGCGATGCCCTGCAGCGGATCGTGATCTATGCCCTGAACGACATCGAGAACGAAGGCGCCGCCGCGATGGAATATTCGGGCAAGGAACAAAGTTACTGGGACGGCACCGAAGAACTGGAAAGCCACGAGATGGCGTGGCTTGAAGCCTATCTGACCCTGTTTCCGGACCCCGAGATCGACGCGTACGCAGAGCAGTTCCGCCCGCTTGGCAATTCCAAGCTGGGCGGATCGCAGTCGCTTTTGTGGGGCGCGCCCACGAACTGATGCGGATCGGGCGTCAGTCCTTCCGGGTGTCGTCCTTCATGACGCCTTCTAGGTTGACGCCCACCGCATCGCCGATCTTCTTCAGCGCCGGCAATGACACGGCCATGTCGAGGATCGCGCCAACGGTCTGATCCACAGGCGACCCGCCGCCGTTGCCACCCGCAGGACGGTCCAGTCCAGAAATGTGGTTGATCGAGATCCCCTTGATCTTCTCGGCGGGTTTCACGACTTCGCTCAGGATGCCGGGCAGGGCGGCCAGCCGCGCCTTTTCCATCTCCATCGCCGTCAGCGCCTCGGACCGGGTGTTCTCGGCGGCGATGCGGGCGGTTTCCGCCTCGGCAGCGGCTAGCCGTTCCAGTTTGTCCGTCTCGATCGTTTCGCGCCGGATCACCGCCTTCGTCTTGGCGACCTCTTGATCCGCGACGGCGCGCTTCGCCTGACCCTCGGTGTCCTGCTCGACGGCAACCAGCGACAGGCGCTTGCGGCGCTCGGCCTCGGCCATCTGGCGCAGGGTGGACAGGTGTTCCTCGGCCTCGATCAGCGCGGCGCGGGCAGCGGTCGCCTCGGCCTGTGCGCGGCTTTGCTCTTGGCTTTTGGCGGCGGTCTGGATCGTCTTGTCCTGCTCTGCCATCTCCAGCGCCCGAAGCTGGGCGATCTCGGCCTCGCGCACTGCCAGTTCGCGGGCGATGTTGGCGGCCTGGATCTGCTGCTCCATGCGGATGCGGGCCTGCGCCGCCTCTTGTTCGGCCTCGGCCTTGCGGCGGGCGACCTCGGTCAGTTGCGCCGCCAGCAGCAGTTCGATCTCCTGCGTCTGGGCGATCTCGGCCCGCCGCTGTTCCAGTTCGATGTCCAGCTTGCGACGGTTGGACTCTACCTCGGCTCGGCGCACCGCCACCTGCGCGTCGCCTTCGATCTCGGCCCGCTCTTTCTTGGACTGCGCGATGACCTCGGCCAGTTTGCGCATCCCGACGGCGTTAAAGGCGTTGTTCTCGTCCAACGAGTTGAAGGGCGTCTGGTCCAGCGTGGTCAGCGACACGCTGTCCAGTTGCAGACCATAGCGCGACAGCGTGTCCGTCAGGGCCTCGCGCACCTCGCGCACGAACTCGGCGCGGTTCTCGTGCAGCTCGTCCATCGACATCTGCGCGGCGACGGATCGCAGCGCGTCGATCATCATGCCGTCGATCAGGGCGGTCAGCTGGTCGGGCTGGAACGTCCGCTTGCCCAGAGTCTGGCTGGCGCGGGCAATCGCGTCGGCGTCCGGGATGACCGAGGCATAGAACTCGGCGCCCACGTCGATCCGCATCCGGTCGCGGGTGATCAGCGAGTTTTCCCCCAGCCGCGAAACATGCATCCGGATCGTCTGCATGTTGACGCGGCTGATCTGGTGGAAGAAAGGTAGCGCTAGAAGGCCCCCGTCGATCACCACCCGGCGACCACCCGCGCCGGTGCGGACTAGGGCGACCTCGTTGGTCGCACGGTCGTAGAACCACGCCGCAAGCGCGATCAGCGCGGCAGCGATGACGAGGATCAGGATGATCCAGCCCAAGGCGCTCATGTTCGTTTCCTCCCAATTTCAGGGCAAAAGATCGCAAATCTTTGCCGCGTTTGGTGCATTTGTATAAGCCGGGTTAGAACACCGGCGGGAAGTGACGGCCGCCGCGATCCAGCGTGATCCAGCGCAGTTCGGTGAAGGCGTCCAGCGACCAGCGCCCGCCGTACCGGCCCACGCCGGACGACTTCACACCGCCGAACGGGACGTGCGGCTCGTCGTTGATGTTCTGGCAGTTGACGTGGGCGATGCCGGTTTCCAGCCGCGTGGCGATCCGCAGCGCGCGGGCTTCGTCGCGGCTCCAGACGGCGCCGGTCAGCCCGTACTCGGTGTCGTTGTTCAGGGCGACCGCCTCGTCATCGGTGCCGAAACGGCAGACCACGACGACCGGGCCGAAGGTCTCGTCGTGCCAGATGTCCATCGAGCTGTCGACGTTGGTCAGCACGGTAGGCTCGACGAAGTTGTCCCATGCCTTGCCGCCCAGTTCGACCGTCGCGCCGCGCGCCACCGCATCGTCGATCAGCGCCTTCACCCGGCGCGCCTGACGGTTGTTCACCAGCGGTCCGATCACGTTGTCGCGGTCCTTGGTGTGGCCGGTGCGCAGCTTGCGGGCGCGTGACAGGAAACGGGACATGAAGTCGTCGTAGACGTCGTCCTGAACCAGCAGCTTCTCGGTCGACATGCAGACCTGTCCTTGGTGCATGAACGATCCGAAGTTCGCGGCACGGGCGGCGCCGTCAAGGTCTGCGTCGTCCAGCACGATCATCGAATCCTTGCCGCCCAATTCCACGCAGGCCTTCTTCAGGTGCGCCCCGGCCTTCGCCGCGATGTGGCGACCGACCGCGGTCGAGCCGGTGAAACTGATCGCCTTCACGTCCGGATGTTCGATCATCACGTCGCCGACGGCACCGACGCTTTCGCGCGAACAGGTGACCACGTTGAAGACGCCCGGCGGGATGCCGGCCTCTTCAAGGATCTCGGCAAAGTACAGCCCGCCCGCGTGGGGCGTGTCCTCGGACGGCTTCAGCACCACGGTGTTGCCCACCGCCAGCGCGGCGGCAAACCCGCGAGAGGTCAGGATGCCCGGCATGTTCCAAGGAGAGATCACCGAAACGACCCCCAGCGGGAACCGCGTGGCGGTCATGAACTTGCCGTGCTCGGACGGCAGCACCTCGCCGATGTTGTGGTAGCAAAGCGCCGAGGCGGACCGGAACACTTCGGACACGTAGCCTGCCTCGAACATGCCCTTGCCGAACCAGCCGCCGCCCTCGGCCACGGCGGCGTTGACGAATTCGTCCTTCCGCCGATCCCAGACGTCGGCGATCTTCAAAAGCGCATGGGCGCGTTCGTGGAACGGGCGCTCGGCCCACTCGGGGAAGGCGGCTTTCGCCGCCGCGATGGCCGCGCGGACGTCGTCGGGGCTGCCATCGGGGATGCGGGCGTACAGCGTGTCGTCGGACGGGTTCAGGTCGTCGAAGGTGCGGGCGGCGGGGGTCCACCTGCCGCCGATGTACATGCCCCGGATCTCGGGGCCGCTGGTCTGGTCAAGCATCGGTCATCTCCGCTTGGGGTTGGTGGGCCGCCACGTCTCGGCACGGCGGGCGGCGCCTTCGATTTCGGACAGCAACGCGGCCAGCCGGTCGCCAGAGGCGGCCGGGGCCGGTGAAGGCGCCGCCGGGCGTGGGCCGGACGGTGCGGGTGCCGGAGGTGGCGTTCTGCCATTCGCGCTGTGCTCTCGCCGGCTGGACGAACTGGCCGCGCGCGCCACCAGATCGCCGACATCGGTGCCCAGCAGGTCGCTGGCGCTGGGCGCGGCGGGGCGCGGTGGCCGGGGTTCCGACGGCGGCACCGGCTGTGGCGCGGGGCGCGGTTCGGGTTTCGGCGCCGGCGCGGGCGACGGGCGCGGGGCAGGGGCCGGGCGCGGCGGCTTTTGCCCCACCGTCTTCAGTGCGGCAGCGGCAATCTCGGACGGATCGGCAGACTTGGTACGCATGACTTGGGCCTCCGGCTTGCGTTTCGGGGCGTCGGACGCGGCGGCGCCGCCAAGATAGGCGCGCTGCACGGCGGGATCGTTCAGAAGGGCGTCGGCGCGGTCCTCGTGCACGATCTGCCCGTTCTCCAGCAGATAGCCGCGGTCCGCGATGGCAAGGCTTTGCCGCGCGTTCTGTTCGACCAACAGCATTCCCAGCCCGGCGTCCCGCACCGCGCGCAGGCTTTGGAACAGTTCCTTGCACAGCAGGGGCGACAGGCCCAGCGACGGCTCGTCCAGCGTCAGGATCGACGGGTTCGACATCATCGCGCGGCCGATGGCGACCATCTGCTGTTCGCCCCCCGACATGGTGCGCGCCTGCTGGCGGCGGCGTTCGAGAAGCTTGGGAAACAAGGCGTGCACCCGGTCGAGGCTACCGGCCTCTTCGTCGCGCGCACGCTCGGAATACGCGCCCAGCATCAGGTTCTCGCCCACCGTCATGTCGCCGAAGATCCCGCGTCCCTCGGGGACCAGCGCGATGCCTTCTTCGACCACGCGGTGCGGCGGAAGGCCCGCCAGATCCTGCCCTTCCATCACGATCCGCCCGGACACCCGGCCCTCGCAGACGCCCGAGATGGCCTTCAGCAGCGTGGATTTTCCCGCGCCATTCGCGCCAAGGATCACCACGATCTCACCCCGGTTCACGCGCAGCGATACGTCTTCCAGCGCGCGGTGCTGGCCATAGGCGGCGGATAGGCCGTCGATCTCAAGCATCTTCGGTCCCCAGATAGGCTTCGATCACGTCCGGGTCGGACAGGACGGTCGCGGTATCGCCCTCGGCGATCTTCGCGCCCGAAGACATCACCACGCAGCGGTCGCACAGCGACCGGATCGCATCCATGACATGCTCGACAAGGATGATCGTCCGGCCCTCGTCGCGCAGCGCCCGGATCAGCGCGATGCCCTCTTCCAGCTCGGTCGGGTTCAGCCCGGCCAGCCATTCGTCCAGCAGCAGAACGCGGGGCTCGCCCGCCAGCGTGCGGGCCAGTTCGACGCGCTTGGTGTCGATGTAGGTCAGTTGCCCCACCGGCGCCTGCGCGCGGCGGGAGAGGCCCACCTTTTCCAGCATCCGCATCGCCTGCGCCTCGGCGTCGTGGCCCCAGCGGCGGCGGTGGCCGAACACCGCGCCCGCCATCACGTTTTCCAGCACCGTCATCGAGGGCAGAAGCCGCACCAGCTGGAACGTGCGCGCCACGCCGCGCCGGGCGATGTCCTGCGCTGGCAGGCCCGAGATGGTGCTGCCGCGCAGGGCGATGGTGCCCGAAGTCGGACGCAGCGCGCCCGAGATCAGGTTCAGCGTCGTCGATTTGCCCGATCCGTTGGGACCGATCAGGCCCAGCACCTCGTGTTCGGCCACGTCGAAATCGAGGTCGTTCACTGCGACCAGCCCGCCGAACCGCTTGGTCGCACCGCGTAAGGACAGAACCGCCGTCATGCGAAGCCCTCGCGCCGGTTCACGCGGTTCCGCGCGCTTTGCATCAGGCCGACGAACCCTTTCGGCAGCAGGTAGACGATGACAAGGAACGACAGCCCCAAAAGCAGCGTGGTCTGGTTCGGGAACGTGCCGGCGATTGCCTCCCACAGGAAGGTGAAGGGGATCACGCCGACGATCGGCCCCCATAGCCGCCCGGTGCCGCCGAGCAGCGCCATGATCACCACCTGAAACGAAAGCATCGGCGTGAAGGCGATGGAGGGTTCGATATAGACGTAGCGGGGGGCAAGGATCGCGCCGGTGATCGCGGCGACCGCGCCGGGCACCATGAACAGCAGCACCTTCACGCGGGCGGTGTTGATACCGGCGTGGCGTGCGACCTCTTCGTCGTCGCCAAGGACGCGGACCGCGAAGCCCAGCCGCGACCGCCAGATCGCCCAGCCGGTCAGGAACACCAGCGCGGCTAGGCCGACAAGCTGCCAGTAGATGTGTTCCTCGGTGATCGAGGTCAGCACGTACAGACCCTTCTGGCCCGACACGTTCTGCACCCAAGTGATGATCTGCCGCACCAGCTCGGCCAGCCCCAGCGTGAAGATGACGAAGTAGACGCCGGACAGGCGCAGCGTCGCAATCCCGACCAGCGCCGCCAGCACCGCGCCGATCAGGCCTGCGATGGGCAGCAGCAGCCAATAGGGCAGATGCTCGATCCCCATGCCGGTGGTGTAGGTGCCGATGCCGAAGAAGGCGGCGGTGGCCAGCGAGATGTAATGCGTCGGCCCCGAGAAAAGCGCCCAGCTGGTGGCCAGAACGGTGTACATCGCGATAGTGACGCCAATTGACAGAAGGTAGGCGTCCGACACGAAGGGCAGGCAGGCGGCGACGGCCAAAAGGACGACGGCAAGGCTGACCTGCTGGATCTCGGTCCGGGTCATGAGCGGCTTTTCCCCAACAGGCCCTGCGGCCGCAGCAGCAGGATCAGGACGAACAGAAGATAGGCGGCGGCCAGCGTCAGGCCGGGGTCGATGATGCGGGCGACGAAGGTTTCGAGGACCCCCAGCAGCACCGCCGCGACGATGGTGCCCCGGATGTCTCCGACCCCGCCCATGATGACGATGATCAGCGCCTTGAGGGTGAAGATCACGCCGGTCGAGGCGTCCAGCGTCAGGAACATCGACACCAGCGCGCCGCCCATCGCGGTGACCGCGCCGCCAAGCGCAAAGGCCAGCGCCGACAGGCGCGGCACGTTGATGCCGACCAGCCTTGCGCTGTCGGGCGCAACGGCGATGGCGCGGACCGACATGCCGGCGCGGCTGTTGTACAGCCACAGCCACAGCGCGCCGCAGATCACCACGGCCGACAGGAAGGCGACCACGCGGTTCAGCCCATAGGTGTCGCCGACGAATTGGACCGGGCGGGCAAGGTAGGAATAACTGAAATAGTCGCCGCCGAAGACCGCCAGCATCAGGCCGACCGCCACGAAGGACAGCCCGAAGGTGGTCAGGATCGCGTCGGTTTCCAACTGTCCGCGCGACCGGGCGCGTTTCACCAGCGGGCGCAGGATGATCACGTAGATCAGCCAGTTCAGCGCGAAGGCCAGCGGCGCCACCACGAAGACGGTCAGCAGTGGGCTGACCTGGCTGGTGGTCCAGAACCAGAAGGCGCCAAAGCCGCCGGCGACCAGTACCTCGCCGTTCGCAAGGTTCATGATCCGGGCCATGCCGTATTGCAGGTTCAGCCCCATCGCTATCAGCGCGTAGGTGCCGCCAAGCAGAAGGCCGGTGAAGAGAATGTCCATCAGGGTCTTTCCGGGTCAGTCAGCGTCGCGGGCCCCGATGTCGGGACCCGCGCAAGGGCCGGGATTATTCCCAGCCGTCCTTCACGATGGGATCGACGGCGCCGTCACGCCCGGTCGAGGCAACGCCGGTGTAGACACCGTCCTGCCACTGTCCGACCGTCCAGTAGGCGGCGTTGTTGTTGTTCTCGTCCCACGAGATCGGGCCGATCAGGGTGTCGAAATCGTTGTCCGCGATGAAGGCCGCGACGTCGGCCTTGTCGATGGACCCGGCGCCTTCGATCGCCTGCTCGTAGATCTGGAAGGTCGAGTAGACCATCGCAGAGGCCCAGCTGTCGGGCTTGGAGCCGGTGACTTCCTCGTGCCGGGCCGCGTAGTCTTGGAACGCCGGGTCGAACGCGTTGACGCCGCCGATGCCCATCACGCCGTTCGCCGCCGCGCCGAAGCGGTCGCCATAGGCCGGGAAGGCAGTGGCGACGGCGGTGTAGAACACCTTGACGTTCAGGTCCTCGATGATCGCCTGCTCGGTCAGCGCGAAGGTGTCGGGCGGGTACGAGAAGGCGACGAAGCTGTCCGGCGCCGCCTCTTTCGCGCCGCGCACCACGGGCGAGATGTCCTGCGTGCCCAGCGGATAGCTGCTGTCATAGACGATCTCGAACCCGGCTTCTTCGAAGGCGGGGCGCGCGGCCTCTGCCAGTTCGATGCCGAACGCGTCCGCGACGTTGACCATCGCGACGGTATTGCCGATCTCGCCCGCTTCGCGCATCGCGCTCATGACGTCGACCAGCCCGCCGACCATGCCGTCGGCCGCGCCGAGGGTGATGTAAAGGTTCGGGAACTTGGACGACAGGTCCTCGACGTTGCCGGTATTCGCGGTCGAGGTGACCTGCGGATAGCCGAAGCGGTCATAGATCGGCGCGGCGGCAAGGTTCAGGCCGGTGGAATAGGGCGGCAGGATGAAATCCGCCTCGTCCTGCGTCGCCAGACGCTGCACGGCGGCAATGGTCTGCGCGGGGTTGGTCTGGTCGTCGTACTCGACGATCTCGACCATGTACTTGGTGCCGTCGACGTCCAGCCCGCCGCGCTCGTTGATGTCGTGCGCCCACAGCTGGACGTTGGGCCAGTAGGTCACCGCAGCGCCACCGGCCAGCGGGCCGGTCTTCGGCCCCACGGCGCCGATCGTCAGCGTTTCCTGCGCCGATGCGCCACCGGCGGCGATGGCCAGCACCGTTGCCAGCCCGAGAATGTGCTTCGTCATCTTGGTTCCTCCCTTTGGTCCTATGTTGCGTCCGTGGTCTGCGGGTCCTCCGCCCGCTGGGTGACCACCTGACACTCGGTGAATTCGCGGATCGCCTCGTCGCCGCCGAAGCGGCCGTAGCCCGATGACTTCACCCCGCCGAACGGCATCAGCGGGTCGTCGAATACGGTCGAGCGGTTGATGTGGCCGATGCCGGTCTCGACGGTGCGCAGCAGCGCCTCGGCCTTCGCCGTGTCGCGGCTGAAGACGGACACCACGAGCCCGAACTCGGTATCGTTTGCCAGCGACAGCGCTTCTTCCGCGTCGCCCGCGCGGATCACGCCGACGATGGGGCCGAAGGCTTCCTCGGCGTAGATGCGCATTCCGGGGGTGACGTGATCCAGCACGGTGGGCTGGAACGTCGCGCCAAGGCTGTCGCCCCCGGCGGCAAGGCGCGCGCCGTGGCTTAAGGCGTCATCGACGATCCCGCGCAGGCGCAGCGCCGCGCCGGGACTGATAAGCGACCCAAGCGGCGACGTGCCGGGCGCGGGCGCGCGCAGACTTTCGGCGCGAGCGACAAGGCGTTGGGTGAACGCGTCGGCGACCGAGGCGTCGACCACAATGCGTTCGGTCGACATGCAAATCTGACCTTGGTTGAAGAACGCCCCGTGCGCGGCTTCTTCGGCGGCAAGGTCAAGATCGGCGTCCGCCAGCACGACCATCGTGCCCTTGCCGGACAGTTCCATCAGACAGGGTTTCAGATGCCGCGCGGCGGTGACTGCGATCTCGCGCCCGACACGGGTCGAGCCGGTGAAGTTCACGCGACGCACCGCGGGGTGCGCGATCAGGGCGGCGACGACCTCTTCCGCGTGGTCCGGCGCGTTCGTGACGAAGTTCAGCACGCCCGGCGGCAGGCCCGCGTCGATC
Organism: Psychromarinibacter halotolerans; assembly: GCF_029168315.1. NCBI lineage: Bacteria > Pseudomonadati > Pseudomonadota > Alphaproteobacteria > Rhodobacterales > Paracoccaceae > Psychromarinibacter > Psychromarinibacter halotolerans. The sequence continues at coordinate 282,227 of NZ_JARGYD010000005.1, forward strand.
AGCACGCGCGCCACCCATTCATGGGTCTTCGGGCACAGTTCAGAGGCCTTCAGAACCACGGTGTTGCCACAGGCCAGCGGAGCGGCGACGGCCCGCGTCGCCAGCGTGACGGACGCGTTCCACGGCGCGATGGCCAGCACCACACCGGCGGGCCGTCTGCGCACCACCAGCCGGGCGCCGGGCAGGGCGCCTTGGGTCACGGTTTCCATCATGTGATCCGGCAACTCGGACGCCTGCCGCAAGATGGCCACCGCGATTTCGACGTTGAACCGTATCCAGTCGGCGGCAGAGCCGACTTCTTTCGCGGCGATTGCCACCGCTTCCTCTTGCCGGTCCAGCATCAGCGTGGCGGCCCGGCGCAGGATCTCGGCACGGTCGCCGGGCGCGGTCGCGGACCAGTGGTGAAAGGCCGCGGCCGCAGCGGTGGCGGCGCGGCGCGCATCCGCCGCGCGCGCCGCGCACGCCTTGGTCACGACGTCATCCGACAATGGGCCACGGCGTTCGAACACCGGTCCCGGAGCCGCGGATTCCGACTCTCCGTTAATGATCAGATGCGACTGAAACAGCGTTCTCCTCCCCAGGAACCGCGGCCAGTCAAGCCGACGTACAGGGAAGAAGGCGCTATGCAGCGGTCATAGTAAATGACAGTCTGTGGGAAACGGTTAGCTATTTGAGGGAGGAGAGCCATGCCGCTTGGCAGGGAACGTGCGTTCCAGACCGAACTGATCCGGGGAAAGGCGTTCTCTGGCGGGCTGTGGCCCGTGGTGCTGGGCCGCGCCGATTCCCTGCCGGTGCGGTCCCGCGCGGCGCTGCTGCTGGAAGAAGGCGCGGCGCGGCTTGAAACGGCGGACGGCGGGCGGGACATCACCGGGCCGGCGCTGGCATGGATCTCGTGGCCCGAAGACGCGCGGATCGTCGTCGCGCCGGGCTCTGTAGGATCGCTGATGGTTGTGGGCGTCACGACCTTGCTAAACGCCATCGGCCATACGCCCGAGGCCGCCGAACTGCGCGGGTTCGCCGAACGGGACATGCTGCTGGCTCTGGCGGACAGACCGCAGCTGCGGCGGCGGTTAGAGGCCGGGATCGGCGCGATCCTCGATGAACGCGCCGGTGCGGCGGCGGCGGCGCGCACCATCATCGAGTCTCATCTGCGCATCATGCTGGTCCGGCTTTGGCGTGCGCAGGACGTGGCGGGCCATGCCGGCAATCCGCGCTCTCCGGCAGAGCAATTGTTCAACCGTTTCAGTGGCCTGCTGGAAGAACATTATCGCGATCACTGGACGGTTCAGGACTATGCCCGCGTGCTGGGCGTGTCGCGCGACCGGCTGGGCGACATCTGCCGGCGCATCGACGGGCGGTCGCCGAAGGACTTGTGCGCCGCACGGCTGGCGATGGAGGCGCGAATGCTGCTGGAACGCTCGACCCATTCCGTCGAGCAGATCGCCGGGCTGCTGGGCTTCGCGACGTCGTCACAGTTTTCGCGCTTCTTCAGCCGCGCGGCGGGGCTGCCGCCGGGTCGGTTCCGCGCTGAACTGCCAAGACGACGGCGCGAGGCGGACGACGCGGGCGCGCTGCACGCATGGCCCTAGATGGGCCACGCGAACGCGAAGCCTTCAGGCGCTGAGTCCTTCCAGCACCAGTTCAAGCAGGCGTTGCGCAATGGGGCTGAGCGGGCGGCTTTTCATCCGGATCAGGTGATACGGGGGCAGGGTGATCGGCTCGTGGCTGAAGAAGGTGGTGACACCGTCGGCGCGCATCGACCGCACAAGGTCCGCCACCTCGCGCGCAGCGGGAGAGATCGCGTCGGATTCCGCGATGAAGGCCAGCACCACCAGCAGCGAGGCCGAATTCACGACGTCCTGCGGCGGTGGCAAACCGGCGGCAAGATGCGCGCGGTCGACGGCCTCGCGGATGGGCATCCCCGGCGCCTGAACGACCCATGTGTAGTCCGACAGCTGTTTCAGCGAGGGGCGCGGCCCGCTGGCCAGCGGATGCCCGGCGCGAACCAGAAATTCCATGTGTTCGGGCCGGCCACGCAACACCTGAAGCTGGGTCGCGTCGATGCCGGGCGTCACGCGGGACAGCACGAAATCGTATTCCCCCTGCATAAGCCCCTGCATCAGGTCGACGCTGGGCGCGACGTCCACGCGCACTTCGGGGTTGCCGGATTCCTGCTTTAGCCGCCGAATGGCGGGCACCACGAAGGCCACCGACGCCCCGGTCACCGCGCCGACCCGCACCACGCCGGTCGCACCGGATCGGAAGGCCTCTAGCTCGTCCGCCGCTTGATCCAGTCCCGACAGCAGCAGCCCGGCATGGCGGACCAGAACCTCGCCGACGGGCGAGGCCGTCATCCCCTTGGGATGGCGCAGGAAAACCGGCGCGCCGACGATGCGCTCTACTTCGGACAGGGCGCGCGAGGCGGCGGGTTGCGTCATCGCCAGACGCTCGGCCGCCAGCGACAGTTGGCCGAGGTCATTGATAGTGCGGATAAGCTGAAAATGCCTGAGTTGCAGGCGAGTGATCGCGGATCTCATGCGCTAACATACCGAGATTGGTATGTGGAATGCTAGAAAAATCAATTGAACGTTATGAAGGAACGCAACATAGATCTGCACGGGGTGCATATCAGCCCTGAAATTTCATCCTGCACTGCAGGGGGCGGCCCAGAGGAAGGGCTGTCCGACACCGGGAGGACATCATGAAAAAACTGACTCTGGGGCTTTCCGCCCTGGCTCTTGGCGCGTCTCTGCTGGCCGCGCCCGCGATTGCCCAGGACAAGGGCCTGATCGGCATCGCGATGCCGACCAAATCCTCGGCCCGCTGGATTTCCGACGGCGAATCGATGGTCGAGCAGTTCGAAGCCGCCGGTTACGAGACCGATCTTCAGTACGCCGAAGACGACATTCCGAACCAGCTGGCCCAGATCGAGAACATGATCACCAAGGGCGTCGACGTCCTGGTCATCGCCGCCATCGACGGCACCACGCTGTCGAACGCGCTGGAGAACGCGCACTTCGCCGACATCCAGACGATCGCCTACGACCGCCTGATCCGTGACAGCGAATACGTCGATTACTATGCCACTTTCGACAACTTCCAGGTTGGCGTGCAGCAGGCGACCTCGCTGGTCGAAGGTCTCGAGGAACGCTTCCCCGATGCGGAAAGCTGGAACGTCGAACTGTTCGGCGGCTCGCCGGACGATAACAACGCCTACTTCTTCTACGACGGCGCCATGTCGGTTCTCGACCCGCTGATCGAAGAGGGCAAGGTGAACGTCGTGTCCGGCCAGATGGGCATGGACACCGTCGGCACCCTGCGTTGGGACGGCGCCGTGGCGCAGGCCCGCATGGATAACCTGCTGTCGGCCCACTACACCGACGCGCAGGTGCATGGCGTGCTGTCGCCCTATGACGGCCTGTCCATCGGCATCCTGTCGTCGCTGAAAGGCGTCGGCTACGGCTCGGGCGACCTGCCGATGCCGATCGTCACCGGGCAAGACGCCGAACTGCAGTCGATCAAGTCGATCATCGCAGGCGAGCAGTACTCGACCATCTTCAAGGACACCCGCGAACTGGCCCGCGTCACCGTGGGTATGGTCGAGGCCCTGCTGGAAGGCGGCGAGCCCGAGATCAACGACACCGAAACCTACGACAACGGTGTGAAGGTCGTGCCCAGCTACCTGCTGAAGCCGGTTCCGGTCGATGCCTCGAATTACGAGGAAATCGTGATCGACTCCGGCTACCACTCGGCCGACGATCTCTGATCGCAACGTAAAGACGCCCCTGCCCGCAACAGGGCGGGGGCCCACGAAAATCCGCAGACATTCTTAGGGGGGGAGCCCGATGGGCACGCTGCTGGAGATGCAAAGCATCACCAAGACCTTTCCCGGCGTGAAGGCGCTGGACGAGGTCAACCTCCGGGTACAGGAGGGCGAGATCCACGCTCTCGTCGGCGAAAACGGCGCCGGCAAATCGACGCTGATGAAGGTTCTGTCCGGCGTCTATCCCCACGGCTCTTACGACGGCGAGATCCTGTACGCGGGCAATCCGGCCCGGTTCGGCGGCATCTCGGACAGCGAGCGCGAAGGGATCATCATCATTCACCAGGAACTGGCGCTGGTGCCGCTTCTGTCGATCGCCGAGAACCTGTTCCTTGGCAACGAGCGCGCCCGTGGCGGCGTGATGAACTGGCAAGAAACCTTCCGCCGGTCCGAGGAGCTGCTGCGCCGCGTGGGGCTGAAAGAAGCGCCCGGCACGATGGTCGACAAGATCGGCGTCGGCAAGCAGCAGCTGGTCGAGATCGCCAAGGCGCTGGCCAAGGACGTGCGGCTGCTGATCCTTGACGAGCCCACCGCCGCGCTGTCGGAATCCGACAGTCAGGCGCTTTTGGACCTGCTGCTGGAACTGAAGGCGCAGGGCGTCACCTCGATCATCATCAGCCACAAGCTGAACGAGGTCCGGCGCGTGGCGGATTCGATCACCGTGATCCGCGACGGGTCCACCGTGTCGACCATCGACGCGAAGACCGAAACCGTGACCGAGGACCGCATCGTGCGCGACATGGTCGGTCGCGACATGTCGCACCGCTATCCCGAGCGCGAGCGCCGGGCGGGCGAGGTGCTGTTCGAGGTGAAGAACTGGAACGTCTTCCACCCCGAGCATTCCGAACGTCAGGTCGTCCACGACGTGAACCTGTCGGTCCGCGCGGGCGAGGTCGTGGGCATCGCCGGCCTGATGGGCGCCGGGCGCACCGAACTTGCGATGAGCATCTTCGGCGGCAGCTATGGCCAGAACATCAGCGGCGAGGTCTTCCTGCACGGGCAGCCGATCAACACGTCGAGCGTCCGCGCCGCCATCGACAGCGGGCTGGCCTATGTGACCGAGGACCGCAAGGAACTTGGCCTGATCTTGGAAGAGACGATCCGCACCAACATCACGCTGGCGAACCTGCCGGGCGTGTCCTCGACCGGCGTGCTGAACGGGGCCGAGGAAACGCAGGTTGCCGAAAAGTACCGCAAGGCGATGAACATCCGCACCCCCAGCGTGGTGCAGAAGGTGATGAACCTTTCGGGCGGCAACCAGCAGAAGGTGGTTCTGTCGAAGTGGCTGTTCGCGGGGCCCGAGGTGCTGATCCTTGACGAACCGACGCGCGGCATCGACGTCGGCGCGAAATACGAAATCTACAACATCATCAACGACCTCTCGCGCGAGGGGAAGGGTGTGCTGATGATCTCGTCCGAGATGCCCGAACTGCTGGGCATGTGCGACCGGATCTACGTCATGAACGAGGGCGAATTCGTCGGCGAACTGACCGCCGCCGAAGCCAGCCAAGAGCGCATCATGTCGCTCATCGTCACCGAATAGGGAGGGGCAGGAATGTCCGACACGGTTTCCCCCACCGAGGGGCAGGCAGAGGCAGGCGGCAAGGGGCTGTCCGGCTATCTTATCGGCCACATGCGCGAATTCGGGCTGCTGTTCGCCCTGATCGCGATCATGGTCTTCTTTGAGATCGTGACCGGCGGCACCCTGATGCGGCCGATCAACATCACCAACCTGTTCCTGCAGAACAGCTATATCATCATCATGGCGCTGGGGATGCTGATCGTCATCGTCGGCGGCAACATCGACCTCAGCGTGGGGTCCGTGATGGGCTTCATCGGGGCGCTGGCGGCGGTGATGATCGTCAACTGGGACTGGTCCGTCTACATGGCCATCCCCGCCTGTCTGCTGGTCGGCATCCTGATCGGGGCGGCGCAGGGCTATTGGGTCGCGTACTGGAACATCCCGTCGTTCATCGTGACGCTTGCCGGGATGCTGGTGTTCCGCGGCCTGTCGCTGTGGCTGCTGCAGGGCCAGTCCATCGGTCCGTTCCCGCGCGAATTCCAGGCGCTGTCGACGGGCTTCATCCCTGACCTGTTCGGGGTGGACCGGCCGAACGTGACCGCGCTGGTGGTCGGCGCGGTGGTGGTGGCCATCATCGTCTGGACCGGGATGCGCAAGCGCAGCCGCAACGTGGCCTACGGGATCGAAGCGGAACCGATGCCCTTCTTCGTGATCCGCAACGCCATCGTTGCCGGGGCGTTCATGTTCCTCGTCTACAAGCTGTCCACCTTCCGTGGCCTGCCGAACGTGCTGATCACGATGGGCGTGTTGTTCATCATCTACGCCTTCATCACCGAGCAGACGACGCTGGGCCGGCGGATCTATGCGCTGGGCGGCAACAAGAAGGCGGCGAAGCTGTCGGGCATCGCGACCGAGCGGCTGACCTTCCTGACCTTCGTCAACATGGGTTTCCTTGCTGCGCTGGCCGGTCTGATCTTCGCGGCGCGTCTGAACACGGCGACACCCAAGGCGGGCTTTGCGCTGGAACTGGACGTGATCGCGGCGGTGTTCATCGGCGGCGCGTCGATGTCCGGCGGCGTGGGCAAGATCGTGGGCGCGGTGGTCGGTGCGTTCATCATGGGCGTGATGAACAACGGCATGTCGATCATGGGGATCGGCATTGATTACCAGCAGGTGATCAAGGGGCTGGTGCTTTTGGCCGCCGTGATCTTCGACGTCTACAACAAACAGAAGCAGGGGTAGGGCGGGGTACCCCCTCCCCGACCCTCCCCCTGTCAGGGGGAGGGAGCCGCGGGGCGGTGGGTGTTTCACCCCCTCCCCAACCCTCCCCCTGAAGGGGGAGGGAGACCGGGCGCCGCTGCTTGGCCCCCTTAAGTCAGGTCCCATCGGGACAGGAGCTGAAAACATGACCTTCAAGCCTGCCGAATGGCCCCGCAAGCTGCGCTCGCAGGAGTGGTACGGCGGCACGTCGCGGGACAACATCTATCACCGCGGCTGGCTTAAGAACCAAGGCTACCCGCACGACCTGTTCGACGGGCGCCCGGTGATCGGCATCCTGAATACGTGGTCCGAGCTGACGCCCTGCAACGGCCACCTGCGCGAGCTGGCCGAGAAGGTGAAGGCCGGCGTATGGGAGGCTGGCGGCTTCCCGGTCGAGGTCCCCGTGTTCTCGGCGTCCGAGAATACCTATCGCCCCACGGCGATGATGTATCGCAACCTTGCCGCGCTGGCGGTCGAAGAGACGATGCGCGCCCAGCCCATCGACGGTGCGGTGCTGCTGGTCGGCTGCGACAAGACCACGCCCTCGCTGATCATGGGTGCGGCGTCCACGGACCTGCCGTCGATCGTGGTGACCGGCGGGCCGATGCTGAACGGCTGGTTCCGGGGCGAACGGGTCGGGTCCGGCACGGCGCTGTGGCAGATGTCCGAGGACATCAAGGCCGGCAAGATGACGACCGAGGATTTCCTAGAAGCCGAGCAGGCGATGAGCCGGTCGTCCGGCACCTGTAACACGATGGGCACCGCGTCGACGATGGCCAGCATGGCAGAGGCGCTGGGCATGGCGCTGTCGGGCAACGCCGCCATTCCGGGCGTCGACGCGCGGCGCCGCGTGATGGCGCAGATCTCTGGGCGGCGCATCGTGCAAATGGTCAAGGACGACCTGAAGCCGTCCGACATCATGACCAAGCAAGCGTTCGAGAACGCGATCCGCACCAACGGCGCCATCGGCGGGTCCACCAACGCGGTGATCCACCTGATGGCGATGGCGGGCCGCGTGGGCATCGACCTGACGCTGGACGACTGGGACCGGCTGGGCCGCGACGTGCCGACCATCGTGAACCTCATGCCATCCGGAAAGTACCTGATGGAAGAGTTCTTCTATGCCGGCGGTCTGCCCGTCGTGCTGAAGCGGTTGGGCGAAGCGGGGCAGTTGCACAAGGATGCGCTGACAGTCTCGGGCGAGACGGTCTGGGACGAGGTGAAGGACGTACGCAACTGGAACGAGGACGTCATCCTGCCGGTGGACAAGGCGCTGACGCAGCAGGGCGGCATTGCGGTGCTGCGTGGCAACCTTGCGCCCTCGGGCGCGGTTCTGAAGCCGTCGGCCGCCAGCCCTGCGCTGATGAAGCACCGGGGCCGGGCGGTCGTGTTCGAGGACATCGACGACTACAAGGCCAAGATCAACGACGAGGTGCTGGACATCGACGAGACCTGCGTGATGGTCCTGAAGAACTGCGGCCCCAAGGGCTATCCCGGCATGGCCGAGGTCGGGAACATGGGCCTGCCGCCCAAGGTGCTGAGGAAAGGGATCACCGACATGGTCCGCATCAGCGACGCGCGGATGTCGGGCACCGCTTACGGCACCGTCGTGCTGCACACCTCGCCCGAGGCGGCGCGGGGCGGGCCGCTGGCGATCGTGCGCGACGGCGACATGATCGAACTGGACGTGGCGGCGCGGCGCCTGCATCTGGACCTGACGGACGAAGAGATCGCCGCGCGGCTGGCCGAGTGGCAGGGCCCGCCCGAGGTTCCGGTGGACGGCTACGCCCGGATGTTCCATGACCACGTCGAAGGCGCCGACAGCGGTGCTGACTTCGACTTTCTCAAGGGCTGCCGGGGGGCGGCCGTACCTAAGGACTCGCACTGATGGCGCATAAGATCGCGATCGTCGGCGTGGGCAAGATTGCCCGCGACCAGCATATTCCAACCCTCGCCGCCAACGACGACTTCGAACTGGTGGCGACGGCCAGCCGCAATGCGGGCGTCGACGGGGTGGACCGCTTCGAGGATCTCGGCGCGCTGCTGAAGGCGCGGCCCGACGTCACCTGTGTATCGTTGTGCACGCCGCCGCACGCTCGCTACGACGACGCCCGCCTTGCGCTGGAGTCGGGCAAGCACCTGATGATCGAGAAACCGCCGGGCGCGACGCTGAGCGAGGTCCACGACCTCGAGGCGCTGGCCATCGACCGGGGGCTGGTGTTCTACTCCACATGGCATTCGCGGCACGCGGCCTCGGTCTCGGCGGCGAAGGCGTGGCTGGCCGAGCGGACGATCCGCAGTCTGGAAGTGCGTTGGAAGGAAGACGTGCGGTTCTGGCACCCCGGGCAGGAATGGATCTGGGAGGCCGGTGGCCTTGGCGTGTTCGACCCCGGCATCAACGCGCTGTCGGTTCTGACCGAGATCTATCCGCGCGGCCTGTTCCTGCGCCAAGCCGAGCTGCAGTTCCCCGAGAACCGCGACACTCCGATCGCCGCTGACCTGACGTTCCGCGATCCGGGCGGCGCGCAGGTGTCGGCGCAGTTCGACTGGTTGAAGGACGGCCCGCCCGAGTGGGACATGCACATCGAGACCGATGGCGGCTATGCCCTGCTTAGCGAGGGCGGCGCACGGCTCACCATCGACGGCGTCGAGGTCGATGCACGGCGCGGGCCGGAACTGCAGGGTGAATACCCGGCGCTGTACGCCCGTTTTGCCGAACTTCTGGCCCGCGGCGAACGCGAGGTCGACCTGTCCCCCATGCGTCACGTCGCGGACGCCTTCACGCTCGGCCGCCGCAAGGTCGTCGCCCCGTTCCACTGGTAGAAAGGACTTTGCCATGACCAAGCCGCTGACCGGGATTCTGCCCGTCGCCCCGACGCCCTTTCACGCCGATGGACGTGTCGACGAAGAAGGCATGCGCCGCGTGCTCGACTGCCTGATCGATCAGGGCGTCGACGCCATCTGCATCCTTGCCAACTATTCCGAACAGTTCGTGCTGTCGGATGCCGAGCGTGAAACGCTGATGCGCATCAGCCTTGAACACGTCGCGGGCCGTGTGCCGGTGATCGTCACGATCAGCCATTTCTACACCGGCATCGTCGTGGAACGCGCCCGCGCCGCGAAAGAGATGGGCGCGGCGATGGTGATGATGATGCCGCCCTATCACGGCGCGGCGCTGAAGGGCGACGATGCGGGGATCTTCGAACAGTTCGCCGCGGTAAACGAGGTCGGCATCGACGTCATGGTGCAGGACGCACCGCTGTCGGGCGTGACCCTGCCGGTGCCGCTGCTGGCGAAGATGGCGAAAGAGCTGGAATACGTCAGCTACTTCAAGATCGAATGCCCCTTCGCCGCCGACAAGCTGGCCGCGCTGATCGAGGCGGGCGGCGACAGCATCCTTGGCCCGTGGGACGGCGAAGAGGCGGTGACGCTTCTGGCCGACCTCGACGCGGGCGCGACGGCGACGATGACCTCGGGCCTGCAGTGCGAGCACATCCGCCCGATCGTCACCGACTATCTTGCGGGCGACAAGGACGCGGCGCTGAAACAGTGGGGCAAGTGCCTGCCGCTGATCAACCACGAGAACCGGCAATGCGGCCTGCGCGCCACCAAGACGGTTTACATGGAAGGCGGCGTGATCGGGTCCGACTATGTTCGCCACCCGCTGAAGCCGATGTCGCAGCGCACCAAGGACCGGTTGCTGTCGCTGTCGCGCGAACTGGACCTGATCGCGCTGAAGTGGGGCAAGTGACCCACGCCTGACGGAGACCCTGTCCGCGCGCGGCGTGGTTCAGGCGTCGTCGAAGAAATCCGTTCCGGGCGCATCCGTGCGCTCGGTGTGGTGGTACATGTCGACCAGCCCGGCGCGGCCCTGGTACAGGTGGTGCCGCATGTAGGTGGCCGCCGCGTCGGGGTCCTCGGCGGCGATAGCCGACAGGATCGAGGCATGTTCCTCCAGCACGCGTTGCCGTTGCGGCGCGGCGCGTCCCAGTTCCAGACCGATGGTGATGGTCTGCGCAACGGGGTTGCCGATGGTGCGCAGCAAGAGCGGAAAGTTCTCGTTCCCCGATGCCATCGCGATCCGTTCGTGAAAGGCGATGTCCTCGGTCCGGCCAAGCTCGCCCCGGGCAATCGCTTCGCGCAAGGCGTCGTGGGCGGCGCGGATGGACGCAAGCTGCTGCTTGGTCCGGCGCATGGCGGCCAGCCGGGCGGCCTCGGATTCCAGCACGATGCGCGGCTCCATCGCCAGCAGGTATCCCGACACCTCGGAGGAATCCGCCAACTCGCCCAGCCGTTCGGGGGGGCGCCGCGTGACGAAGGTGCCGACGCCCTTGTGGGTCTTCACCAGCCCGTCGGCCTGCAGCCGCATCAGCGCCTCGCGGCTGACCGGGCGAGACACCTGAAACGCGCGGCTAAGTTCCGTCTCCGAGGGCAGCTTTTCCCCCTCGGACAACTGGCCGGACAGGATCTGTTCAAGGATCTGGCCATAGACGACCTCTGCCAGCTTGCGCTTTTTGGCCGGTTTGGCGCTAAAACTGTCCATATCGCTCTCCCTCCCGCGTTCCGTCAGTGTGCCGAGAAAGGGCCGCGGTTGCGACCCCGTTGGTTTTTGCCTGGGCCGTGGCCCGTCACGTTGGCGCCAGGGTGCAGAAGATTTTCTCCATCCCGCCCGTGTTCCAGTCGCAGCGGGTGTCCTTCGAAATCAGGAAGGTGTCGCCGGTTTCGAACCGATGGACGGTGCCCGAATCCTCGGTCAGCTCGATCCAACCCGACAGCATGTGCATGACCTCGAACTTCGGAAAGGCGATGGACCGCCGGTGATAGGCCGTGGTGGTCCACACGCCGGCGCCGAAGTTGCGCGCGGCGTCCTTGTACAGCGTCAGGTCCGTCTGCTCGGGCGTGCCGGACAGCAGCAGGTCCGCCGGGGTCGGGTCGCAGGGCGGGATTTCGCCCAGCGTATCGGGACGCAAGGCCATCGGCAGATCGGGCCCGTCGGTGGCGTCCGCCGTCAGGGTGACGCAGGCGATTCCCGCCTCTGCCGACAGCGCCGCCGAGGCGGGCAGGATCATCGCCTGCCCGGGACCGAAAGCCCCAAGGCCATCGGCCGTGACCCGCCCGGCCAGTACGATCACCACGCGCGGTGCGGCGACGGTGTCGGCGGGGGTGCCGACGGTCACGGTCAGGCCGCGGTCGTCGTCCCGGAACTCGGTGGCGCTGATCTCGGTCTGCGCTGCGCGATGCAGGGCGTAGACGCCCGGTTCGATCTTCATTCTGGGATCCTTCCTCAGTAGCCGTTTTCCGGGCTGAAAACGTTGGGCAGGTCCTTGCCCTCGTTGAACCGCTTGATGCCTTCGGCGACGTAACGGGCCTTTTCGCGCTTGGTGGGGGTCGAGGCGATGTGCGGCGTGACGGTGACCTTCGGGTGATCCCAGATCGGGCTGTCGGCGGGCAGGGGCTCGGTCTGGAACACGTCCAGTACGGCGCCACCCAGCGTGCCTGCGTCCAGCGCCGCCAGCAGGTCGGCCTCGACAAGGTGTTTGCCGCGCCCGGCGTTGATGAAGGTCGCGTGGTCGGGCAGGCCGGCCAGCAGATGCGCGTCGATCATGTTTTCGGTCGCGGGGGTGGCGGGCAGCAGATCGACAAGAATGTCGGTGCCGGCAAGGAAATCGCCAAGGTCGCCAGCCCCGGCGAAGCTTTCGATGCCGTCCAGCGTCTTGGGCGTGCGCGACCAGCCGCGCGTCTTGAACCCCATGCCGCGCAGGGCCGCCGCCGCCGCGATGCCAAGATTGCCCATCCCCATGATGCCGACGGTCAGGTCGCGGGCCGAGTGCGGCACCTCTTTGTACCGCCATTCGTGCGCCGCCTGTCCCAGCGCGAAGTCGCGGGTGTCGCGCAGCGCGGTCAACGCGGCCCAGACGACATACTCGCTCATACGCTGTTCCATGCCGCCCATGCGGACCAGCGGCAGGTGGCGGGGCCAGTCCGGGTCGCGCGTGATGTGATCGACGCCCGCACCGGACGAGAATACGACCTGAAGGTTCGGGAACTTGGCCAGCCAGCCGACGGGCGGTTCCCAGACCATCACGTATTCCACGCTTTCGGGGGACACGTCAGGGTCGTTCCAGAACCGGGTGTCCACGTCGGGGGCGAATTCGGCGAAGTATCCCTTCCACTCGGGGAAGACATCCTCGCCGCCGGATTTAACCAGCAGGGTCATGTGTTTGGTCCTTTCGTCATTTCGGTGGGGGTCAGCGGTCCCTGTCAGAGGGGCCTGACCCGATCAGCATCCGGTCCAGCCCGAACAGCCGGTCCAGCACCAGCATGACGACCAGCGCCATGACGATGAGGACGGTCGAGACGGCGGCGACCAGCGGGTCGATGCTGTCCTCGATGTAAAGCATCAGGCGGACGGGCAGGGTGGTGGTCTCGGGCGACGAGATGAAGATGGTCATCGTGACCTCGTCGAAACTGGTGATGAAGGCCAGCATCCAGCCCGACAGGATGCCGGGAAGGATCAGCGGCAGCGTGATCCTGCGGAACGTGGTCCAGCCCGGCGACCCCAGCGATGCGGCGGCGTGGTCCAGCGACCGGTCGAGCGAGCCCAGCGAGTTCATGATGGTGCGCAGGACGTAGGGCACGATCAGGATGACGTGGCTGATGGTCAGCCCGGTGATCGTGCCGCTCATGCCGATCTGCGAGAAGAACCGCAGGAACGCGACGCCCAGCACGATCGACGGCACCATCAGCGGCGACATGCACAGGCTGAGGAACGCCTGCCGTCCCGGAAAGTCGTACCGCACGATGGCAATCGCCGCCGGGACCGAGATCAGCGCGGCAATGCTGGCCGAGGCCGCGCCAAGGGCAAGGCTGGTACGGAAGCTGCCGGTGAACTCGGCGTTGTTCCACAGCGCCTGAAACCACCGCAGCGACGCGCCGTTCGTCGGCATCGACAGGTAGCCTTCCGGTGTGAAGGCGATGATGCAGACCACCACGATGGGCGCCATCACGAAGACGACGAACAGCGTGTGGAAGAGAAGGGACCAGAACCCGTTGCCGCTGCTCATCCGTACATCCTTTTGAAGCGCGCCTCTGCAAGGCGGTTGAAGCCCACCGCGACCACGATGATGATCGCGAACAGCAGCAGCGCCAGCGCCGCGCCCAGCGGCCAGTTCAGCGAGAACAGGTATTCGTCGTAGACCAAGGTCGCGACGACCTTCAGGCGGCGGCCACCGATGATCTGCGGCGTGGCGAAGGCCGAGGCGGCCATCGCGAAGACGATGATCGACCCCGCGAAGATCCCGGGCAGCACCTGCGGCAGGATCACACGGCGGAACGTGGTGAAGGCGCTGGCGCCCAGCGAATAGGACGCGCTTTCGACCATCGGGTTCAGGCGCTGAAGCGTCGTCATGACCGAGATGATCATGAACGGCAGCAGCACATGCGCCAGCGCGATGACCACTCCGTATTCGGTGTACATGAAGCGCACCGGCTCATCGACGATGCCAAGCGCGATCAGCGCATCGTTGATCACCCCGGTCGATCCGAACAGAAGCGCCCAGCCCAGCGTGCGCGACACCACGGAAATCAGCAGCGGACCCAGCGCGACCAGCAGGAAGATCCCGCGCCACGGCGCCTTCATCCGCATCAGGATCACCGCCTCGGGCGCGCCAATCAGCACGCACAGCAACGTGGTGAACGCGGCGATGCGGGCGGTGCGCAGGAAGATCTCTCCGAAGTAGTCGTCCGAGAAGATCTCGCGGTAGTTGTCCAGATTGAAGACGGATTCGATGCCGGTGTAGAGGCTGAACGCCTGCAACGACAGGATCGCCGTCGCGGCCAGCGGCACCAGCAGGAAGATCCCCAGCGTCAGCGCGGTCGGCAGCGACAGGATGAACGGGACGGGGTCGAAGCGACGCAGCGCGGCGGTCATGCGGTGGCCTCGTCCGCGATCAGGTGCATGTCGTCCGCCTGCCACGTCAGATGCACGGCCTCGCCCGTCGCGGGAGGACGGGCGCCAATGTTCTGGCGCTGCATCAGGACCGGGCCTTCGGGGGTGTCGAACTCTAGCAGCCAAAGCCCGCCTTGGAAGGTGCGGTTGGTGACGCGGGCGGGCAGGCCGGCGTCGGCGACCGATACTTTCTCGGGCCGAACGGCCACGGTCACGGGGCCGGCGGCGCCGGTTGGGGCGGCCCAGCTTTGATCCTTCAGCACGATTTGGCCGTCGGTTGCAGTGGCGGCGAACAGGTTGGTTTTGCCAAGGAAATTCGCGACAAAGCGGGTGTCCGGGCGGCTGTAGACCTCTTCCGGCGCGCCGACCTGTTCGATCTTGCCGCCGCGCATCAGCACGATGCGGTCGGACAGGGCCATCGCCTCTGTCTGGTCGTGTGTCACAAGGATCGTGGTGGTGCCGGTCTGCTGCTGGATGCGGCGCAGTTCCACCTGCATTTCCTCGCGCAGGCTGGCGTCGAGGTTCGACAGCGGTTCGTCCAGCAACAGCACGCGCGGCTCGATCACCAGTGCGCGGGCCAGTGCCACACGCTGCTGCTGGCCGCCGGACATCTGCCGGGGATAGCGACCGCCGTATTGCGCAAGGCCCACAAGGGCCAGCGCCTTCTCGACCCGCTCTTGCCGTTCGGCGCGGCCGACATTGCGGACTTCCAGCCCGTAGGACACGTTCTGCGCGGCGGTCATGTGGGGAAACAGCGCGTAGCTTTGGAACACCATGCCCAGCCCGCGCTTGTTGGCGGGCATCGCCGTCAGGTCCTGCCCCCCAAGGTCGATCCGTCCGCCGTCGGGGCGGACGAATCCTCCGATCATCTGCAGCGTCGTCGTCTTGCCGCAGCCCGACGGGCCGAGGAGGGAGACGAACTCTCCCTCCGCGACCGTCAGGTTCAGACCATCGACGACGGTCGTCTTGCCGTAGATCTTCGTCAGTCCGTCAATCCGCACCAGCGGGGTTCCGGACACAGTCGTACTCGTCATCGTCAGTCTCTGCCTTTTAGCCTTGGGTATCCGGGATCAGCGTTCGATCTCGCGGACCCAGCGACGATCCCAGTCTTCGCGGCTGGCGTTGACGATGTTCCAGTCGATCGCCTGAAGCTTGCTGACGGCGTCCTCGCCATAGGGCACGCCTTGGGCTTCTTCCTCGGTCAGTTCGGCCAGCGCGTTGGTCGGACCAAAGCCAAGGTTCTTGGCAAGGATCTCCTGAATTTCCGGCGAGATCAGGAAGTTCACGAACTCGATCGCCTCGGGCTTCATCTCTTCGGTGGTCACCGCGCAGACGTCGTTCGAGATGATCATCGCACCCTCTTCAGGGTAGACCAGTTCGATGGGGAAGCCCTTTTCGGCCAGCACCTTGACCTGCGTGGACGACCAGACGGAAATGTAGACTTCGCCGTTCTGATACATCTCGGCCAACCGGGCCGAGGACGGCTCGAAGCTCAGCACGTTGGGTGCGATGGTTTCTTCCATCTTGGCAAAGCCGGGGTCCATGTCGTTGACGCCGCCGCCGTAGATTTCAGAGATCTTGATCAGCGCCAGCATCCCGTTGGTGTTGTTCAGCGGCTGGAACACCATCTTGTCGGCAAAGGTGTCGTCTTCCAGCG
This sequence comes from Psychromarinibacter halotolerans, assembly GCF_029168315.1. Lineage (NCBI taxonomy): Bacteria > Pseudomonadati > Pseudomonadota > Alphaproteobacteria > Rhodobacterales > Paracoccaceae > Psychromarinibacter > Psychromarinibacter halotolerans. Next base: position 298,437 of record NZ_JARGYD010000005.1, read on the forward strand.
CGGTCCACGATGTCGGGGCGTCCCAGCCGTTTTCGGCGAAGACCTCGGTGGCGTAAGCAACGCCAAGACCCACGACGCCGAAGCCGACGGCCTTGCCGTTGTCGAACTTGGCGAAGTCGTGGATGTTTTCCTCGTGCTCCGAGATATCCAGATCGCGGCACAGGCCCAGCTCGATTGCCTGGCTCATCGGGCCGGTGTTCATCATGGCGATGTCGGTCTGCTGGTTGTCCTGACCGGCCAGCAGTTTGGCCAGAACGGCGGCAGAGTTACCGGCGGAATAGACGATCTCGACGCCGGTTTCCTCGGTGAACATCGGGAAGATCACCGACTTCATCAGTTCTTCCTGCGACCCGCCGTTGCCGGCGACGTACAGCGTCTGCGCATTGGCGGCGCCGGCCACCAGCGCGGCCATCGCGACCGACATGGTCATCAGTGTCTTTTTCATTTCATTGGTTCCCTGTTGTGACAGCTCGGCCGTTGCCGGACACGAGCTGTCGCACCGGCTGGACTGGCTTGTTTGAAGGACGATTCTCGCCCGGTCACGCCGCAGCGCGACATGAGAAGCACTTGTAACTTCAAATAATTACTTCCGAATGTGCTGCGAAAATGAGCCTATGTGACAGAAAAATTATCGGCAGAAACTTAATACCACCGAAATTTTTCCTGATGACCTCAGGAAACATGTTAACTCCGGTCGAAATCCTGACAGCGTCCGGTCGTGGATCGTGCATCTGCGGAATCGCCAACAGACAGGAGAACGGGATGAAACCGGGGCCACGCAGGATAACCGTTGGGACGGTCGTTCTGGACGACATCGACATTCGGATGCTCATCGCCCTTCAGGATGACGGACGCATCACCAAGTCGCAGCTGGCCGACCGCGTGAACCTGTCCAACAGCGCGTGTTTCGAAAGGATGCGGCGGCTGGAAGGGACGGGGGTGATCGAATCCTACCATGCCCGGATCAACGTGCTGAAGCTGGGCGATCCGCAGTTGATCCAGACGCATCTGAACCTGTCGTCCCACCGCTCTGGCGACTTCCAGAAGTTCGAACGGTGGGTGCTGGACGAAGAGATGATCGTCGAGTGCTACGCGCTTGGCGGGGGCATCGACTATACGATCACGGTCTGCGCGCTGCGCATCGCGGATTATCAGGAACTGATCGACAAGATGCTGGACGCCGATTTGGGGGTCGAGCGGTACTACACCTACATCGTGACCAAGAAGGTGAAGCAGAACGAGGTGCGGATCGAGAACCTCGTGAACGCGGTCTAGCTCCGCGTGGCCGGGCGGCGGTGGTCTTCCCGGTTGGTCCCGGCCCACTTGGGGGCCGGGTGCCAAGGGTGGTCCGTCAGGCGGCCCACTCAGAGTACCAGTTGCGGAACAGCGCGTATTGCGTTTCCACGTATTTGCGCTGTGCGTCGGACAGGGCGTCGGTCTCGTTGAAATGCAGGCGGTACTCTTCCTCGCCGTTCAGCACCAGCAGGTACTTGTAGAACAGCACAAGGTCGACGCCCTCGTCGAAGGTCGACAGCACCATCAGCGCCTCTTCCAGCTCTTTCGCCTTGGCGCGGGCTTCGACGCCACCGGCGGCGGCCTCTTTCGACAGGTCGATCAGGTGCAGGACTTCCTTCGGAAGCGCGTTGCCGATGCCTGTAATCGCGCCGGTCGCGCCGCAGTTGACGAAGCCGTGGTAGACCTGTGTGTCGACGCCCACCATCAGGGTCAGGTCATCGCTGGCCGAGGTGATGTTCTGCCCGGCATAGCTCAGATCCGCCGCACCGCCGAATTCCTTGAACCCGATCAGGTTCGGATGCGCCGCGCGCAGTTCGAAGAACAGGTCGGCGCGGGTCGCGAAGCCGTAGTAGGGGCTGTTGTAGATCACGGCGGGCAGGTCCGGCGCGGCGTCCAGGATCGCCGCGAAGTGCGCTTTCTGCGCCGCGACCGAGGTGCCGCGCGACAGCACGCGGGGGATCACCATCAGGCCCTGTGCGCCGACCTTTGCGGCGTGGGCGGCGTGGGCGACGGCGGTCTTCGAGTTCACGGCCCCCGTTCCGACGATCACCGGCACGCCGGCCTCGACCAGCGCCTCGACGCCCTTCATCCGCTCTTCGTCGGTCAGCAGCGGCCAGTCACCCATCGAGCCGCAGTAGACCACGGCGCTCATGCCGGCCTCGATCAACTGCTTCCCCTTGCGGGCAAGGGCGGCATAGTCCGGTTTCCGGTCGGCGGTGCAGGGGGTCATCAGCGCCGGAATGCAGCCGCTGAAGATATCGGTGTTCATCGTGGGTCCTTTCGAATGCGCCTGTTCTTCGGGAGCGCGCCCGTGGCTGTATGAATCTTTGGATGCGGATTGGATATCGGAAGCTTTATAGTTTGTCGACAAAAAATATTTAACTGCGCAGGGCAGGTGTCTTTGCGCGCGAAAAAAAGCGGCACGAGGACCGTGCCGCCTTTGAAATCAAGGGTCTGAGACGAAGGCGTCAGAGGGCGAGCGACACGCTGCCCCGCCGATCCGCCGAGATATACGACTGGATCTGCCGCACGATCTGGTTTGCGTGGGCCACTGCCAGCGCATCGGCTTTCGCCACATCGCGGGCCTCGATCGCGTCGATCATGTCGTCGTGTTCGGTCACGTACTGGCGCGGCAGTTCATCGTTGAAGGACGAATAGTACAGCCGCAGGATGCGCCGTCCTTCGTCCAGCAGCTTGGTGAACAGCTCGGTGTAATACTTGTTGCCACCTGCTTCCGCGATGGCGACGTGAAAGTCGCGGTTGGTCGTGATCATCTCCAGCGGGTCGCGCGCCTCGACGCTGGCGGCGAAGGCCGTTTGCTGCATGCGGATGCGGTCAAGGTCGGCGTCGGTCCGGTTCTGCGCAGCCTCGCGGGTGGTGACGCGGTACATCAGCGTCATCGCGTCGAAGAACGACGACAGGTTCAGGAAATCGATCTGCGACACGATGGTCGCGCGGTTCGTCAGGGTGGTGATCAGGTTCTCGGCCGCCAGCCGAACCAGCGCCTCGCGGATCGGCGTGCGCGACAACGAGAAGCGTTCGGACAGTTGCGCCTCGTCGATGGCGCTGCCCGGCGGCAGGGTCAGGTCGATGATCTCGCGGCGCAGTGTGTCATAGACCGTCGATACCCCGGACCCACGTTTGCGCGCGGAATCGCCGGTGTCCGCCTTTTTGGCCGCAGACTTCATCTCTCTCTCCCTCGAACCGAATTCCGTAAAATACTAACGAATGCCGCGTTAAGTGCAAATCGTATTTTTATTGTCGACTTATTCGGTTTCGGTTGCTATCCCCCGGACCGATCAGGACGGGGCAGGTCGAGATGCGTGTTGCCATCGCAGGTGCAGGAGTGATCGGCGTCAGCGCCGCCCACGCCCTTATGCGCGACGGCCACGAGGTGTCTGTTTTCGACCCCGGCGGCGTCGCCGCGGGCGCGTCACAGGGAAATGCCGGGGCTTTCGCCTTTACCGACATCATCCCGCTTGCGACCCCGGGTATCCTGCGACAAGCGCCGGGATGGCTGTTCGACCCGCTGGGGCCTTTGACCATCCGCCCCGGCTATGCCCTGCAAATCCTGCCGTGGCTTGCGCGCTTCGCCCGTGCGTCCATGCCGGACCGCTATGCCGCCGCGCTGGCGGCTCAGGCCGCGCTGATGCACCACTCGTCCGATGCGCTGGAGCGGCTGCTGCCAGCGGTCGCGGGCGAGCCGCTGTTGCGGCGCGAGGGCCAGATGCAGCTGTACGACACCGCCGCCCAGCTTAGGGCCAGCCGCCCCGGGTGGGAGGCACGCGCCGAGCATGGGCTGCGGTTTCAAACGCTGGACGGTGCCGAAGCGATTGCCGAGATCCAGCCGGGCCTTGACCCGCGCTTCGGCCACGGGGTGTTCACCCCCGACTGGATCAACGTCACCGATCCCCGCCAGTGGGTCGACCACATCGCGGCGGACTTCACCCGCAACGGCGGCCGCATCACGCGCCAAGCGGTGCAGGCGATCCGGCCAGAAGGACAGGGTGCCGCGCTGATGCTGGACGGTCACTGGCAATCCTTCGACCGGGTGATCGTTGCGGCGGGGGCGCATTCGAACGCGCTGCTTCGTCCGCTGGGCCTGTCGCTACCGCTAGAGACCGAGCGCGGCTATAACACCACGCTGCCCGCACGGGCCTTCGATCTGCGCACGCACCTGACGTTCTCGGCGCATGGTTTTGTGGTGACGCGGATCGGCGACGGCGTGCGGGTCGGGGGCGCGGTGGAACTGGGCGGGTTGAAGCTGGCGCCCAACATGAAGCGCGCCGACGCCCTGCTGGCCAAGGCAAAGAGCTTCCTGCCGGGGTTGGACGCCACGGGCGGCACGCAGTGGATGGGCTTTCGCCCCTCGATGCCTGACAGCCTGCCGGTGATCGGCGCCGCCCCGGCGCACCCCGGCGTGCTGCTGGCGTTCGGGCACGGGCACCTTGGACTGACACAGTCCGCCGGAACGGCAGAACTGCTGGCCGACCTCGTCGCCGCCCGCCCGCCGCGCATCGACCTTGCGCCCTACAGCCCCGGCCGGTTTCTGAAGGGGCGTCGATGACCAAAGACACCGTGACCTGTTTCCATGGCCGAACGTACGGCGCCCTGGTACGCCCCGTCGCAATCGGGCCCGCGATCATCCCCTCGATCAGCGGCTGGGCCCGCCAGACCGGCATCAACACAATCTTCACCGACGACCGCGACGCCTATGCGCACGGCTTCGTCGTGACCTGATCCCGACCGGATCATCCGCGTTTTTCGTGCATCGCCCGCGGTGCGCGCCCTCAAACACATGTCCCGAAAAGGAGGCGACAATGCCCTATACGCCACATGGAAAACACCTGATCGCCGGCGAAGCCATCGGTGCGGACAAGACGTTCACCTCGACGCCTGTTGCGGGCGACGCCCACGCCTTCGCCTGCGGTTCGCCCGCCTTGGTCGACCGCGCTGTGACGGCGGCGGAAGATGCGTTCTGGAGCTATGGCTACACCGACGCCGAGACGCGTGCGGTCTTCCTTGAGACCATCGCCGACGAGATCGAGTCCCGCGCCGACGACATCACAGAGATGGGCACCGCCGAGACCGCGCTTCCGACCGCGCGGCTGCAGGGTGAGCGGGGCCGCACCACCGGCCAGCTGCGTATGTTCGCCGACCACATCCGCAAGGGCGACTATCTTGATCGCCGCCATGACCCGGCGCTGCCCGACCGCGCCCCTGCGCCGCGCCCGGATCTGAAGCTGGTACAGCGTCCGCTGGGGCCGGTCGCGGTGTTCGGCGCGTCGAACTTCGCACTGGCCTTCTCGACCGCCGGGGGCGACACGGCCTCGGCGCTGGCGGCTGGCTGCCCGGTGATCGTCAAGGGACACGAGGCGCATCCAGCCACCGCCGAACTGGTGGCCGAGGCGATCACAGCGGCTGTTGCCAAGTGCGGCCTGCACCCCGGCACCTTCTCGATGATCCACGGCGGCAGCCACGAGGTCGGCAAGGCGCTGGTCGAACACCCGCTGATCCGTGCCGCGGGCTTCACCGGCTCGTTGCGAGGCGGTCGGGCGCTGTACGACCTGTGCGCCGCGCGCCCCGAGCCGATCCCGTTCTATGGCGAGCTGGGCTCGATCAATCCGATGTTCATGATGCCCGCCGCGATGGCCGCGCGCGCCGCCAAGTTGGGTGCTGGATGGGCTGGCTCTTTGACGATGGGCGTCGGCCAGTTCTGCACCAACCCCGGCGTCGCCGTTGTGCTGGACGGTGCCGAGGCTGACGCCTTCACCGGGGCCGCTGCCGAGGCGCTCAATGCAGTCGACGGGCAGACCATGCTGACTGACGGCATTGCCGATGCCTATCGCGCGGGCCGCGACGCGGTGGCCGCCACCGGCGCCGCGTCCGAGGTTCTGTCGAAAGGCTGCGACGGTCGGCACGCCGCACCCGCGCTGTTCGTCACGTCGGGCGATTGCTGGCTGGCCACGCCGGACCTTGCGCACGAGGTGTTCGGGCCGCTGGGCATCGTGATCCGCGTGAAGGACGAAGCCCAGATGCAGGAGATCGCGCGCGGCTTGTCGGGTCAGTTGACCTGCACGCTGCACATGGACGATGCCGACACCGATGCGGCCCGCGCGCTGGTGCCGGTGCTGGAGCGCAAGGCCGGACGCCTGCTGGTCAACGGCTTTCCCACCGGGGTCGAGGTTTGCGACGCGATGGTTCACGGCGGGCCGTACCCTGCGACGACGTTCGCCGGCACCTCGGTCGGCACGATGGCGATCCGCCGCTTCTTGCGCCCGGTCAGCTATCAGGATTTCCCGGCCGCGCTGCTGCCGAAGGAGCTGGCATGACACATCCGATCCCCGAAGACCTTGGCGCGCGGCTTGATGCCCGTTTGGACGAGTTGCACCAGGAACAGACAGACTGGCTGGCGCGGCTGGTGCGGTTCGACAGCGTGCGCGGCAACGTGGGTCCCTGTCAGGACTGGCTGGCCGGCGAGTTCGCGGCACGCGGCTGGGACGTGGATGCCTTCACGATCGCCGACGTGGACATCGACGGCAAACCGGGCGCGTCGCCCGTGGTCGATACCGACTATGACGACGCGAAGATCGTGGTCGCCACCCATGACGTGCCGGACGGCACGGGGCGCAGCCTGATCCTGCAGGGGCATGTCGACGTCGTGCCGCCCGGCGCCCCCGAACTGTGGGACCATCCGCCGTTCGAGCCGGTGATCAAGGACGGCTGGATGCACGGTCGCGGTGCCGATGACATGAAGGTCGGCGTGGCCGAGATGGTGTTCGCGCTGGATGCGCTGCGTGACCTTGGCTATGTGCCCGACGCGCGGGTGCATGTGCAGACCGTGTGCGAGGAAGAATGCACCGGCAACGGCGCGCTTTCGACGTTGGAACGCGGCTATCGCGCCGACGCCTGTCTGATCCCGGAAAGCATGAATGGCCGGATGATCCGGGCCGAGCTTGGTTCGGTCTGGGTGCGTGTGCGCCTGTTCGGCAAGCCCGGGCACGTTCTGGGCCCGGTGTCGGACAGTGCCAGCGCCACGCTTGCGGCGTATGACTACGTCAACGACCTGCGCGCCCTGACCGCCGAGATCAACGCCGAGGCCACGGATCACCCGTGGTTCGGCCACATCGAGAACCCGGTGAAGTTCAGCCTTGGCAAGATCCGGGGCGGCGACTGGCTTGGCTCTGTCCCGTCATGGGCCGAGATCGAATGCCGCATCTCGGTGCTTCCGGGCACCACGCTGCCCGAAATGCGCGAAAGGGTCAGCGCCCGGATCATGCAGACCGCGCGGCGGTTGGAATCGACGGTCGATCCCGTGATCAGCTGGATCGGTTTCCAAGCCGACGGTCACGTTCTAAAGCCGGGCAGCGCCGCCGAGGCGACGCTGGCGCAGGCGCACCAAGCGGTGCACGGCGCCGATATGGAGACGTTCAGCCAGACGGCGACCTGCGACGCCCGGATCTATGATCTGTACTACGGCATCCCGGCGCTGGTGTATGGCGGGCAGGGGGAGGGGGCGCATTCTCCGCTGGAGCGGACGAACCTTGCCTCGATGCGCGAGACCACGAAAGTCATCGCGCTGTTCATCGCGGAATGGTGCGGGCTGCGTCCGATTGCGCAGTAATGCACCCGGGCGAGGGCCGCGCCATGTGTGCGGCCCCCGTTCCCTTAGCTGGCCGGAAAGATCTGGCCGTACAGGCGATACCAGTTGCCGCCCATGATCTTGGCCACTTCGTCGGCGGCAAAGCCCCGGCGTTCCAGCGCTGCGGGCAGGTTGCCCAGCTCGGCCGGGGTGTCCAAACCTTCGGGATAGTAATGCGGCGGCGCGGGGTAAGTGGCCGGATCCCAGACGCCCGCGTCCACCGCCGACTGCCACATCGACATAGCCATCTCGTCGGATGCGAAGGGCTGCTGCCCCCAGTAGTAATCCATGCCCAGCCCGACATGATCGACGCCCACAAGATCGGCGAAATGCGCGATGTGATCGATGAAGTCGTCCACCTTTACAGGCTTGCCCTGCTTGATGAGGTAGGGCACCAGCGTCACCCCCACCACGCCGCCGGTCGCCGCCGCCGCGCGCGCCTGATCGTCGCGGATGTTGCGCGGCGAAGCGTGCAGCGCGTGGGCATTGGAGTGGGTGAAGGCCACCGGCTTCGTCGCGGCCTCCATCGCGTCCATCGTTGTGCGATGCCCGGTGTGCGACAGGTCCAGAAGAACGCCGCAGGCCTCCATCTCTTCGATCAGCCGACGGCCAAGCCGGGTCAGCCCGCCGTTGCGCGGTTCCTCGCAGCCGTCACCGAACGGGCCGGCGGCATTGTAGGTCAGCATGATGGCTCGCACACCCAACTCGGCGAAGGCGCGGACATATCCGATGTTGCCTTCAAGCGGTGCGGTGCCTTGGAAGTGGAACAGGATGCCCAGCTTGTCCTCGCGCAGGGCGCGGTCCACGTCTGCGGCGCTTCGGACCAACAGCAGATCGTCGCGCGCCGCGATCCGGGCCAGCCAGCCGGAAATCGTGCGGAACGTGTCGATGGTCGAGTCGTGTGCGGCGATGGTCGGGGCGACGCAGGTGGTTCCCCCGGCCCGGTATAGGTCTAGAAATTCGGGTTTCTCCAACAGTGGCGATACCGCATCGATCTTCATCATTCTTTTTGTCTTTCAGTGTCTTGACGGATCTGCGCGCAGGTTTTGTACAATCAAAAATGCGCCTTGTGTTTTTTTTGTATATTACATAAGTTCAGACAAAATAACAGAATATAAACCCGTTAGTTTTCCAAGCAGGGAGCAACACATGTTCGGAAACAAGCTCAAGCTGACCGTGTCGGCACTGGCTATGATGATGGTCGCCGCCGCGCCCGTCAGCGCGCAGTCGCTGCTGCGCATCGACGACTCGCCGATTGGCGAGCTCGACCCGCACAAGGCGGTCGACGATGCCGACAGCTATCTGGCGTACAACGTCTATGACACGCTCGTCATCCCCAACAAGGGCTCGGGCGGCGTGCAGCCGCACCTCGCCACCGAATGGACGGTCGAGGACAATATCGTCACCTTCACGCTGCGTGACGATGTGACCTTTCACTCGGGCAACGCCCTGACCGCCGCCGACGTCGTCTATAGCTTCGAGCGGATGACCGGCATGGGCCGCGGCTTTGCCAACCTGTTCGACAACGTGACCTCTGCCGAAGCGATCGACGACACCACGGTTCGATTCACGCTGGAAGGCCCGTCGGCGCCGTTCCTGCCCGCGCTGGTGCGTCTGCCGATCGTCGACAGCGCCGTTGCGCAGGAACACGCGACCGATGGCGATTATGCCTCTGACTGGTTCTCGGCGAACGAGGCCGGGTCGGGCGCCTATGAGATCGTGTCCCACAATCCGCAGGAAGAGTCGGAGCTGACGAAGAACGACGACTTCTTCCTCGATATCCCCGAGGCGGCACCGGAAACCGTCATCCTGCGCTACGGCATCGCGCCGTCGACGATGCGCGGCCTGATGCAGTCGGGCGAGCACGAGATCGCGTCGCCCTACAGCCCGCCCGAAATGATCCGCGACCTTGCGGAAGAGGACAACATCGAGCTCATGACCATGAGCGGTGGCTGGGCCTATCACATCAAGCTGAACACGCTGAAGGCCCCGCTGGACGACGTGAACTGCCGTCTCGCGCTGACCTACGCCGTGGACTACGACGCGCTGCGCAGCCTGACGCAGATCAACGACGAGTTCGCACAGGGTTCGCCCTCGAACGGGCCGATCCCGACGGGCATGCTGGGCCACGACGATGCGCCGATGTACGCCCGCGACATGGACCGTGCGCGCGAATACCTCGACGCCTGCGAATACGATCCGGCCACCGCGCCGCCGATCGAGATCTCGTGGAACTCGGACGTGCCGATTCAGGAACGCTTCTCGCTGTTGCTGCAGGCGAACTTCGCCGAGCTCGGCTTCCAGTCCGAACTGATGCGCGGCAGCTGGGCGCAGCTGACCGGCATGATGTCGAACCCGGAAACGACGCCGCACATGTTCCAGATCTGGGCCGCGCCGCTGACCCCGGACCCGGACTCGCTGCTGTACCCGACGTACCATTCGTCCCAGCCGCGCACCTTCCTGTCGATGGAAGGGTTCAACACCCCCGAGTTGGACGCGATGCTTGACGAAAGCCGGGTGCTGCTGGACGAGGAAGAGCGCGAGGCGAAGTTCCAGGAAATCGGCGCCTACCTTCGGGACAATGCGCCGACGATTTACGCATTCGAATACCAGGCCGTGCTAAGCGCGAGCGACCGCGTGACGGCGCCGACGCTGACCGACGACGACCAGCGGTATGGCCTGAACACGTTCAACTACTCTTTCCGCGAAATCGAAATCGCGGAGTAAGTGACTTGATGTGCGGCGGGCGACGCTTTGCGTCCGCCGCACTTCGATTTTCCGAGACTACGGGGTCCGCATGTCGATTGGACGCATGATACTTGGCCGGTTTGGGTCCTCGCTGATCGCTTTCATCGGCGTGTCCATCGTGATCTTCGGCATCGCGCGTATCCTGCCGGGCGACCCTGCGCGGATCGCGCTTGGCCCATCGGCCAGCGACGAGCAGGTCGCGGCACTGCGGGCGGAACGTCACCTCGACGCGTCGATTCCCGAGCAGTACCTGCGCTATGTCGTGGACGTGCTGCACGGTGATTTCGGCCAGTCGCTGTACACCAACCGCCCCGTGCTGCAAGACATCGTCGATTTCCTGCCCCGCACGCTGGAACTGGCGATCTTCGCGGCCATCGCGATGATCCTGATCGGCCTGCCGCTGGGCATCCTTGGCGCGCATTTCCGCAGGCGCTGGCCGGACCATGCGACGCGGATCATCGCGCTGCTGGCGGTATCGACCCCCGGCTTTGTCTGGGCGATCCTGCTGCAGTTCATTTTCGCGTTCCAGTTGGGATGGTTCCCGCTGGAAGGGTCGCTGACCCGCGGCGTCGAGGCGCCGGAAACCGTCACCGGGCTGGTGACCTTCGACGCCATGATCGCAGGCAACTGGACCGCGTTTTTCGACGGGCTGCATCACCTTGTGTTGCCAGCCGTGGCGCTTGCAATGTCCGGTCTGGGCCAGACCGCACGCCTGACCCGGTCAAGCATGGGCGACACCTATCGCTCGCCCTTCATCGAGATGGCCCGCGCCTTCGGCTTCTCGTCGCGCCGGATCGCCACGCGCTTTGCGTTCAAGCCGTCGCTGACGCCGATCCTGACCGTGCTGGGCCTCGATTTCGCGGCGCTGCTGGGCAACGCCTTCCTGATCGAGCTGATCTTCAGCTGGCCCGGGATCTCGCGCTACGGCGTGCAGGTCATCCTGCGCAACGATCTTGATGCCATCGTCGGCACGGTGCTGGTGATCTCGGGGGCGTTCCTGCTGATCAACCTGATCGTCGACCTCGTTGTCGTGGCGATCAATCCGAAACTTCGCGCCGAACTGGCCAAGGGGGCATGATGACCCGCATCAAGGGCTTTTTCGTCCTGCTGACCGCGTCGCCGATCGCCTTCATCGGCTTCGTGATGACCGCGCTGCTGGTGCTGGTCGCCGCCTTCGCCGGTGTCATCGCGCCGTACCCGGAACACGTCGGCCCGATCGGCGATTTTACCGCCATCATGCAGGGCCCCAGCGCCGCACACTGGTTCGGCACCGACACGGTGGGGCGCGACATCTTCTCGCGCGTGCTGTTCGGGCTGCGCACCTCGCTTCTGATGGTGCTGGTCGTACTGTCGGTGGCGCCGATCTTCGGCGTGTCGATCGGCCTGATCGCGGGCTATTTCGGCGGCTGGGTGGAAACCGTGCTGATGCGGCTGACCGACGTCTTCCTGTCGATCCCGCCCTTGGTGCTGGCTATGTCGGTGCTGGGCTTCCTGTCGCCGAACCTGACCAACGGCATCATCGCCGTCACCGTGATGTGGTGGCCGTGGTACACGCGGCTGGCGTACAACCTAATGCGGCGCGAACGCAGTCAGGGCTATGTCGCCGCCGCCGAGATGATCGGCGCGTCGTGGGTGCACATCGTCTTCCGCGAGGTTCTACCCAACTGCCTGTCGCCGATCCTGTCGAAGATCCTGCTGGACACGGGCTTTATCATCATCATCGCCGCGTCGCTGTCCTTTGTCGGGCTTGGCTCGCAGCCGCCCGCGCCGGACCTCGGGTCGATGATCGCGGCGGGCACGGATTACCTTCCGGCCAACTGGTGGCTGACGGCGTTCCCGTCGCTGGCGCTGCTGTACGCCGCCTTCAGCGTGAACATGCTGGGCGACGGCATCCGCGAACTGCTGGAGAAGAACAAGTGACCGCCCCCGTCCTTCAGATCCGCGACCTTACGGCGACCATTCCGGTTCTTGGCGGCCAGAAAGACGTGCTGCACGGTATCTCGCTGCACATCAACGCGGGTGAGCGGGTGGCGCTGGTGGGCGAGTCCGGGTCGGGCAAATCCGTCACCGCGCGCATCGCGATGGGTCTTCTGCAGGAAGACCTGAAACTGGGCCTGACCGGCGATGTCGACGTGGCCGGCCACCGGCTGGGCAGCAATGCGCGGGCGCTACGGCAGATGCGCGGCCGCGAGCTGGCGATGATTTTCCAAGACCCGATGGAGACGCTGAACCCGGTGATCCGCATCGGGGGCGAGTTCCTTGAGGTTCTGCGCCGCCGCGAGCCCCGCATCCGGCGCGCCCGCGCGATGGAACTGGCCCGCGACGCGCTGCGCGACGTGGAACTGAACGACCCCGACATGGTGCTGGGCAGTTACCCGTTCCAGCTGTCGGGGGGCATGAACCAGCGCGTGATGATCGCGCTGGCGCTGATCAACCGGCCCACGCTTTTGTTTGCGGACGAACCCGGCACCGCGCTGGACGTGTCGGTGCAGGCCCGCACGCTGACCCTGATGCGCGAGCTTGGGGCGCGGAACGACACCGCGATTCTGTTCATCTCGCACAACCTTGGCGTCGTGCGCGAATTCGCAGACCGGGTCTATGTGATCTACCGCGGGCGTATTGTGGAACATGGCCGCACGGATCAGGTCTTTGCTAATCCGGGCCACGCCTATACCCGCGCCTTGCTGTCGGCGCTGCCCAGCATCGCGCACGGCGACCTGCCGGACCTGCCCGAGACCAGCGACGCGTTCCTTGACCCGCTGTACCTGCACGAGGGGTGCGCCGAACCCGGGGAGACGCCGCGATGAAACGTCCCGCAATCGAACTGATCGGCGTGTCCAAGGTCTATCCCGGCAAGTCGGGCGAGACGCGCGCGCTGGACAACGTATCGCTGCGCGTCGCGGCAGGGCAGTGTCACGCCATCGTCGGCGAAAGCGGCTCCGGCAAGTCGACGCTGGCCAATATCGTGATGGGCCTGACCGCGCCCAGCGACGGCAGCGTGCTGATCGACGGATCTGACGTCGCCTATCCGCGTAACATGGCCTTCAAGCGCAAGGTCCAGCTGGTCCAGCAGAACCCGTCGGGCAGCCTTAACCGGCAGCGTTCCGTCGGGGCCTCGATCCGACTGCCGCTGGACGTGCACGGCATCGGCTCCCGGTCCGAGCGCCGCGACCGCGTCGTGTCGCTGCTGGAAGAGGTGGGGCTTGATCCCGAGTACCTGCGCCGGTCGCCCGCCACCCTGTCGGGCGGTCAGAAACAGCGCGTGTCCATCGCGCGGGCGTTGGCGCCGGAACCCGACATCCTGGTGCTGGACGAACCGACCTCGGCGCTGGACGTGCTGGTGCAGGTCCGCGTGCTGCGGTTGCTGCGGAAGATCCAGAAGCAGCGGAACCTGACCTTCATGTTCATCACCCACGACATGGGTGTCGTTCGCGCGGTGTCCGATCAGGTCAGCGTGTTCCAGCGCGGCCAGCTGCTGGAAACCAGCCCGACACAGACTTTCTTCGACGCGCCGGAAAGCGCGTATGCCCGCGACCTGATCTCGGCGATCCCGGTGGTGACGGCAGAGGAACAACAGCTGCGCGACCGTATCGCGCGCTCTGGCAAGGATAGGCCGGGCACGCCCGGCACGTAAGGAAAGGAAGACCAAATGACGACGCGTATCGGTGTCGACATCGGCGGAACGTTCACGGATCTCGTGTATTTCGACGACCAGATCGGCGAAAGCCGCGAGGGGAAGGTCCCGACCGTCCCGGATGCGCCGGAAAAGGGCGTGATCAACGCCGTGCGCGAACACGTCCCCGCCGACGTGATCGGCCGGGCCAAGTATTTCCTGCACGGCACGACCGTCGGGCTGAACGCCCTGCTGGAGCGCCGCGGTGCCAAGGTCGGGCTGATCACCACCGAAGGCATGCGCGACGTGCTGGAACTGCGGCGCGCCGACCGCGCCGACATGTACGACATGTTCTGGGCCCCCAAGCCTCCGCTGGTGCCGCGCTATCTGCGGCTTGAAGCGGTCGAGCGGGTGCTGGCCAACGGCCAGATCCACAAGCCGCTGGACGAGGCCGCGCTGGCGCCGCTGTTCGAGACGCTGAAAGCGGAGGGCGTCGACTGTGTCGCGATCTGCCTGATGCACGCCTATGCCAACCCGGTGCACGAAAAGCGCGTGGCCGAGCTGCTGCGCGCCTCGGGTTTCGCGGGGCGGATCACGATTTCCTCCGAGATTTCGGGCGAGTACCGGGAATACGAACGCACCTCGACCGCCGTGGTCGACGCCTTCGTGCGCGCCCGGATGGCCGACTATCTTGCCAATCTGGAAGCGGCGCTGCGCGAACTGGGCTTCACCGGCGAATGCCTGATCACCCGGTCGGGCGGCGGGTCGATGACCTTTGCCGAGGCGCAGCTGCGCCCGTTCGAGACGATCATGTCCGGCCCCGTGGCCGGTGTGCAGGGCGCCAGCGAGCTTGGCCGCCTGATCGACGCCCCCGCGCTGGTGACGGCGGACGTGGGCGGCACGTCCTTCGACGCGGCGCTGGTGCTGGATTCCGAGCCAATCGTGCTGTTCGAAGGTCAAGTCGACGGCATGCCGCTTCAGACCTCGTGGGTCGACGTGCGGTCGATCGGGTCGGGCGGCGGTTCGCTGGCCTATGTCGACGAAGGCGGGCTGATGCGCGTCGGTCCCCACAGCGCCGGTGCGGTGCCGGGCCCGGCTTGCTATGGCAAGGGCGGCACCCAGCCCACCACGACCGACGCGGCGGCCTATCTTGGGATGTTGGGGCCGGGCAATCTTGCCTCTGGCATCAACCTTGATTTCGACGCCGCCAAGGCCGCGTTCCAGCCGCTGACCGAGGCGCTGAACGAGCCGATGGACAAGGTCGTGACCGGCGTGCTGCGGATCTCGTCCTCGGCGATGGCCAACACCTTGCGCGACCTTGCGTTCGAACGCGGCCTCGACCTGCGCGAGATGACGCTGCTGCCGTTCGGCGGCGCCGGCCCGATGATGGCCACGCTGCTGGCGGACGAGCTGAAGATGCAGGAAATCATCGTGCCGCAGCTTGCGGGCAACTTCTCGGCCTGGGGTCTGCTGGGCGCCGACAAGCTGCAGGATGCCGCACGCACGCGGATCATGCCGCTGACCGAGGACACGATGGGCGACGTCGCTGGCGTGCTGTCCGACCTGTTCGACGAGATCCGTGGCCGTGGCGAAAGCTCTGGCATCGAAACGGCGCAGGCCACCGCATCGCTGGATCTGCGCTATTCCGGTCAGGAGCACTGGCTGACCATCCCGCTGGACATGGACGGCGAAAAGCCGGTGTCCGAGATCGCGGCGATCACCGACGCCTTCGAAGGGCTGTACCAGCAAACCTTCGGCGCCATGCTGGACGAGCCGGTCGAGATCATGTCGGTTCGCGCCGCCCTGAAGGTGCCGCTGCCCGCGCGCCAGATCGGCAGCCGCCCCCGCACCGATGCCCCCTCGGGCGAGGCGCAGACCTTCCGCGCCTATTCTTTCAACATGGGCGCATGGACCGAGTTCCGCATCATGGACCGCAGCGAGATCGCGGGCGAGGTGCGCGGCCCGATGATCATCACCGACACCACCACCACGATCTACGTGGACGCCGGCTGGTCGCTGACGATCGGCAAGATGGAAGAGCTGCGGATGCGGTCCGTTCCGCTGGACGCCGAAACCGCCAACGCCACCGAGACATGCTCGGCCGAGTGACGGCACCGGGCAGGAGACGATCTGAATGACCAAGCAAGACATCGCAATCTACGAAACCACCTCGGCCCGGCGCACGCCGCCCGAGTCGGCTGACCCGATCACCACAGAGGTCATGCGCCACGCGCTGAACTCGGCCGCCAACCAGATGAAGCGGGCGCTGATCCGCACGGCGTTCTCGCCGATCATCTACGAGGTGCTCGACTTTGCCGTCGCCATCTACGACCGCGACATCCGCCTGCTGGCGCAGGCCCCGACGCTGCCGATGTTCATGGGCACCATGAACTTCTGCATCGAAGGCGCGCTGGAAGGGATCGGCGGGCCGTCGAAACTGAAGGATGGCGACGTCATCCTGTACAACTGGCCGTTCGGCACCGGCGCCCACGCGCAGGACCTTTGCGTCATCATGCCGGTGTTCTTCGATGGCGAGCTGGCAGGCTACGTCATTAACAAGGCGCACTGGAATGACATCGCGGCGAAGGACCCGTATTCGACCGATACCGTCGACGTCTACCAGGAAGGCGTGATCTATCCGGGCGTGAAGCTGTACGAGGCCGGTGTCCTGAACGAGGGGCTGCAGGCCGTTGTCCTGACGAACACCCGCGTTCCCAAGGCGATCAAGGGCGATCTGAACGCGCAGGTCGTGTCCTGTCGCGCCGGTGTCGCCGGGTTCGAGGACGTGCTGCGTCGGTTCGGCCGTGAAACCTTCGAGGCTTCGATCGAGCTGATGCTGGATCACGGCGAGAAGGTGATGCGCAGCTATCTCGAGAAGATCCCCGATGGCGTCTACAGCGCATCGGGCGCGCTGGACAACGACGGCATCACAGACACGCAGGTCCCATTCGAAATCTCGATCAGCATCAAGGGGTCCGAGATCGAGGTCGACTTCACCGCCTCGCCGGACGAGACCGAGGGCCCGTTCAATTGCCCGTTGCCCTGTACCGTGGCGCTTAGCCGTGTTGCGATGACCTTGCTGGCGGGCTTTGGCGAGCCGCCGAACGAGGGCCAGTTCCGCCCGGTGCGGGTCAAGACGCGGCCCGGTTCGATGTTCCACCCGCTGCCGCCGGCGCCGTCGTTCCTGTACTACTGGGCCGCGCTGCAAGCGGTCGAGGTGATCCACGCCGCCATCGGCAAGGCGCAGGCCGAACTGGTCCCCGCCGACAGCGGTGGCTGCATTGCGTCGCTGACGTGGTGGGGCAAGCGCACCGCAACCGGCAACCTTTGGGCCGAAGGTGCGCCGCACCCGGTGGGGCAGGGCGCCTCGGCGCATGGCGACGGTGGCACCATGCTGTTCGTCACCCAGTCCGGCACCCGGCTGGCGCCGATGGAAGTCTGGGAAAGCCGCAACCCGTGGATCATCGAGAAACTGGCGCTGGCGCCGGATTCCGGCGGTGCGGGCAAGTACCGCGGCGGTCCGGGGCTCGACCTGGAGTTCCGCTTGCTGGAGGATTCTTTCATCACGCCGGTGGTCGAGCGCACGCAGAACCAGCCGCAGGGCTCGAACGGCGGCGCGCCGGGGCGGGCCAACGGCCTGACCATCCGCAAGCCGTCCGGTGAAGAGGTCTGGCTGCCGAAATACACCCGCTATGCGCTTGAGGCAGGCTCGCTCGTGTCGCTGTCCACGGGTGGCGGCGGCGGGTACGGCGACCCGTCTGAACGCACGGCCGAGGCGGTCCTCGCCGACGTGCGCAACGGCTTCGTCACCGAAGAACAGGCGCGCCGCGACTACCCCCACGCCTTCGCCGACTAGGCGGCGCTTCGGCTTCGAACCAACCGGCGGGTTCCTCTTGGGGCCCGCCGTTCCATTTCGTCGCACCATCTCGAAATCCACCGACGCGACGGGCGTTCGACCGTGCCGTTCTCAACTAACAGTCCCGGCTGCGCCTATGTGTCGGCACAGGTTGCCGCAACGGCCGTTGCCGCTCTGGTCCCCGAGCCTGATACCGGCTAAACCGCATGCAGCATTGCATGCAGCGAAGGGGCCCGACGCGTTGCCGCCGAAGAAAGAGAAAACCGCGACCGAACTCATCCGCTCGACACTTGCCGAGCAGATCGTTCGTGGCGAGATCGCGCCGGGTGTCATCCTGGAAGAGGCATCGCTTGCGCGCCGGTTCTCGGTTTCAAGGACACCGGTCCGCGAGGCGATCCGGCAGCTTGAGGCCATCGGGTTCGTCGTGGCGCGCCCGCACCGTGGCGCGGTGGTGCCGCAGTTCACGCCGGAACGTCTGACCGAGATGTTCGACGTGATGGCCGAGCTTGAAGCGATGTGCGCCCGGCTTGCTGCCACGGCCAGTTCGCCCGAGGCGAAGGACCGGCTGGTCAACGCCTGCGAGGTTTGTCGCAAGGCGGCGGACGACGGTGATATTGAGCTATACCGCGAAACCAACGACCTGTTTCACGACGCGATCTATGCCGCCAGCGGAAACGGGTTTCTGGCCGAGGTGACGGTGGGCGTCCGGAACCGGCTTGCCCCGTTCCGCCGTGCCCAGTTCGGGCACAGCGGCCGGATAGTGCAGTCGATCGAAGAGCATGCGCTTATCACCGAGGCGATCGTAAACGGCGAAGCAGAAGTTGCGGCGCAACGGGCGGCCGATCACCTGCGCGTCGTGCGAAAATCGGTTGGGGCCGTGGCACCGCTGTTGCAGTCGCCGGAAGGCTAGGTTGCCGCGCGTTATGCCTTCTGGCTCATGTACGCGCGCCATCCGCCGTGGGCGGTGATATCCGGTGATCCATCGACCGCATAGGGTTCGACAAGGAAACCCTGCACCGGCCCGCTTTCAAGCTCTATCGTGCCAATGCACAGGGGCGAGGGGATCATGCTGACGAAGCGGCCGTAGGCGTCATGGCTCAGCGCCCAGATCTCGACCTCGATCTGTGCGCCGCTGCCATCGGACACCCGCAGCAGTCCGGGCTTTGGCGGAACCGATCCGGCAAGATCGAACAGTCGGTACAAAGGGGCGGTCCGATCCGGCGACACGAAGCGCGCGGCAAGATCCACCAGTTGAACGTTAAGAGGCATGCCGCTGAGATGCGCGCCGACTACGGCGATTTTCACTTCATCGGTTTTGGCGTCGGGGGCGGTCGGTGTACTGGCTTCAATCATCTCTTGTCGTCTTTGAGCGAAGGGAAGGACGGGCGTGGTGAACGCCCGCCCGAACGAATTACTCGCCGGTCACTGTCGAGATATCGAGGCCGTCCCAGGCCATCTCGACGATCTCGTCGGTGAGGATCGACGCGATATCCACGGGGCCTGCCAAAGCCTGCTGGTCGCCTTCACCCACAAGCAGGTAATCCATGTAGAACTCCCAAGCGTCGGGCAGGAAGACGCCGTGCGGCTCTACGCCCTCGGGTGCGGTGTAATAGGTCTGCACAAGCTCCCAGAACTCTGCCGCGACCGGGTTGTCGCCCAGCGAGGCCTCGGCATACTTGGTCTTGAGCAGTTCGAAGGTCTCGTCCTTGTTGGCCATGCCCCATGCCCAGCCCTTGATGGTGGCGCGGACGAACTTGACGAGAAGCTCCTTGTCTTCTTCGAAGGTTTCGGCCCGAACGGTCAGCGCGTCCCCCGGGAAACGGGTAATGGCTGCCGGTGTGATCGACCGGGTCGGGATGTCCTGCGCCGGAAGCAGCAGAAGATCGCGCTTGGCGCCCGCATAGGCTTGAATCCGGCCTTCGGTGAAGGACCGTACCGTCGTCGGATCACCTTCGCCCGCGATCACAAGGCTGACGTCGGCGCCTTCCTTCAGACCGCTTTCAAGGATCGACGCGCGGGTCATCGGGACTTCGCCCCCGGCAAGGTCGGACACGCCGATGACCTTGCCCTTCATGTCGGCAACGGTCTGGATGTCGCTGTCAGCCGGCACCACGATGTCAAAGGAGTCCGGGTAGTAGATCTGCATGATCGCCTTCAGCGGAAAGCCACGCTGCACCGTGATCATCGCAGCGGCCGAGGCGAAGATGCCCCAATCGACGTTCTCGGCCGCCAGCTGGCGCGCGGCGTCCGACGACCCCTTGGAATAGTTCAGCGTGACGTCCAGCCCTTCCTCTTCGTAGTAACCCATTTCCTGGGCCACGTAGATCGGGAACATCTGTGCGGTCGGGCCGCCTTGGGCGGTGACCCCGTCGAACTTGATCAGATCCTGCGCGGCGGCCGAGAAGGCGAGCCCCGCCGAAAGCAGTGCGCCTGCCAGCGTTCTGACGGCATACTTCTTATGAAAGCGTGTCATGTGGTTTCCCTTGTTGGAGCGGTGGAGAGGTTCTTGTTTTGTGAGTGGTCGTGCGAAGCCGAGGGTCAGAGCGACCCCCAGAAAATGATCTTCTGCTCCAGCCATTCGATGAGCTGATAGATCACCAGCGTGAACAGCGAGAGCAGGATGATGAGAGAGAAGACGCCCGGAATATCGAGCTGGAAGTTCATCGCGTAGATCAGATAGCCAATCCCGGCCGAGGCCCCGACGAACTCGCCGACGATTACGCCCAGCACGGCGAGCGTCCAGCAAAGCTTTACCCCCGCCATCATGATCGGCAGCGCGTTGGGCAGCAGCAGATAGCGGAAGGTCTGCCAGCGGCTGGCGGTCAGGGACTGCATCAGCTTGACCGCGTTCGGCTCGATGGTGGTCAGCCCGGTCAGCGTGTTCAGGAACATCGGGAAGAAGCACATGACCGCCGAGATCGCGATCTTGGATTCCATGTCGAATCCGAACCAGGTGATGAAGATCGGCGCCAGCACGATCTTCGGCGGCGCTTGCAGCGCCACAAGGTACGGGTACAACGTGGCTCGGACTGACGCGAACATGGCGACCCCAATCCCAAGGATCGCCCCGGCGCCCATACCAAGCGCGAAGCCCCAGAAGATTTCCTGCAACGTGACCCAGACGTTCGGCCAGAAAAAATCGGCCGACATCACGCGAACGGTCGCAAGCCAAGTGTCCTTTGGCGTGGGAATGATCAGCCGATGAACGAAGCCCGCTTCCGTGGCGACCATCCATGCCAGAAGCACGAAGATCCCGAAGCCGAATGCAAGCAGGCGGTTGCGCCAGACTTCCTTGCGTGCCTTGCGAAGCTCTGCATCAACGAACGCCTCTATGGTTCTGGGGGCTGGCGGGACGGCATCTGCCGCCTTCAGGTCGCCGGGGTGTATGGATTGCTGCATCGATGTCATGTCCTTGCGTCCTAGTGATCCACGCCAAGCATCCGGCGGATCTGGAAGACGAGTTCCGAGTAACGGTCCTGCGCCATCAGCTCGGTCGTGCGGGGCCGGGGCAGGTCGATCTCGACGATGCCCTCCAGCCGGCCGGGGCGCGGCGTCATCACGAACACGCGGTCCGACAAGAACACCGCCTCGCCGATGTTGTGGGTGACGAAGATCACGGTCTTCTGCGTCTGCTCCCAGATCCGGAGCAGTTCGAGGTTCATCGTTTCGCGGGTGAACTCGTCCAGCGCGCCGAAGGGTTCGTCCATCAGCAGGATGGCCGGGTCGTGCGCCAGCAGGCGGGCAAGACCCACGCGCTGCCGCATGCCGCCGGACAGTTCCGAAGGATAGCGGTCTTCGAACCCCTTCAGGCCAACCATTTCCAGAAGCTCGTCGACCCGTTTGCGCTGTTGCGTCTTGTCCAGCTTCAGCACATCCCCCGGCAGGCTGGCGTTCTGTCGGATGGTGCGCCACGGGAACAGCACAGAGGTCTGGAACATCATGCCGATGTCGCGGCTGGGCTTCTCATGCTGCTCGCCCAGCAGGCTCAGGCTTCCGTCAGTTTTCTGCTCCAGCCCACCCATCAGGGAAAGCAGGGTGGATTTTCCGCATCCGCTGGGGCCGACAAGTGAAATGAATTCGCCCTTCCGGATGGAAAAGCTGACGTCCTGTAGCGCGACAAGTGGGCCGGTGGCGGTGACATAGACCTTCTGGAGGTCCTGACCTTCGATCAGGTTCATAGTTATCCTCACTTCAATTGCATGCAATTAGGCATGCAATGTTCGTGATGGCCAAACGGGTCTTGCTCGGAGGATGGAACGAAACTGGGTTTGCTTGGATTTCGGGCGCTTGATGGCGGTGATGCCTATTGAAAAGCGGTCTGAGTCAGCCGGCTCGTGGGCTGGTGATCCGAAAGCCCTTTGAACGCACAACGCAAAAGGCCCGCCGTTTGGCGGGCCGGGTGGGATGGGGTGGAACCCCATCCTACGTTATGGCTTGTCGGATGGGGTTTCACCCCATCCTGCTCCACCCTCACCGGATCAGAGCTTCTCGGTCAGTTCCGGGACTGCGGTGAACAGGTCCGCGACAAGGCCGTAATCGGCGACCTGGAAGATCGGCGCTTCCTCGTCCTTGTTGATCGCGACGATCACCTTGGAATCCTTCATCCCCGCAAGGTGCTGGATCGCGCCCGA
>NZ_JARGYD010000060.1:0-311 GCF_029168315.1 Psychromarinibacter halotolerans
AACGGAGCATCGAAGCCCGGCGCACCACTTTGACTGGCCCATCCGCGACCGCCCCACTGCATGTACTCGACGTTCTGCGTCCAATCCATGACAAGGTCCGTGGCCCCGACGACCGCGCCGTCCAGATGGAGCTGTGCTCCCGAGGGACCGAAGGTCACCGCGACGTCATAGGATTGCCCCGCGACAATGCCCGGCACCCTGATGAAAGACTCGGAGCTGCCATCCTGAAGGCGCACGACGAGTGTGGAGCCTTCCAGATACATGGCGAAGTGATTGCCGCCGCCGGCGTAGCCAGATGCATCCTTCGCAAA
>NZ_JARGYD010000061.1:0-308 GCF_029168315.1 Psychromarinibacter halotolerans
GCCGCCGCTTGGGCCGAACACCCCAAACCATCGAAGCGAATCTTCGGGCCCACAGATGTTAGCGCATGACAGGCGCGGGGCGGCGGTTGCGACTGGTTTCTGCCGCATTCGGGGCAGTCCGGCCCCCTTGGCATCACAATCCCCGTTCAAAAAGACCGACTTAGCCGATTTCCGGCGCATTCGACCGGTGCGACCTGTACTAAGAGGTATGTATGCCGGGGTGATGAATTCGCGTAAAAGATGAGGCGTGGGGTGGTTAGACAAGTGAAGAGTTTAGAAATGTCGATGTTCAAGTCCTTCAGCCTGCC
>NZ_JARGYD010000062.1:0-302 GCF_029168315.1 Psychromarinibacter halotolerans
TCGCCATCGACGTCGGTGTCGTTCGCCAGCACACCCGGCAGCGAGATCACGAGGCTCGTATCCTCGTCCGTGACATAGCTGTCGTCCGCCGCCACGGGGTCGTCGTTCACCGCATTCACGGTGAGGGTCACCGTCGCGGTGTCCGTCCCGCCGTTGCCGTCGTCGACAAGGTAGGTGAAGCTGTCCGACCCGTTGAAGTTCGCATCCGGCGTGTACGTGAACGACCCGTCCGGGTTCAGGCTCAGCGTCCCGTTCGACGGGCCCGTCGCGACGACGCTCGACAGCGTGTCGCCATCGATGTC
>NZ_JARGYD010000006.1:0-318125 GCF_029168315.1 Psychromarinibacter halotolerans
CATCGCGTCCGGGCCGCGCCCCTTTTCTTTCGTTCACAGTGGGAGGGGGCAGCCATGAGCGGCCATTCCGGGTATCGCGCCCGCAGCGCGTTCGGGCGTTTCATTAACACTCTCGAGGAAACCGCGATCGCCGTCCTGCTGGGACTGATGACGCTGGTGACCTTCGTCAACGTGGTCCTGCGTTATGTCTTCGGCGACTCGCTGATCTGGGGTCTAGAAGTTACGCTGATCCTGTTCGCGTGGCTTGTGCTGTTCGGTATCAGCTATGGCTTCAAGATCACCGCGCATCTTGGCGTCGACGCCGTGACCAGCCTGTTTCCGCCCAAGGGGCGCAAGGTGCTGGCCCTGATCGCCGCCGCCTGCTGCCTTGCCTATGCTTTCCTGCTTCTGAAGGGCGCATGGGACTACTGGGCGCCGTTCGCGGCCCTGCAGCCGACCGAGGGCCGCTGGTTCCCGATGGGCTTCACCGAGGGCGTGCGCGACCGCGCATTTTACATGACCGATCAGGTCCCGATGCTGGGCATTTTCCGCTGGCTTGAGGACGCGATCAACTATGGCGACAGCTATGACAAGCTGCCGCGCGTCATCCCCTACATCATCCTGCCGCTGGGCGCCGCGCTGATCCTGTTCCGCGTGATACAGGCCACCATCGGGCTGTTCACCGGGCAGCGCGAGTCGCTGATCGTCAGCCACGAGGCCGAAGACGCGGTCGACGCGGCTGCCGCCAAGGCCGAGAAGGACTGAACCAATGGAAGTCTTCCTGCTTTTTGTCATGGTCGTGGGCCTGTTGCTGATCGGTGTGCCGATCGCCGTGTCGCTCGGCCTGTCGTCGATGGTCTTCCTGCTGGTCTATTCCGACACCTCGCTCGCCTCGATCGCGCAGTCGCTGTACCAGGCGATGGCCGGTCACTACACGCTGCTGGCGATCCCGTTCTTCGTGCTGGCCTCGTCCTTCATGTCGACGGGCGGCGTGGCGCGGCGGATCATCCGGTTCTCTATCGCCTGCGTCGGGCACATGCGCGGCGGCCTTGCCATCGCGGGCGTATTCGCCTGTATGCTGTTCGCGGCGCTGTCGGGTTCGTCGCCCGCGACCGTGGTCGCCATCGGGTCCATCGTCATCGCGGCGATGAAACAGCAGGGCTACACCAAGGAATTCGCCGCCGGTGTGATCTGTAACGCGGGTACGCTGGGCATCCTGATCCCGCCGTCCATCGTGATGGTCGTCTACGCCTCGGCCACCGACGTGTCGGTCGGCCGGATGTTCCTTGCCGGTGTGATCCCGGGTCTGCTGGCGGGTCTGATGCTGATGGTCACCATCTACGTGATGGCGGTGATCCGCGGCATGCCCAAGGGCAACTGGGCCGGCTGGGGCGAGGTCGGCAGCGCGTTCCGCGACGCCTTCTGGGGGCTGATGCTGATCGTCATCATCATGGTCGGGATCTACGGCATCCCCGGCGTGACCGGCGCGATCTTCACCCCGACCGAAGCCGCCGCCGTGGCATCCGTCTATGCCTTCATCATCGCGATGTTCGTTTACCGCGACATCGGCCCGCTGGCGGCGAAGGATCACGAGGCGACGTCGTCCGACTACCTTGAACCGGGCAGCCACGCGCTGAACGCGGCCGCGACGCCGGACATCGCCATCCCGCGCAAGTCCAACCTGTTGCAAAAGCCTTGGGCGCTGGTCACGGCCTTCTTCCACAAGGACACGAAGGACACCCTGTTCGAGGCTGGCAAGCTGACGATCATGCTGATGTTCATCATCGCCAACGCGCTGATCCTGAAGCACGTCCTAACCGACGAGCAGATCCCGCAGCAGATCGCGTCCTCGATGATCTCGGCAGGGTTCGGGCCGATCATGTTCCTTGTGATCGTGAACGTCATCCTGCTGATCGGCGGCCAGTTCATGGAACCGTCGGGCCTGATCGTCATCGTCGCACCGCTGGTGTTCCCGATTGCGATCGAGCTTGGCATCGACCCGATCCATCTGGGGATCATCATGGTCGTGAACATGGAGATCGGCATGATCACTCCGCCGGTCGGCCTGAACCTGTTCGTCACCTCGGGTGTCGCGGGCATGCCGATGATGCGGGTGGTGAAGGCCGCGCTGCCGTTCCTCGCCGTGCTGTTCGTGTTCCTGATCCTTGTGACCTACGTGCCGTTCCTGTCGACATGGCTGCCAACCAGCCTGATGGGACCAGAGATCATCACGAACTGATCCGGGGGATCACCCGGCATGCTTCGACGCGGCGCCCTGGAAACGGGGCGCCGCGTTTTCTTTGCGGAGGGTCAGGCGGGACGGCGGCGGCTTTCGAAGCGGGGCAGCATCGCCGAGAAGTCCTTGCCCGCGCCGTCCTCGTGCTCGACGAAATCGGCGTACAGTTCCATCGCGCGGTGCCCCATCGGGGTGTCGGCGTCCACCGCTTCGGCCGCCTGCTGGGACAGGCGCAGGTCCTTCAGCATGAGGTCGGCGGCGAAGCCGGGGGCATAGCCGTTGTCGGCGGGGCTTTGCGGCCCGATGCCGGGGGCCGGGCAATAGGCGTTCATCGTCCAGCTGTAGCCCGACGAGGTCGAGACGACGTCGAACATCGCCTGCCGGTCGAGGCCCAGCTTGTCGGCCAGCGCGAAGGCTTCGCAGGTGGCGACCATCGTCGCGCCGAGGATCATGTTGTTGCAGATCTTCGCCGCCTGTCCGTTGCCCGACGGGCCGCAGTGCACGGCCTTCTGACCCATGATGTCGAACAGCGGTTTGGCCGTCGTGAACGCCTCTTCGCCGCCGCCGACCATGAAGGTCAGCGTGCCTGCCACTGCACCGCCTGTGCCGCCCGAGACGGGCGCATCCAGCGGGCCGATGCCGCGGGCCGTCGCCTGCTCTGCCACCGCGCGGGCGCTGTCCACGTCGACGGTCGAGCAATCGAGGAAGACCGCGCCGTCGTCCATCGCGGGCAGGATCTCCTCCGCCACTGCGCGCAGGATATCGCCGTTGGGCAGCATGGTGATGACCACCTCTGCCCCCTTGGCCGCCTCGGCCGCCGACCCGGCCTGCGCCACGCCCGCGGGCATCGGCGCGGCCACGTCGAAGCCCGTCACATCGTGCCCCGCCGCGACAAGGTTCGCCGCCATCGGCGCGCCCATGTTGCCCAGACCGATGAAGCCGATCTTCATGCCCATTCCTCCCATTTCAGCCGGTCCTCGCCCAGCGGCGCCAGCATCGCCGCGACCTCCTCGTCGCTCACCGCACCGGGTGCGTGCTTCCACGTCGGGGTGCGGTCCTTGTCGATCAATGCCGCGCGCACGCCTTCAAGGAAATCGCCACGTTCCATCGACCGCGCGGTAAAGCGGTACTCCAGCTCCAGCGCCTCGGGGACAGAGGGCTGTTCGTCGCGCATCCTGCGCACCAGCGCCAGCGTGCAGGCCATCGACAGAGGAGACCCGGCGCGCAGTGCCTGCGCCGCGCGGTCGTCGGTCACGCAATTCAAGGCCTGCGCCACGTCGCCCGAGAAGCAATCCTCGACCCAATCGGCGCCCGCCAAAGGTGCCTCGGGCGCGGCCTCTGCCGCCTTGGCCACCACACCCGGATCGCCGTCGCGGCACAGCGCCGCCTTCAGCGCGTCCCATGCATCCGCCGGCACGAAATGATCCGCAAAGCCGCAGTGGATCGCATCCCCCGGCCCCATCCGGTGCCCGGTCAGCCCCATGAACTCGCCCAGCCGCCCCGGCGCCCGCGACAGCAGCAGCGAGCCGCCCACGTCCGGCACCAGCCCGATGGCACATTCCGGCATCGCGATCTTCGCGCTTTCGCAGACCACCCGGTGCGCCACGTGACAGCCGATGCCCACGCCGCCGCCCATAACGAAGCCATGCAGGAAGGACACCACCGGCTTGGCATAGGTCGCGACCTTCGCGTTCATACGGTATTCGTCGCGCCAGAAGGTGCGGGCGTAGTCGTAGTCTCCCGCCTTGCCACGCTGGTACAGCTCGGCCACGTCACCGCCGGCGCAAAAGGCCTTCTCTCCCTCGGCTTCAAGGATCACCAGCGCCACGCGGTCGTCGTCCTGCCAGTCGATCAGCGCCTGTTCGATCGCCATCGCCATGTCATAGCTCAACGCGTTCAGCGCCTTGGGGCGGGTCAGCGTGATCCGCCCTGCGACGCCGTCGATCCGTGTGGTGATCTCGCTCATGCCCGCTCCGCCAGCAATGCCCGCGCCACGATAAGGCGCATGATCTCGTTGGTGCCTTCGAGGATTTGGTGCACTCGCAAATCGCGGACGATCTTCTCGATCCCGTAGTCGGCCAGATAACCGTAGCCGCCGTGCAATTGCAGGCACTGGTCTGCGATGCGGCTGCCGGCCTCGGTCACGAATTTCTTCGCCATCGCGCAGAACTTGGTCGCGTCCGGGGCGCCGGTGTCCAGCTTCCACGCCGCCTGCCGCAGGAAGGTGCGGGCGGCCTGCAGTTCGATCTCCATGTCGGCAAGGCGGAATTGCAGCGCCTGAAACTGGTCGATGGTGCGCCCGAAGGCCTGCCGCTCGCGCATGTAGGACAGCGTGGCGTCCAGCGCGGCCTGTGCGGCCCCCAGCGAGCAGGCCGAGATGTTCAGCCGCCCGCCGTCCAGCCCCGCCATCGCATAGGCAAAACCGCGGCCTTCTTCGCCCAGCAGGTTGGCCGCGGGCACGTCGCAGTCGTCGAACTGCACCTGCGCGGTGGGCTGCGATTTCCAACCCATCTTGCGTTCGGGGGCGCCGAAGCCAAGGCCGGGGGTGCCGTCCTCGATCACGATGGCCGAGATGCCCTTGGGCCCCTTCGCCCCGGTGCGCACCATGCTGAGATACAGGTCTGAATAGCCGCCGCCCGAGATGAACGCCTTGGCGCCGTTCAGGCGAAAGCCTTCGTTCGTCCGGTCCGCCCGCGTCCGAAGCGCGGCGGCGTCCGAGCCGGACCCGGGTTCCGTCAGGCAGTACGAGCAGACCGTCTGCATCGTCACCATGTCCGGCAACAGCCGCGCCTTCAGGTCGTCCGAGCCGTATTTCTCGACCATCGCGGCGCACATGTTGTGGATCGACAGGAACGCCGCGACCGATGCGCAGGACCGGCTGAGCGCCTCGAACACCAGCGTCGCGTCCAGCCGCGACAGGCCGGTGCCGCCGTTGTCCTCGGACACGTAAAGCCCGCCAAAGCCAAGCTCTGCCAGCTTGGGCCACAGGTCGCGCGGGATGGTGCCGTCTTCCTCCCACTGGGCCGCGTTGGGTGCGATGTGCTCTTCTCCGAAGGCGCGCGCCATGTCGAAGATCGCTGTCTGTTCCTCGGTCAGTGCAAAATCCATCCGCTCCTCCCCAGCGCACAGGATAGGTCTGGTGTCCGACAGTGGGCGCTGTTTTGCAAGAGTCCTGCGGTCGCAGTCACGCGCCGGTGGCGATTGCAAAGCGGCCTAAAGGTCGGCGGTGAACTCTTCGGCCATCGCGGCGATCACCGCCTTCATCGCGCGTGCTTCGTCGCCGTGGATCTCTAGTTCCGCCGACCGGATCGCGCGCTGGCGGTCGGCGCCGTTGCCAAGCTCGACGATCCCGTGCGCGGCCTCTAGCTCTGGCAGGCAGGACAGCGCCTCGGCGTCTTCGGCCAGAAGCTCGATGAATTCTCCGATCAGTTCGGCATAGGGCACGACCTCGCCCCGGCCGAAGTCGATCAGACCTTCGGCCATGCCGTACCGCTGGGCGCGCCAGCGGTTTTCGCCCACAAGGAAGCGGTCATAGATCCGCCACCGCTGGTTGCGGTTTCGCAGCCGCCACAGCATCCGCATCGTCGCTTGGGTCAGCGCCGCGATGGTCAGCGCGTGTTCCAGCCGTGGAGAGTTGTCGCAGACCCGCGATTCAAGCGTCGGAAAGCGGCAGGACGGGCGCAGGTCCCACCAGATCTTGGTCGCGTCCTCGATGGCGCCGGTGCGGACGATGGCATCGACCGACCGCTGGTATTCCCCGAAGCTGGAAAAGCGCGGGGGCAGGCCGGTGCGGGGCAGGTTGTCGAAGATGGTCAGCCGATAGCTCGACAGCCCGGTATCCTCGCCGCGCCAGAACGGCGACGAGCAGCTAAGCGCCAGCAGGTGCGGCAGGAAGTACGACGCTTGGTTCATCAGGTCGATGCGCAGTTCGTCGTCCTCGATCCCGACGTGGACGTGCATCCCCGAGATCAGCAGCCGCCGCGCGACGCCGGCAAGGTCGTGTTCCAGAAGGTTGTAGCGTTCCTTGTCGGTGTGCTGCTGCTTGCGCCATTCGGCGGTGGGGTGGCACGAGATCGCCAGCGGCGACAGCCCGTAGCGCCCGGCAACCTCTGCCACGGTTCCGCGCAGGCGGCGCAGATCCTCGCGCGCTTCTGCGATGGTGGCGCAGACGCCGGTGCCGATTTCGACCTGACAGCGCAGGAACTCGGGAGAGACCTTGCCGCCAAGCGCGTCGCTGCAATCCTGCATAAGCTCTGGCGGGGCGTCGGCCAGTTCGAGGGTTTCACTGTCGACGAGAAGGTACTCCTCCTCGATTCCAATGGTGAAACTGGGATCGCTCATGAAATTCTCCCGCCCGTAGCGGAAGTTAAGCAGACAGGGACAATCCGCGCAAGCGTCGGCGGCTGTCGCCGGATACCCCTCAAGCGCACAACCTTAGCGCGTGTGACCTAAGGGGATATATCGCGTTTTTCGAAGAAAGGCGCCGGTTTTGACCCAATCCGGCCACGATCCGCCTGCACTTTGATCAAGAGTAAGCGGTAGAGTTGAAAGACCATGCAGACCATCCACGATATCTCTTCCAAGTTCGGGAGCATTGCCTGCCGCATTGTGCCCGACGGGTACCGTGTGCGCGAGGTTGCCCACTTTCACCGCAACAACATCCGGGCCGAGATCTCGCTGCGGATGGCGGGCGTGACGCTGATGCTGACCGCAACCATCGCGTGGAACTATGGCCCGCTGGCCTCTAGCGATGTCGGGTCGGTGTTTCGCGGGATTGCCGCCTGTTCGATCCTGAGCGCCGGGCTTTTGTGCTTCGTCGCCGCGCGCCGGGGCTTCCGCAAGGAACTGCAGCTTGATCTGAAACGCCGCCTTCTTGTCCTTGGCCGCGTCAGCTCCAGCGAGCGGCAGCAGACCGTCGCAAATGTTCCGTTGGAAGACATCGAAAGCCTGTACGTGCGTCGCCCCGAAGCGGGCGAGATCGGATCGACGCTGATGCTGCGCACCGCGGATACCGAGATGGCGCTGATGCGCGGGCCGCAGGACGAGATGATCGCGCTGCACCGTCAGCTGGCACGGGACATCGTGTCGACGATGGGCAGCCAGTCGCGCGATGCGTCCGCGCCGGTCGTCATGGAACGCAAGATCACACCGCGCCGCATTCAGACCGCGCCGCGCGACTACGGAACGATGACCGTGGTCGATCAGACGGCGCGCTTCGTCAGCTCTTCCAGAGAAGCGACGCCCAGACCCAGCACGCTAAGCACCTCTGCTTCGTCCTCTAGGATGATGGGCACCACCGATGCGCCGACGTCGTCCCAAGACCGCATGATGAGACGCCCGACCTCTTTGGATGGTCCGGTCGGCGTGTAATAGACCAACAGCGTTTCGGGGCCGGGCATGAAGGCGTCCGCCTTGTGCGCCTGAAGTTCGAACAGCTTGGCGTAGTTCTTTTCGTACCCGGTCAGGTCGGACAGATCGACCAGCTGTTTTTGTCCCGGCCGGAAGGCGGGATCGGCTAGGTAACGTGCGATCGCGGCAAAGCTTTCGTCGATGACTCCGAAGCCGGAATACCGGACGTGCACCAGACCGAGATCCTTGTAGATCTTGTATGTCACAGGCATGGCAGTTGCCCTGGCAGAAACAGCATCACCCGGCCGCAGCGACCGGGTGACGCGTCTTGTAACATCTAAAGAGACGTTACTCCATCGCTTTGAAATTAAACTCGCCGCCTTCCTTGATGCCCGAGAACCAGCGCGCGGTGACCGTCTTGGTCTTGGTGTAGAACCGGAAGGCGTCGGGGCCGTACTGGTTCAGGTCGCCGAAGGCCGATTTCTTCCAGCCGCCGAAGGTGTGGTAGGACAGCGGGA
Organism: Psychromarinibacter halotolerans; assembly: GCF_029168315.1. Classification (NCBI taxonomy): domain Bacteria; kingdom Pseudomonadati; phylum Pseudomonadota; class Alphaproteobacteria; order Rhodobacterales; family Paracoccaceae; genus Psychromarinibacter; species Psychromarinibacter halotolerans. Next base: position 8,083 of record NZ_JARGYD010000006.1, read on the forward strand.
CCGGGATCGGGAAGTTGATGCCGACCATGCCCACGTTGACGCGGTGCGCGAAATCACGGGCGGTGTCGCCGTCTGCGGTGAAGATCGCGGTGCCGTTGCCGTAGGGGTTGTCCATCGTCAGCTTTAGGGCTTCCTCGTAGCTGTCGGTGCGCACCTGGCTTAGGACGGGGCCGAAGATCTCTTCCTTGTAGATGTCCATGTCCGGGGTGACGTTGTCGAACATCGACGGGCCGACGAAATAGCCGTTCTCGTAACCCTGCAGGGTGAAGTCCCGGCCATCGACCACAAGATCGGCGCCCTGCGCCACGCCCGAGTCGATCAGACCAAGGATGCGGTCCTTGGCGGCCTGCGTGATCACCGGGCCATAGTCCACGTCGTCGCCCGCGGTGTAGGGGCCCACTTTCAGCTTCTCGATGCGCGGCATCAGCTTCTCGACCAGCGTGTCGGCGGTTTCCTTGCCGACGGGCACCGCGACCGAGATCGCCATGCAGCGTTCGCCCGCCGCGCCGAACCCGGCGCCGACCAGCGCGTCCGCCGCTTTGTCCATGTCGGCGTCGGGCATGATGATCATGTGGTTCTTGGCGCCGCCGAAGCACTGGGCGCGCTTGCCGTTGGTCGCCGCGCGGCCATAGATGTACTGCGCGATCGGGGTCGAGCCGACAAAGCCTACGCCCGCGACCGTCTCGTTATCAAGGATCGCGTCAACGACTTCCTTGTCGCCGTTCACCACCTGCAGCACGCCGTCGGGCAGCCCGGCCTCTTTCAGCAGTTCCGCAAGGCGCAGCGAGGTCGAGGGGCAGCGTTCGGACGGCTTCAGGATCATCGCGTTGCCGCAGGTCAGGGCCGGGGCCAGCTTCCACAGCGGAATCATCGCGGGGAAGTTGAAGGGCGTGATACCTGCAACCACGCCCAGCGGTTGGCGCATGGAATACAGGTCGATGCCGGGGCCGCCGGCGTCGGTGTATTCCCCTTTCAGCAGCGACGGCCCGCCCATGCAGACCTCGACCACTTCCAGCCCGCGCTGCACGTCGCCGCGCCCGTCGGGCAGGGTCTTGCCGTGCTCGCGGCTGACGAGTTCGGCCAGTTCGTCCATGTGCTCGTTGATCAGCGCGCCGAACTTCATCATCACCCGCGCGCGGCGCTGCGGGTTGGTGTCGCCCCATGCGACCTGCGCCTCGGCGGCGCGGGCGACGGCGGCGTTCAGTTCCTCGACGGTGGCCAGCGGCACCTTGGCCTGAACCTCGCCCGTGGCGGGGTTGTAGACATCGGTGAAGCGGCCGGACGTACCTTTGACGTGCTTGCCGTCGATCCAGTGGGTGAGTTCCTGCATGTCATCTCCTCCAGGAAGGGGCGAGCGCGCCCGGTGTTGGTCGCGCGGAGCTTAGTCTTGCAGAAAACCCGCGAAAAGGGGGAGTATGCCAAAAGCGTTTTGCAGAATTGCAGGTACTGGCATGGATATTCACTGGGACGATTTGCGCGTCTTCCTTGCGGTCGCGCGGTCCGAAAGCCTGAGTGGAGCCGGACGACTGCTGCGGATCGACCCCGCCACCGTGGGGCGCCGGATGCAGCGGCTAGAGCAGGGCGTGGGCGCGCCGCTGTTCGCCAAATCGCCGCAGGGATACGCGCTGACGGTCGACGGGCAACGCCTGATGGACCATGCCGAGCGGGCAGAGCAGGCTGTGACCGGCGCGGTCGAAGAGATCGGCGGGCAGGCGGGCCAGTTGACCGGGCAGGTCCGGATCGGCGCGCCGGATGGCTGTGCGAACTTCCTGCTGCCGCAGGTGTGCGCCGAACTTTCGCGAAACAATCCTTTGCTAGACATCCAGATTGTTGCGCTTCCGAGGGTGGTGAACCTGTCCAAGCGCGAAGCGGACATGGCGATCACGGTCAGCGCACCGGCCACCGGGCGGCTGACGGTGCAGAAGATCACCGACTACCGGCTGCATCTTGCCGCTTCGGCCGATTACCTCGGCAACGGAGCGCCGCTGGGCGATCTGCGCGATCTGCGGGACCACCGGGTTATCGGCTACATCCCCGACATGATCTACGACAAGGAACTGGATTACCTTGCCGAAGCCGGGATCGACAGGGTGGCAATGGCCTCGAACTCGGTGGTCGTGCAGCTTCATATGATCAGGCAGGGCGGGGGGATCGGCATCGTGCACGACTTCGCGCTGCCCTTCGCGCCAGAGCTTGAGAAGGTGCTGCCCGACAGTTTCGGGCTGACGCGCAGCTTCTACCTGATCCGCCATCCCGACGACCGCCGCGTCGAACGGTTGAACCGGGTGGCCGAGGCCGTGGTGGCCGGATTGCGCGCAGAGGTCGCACGGCTGGAAGACAGCGCAGCTTGACAGGTGGCGCCAGCATCGTGACGCTGGGGAAGAGAAGTCCAGAGTAGCCTTGCGTTCGGGAGGAGCCGTCCATGCTGGTGCACCAGATCCTTCAATCCAAACATTCGTCGGACGTGTTCACGATCCCGCCGGAGACACCTGTGTCGAAGGCGGCAGAGACCATGTCGCAGATGAAGATCGGTGCGCTTGTCGTGTCATCCGACGGGCAGGTGCCGCTGGGCATCCTGTCAGAACGCGACATCGTGCGGGAACTGGGAAAACGCGGACCCGCCTGCATGGAGGACCGGGTCGAGCAGATGATGACCAGCAAACTGGTGACCTGCACCCGGGCCGAAACAACGGACGGGGTTCTGACGAAAATGACCGATGGCCGGTTCCGCCACATGCCGGTGATGGACGGCGAGATGATGGTCGGTCTGATTTCGATCGGGGACGTGGTCAAGGCTCGACTGTCCGAGCTTTCGATGGAAAAAGAAGCCCTTGAAGGCATGATCATGGGCCACTGAGGCCGCGGGAGTCGGCCACGCCCAAGGTGTCCCGACGGCACCGCAAGCGCCCGACCAGTGCACGACGCCTGCGTGCTTCCTCTTGCAAAACCGCGCGCAATATTGTTGCGTGCGCGCGGATCAAGGGGGGAACCTGAATGCGCATCGGTTTGTACGCCGGAACCTTCGACCCGCTCACGCTGGGGCATATCGACATCATCCAGCGCGCGGCCAAGCTGGTGGACAGGCTGGTGATCGGCGTCGCGATCAACCGCGACAAGGGGCCTTTGTTCTCGCTCGACGAGCGCGTCGCGATGATCGAGCCCGAGGTCGAACCGCTGCGGGCCGACGGCTGCGAGATCGTGGTGCACCCTTTCGAAAACCTGCTGATTGACTGCGCCCGCGATGTCGGCGCTTCGGTCATCATCCGGGGTCTTCGGGCCGTTTCCGACTTTGAATACGAATACCAGATGGTCGGGATGAACCGGGCGCTGGATGACAGCGTCGAGACCATGTTCCTGATGGCAGAGGCCCGCTATCAGGCTATCGCGTCGAAGCTGGTGAAGGAAATCGCGCGGCTGGACGGCGACGTTTCCAAGTTCGTGACGCCGTCGGTGCGCGATGCGCTTTACGTCAGGCTCAAGGATCCAAAGGACTGATTCCGCAAGACATTCCCGTTCCGGTGGTTTCGCGGCCTTAATAAATTTTCTGACATGATGGTAACATGTCAGTTGATTTGGCCCGACACAGACCTCTATACCCGCTGAACGCGGCGCCGAATCTGCCGTGCCAGGAGGAACTCATGTCCAAGATCGGAATTTCCGTGGCGATGCTGTCGCCGTTCGACGATGCAGGTGCGCTTGACACGGGCCGGCTTGCCGCCCACGCCGTCAACCTGCTGAAAGCCGGCGTTCACGGCGTCACGCTGTACGGAACCACGGGGGAAGGGCCCTCGATCAACGCCCAAGAGCGCGCGCAGGGCCTGTCCGCCGTGCTGGACGCCGGCGTTCCCGCCAATGTCGTTACGCTTGGCATCTACGCGAACTCGGTCGCCGATGCCGTGGCGCAGATCAAGCAGGGCTATTCCGCCGGCATCCGCAGCTTCCTTGTGCCGCCGCCGTTCTATTTCCCGCAGACGTCGGACGACGGCCTGTTCGCTTGGTTCTCGGAACTGATCGAAGCGACCGACGCGGACGCCGACATCATCCTGTATCACATCCCGCAGGTCACCAATGTGCCGCTGTCGGCCAACCTTGTCGGGCGCCTGCTGAAGGCCTACCCGGACCGCATCCGCGCGGTGAAGGACAGCTCGGCCAACTGGCCCACGACCGAAGCCTTCATGGGCGTCGAAGGTCTGCCGGTGCTGGTCGGCGACGAACGGCTTCTGCACCGCGCCGTGGCGCTGGGCGGCGTCGGGTCGATCTGCGGCTGCTCGAACCTGTACCCCGAGCGGCTTGTGAAGATTTTCGAGACCGCCGAGGAAGATGTCGAACTGAACCGCATCATCACCGCCATCGTGTCGCTTCCCGTCATGCCGGCGCTGAAGGCGCTGATGGAACAGGCCACGGGCGACGCCGCGTGGGGCCGTCTGCGCGCACCGCTGGAACCGCTGACCGCTGAACAGGCCGAGGGCCTGCTGAAGACGGTCGCAGCGGAGCCGGTCGATGGCTAACGCCGAGCCGCATCTGCGGGATCACGCCTATACCAGCTTTACGCGGAAGCTTCTGGACCGGGACATCGAACCCGGCCAGATCGTTTCGCAGCGCGAGCTGGTGGCGCTGACCGGGATGCCCCTTGGCGCCATCCGCGAGATGATCCCGCGGCTGGAGGCGGACGGCCTGATCGAGACCGTCCCCAAGCGTGGCCTGAAGGTTCTGAGCATCGACCTGAACCTGATCCGCAACGCGTTCCAGCTGCGGCGCATCATCGAGCGCGAGGCCTTCGAGCAGTTCTGCGACGAGGGCAAGGACGACGAGATCGAGAAGATGGTCGAAGACCATCGCTCGATCCGCGAAGAGGCGCTGAAGGGGGTCGACGCAGACCTGCTGGCGCGGGCCCAGCATATGGACTGGGCCTTTCACGATCACGTCATTGACGCGCTGGGAAACGAGCTGATTTCAAGCGTCCACCGCGTAAATGCGATAAAGATCAGGCTGATCCGGAACGCCGACACCCGGATGCTGCCCGAGCTGGTGGTCTCGGTGCTCGACGAGCACTTGGCTGTCATCTATGCCTTGCAGGCCCGGAATCGGGCCCGCACGGTGTCGGCGATCCATGCGCATATCGACAGCGCGAAACGACGGGCTCTGAGCCTTTAAGCGCTTGGACCCAAAAGCAGAAGCGGATCGGGGCTTACACCGGCCGCACAAGGGAGAAGAGGAGGAGACCCATGTCCCTTAAGATCACTCGCCGCGCGTTCGCCGCGCTCACCGCCGTCGCTCTGGCCATGCCGGCCGTCGCGCAGGACAAGTTCACCCTGCGGATGTCGACCCCGGCGTCGGAAACCGACCAGCGCACCATTTCGCTGGCCGAAGTCTTCGGTCCGGCCGTGTCCGAGTTCGCGGATTACGAACCGCACTACAACGCCTCGCTGATCGCGCAGGGGTCCGAACTGGAAGCCATCGCGACCGGCGACCTCGAGATGTCGATCGCGTCGGCGCAGGAACTGGCGACGTTCTTCCCCGAGTTCTCGATCTTCGCGACGGGCTATGTCCACCAGTCGGCCGAGCACCAGGTTGCCGTGTTCAACGACCCGCTGATGGAGCCGTTCAAGCAGACCGTCGAAGACGAGCTGGGCATCAAGCTGCTGGCCGTCATGTACCTTGGCAAGCGCCACGTGAACCTGCGCCAGACCAAGGACGAGCTGACGGTCACCACCCCCGAGGATCTGGCGGGCGTGAACCTGCGGATGCCGGGCACCGACGCATGGCAGTTCCTGGGTGCGGCGCTGGGTGCGAACCCGACCCCGATGGCCTTCACCGAGGTCTACACCGCGCTGCAGACCGGCTCGGTTGACGGTCAGGACAACCCGCTGCCGACCGTGGTCGATGCGAAGTTCTACGAAGTTACGAACCAGGTCGCCCTGACCGCGCACCTTGTCGACCTGAACTACATCGCCTTCTCGAAGGCGGTCTGGGACGAGATGACCCCGGAACAGCAGGAAGCGACCGAAGCCGCTGCCATCGCAGCCGCCGACGCCGCGCGTGAGATCCAGCTTCAGAAGGAAGCCGACCTGGTGTCGTTCCTGGAAGAGCAGGGGCTGGAAATCTACGAGCCCGACCTCGCGGCCTTCCGCAGCCACGTTCAGGAACAGTACACCGGCAGCCAGTACGCAGAAGCATGGCCCGAAGGTGTTCTGGAAGCGATCAACGCTCTGGGCGAATAATGATCCGCGTTGCGGGGGGACAAGCCTCCGACGGTGACGGTGTCCGCACCAGCGCCTGACGGCCGACCGCCCGCAACCTGACCCCACCCAACGGAGCGGGGGCGCCCCGGTGCCCCCGCTTTCCTGCCCTAAATCGGGCAAGGGACAACCCTGACCGCATGTGTCGCGGGCCCATCGCTCGGGCCGGGGCACGCCACGGCCAGACAGCCGAGAGAGACCTGCACGATGCGCCAGACCCTGCACATCCTGCGCCGCGTGGCGGACGGCATAGCCGGCCTCATGATGGCGGCGATGTTCGCGACCTTCATCATACAGATCGTCGTTCGTTATTCCGCGCGCCTGTCATGGGTGCCCGAGACATTCCCCTTCCTTGCGCCGTCGAACTACGGCTGGACGCTGGAATTCTGTCTGTTGCTGTGGGTGATGCTGATCTTCTTCGGCAACGCCTTCGTGGTGCGCGACCGCGACCACGTCACGTTTGACATCATCTACAACACCGTGCGCCCCAACGTGCGCCGGGTCTTCGCGATCGTCGGCGGGCTTGCGCTGTGCGTGGCGCTGGTCCTGTCGATCGAACCCACGTGGGACCGGTTCGCAATCCTGCGCCTGAAACGCACGGCCACGCTGTCGCAGGTCTTCGGTGACTGGATCCGGATGCGCGACATCTATTCGGTCTACATCCTGTTCCTCGTCGCCGTGTCGCTGCGCTATGCGTGGTACGTCGTGCAGGCCTTCCGCAAGGCCCCCGAGGTCGAAACGCACCTGCCGGAGGGACAGGAATAATGACGATCGAGTTCCTCCTGTGCCTTGGCGCGCTGTTCTTCCTTGCCGGGATCGGCATCCCGATCGCCTACGCGATCCTTGTGTCCTCGATCGTGTACCTGTTTGCCGCCGGCGAAAGCATCGGCGTGGCGGGCAAGGTGCTGATGGACGGGCTGTACCAGTCGTTCATCCTGCTGGCGGTTCCGCTGTTCATCGTCGCCGCCGGTATCATGAACGCCGGCACCATCAGCGACCGTCTGCTGCGCTTCTGCATCGCGCTGGTGGGCCGGTTCCGGGGCGGCATGGGCCATGTGAACGTCGTGGCCTCGCTGATCTTCTCGGGCATGTCCGGGTCGGCCGTGGCCGACGCGGCGGGCATCGGCAAGATCATCATCGAGATGATGACCAAGACGGGCCATTACACCCGTGGCTATGCCGCCGCGATCACCGCGGCCTCGGCCACCATCGGCCCGATCATCCCGCCGTCGATCCCGATGGTTCTGTACGCGCTCGTGTCCAATACCTCGATCGGCTACCTGTTCCTTGGCGGCATCTTCCCGGGTCTGCTGATGGGCGTCGTGCTGATGGCGGTGAACTGGTGGATCTCGTGGCGGCGCGACTTCGCGCTGGACGAGCCCGTGCCGCTGACCGACTTGCCGCGCCTGACCGTGCGCGCTTTCCCGGCGCTGCTGATGCCCGCGATCCTGCTGTACGGCATCTATGGCGGCGTCACCACGCCGACCGAGGCGGCCGCCGTCGCGGCGTTCTACGCGCTGGTGCTGGCGGGGGTGTTCTATCGCTCGATCAGCCTGAAGGCGCTGGGGCAGATCATGGTCGAATCCGCCCGGTCCTCGGCCGCCATCGGTCTGGTCATCGGCGGCGCGCTGATCCTGAACTACATCGTGGCGTCCGAGAACATTCCCAGCATGCTGGCCGAGCACATGGTCGGTCTGGACGTGCATCCGCTGGTGTTCCTGCTGGGCGTGAACGTGCTGCTGCTGCTGCTGGGCTGCCTGCTGGACGCGACGACGATCATCCTTGTGATCATCCCGCTGTTCCTGCCGACCTGCCGTGAACTGGGCATCGACCTTGTGCACTTCGGTGTGGTCGCGGTGGTAAACTGCATGATCGGCCTGATCACGCCGCCCTACGGCGTGCTGCTGTTCGTCATCAACGCGGTGACCCGCATCCCGCTGACCGAGATCATCCGCGAGATCTGGCTGTTCCTGTTCGTGCTGCTGGCTGCGCTGATGGCGATGATCCTGTTCCCGGGCATCGTGCTGTGGCTGCCGCGGCTGTTCGGCTACGCAGGGTAGGGCGCTTATCATCGCGCCGGAAGAAAGGCCCGTCCCCGGAAGGGGGCGGGCCTTTGTCGTGCGTGATGAAGGTTGAGGCGGCGGATAACCCTGCCATTTCACTAAGTGGTGCAGGTGACTGCCTGAATGAAAAAAGCTCAGCGATCGTCGCCAGTCCGCAGCGCCGCAAGGCGTATAGGCGGCAGCCTCTCTTAATGTGATTGGGAACGGATCATCTCCAACACGGCCTGTGCATCGGGGATGTAATCGAAGGTAACAATCGAAGTGGTCCGATCCCGTAGAATAGAGTGCCCTGGATGAGACAGCCCAAGACCGAATGGCTGGACTTGATCATCGGAAAGCAACGTTCCGATTTGCAAGGATGGATATGGGCGGGTCGCGATGAGCGAGTAAGGGTATGTCCCGGAGTGCGGGCACGAAACGATGTATACCCGCACTCCTGCCCGCCAGTTTCTTCCACGCCGGCAGATGATAGCGCGGCTGTCGGTGACGAAGTAAACGAGGTTACGGAGGACATATTGACGTTGGCTGGCTAATGATACCGACAGTCCGAGGAACGCGAGGGTGAGTGCGCCATAGATCCAGATCGCTTCCGTGCGCCCGAACTGCGCCTCATGATCAATGAAAATCAACGTGCTCCACATCACGATGACACCGACAAGCGCAGCAATGTGAATTGTCCGCTCATCTCCGACCGCCTCTAGGAAACGTCGCCCGTATCCCGGCAAACCGGACCAAATCAAGTGCTCGTTGGGTTCAAGGATTTCATCAAGCTCGACGTGATCGAGGCTGGATACTTTAATGCTCTGCATCCGACCACAGATACTCTGGGCATCACGTTAACACTATCGTCTTGGTGCAGGTACAGGCTCAAAGCGGTCGCGTGTTGCGCCGTCCGGGGTGCCACGACCTGCATAGCCCGTCCCCGGAAGGGGGCGGGCCTTTGTCGCGGCTGGGGCGGTTGAAGCTATGGTTGATGTCAACATATGATCCCCGGGATGAGGGATGATCTGCCATATGCCGCGACGCTTGAAGTACGGGACCGGTGCCTGTGTCTGCATGTGCAGCGGGCGGCGCGGGCTTTGGCGCGGCGCTTTGACGAGGCGCTGCGGCCCTTTGGCCTGACCAACGGCCAGTTTTCGTTGCTGATGTCGCTGAACCGGCCAGAGCCGCCGCGCATCTCGGACCTTGTCGAGTTGCTGGCGATGGACCGCACCACCCTGACGGCGGCGCTGAAACCGCTGACGCGGCGCGGGCTAGTCGAGGTGCGGCGGGACGAAAAGGACGCCCGCAGCCGGCGCCTGTTGCTGAGCGCCGAGGGCGAGGCGGTGCTGGCGCAGGCGCTGCCGGTCTGGCGCGCCACGCACGAAGAGGTCGACGCGCTTCTGGCGTCGCCGGACAAGGTCGAGGATTTGCGGCAGGATCTGAACGCCATAAGCCGCACGGGCGCGGAAAGCGCCTGACGTGCGGCTTGCAACGTATCGTATCTTGGGAAGGTCCTAATCGACCGTGGCGTCTTGCGCCGCCGGGACCAGAGGGTACGGGCCCTAAGGCGGACCCGTTACCAGTGCTCGGTCGTCATCCGAAGTGCCGGGATTCTCCCGCCACCTGGCAAGCTATTAGCCGTAGACGGCTTCGCGAGCGATGCGGCGTGCGTCTTCCGGGAAGATGCCGAGGTCCAGCGCGACGTCGCGCGGCAGGGATTCGATTTCGGCCACGGTGCGGTTGTAGAGCTTGCGCTTTTCACGGGCGACGCGGAAGTTGTCGAGGAAGGTCATTTCCGTCTCCAGGGTTTGTCTTTTCGATGACCCCTATTTGGACCCGGTGTTAGCGCTGCACAATCCGGCGTTTGTGCAGGTTCGCTATGCATTTTCTGCAACGCAGCAAAATCCGTTAATTCCGAATTAGGATGCTGTTAACAAAAGAAAAGGGCGCCGGGAGTGTCCCGACGCCCCGAAGGTAGCTATGCGCGGTTGCGCTACCAGGCCCTTAGATCAGCTTGCCCATCGCGACGGCGGTGTCGCTCATGCGGTTCGAGAAGCCCCACTCGTTGTCGTACCACGTCAGGATGCGGCACATGGTGCCTTCCATGACCTTGGTCTGATCGGTGTGGAACACCGACGAGTGCGGGTCGTGGTTGAAGTCGGTCGAAACCAGTTTCTCATCCGTGTAGCCCAGCACGCCCTTCAGCGGGCCATCGGCGGCGGCGCGGATCTTGTCGTTGATCTCTTCCACGGTGGTGTCGCGGGCGGCCTCGAAGGTCAGGTCGACGACCGACACGTTCGGGGTCGGCACGCGGATCGCGACGCCGTCCAGCTTGCCGTTCAGTTCGGGCAGCACAAGACCCACGGCCTTGGCGGCACCGGTCGAGGTCGGGATCATCGACAGCGCGGCGGCGCGGGCGCGGTACAGATCCTTGTGCATCGTGTCCAGCGTGGGCTGGTCGCCGGTGTAGCTGTGGATCGTGGTCATGAAACCTTTGACGATGCCGATCTCGTCGTTCAGCACCTTCACCACCGGCGACAGGCAGTTGGTGGTGCAGGACGCGTTCGACACGATGATGTCGTCGGCGGTCAGCTGGTCGTGGTTCACGCCGTAGACGATGGTCTTGTCGGCGTCGGTACCGGGGGCGGAGATCAGAACGCGCTTGGCGCCGGTTTCCAGATGCGGCTGGCACTTTTCCTTCGAGGTGAAGATGCCGGTGCATTCCATGATGATGTCCACGTCGCCCCACGGCAGTTCAGCCGGGTTGCGGATCGCGGTGACCTTCATCGGGCCACGGCCGACGTCGATGGTGTCCTCGCTGGTGGTGACGGTCGCGGGGAACCGGCCGTGCACGCTGTCATAGCGAAGGAGGTGTGCGTTGGTCTCGACCGGGCCGAGGTCGTTGATCGCGACCACCTCGATATCGGTGCGGCCCGACTCGATGATCGCGCGCAGGACGTTGCGCCCGATCCGACCAAATCCGTTGATTGCAACTTTCACGGCCATGCTGGGATCTCCTTCCGGTTTCCGTGGTCACGCGGCAGGCCGGTAAATGCGGCCCGCGTCACGGGTTTTGAATGGGTTTTTGCGGCAAAGGTCAACCTAGGCCGGCGCACTGTTAGCGCCAGAAGGCGAGCCATTCGACGAATTCCAGCCCCTTGCGGCCCAGAAAGACCGTCATCGCCCAGTCCATTTGCAGGCCGTCATACGCAAAGAAGGCGACAAGCAGCAGTCCAAGAACGATGGCGATGGTGTTGGTCAACGGTCGCCGCTCCTCCGGGGACACATGGGCACTGCCGAGGTGATAGGGCGGAACGGGCGCGAAAGTCCATGCGGGGCCGGGCAGGTTTGCGGGCCGCCGTGTGCCGCGCGCCGCAGGTGAAACGCGAACGGCCCGCCAGTTGGCGGGCCGTCCGGTGGTTCAAAGCGGAATGGGTGCTTACAGCAGGCCCTTCACCGTCGCGACGGTGTTCTCTGCGGTGATGCCGAACTTTTCGAACAATTCCTCCGCCGGGGCAGAGGCGCCGAAGGACGACATGCCGACGAAACCGGCTTTTGCCTCGCGCCCGCGTTCGCCAAGCAGCCACTTGTCCCATCCCAGACGCACGCCGGCCTCGATGGCGACGCGGACCGGCCCGGCGGGCAGGACGCGCTTGCGATAGCTTTCGTCCTGCCGCGAGAACAGCTCCCACGACGGCATCGACACCACGCGGGTGCCGATCCCCTCGGCCTGCAGCGCATCGCGCGCAGCCAGCGCGACCGACACTTCCGAGCCGGTGGCCATCAGGATGACCTGACGCTTGCCCTCGGCCTCGGCCAGGACATAGGCGCCCTGTTCGGTCAGGTTCTTGGTCTTGTGCTCGACGCGGACGGTGGGCAGGCCCTGACGGGTCAGCACCAGCGTGGTCGGCCCGTCGTGCCGGTTCATCGCGATTTCCCACGCCTCGGCGGTCTCGACGATGTCGGCGGGACGCAGCACCAGCATGTTCGGCGTCGCGCGCAGCATGGCCAGATGTTCCACCGGCTGGTGCGTCGGGCCGTCTTCGCCAAGGCCGATGGAATCGTGCGTCATCACGTAGGTGACGCCGATCCGCGACAGGGCCGACAGGCGCATCGCGGGACGGGCGTAGTCGGTGAAGCAGAAGAACGTGCCGCCGTAGGGCTTTACGCCGCCATGCAGCGCCATGCCGTTCATCGCCGCGGCCATGCCGTGTTCGCGGATGCCGTAGTGGATGTAGCGGCCCTTGCGGTTGTCGGGCCCGAACAGGCCAAGGTCCGGCGTGTTGGTGTTGTTCGACCCGGTCAGGTCGGCGGACCCGCCGATGGTCTCGGGCAGGATCGGGTTGAGAACCTCAAGCACCTTCTGCGACGCGGCGCGCGTGGCAAGCTTGGGCTTCTCTTCCGACATCTCTTTCTTGAACTTGCGGATCGCCGAGGCGAGTTTCTTCGGCGTCTCGCCGGACAGCTCGCGGTTGAACTGCGCCTGCTTGCCGTCCGAAAGCTCGGCAAAGCGGTCCTTCCACGCGGCGTGCTCGGACTGGCCGCGCGATCCGATGGCTTCCCACGCGGATTTCACGTCCGCCGGGATCTCGAATGGGCCGAAGTCCCAGCCGTAAGCGGCCTTGGTGTCGGCGATCAGCTGCGCGTCGGTCAGCGCGCCGTGGCCCTTGGCGGTGTCCTGCGCGGACGAGCCAAGCGCGATATGCGTCTTGCAGGCGATCATCGACGGCTTGCTGGACTTCTTCGCAGCCTCGATGGCGGCGTCGATGGCCTCGGGGTCGTGGCCGTCGATTTCCTGAACGTGCCAGCCGGACGCCTTGAAGCGGGCGGGCTGGTCGGTGATGTCGGCCAGTTCGACCTTGCCGTCGATGGTGATCGAGTTGTCGTCGAAGAAGACGATCAGCTTGCCCAGCTTGTTGCGGCCGGCAAGACCGATGGCTTCCTGGCTGATGCCTTCCATCAGGCAGCCGTCACCGGCGAACACGTAGGTGTGGTGATCCACGACCTTCTTGCCGTAGCGGGCGCGCAGCACTTCCTCGGCGATGGCGAAGCCGACCGAGTTCGAGATGCCCTGACCCAGCGGGCCGGTGGTGACTTCGATGCCCACGGCCTCGGTGTTCTCCGGGTGGCCTGCGGTCTTGGCGCCCATCTGGCGGAAATTCTTGATCTCATCCAGCGTGATCTCGGGCGAGCCGGTCAGGTACAGCAGCGCGTACAGCAGCATCGAGCCGTGGCCGTTCGACACGATAAAGCGGTCGCGGTCGGGCCAGCCGGGGGCGGCGGCGTCGAACTTCAGGTGCTTTTCGAACAGGACGGTCGCGATGTCGGCCATGCCCATCGGCATCCCGGAGTGCCCGGAATTGGCGGCGGCGACCGCATCCATCGCCAGCGCGCGGATGGCTGACGCCTTTTTCCAGTGCTCGGGGTGGTTGGCCTTGAGATCGGAGATTTCCATGAAGGCGCTTCCTTCTGAGTCAAAACTGTTGCGCGCGTGATACCAGCGTCGCGCGCAAGTGCAAGCTGCGCCGCGCGGGGTCTTGCCGGGTCGGATCAAGCGCGCCTTGTAAACCCTTGGCGGGAAAAGGGGGGCAGCATTTCAGGAAACGCACGGCTAGAATTGCGCCAAGACGCGGCGGCGCTTGATTCGGGAGGGGCGGCGCAGGGACCGCGCAGACGAGAGACGAGGACAGGAACAGTCTATGTCAGAGATCACCGAATTGCAGCGTCGCCTGAGCGAGGCGCTGGAACGGATCGGCGCCGGTGTGGAAGAGCTTTCGGTCCCCTCGACCGGGCCCGAGGTTGACCCCGACGAGCACGCGCGCGTGACCGAGGCGCTGGCCGCCGAGAAAGAGGTGACCGCGCAGCTTGAAGAACGCGTCCGGTCGCTGAAGGACAAGGTCGACCGTCGCGAGCGCGAACTGCAGGGCGAGGTCGATCGCCTGAAGCAGGAACTTGCCGACTACGAGATTCAGGCGCAGCGGATGCGCCGCACCAACACCCAGCTGCGCCAGTCGATTCAGGCGCTGCGCGAGGCGGCCGAGGACGGCGTGGCCGAGCCGCACCTGATCAACCAGGCGATGATGTCGGAACTTGAAGGCCTGCGCGTCGCGCGCGATGGCGACCGGGCCGAGATGGACGCCATCCTGGGCGAGCTGAAGCCCCTGCTCGAGGAGAATAGCGATGCCTGAGGTCACGATCCGGATCGGCGGCCGCGATTACGCCGTCGCCTGCCAAGAGGGTGAGGAACAGTACCTGAATGCCGCCGCCCAGATGCTGGACACCGAGGCGCAGGTGCTGGCCGGGCAGGCGGGCCGCTTGCCGGAATCCCGCGTCCTGCTGATGGCCGGGCTGATGCTGGCGGACAAGGCCGCGGGTATGGATGAGCAGCTGAAGGCGGCCGAGGCACGGGCAAATGCCGCCGAGGCCGAGGTGCAGAAGCTGCGCGATGCGCCAGCACCCGCCGCGCCGGAACCGATGCGGATCGAGGTTCCGACCATGCCCGAGGGGCTGGCCGAAGAGCTGGACACGCTGGCGACCCGCGCGGAATACATCGCCGCCTCCATCGAACAGAAACTGGCGGGCTGAACCGGCCCGCCGACGCGGCCATCGCGTATCGTGCGCCTGCCCGGTGAATGCGGGGCGGGCGCCCCGGTGAGTAATTTCGGATCAGCAAGGCTGCCGCGTGCCGCGACAGGCGACTGGCGTCGCGCGCGGCAGCGGTCCGTCAGCAGACGTGAAGGTTGCCGCTCAGGCGTTTGCCAAGGCTTACGAATTCCTCGATCTCGGTCTGGCCGCGCAGGGGGCGGCCCAGCCGCAGGCGCATCCCGAAGGCGCCGCGCATGACGACGGGCTGCGGGGCGACGCGGTCCGGCTGGGCAAGGCCCAGTTCCGGCGCGCCGCGAATGTCGTCCAGCGCGTTTTCCGCGCCCGGCGTCGCCAAAAGCTGCCCCGGGCCCGGCTGGTCATCTACACTGCGCAGAAGGTGGCGGTCGCGCCCAAGATTTCCCGCGAGGCGTTCGACACGCGTGCGGCCCGCGTCCTCGGACCCTTCGGTCCAGGCGTCTTCGGCCGATCCGTCGCCGTTGGACAGCGCCGGACCCAACACCGCCAGCCCGACGGGGATCAGGGGCCGTGGATCGATGAATTCGGCACAGGGGCCAACCCGGGACACGGCGGCGCGGCCGGTTGCCTTTCCAAGTCGGCGGCTGGCCCGCCCACGGCGGGCGTCGCGCCGGTCCTGAAGCGTCAGGCACCAGCCTTCGACGGGGTGGCGGAATTCATGGCGGCAGCTGTGGCGTTCGTCCTGCGGGTGAAAGGCGTAGGTCCAGCCGTGGTCCGCCGCGATCCTGTGATAGGCTTCCCGCACCCTCAGCCGCCGGGCCCCGGCAAGCACCAGAAGAAGCAGAACCGTCGCCGCAGCGGACAGGGCAAGAAACGTTCCGATGATGAGCGAACCGATCGTCATGACGTCACCAGAAAAGCACCCGTAAACACATGCGCCCGGTTTTGGGGCAGCGAAGTTAACATAACGTAAAGCGGGCCCCGAATGGAGGCCCGTTCACCCGGAGGTGTGTTCAATTTACGGATAAGTGTGTTTCTTTATGTGCAACTATAGGTTGCGCAACGGCCGAAACAGCTCGCCAAAACGGCGCCCCGGCACACAGGCCGGGGCGGGCGTTGGATCAGGCGTTCGCGGCCCGGATCTTTTCGGCGGCGTCCTTGTCGTAGGTCACGCCTTGGTCGTCGAACAGCTTGTCCAGTTCGCCGGACAGGGTCATCTCGGTGATGATGTCACAGCCGCCGACGAACTCTCCCTTGACGTAAAGCTGCGGGATCGTAGGCCAGTCGGAATAGTCCTTGATGCCCTGACGGATCTCGTCGTCGGCCAGCACGTTCACGTCGGCATACTCGACGCCCATGAAGTTCAGCACGCCGGCCACGCGGCTGGAAAAGCCGCACTGGGGCATGGTCTTGGTGCCTTTCATGAACAGCACGACGTCGTTGCTGGTCACGGTGTCCTTGATCTGGGTCTCGGCGGTCATAGCGGTCTCCTAGTCTCTTTTGGTTCGGTAGCGCGCAGCGCCGTAGGTGGGTCGGCGGCGCGCCGGCGTGTCTTGCGATACGTCTTCGGCTTTCTCAGCCGCGACGCTGTTATCGGGCGAAGCGTCGGGCGAGCCGGTGTCGTCCCTTGGTCCGCGCGGCCTGTACAGCGGCTGTTGCGGTGTGCGTAGCCAGCGACCCAGCAGGGCGAACGCGATCGCGGCAATCGCGACGAACACCCAAGGCTCGATCATGCCGGCCGCCGCACCGGTCAGTCCGCCGGGGCCTTGGTGGTCAACGCGAGCGCGTGCAACTCGCCGTGGGCGCCGTCCATCTTGCCCTTCAGCGCGGCATAGACGGCGCGCTGTTGCTGCACCCGGTTCATGCCGCGAAAGCTTTCGTCGATGACCTCGGCGGCATAGTGGTTACCGTCACCGGCCATGTCGGTGATGGTGATCTGCGCCGCGGGGAACGTCTCGCGGATCAGGTCCTCGATTTCCTGTGCCTGCATCGCCATTGGGTGGTCTCCGGTCTTCCTGATGTCAGATGTATTCTTCGTGCATCAAAGCCGCAAGGGCTCAGACATGGTGGGCAAGGCTGCGCAGGAAGGCCTGCACCTCGCGCGGGACAGGGCCGCCCGCGATCTGTTCCGCGGCTTCGGGCGTCATTTCCTCGGGGCACAGCGCCTCGACCAGTTCGAAATGACGTTCCTCTTCTTCTTCGTCCAGCGGCAGCGCGCGGGCCGTTTCCAGAAGGCCAAGCAACTGGTGGATCAGGCGCAGATGGCGGAACGTCTCCAGCATCGGCGCCAGCAGCGGCAGTTCGTCCTGCCAGCTTTTGCCGCCGTGCACCTCGACCGTGCGCTGACCGGCCCCCTCGCAGTCATAGACCGCGCAGCCGCGAAACCCTTCGCCTTCGAGGTTGTCGTAGATCGTGCAGTCGTGACGCTTCAGGTTCGGGCAGGGCAGGCCGGCTGGCTTGTCGATGGCAAAATCGTCGCCCTCGTCGAACGCGAGGCCCACGCAGCACAGCGCGGCGCAGGCATCGCAATCGGCGGCAAGGTCGGGAAGCTGGGTCATGCCGTCCCCCGATGGCCCGCGCTGACCGGCGGGCGACCGGCGCGGAGGGGCGTATCGGTAAGACGGATCGCGCAACGCATGGCCTAGCCCAGCGTGTCCGCGAAGGCGCCGCGGTAGATCGCCGCCAGGTCTTCCAGCGGGGCAGAGGCGCCGCCAAAGCTGACGTCGGACCCGGTGAAGCGGCCGACCGTCGACAGCGGCACGCCCGCCTGTCCCGCCGCGACCATCAGCGCCTCGGCCTGATCGAAGTTGCACGCGACGAGGTAGCGCGCCTGATCTTCGCCGAACAGTTCTGCGGTGTCTCCCGAGTCCAGCGAGACGCCGATCCCGGCGGCCTCCGCCATCTCGAACGCGGCCAGCGCCAGCCCGCCGTCCGACAGGTCGGTGCAGGCCTTGATAAAGGCGCGGTTGTCGCGGATGAAATCGCCGTTCCGCTTCTCGGCCTCCAGATCGACATGCGGCGCGTCGCCGTCCTCGCGGTTGAAGACCTCTGCCAGCAGGGCCGATTGACCAAGGTGGCCGGTCGTCTCGCCGATCAGCAGGGCGACATGGCCCTCGCGCGCTTCGCCGGCGATCAGGTGATCTTCGTCCGCGATCAGGCCCACGGCGCCGATGGTCGGGGTGGGCAGGATGCCGGTGCCGTCGGTTTCGTTGTACAGCGACACGTTGCCGGACACGATGGGCGTGCCAAGGGCGGCGCAGGCGGCGCCGATGCCTTTGATGGCGCCGACGAACTGGCCCATGATCTCGGGCTTTTCGGGGTTGCCGAAGTTCAGGTTGTCGGTGGTGGCCAGCGGCGTGGCGCCCACGGCGGTCAGGTTGCGGTAGGCTTCCGCCACCGCCTGCTTGCCGCCTTCCTCGGGGTTGGCGCGCACATAGCGAGGCGTCACGTCAGACGTGAAGGCCAGCATCTTCGGCGTGCCATGCACCCGCACGATGCCGGCGCCAAGACCGGGCGCGCGCGCCGTGTCGGCCATGACCTGGCTGTCGTACTGTTCGTAAACCCACTGCTTGGCCGCATAGTTCGGGCTGGAAATCAGCGCCTTCAGCCCGTCGATCGGATCGATGCCCGGCACGTCGGCCAGCGGCTCGGCCGCTTCGGTCGGGGTCCACGGGCGGTCGTATTCCGGTGCGGTCGAAGACAGCTTGGACAGCGGAAGGTCGGCCTTCGTCTCGTTCCCGTGCACGATCAGGAAGCGGTCCTCGGCGATGGTTTCGCCGACGATGGCAAAGTCGAGGTCCCACTTTTCGAAGATCGCGCGGGCAACGTCCTCTTTCTCGGGGTTCAGCACCATGAGCATCCGCTCTTGGCTTTCCGACAGCATCATTTCGTAGGCGGTCATGCCGGTTTCGCGCTGGGGCACGTCGTCAAGCGTCAGCTTCACGCCCAGACCGCCCTTGTCGCCCATCTCGACCGCCGAGCAGGTCAGGCCCGCCGCGCCCATGTCCTGAATCGAGATCACGGCGCCGGTGGTCATCAGCTCTAGGCAGGCTTCCAGGAGGCGTTTCTCGGTGAACGGGTCGCCGACCTGAACGGTGGGGCGTTTTTCCTCGATCGTGTCGTCGAACTCGGCCGAGGCCATCGTCGCGCCGCCGACGCCGTCGCGGCCGGTCTTGGCACCAAGATAGACGACGGGCATCCCGACGCCCGAGGCCGCCGAGTAGAAGATCTTGTCGGCATCGGCGAGGCCCGCCGCGAAGGCGTTGACCAGACAGTTGCCGTTGTAGGCGGCGTGGAACCGCACTTCGCCGCCGACGGTGGGCACGCCGAACGCGTTGCCATAGCCGCCGATCCCTTCCACCACGCCGTGCACCAGCTGGCGCGTTTTCGGATGATCGGTCTCGCCGAACGACAGCGAGTTCATCGCCGCGATGGGTCGGGCGCCCATCGTGAACACGTCGCGCAGGATGCCGCCCACGCCGGTCGCCGCGCCCTGATAGGGTTCGATGTACGAGGGGTGGTTGTGGCTTTCCATCTTGAAGACGACGGCCTGACCGTCGCCGATGTCCACCACGCCCGCGTTTTCGCCGGGGCCGCAGATGACCTGCGGGCCGTCGGTGGGCAGGGTGCGCAGCCATTTCTTGGATGACTTGTAGGAACAGTGCTCGTTCCACATGGCCGAGAAGATACCGAGTTCGGTGAACGTCGGCTCGCGCCCGATGATGTCGAGGATGCGTGCATACTCGTCAGGTTTCAGCCCGTGGGCTGCAATCAGGTCATCGGTTATCTGCGGTTCCTGCATGTCGTCCCCCGGCGTGGTCCGTGTCGGGCCGTCCGGCGGCCCATTTCGGGGCTTTTAGGGCAGGGCGACGGGAAACGAAAGATGCGGCGGACGGCTATGCAGGTCTAGACGGCGTGTCGGGGCGGCAGGCGCATTGCGAAGCCTGCGTTGCCGCCCCATGCGCGGGGTCAGTTCAGTCGCGTGGTGGCCGGCGGCTGGTAGCCCGCAGAGGCGACCGCCTTTATCGCAAGTGCGGCGCCGTCGATGTCGGCAAGGCCCGCCGTGGCATTTGCCCGATGGGCGGTTGTGTCGGTGGGGCTTGGCAACAGGGATGCCGGTTCGACGATATTGCCGACGGTCACCCGGCCTTCAAGCGCAACGGCCGCCCCTGCAACAAACGATGCAAGAAGGGCGGCGTGGCACAATAGTTTTCCGTTCATCTGGAATCCTCCGGATTTCTTCCAGGTCATCCGCCAGCGTCCTGCCGGCAGAGGAATCAGTGTGATTCCCGAAGGTTGTCGCAGATCCGGATTAACCGGGGCCTAATCGGCCCCGGTCTTTGCTGGCGCAGGATCAGTTGGTCTGCGCTTCGAACTGGGCATTCACCGCGTTGATGAACTGTGTACGGGACATAGCCAGTTCATAGGACCCGTCGGCTTCTTCCTCGGCGGCGATCCGGACGTGGTCGACCGGCAGGTCAAGGCTTTCGTCCAGCGCGATCACAAGGGCAGTCTGGCCCGACGCAAGGGTTTGCACCTCTTGCACGGTGCCGATGGGTTCGGCGTCGGCGGACAGCACGATTCCCTGCTCGGCGTCGGCCTCCATGTCGCTGCCCTCCATCGGGGTCTCGGTCGCAGCGACGGTGTCGTCCACCACGTCGCCGGTGTCCGTCACGGCCTCGTCCATCGTATCCGACGTCTGCGCAAGCACGTCGCCGGTCGTCTCGGTCGTTTCGCCTGCGGGGTCGGTCAGCGTCTGAGCGGTGGCCGCGCCTGCGAGAAGCGTGGCGATCGCGGTCGAGCAGAGGATGGTCTTGCCGGTGTTCATGGTGAGCCTCCTTGGCTGTTTCCAGAATGTCGGACCCAAGCGGATCCGCCGTGTCCAATGCATCTGTCGCGAAACGGGGCTGCCGCAACCCGGGGCGCCGCAGCGCGGCAGGATCGCGCCGGATCGGCCGCTGGGCGTCAGCGAGAATTCGCGGGTTCCATGCCTTCCTCTACGTGCGGCCGCGTCGGTCGCGTCGCATGGCAGGTTTCCGCGGTCCGGGGGCGCGTCTTTGATGAATGGGTGGGCGTTGGCGGTGCCGGATCAGGACGGTGTCACGGGGCGTCGCAAGGACTGCCGACTCGGGACGTTCCGGAAAAAAGAGGCCGGGCACAAGGCCCGGCCAAGTCCAACAGGGAGGTAAAGAAGCGGGGTGAATAAATCGGTCCGCCGCGTCTTCGATGTGCAAATATGCGGGCGATGCCTGCGGATCAAGCAGTTTGTGAACGGTGCGGCGCAAGGCCGCTATGAGGTGTGTGCATGTGTGGCCGAGGTCAGCCTGCATCCTCGTCCGTGCGACGTTTCCGGTAGGCGATGATTTCCTCGGTCACGAAGTCACGGAAGGCCGCGATCCGCTTGGAATTGCGCAATTCCTCGGGGTAGGCGAGGAACACCGGAACCTCGTTCGATTCAATGTCCGGCAGGACGCGCACCATCTCGGGGAAGTCTTCAAGAAGGTAATCGGGCAGCACGCCGATGCCGAGATTGCTGAGGACGCCCTGCAGCACGCCGAAATAGTTGTTCACCGTCAGCAGCGACCGGACGTCGTGCGTCATCAGTTGCGAAATCAGGCTGACCCCGGCCGACACCTGATGGGACGTCGGGTTCTGGCAGATCAGCCGGTGCATCGAGATGTCCGACATCCGCTTCGGCGTGCCGGCGGATTCGAGATACTTGGGCGAGGCGTACAGGCGCATCCGCACACCCATCAGACGGCGGCGGATCAGGTCGGCCTGGCTGGGTTCCTTCATGCGGATGGCAACGTCGGCCTCGCGCATCGGAAGGTCCAGCACGCGTTCTTCCAGCATCAGGTCGATCTTCAGGTCGGGATAGCTGGAATACAGGGTCGGCAAGCGCGGCGCGAGCCACAGCGACCCGAATCCCGTGGTGGCGGTGACGCGAAGTTCACCGAACACTTCTTCCTTGGAATCGCGGATCCGCGCCTCGGCCGTATCAAGGCGGCGCACCATCGCCGACGTGGCGTCAAACAGCAGTTCACCCTGCTCTGTAAGAATCAGGCCCCGCGCGTGGCGGTGGAACAGCGTGGCGTTCAGACTTTCCTCAAGCGCGCGGATCTGCCGAGAGACCGCAGACTGGCTGAGGTGCAAGGTTTCACCGGCGTGTGTCAACGATCCGGCGTCCGCCACTGCGTGGAATATTCTAAGCTTGTCCCAGTCCATTTTCCGCGGGCCGACCCTGTTTGCATCTCGATATAGGAGTATTGTTACCGAGGGGTTAGGCAGGAACCGCCCCCGGTAGCAACCAGTAAATTCATTTTGTAGGTCAACGTGTATGACCTATGGTACCATTGAATTCTAGCTAAACGAGAGGCACCCAGCAATGCGCCAGGACGTGACACTTCACGACCGGTTCGACCTTGAAAAGTCGCCCGTACTTCTGAACGGGACGCAGGCGCTGGTCCGTTTGTTGCTGATGCAGAAGGCCCGCGACCGGGCCGCCGGGCTGAATACGGCGGGCTATGTCACGGGCTATCGTGGATCGCCGCTGGGCGCGGTGGACATGACGATGGCGCGCGCCAAGGACGCGCTAGAGGCATCCGACATCAAGTTCCAGCCCGGCCTGAACGAGGATCTCGCCGCCACGGCCCTGTGGGGCACCCAGCAGGCCGAACTGCGCGGGGAGGGCCGTTTCGACGGGGTCTTTGGCCTTTGGTACGGCAAGGGCCCCGGCGTCGACCGGTCGGGCGACGTGATGCGGCATGCGAACATGGCCGGGTCGTCGCGGAACGGCGGTGTGATCATGGCCTTGGGCGACGACCACACCGGCGAAAGCTCGACCGTCTGCCACCAGTCCGACTGGGCTGCCGTCGACGCCTATATCCCGGTGCTGTCCCCGGCTGGCGTGCAGGAGATTCTGGACTTCGGCCTGTACGGCTATGCGCTGAGCCGCTTTTCCGGCCTGTGGACCGGGCTCAAGCTGATCAAGGACACGGTTGAAACCACCGCCGTGGTGGATGGCCGCCCGGATCGCATGAGCTTTGTCCTGCCCGAGTTCGACCTGCCCGACGGCGGGCTGAACATTCGGCTGGGCGACCACTGGAATCCGCAGGAACAGCGGATGACGGATTACAAACGATACGCGGCAGAGGCCTTCGCCCGCGCCAACGGCATCGATCGGCGCGTCTGGGGCAAACCCGGCGCGAAGATCGGCTTCGTGGCGGCCGGGAAGAACTGGCTCGACCTTGTTCACGCGCTGACGCTGCTGGGCATCGACGAGGCCGAGGCGGAACGGCTGGGCATCACCACCTACAAGGTGGGCCAGACGTGGCCGATGGACATGAAGGGGTTCCACGACTGGGCCGAGGGTCTGGACCTGATCGTGGTGGTCGAAGAGAAGCGCAAGCTGATCGAGGTCCAGATCAAGGAAGCGATCTTCGACGACCGGCGCGGCCGCCGCGTCTATGGCGGGCACAAGGGCGGTGCAGGCGGGATGCACAGCGAAGAGCTGTTCCCCGTCCACTATGCGCTGGACCCGGTGATGATCGCCGAGAAGCTGGGCGACATCCTGATCGAGGAAGGCCGGGGCACCGACCGCATTCGCGCGGGGCTTCAGACCATCCTTGACGCGAAAAAGGCCGACAACGCCGAAGAGATCGCCGCGCGTCTGCCGTACTACTGCGCTGGCTGTCCGCACAACAGCTCGACCAAGGTGCCGGACGGCAGCCGCGCCTACGCGGGCATCGGCTGTCATTTCATGGCGCAGTGGATGGACCGCGAGACCGCAGGCTTCACCCACATGGGGGCCGAAGGGGCGAACTGGGTCGGCGAGGCGCCGTTCTCGACCACCGACCATGTGTTCCAGAACCTTGGCGACGGGACCTACAACCACTCGGGCGTGCAGGCGATCCGCTTCGCGCTGATGGCGGGGACCAACATCACCTATAAGATCCTGTACAACGACGCCGTCGCCATGACGGGCGGTCAGGCGAACGACGGCGGGCTGCAGGCCGACCAGATCGTCCGGGAACTGGTGGCGATGGGCGTGCGCAACGTGGCCGTGGTCTATGACGAGAAGGAAGACGTCGACAAATCCGCCTTTCCGAAGGGTGTCCCGATCCACGAGCGGGACGCGCTGCCCGAGGTTCAGAAGACCTTCGCCGGTTACAAGGGCGTGTCGGCCATTGTCTACATCCAGACCTGCGCCGCAGAGAAACGCCGCCGGCGCAAGCGCGGTACGTTCCCGGATATCGACAAGCGGGTCTTCATCAACACCGATGTCTGCGAGGGCTGCGGCGACTGCGGCGTGCAGTCGAACTGCGTGGCCATCGTGCCGGAAGAGACCGAGCTTGGCCGCAAGCGGGCGATCGACCAGTCAAGCTGCAACAAGGACTTCAGCTGCCTCAAGGGCTTTTGCCCGTCCTTCGTGACACTGGAAGGCGCGACGCCGAAGAAGGCCGCGACGGTGGAACTGGACACCGGCGAGCTTCCCGAGCCCCAGATCGGCACCATCGACGGCACCCACAACATCGTCATCACCGGCGTCGGCGGCACGGGGGTCGTGACCATCGGTGCGGTCATGGCGATGGCCGCGCATCTGGACGGCAAGGCCGCCGGCATGATGGAGATGGCGGGGCTGGCGCAAAAGGGCGGGGCGGTTCACATCCACTGCCGTATCGCCGAGACGCCGGAAGCGATCACCGCGATCCGCGTGGCGACGGGCGAGGCCGACGCGCTGATCGGGGGCGACCTTGTGGTCAGCGCCGGGGCCAAGACGCTGGGCCTGACCAAGACGGGCCGCACCGGCGCCGTGGTCAACAGCCACGAGATCATGACCGGCGATTTCACCCGCAACACCGAGTTCCGCCTGCCGATCGACCGGCTTTCGGTCGCGCTCGAGGCGCGGATGCGCGACCGGCTCAGCCTGTTCGACGCGACGGATCTGGCCAAGGCGGCGATGGGTGACACGATCTTTTCCAACATGATCGTCTTCGGGGCGGCATGGCAGCGGGGCTTCGTCCCGATCTCGCTGGAAGCGATCCTGCGGGCGATCGAGATGAACGGCGCCGCGGCAGAGCGCAACAAGCGCGCGTTCGAGATCGGGCGCTGGGCGGTGCTGAACCCGGAAGAGGCGGCGACCCTGTCGCATCCGAAGGTGGTGGCCCTGCCCAAGTCGCTGGACGACAAGATCGCCTTCCGCGCCGACCAGTTGGTCAAGTACCAGTCGGGCCGTCTGGCGGCGAAGTATCGCAAGGCCGTCGAACGGTTCGAAGATCCGAAACTGCGCGAGGCGGTGGCCAAGGGCTATCACAAGTTGCTGGCCTACAAGGACGAATACGAGGTCGCCCGGATGCATCTGGAGACCGAGGCGAAGGCGCGCGAGTCCTTCGATGGCGATTTCCGCAT
Source organism: Psychromarinibacter halotolerans (assembly GCF_029168315.1). Classification (NCBI taxonomy): domain Bacteria; kingdom Pseudomonadati; phylum Pseudomonadota; class Alphaproteobacteria; order Rhodobacterales; family Paracoccaceae; genus Psychromarinibacter; species Psychromarinibacter halotolerans. Next base: position 33,335 of record NZ_JARGYD010000006.1, read on the forward strand.
GTCCTTCCACCTTGCCCCGCCGATCATGGCCAAGACCGGCAAGGACGGGCGTCCCGAAAAGCGGCAGTTCGGCCCCGGGATGATGCGCGGGTTCCGCATCCTGTCGAAGATGAAGGTTCTGCGCGGCACGCCCTTCGACCCGTTCGGCCGTCTGCCGGAACGCAAGATGGAGCGGGCGCTGATCAAGCAGTACGAAGCCGACATGGCCCTGCTGATGGAACAGGCCGACCGTAATCCCGAGGCGGCGGTGGCGCTTGCCGAGCTTCCCCTGCAAATTCGCGGCTATGGCCCGGTGAAAGAGGCGAACGAGGCGAAGGCGGCCAAGCGGCGCGAAGAACTGCTGGATGCGCTGAAGCGCGGCGACGATGGCTATAAGCAGGCGGCCGAGTAACCGGCGATCTGTCATCATATCGTTGCGCGGGCGTCACATGATGCGCGGTGCGGGAAGGGCGTTCCAGTCCTTCCCGGCCAACCAGAGGACCGCGCATGGCCACCACCCGTCACATCGCCCGCGACATCAGCTATGCCAGTTCGGCCCGTACCAAAAGCGGCCGGGCGGTCATCCGCCTGTTGGAGAACGCGACTGGCCGGATGCACCTGATCCGTCGGGCGCGGGGCTATGACCGCGAGGTCGCGAACGGGCGCGATTTCTGGCAGGTCATGGTCGACCGCTACGGACTAAGCCTTGATGTGGTTTCGGGCAGCCTGAACAACATCCCGGCGCAGGGGCCGCTTATCCTGATCTCGAACCATCCCTACGGCATCCTCGACGGGCTGATGATGGGTCATATCCTGAGCCTTGCGCGCGGGGATTTCCGTATCCTCGCGCACCGGGTGTTTCGCAAGGCGGAAGAGCTGAACCGCGTGATTCTGCCGGTGGCGTTCGACGAGACGAAAGAAGCCGTGCGCCAGAACGTCGAGACCCGGCGGACCGCGCTGGACTATCTGTCGGCGGGCGGGGCAATCGGGGTGTTTCCGGGCGGAACGGTCGCGACCGCGCCCAAGCCGTTCGGACAGCCGCTGGACCCGTTGTGGCGCGGTTTCACCGCAAAAATGATCGCAAAATCGGACGCGGCCGTGGTGCCGGTCTATTTTGACGGTCACAACTCGCGCCTGTTCCAGATCGCCAGCCACCTGCATTACACTTTGCGGATGGCGCTGCTGATCAACGAGTTCCGGATGCGCGTCGACGATCCGGTCCGGATCGCGGTCGGCGAACCGATCCCGCGGGCGGAACTTGACCGCTATCGCGACAATCCGAAATCGATGATGGATTTTCTTCGCAAGCGGACGTATGCCCTGTCCCCACGACCGCTCAGATCCACCGGATACGGGTTCGAGTTCGAGGAAAAGTATCGCGCTTAGGGCAGGGCAACGCATTGGCCGTCGGGATTTTCGATAGCGGGCTTGGGGGCCTGACCGTACTGGACGCCGTCACGCGGGCGATGCCCGATGTGCCGTTCGTCTATTACGGCGACAACATCAACACGCCTTACGGTGTGCGTGACCCCGAGGACATCTACCAACTGACCACGCAGGGCGTGCAGCGGTTGTTCGATGCGGGCTGCAACCTTGTGATCCTTGCCTGCAACACCGCCAGCGCCGCCGCGCTGCGCCGAATGCAGGAAGGCTGGGTGCCGCGCGACAAGCGGGTGCTGGGTGTCTTCGTGCCGCTGATCGAGTCGCTGACCGAACGCCAGTGGGGCGACAACAGCCCCCCGCGCGAGGTCAAGGTAAAGCACGTCGCCCTGTTCGCGACCCCGGCCACCGTCCGCAGCCGGGCCTTCCAGCGCGAGCTGGCGTTCCGCGCCATCGGCGTCGACGTCGAGGCGCAAAGCTGCGGCGGCGTGGTCGACGCGATCGAAGAAGGCGACATGATCCTTGCAGAGGCGCTGGTGCGGTCGCATGTCGACGCGCTTTTGCGCAAGATGCCCGACCCCGACGCGGCGGTTCTGGGCTGCACCCACTACCCGCTGGTCGAGGACGTGTTCCGCGATGCGCTGGGAGCGGGTGTCGATGTTTACAGCCAACCCCAACTGGTTGCGGCAAGCCTTGCCGACTATCTTGGCCGGCACCCCGAGATGAAGGGCGAAGGCACCGAGTCGCTGTTCCTGACCACGGGCGATCCGCGTAAAGTGTCGAACCAGGCGACGCGATTTTTGCGACGAAAGATCGGATTCACTTCCGCGTAGCCGGATTGTTTCCTTGTTACGCGACGTAGAAACCGCCGACCCTTACGCGGCGCGTCAGCGTTCCATAGATCGGCATCAAGCGAATGCGCGCCCGGGGTGGGAGCGCCGCCTGTTTAGGAATTCTTGATATGCTGGGCTTCAAGCCACTGCCAGTGACCGCACTGGCGTTCTCATTGACCATTGCCGCGTCCGCCGGGCACGCCGTTACCGTGACCGAAGCCGACGTGGGCGAATTCTCGTCCGACTGGTCCGCGCCGACGGTGCTTGAACCGGGCGTCACCTCTGTCATCGGCACCGGTGCCGGCAACCAGTTCGACATCCTGTTCCTCAGCGGTCTTGCCACGGGTGCACAGACGCTGTCCTTCAGCTTCGAGGGCCCGTCCGGCGCGGATTATTCGTACTCTGCAGGTGGCGGCATCCGTTATAGCGAAACGCCCTTCCAATGGGGTTGGGACGGTCAGAACGGCGGCGATTTCGCCACCACCTATTACGACCTGAACGACAGCCTCGAGATCATGCTGGGCGACTCGTTCGGGGGTGAGCTGTACCTTGCGATGTACTTCACCCACGGCACGGATCTGGCCTACAACTTCAGCTCCAACAAGCCGGCCTCGACCCCGGCGGCCGAGGCCAGCGCGGTGCCCGTGCCCGCCGCCGGCCTGATGCTGGGCGGTGCGCTTGCGCTGTTCGGCGCCGCTGCTGCCCGACGCCGACGTCGCTGATCGAAGCCGCCGGGGCATCGGCCCCGGCCTTCTTCAGACCGACGCGGCGAGGCAGATTCCGGTTGAATCCTTTCCCTCGCTCGCCCATCAACTGGACAACTTTGCGAGGGCAGGATCATGACCCACAATATCGCCATTCTCGGGGCTTCCGGATACACCGGGGCCGAACTTGTCAGGCTGATCGCGACGCATCCGTCGTTCCGGATCGCCGCGCTGTCTGCCGACCGTAAGGCCGGCATGAAGATGGCCGAGGTGTATCCGCACCTGCGCCATCTCGATCTGCCGGACCTTGTCACCATCGACCAGATCGATTTCTCGAAGATCGACCTGTGTTTCTGCGCGCTGCCCCACGCAACATCTCAGGCGGTCATCAAGGACTTGCCAGCCGATGTTAAAGTGGTCGACCTGTCCGCCGACTTCCGTCTGCGCGACCCGGATGCCTATCAGAAATGGTACGGCCAGCCCCATGCCGCGACAGAGCTGCAGAAACAGGCCGTCTATGGCCTGACCGAGTTCTACCGGGACGGTATCCGCACGGCGCGGCTGGTCGCGGGCACCGGCTGCAACGCCGCGACAGGGCAATTCGCCCTGCGGCCGCTGATCTCTGCCGGGGTGATCGACCTTGACGAAATCATCGTCGACCTGAAAGCCGCGGCCTCGGGGGCCGGGCGGTCGCTGAAGGAACACCTGCTGGCGGCAGAGATGGACGAGAACGTGCTTGGCTATTCGCTGGGCGGCAAGCACCGGCATCTGGGCGAGTTCGATCAGGAATTCTCGAAGCTGGCCGGGCGCAAGGTCGAGATCCAGTTCACGCCGCACCTGATCCCGGCGACGCGCGGAATCCTGCTGACCGCCTATGTGAAGGGCGACCCGCAAGCCATTCAGGATGCGATGGAATCGGCCTATACTAACGAGCCGTTCATCGAGGTTTTGCCGTTCGGCACCGCCCCGGCGATGAAGCATGTGCGCGGCTCGAACTTCTGCCACATCGGCGTTGTCGCCGACCGGCGCGACGGGCGCGCGATCGTCATCGCGACGCTGGACAACCTGTGCAAGGGGTCTTCCGGGCAGGCAATCCAGAACGCGAACCTGATGCTGGGCGAGGAAGAAACCGCCGGGCTGATGCTGGCGCCGCTGTATCCGTAACGCAAATTTGCGTTGGATCAACGTTTGCCCCGGCGGCTTGGGTGATACAGTCCGCGGCGACTGTGGAGACATGCGATGGCCGGACTGAAAAACCTCAAGAAGCGACGCCGCGTGCAGGTGATCCTTGTCGCGGCGGTCGCGCTTGCCCTGTCGACCGCGATGATCGGCTACGCCATGCGCGATGGCATCAACTTCTTCCGCGCCCCCAGCCAGGTGGCAGAGGAACCCCCGGCGCCGAACGAGACGTTCCGCCTTGGCGGGCTGGTCGAGGACGGCACGCTGGTGCGCGGGCAGGGTGAAACCATCACCTTCAGCGTCACCGACGGCGGCGCGTCGATCCCGGTGGCTTACACCGGTGTGCTGCCCGACCTCTTCGAAGAGGGCCAAGGCATGGTCGGCACCGGCCGTCTGATCGACGGCGTGTTCCAAGCGACCGAGATCCTTGCCAAGCACGACGAGACCTACATGCCGAAAGAGGTCATCGACGCGCTGAAGGAACAGGGCGTTTACGAAGACCCGAACGGTTAGCTTCCGTCTTTTTAACGCGTATTCAACATCCTCCGCCGCGCATCCAGTTTCGTGCGGGGGAAGACCATGCGCTCGGTTGAAGAGATAGCGGACGAGATCATCGCCCGCGAAGGCGGTTACGTGAACGATCCCGATGATCCGGGCGGGCCGACGAATTTCGGCGTGACGCTTGGCACGTTGCGCGGTCTTCGGATCGACACCGACGGCGATGGCGACACGGATATCGAGGATGTCCGGCGGCTGACCCGCGCACAGGCGCGGGAGATCTTCGTCAAAGACTACTTCTACCGCCCCGGCATCGGGCAGATGCCCGAACCGCTGCAGCCCAGCCTGTTCGACATGTATGTCAACGCGGGCTCGAACGCGGTGCGCATCCTTCAGCGGCTGCTGAACGACATGGGCCATCGGCTGGCCGTCGACGGCGCCATCGGTCCACGGACCGTCGAGGCTGCGCAGATCGCCCACGCCAGCGCCCCGCGCCACCTGTCAGACGCCTACGGCATCGCACGGCGCAACTATTACTATGCGCTGGCCGACCGTCGCCCGGCGAGCCGCAAGTTCGCGCGGCGGCGGGACGGCGGCAAGGGCGGATGGATTCTGCGGGCCGAGGAATTCATCTCGCCCCGCTACCACCTTAGCGACGCCGAGCATCGTCAAAGGACCGCCGGATGGGACTGATCGAGGGGACGCTCGACACCATGTTCGGCGGCGGACGCAACGTGGTGCGCGACACGGTCGAGGTGTTCCGCGAGAACGCCGAGGCCGCCGGACAGCGCGAGGCCCAGTTGCGCGGCGCGACGCTGGACCAGTTCGCAGCGGAATTCGCGGTGCCGCGCCGGGGGCTGTTCGACAGGATGATGGACGGGCTGAACCGGGTGCCGCGCCCTGCGATGGCCTTGGGAACGCTGGGCTTGATGGTCGCCGCGATGGTCGACCCGATCTGGTTCGCCAGCCGGATGCAGGGAATCGCGCTGGTGCCCGAACCCCTGTGGTGGCTGCTGGGCGCGATCGTGTCCTTCTATTTCGGCGCGCGGCATCAGGCGAAGGGGCAGGAGTTCAACCGCTCGATCGCCGAGACGCTGGCGCGCGCCCCGGTGGTGCAACGCAACATCGGCGCGCTTCGGGCGCTGGAGTCGGGCTTTGGCTCGGTCGCGCCCGCCGCCGACCTGCCCCCCACGGGCGAAGGGCCGAACCCGGCACTGGATGCATGGAGGCGCGGCAATGGCTGATGTTGCGATCACCGAAGAATGGCGCCGCAGCGTCGAGAAACGCCTGCAAAGCCTTGAATTGCGGGATGCGGTGGACGAGGTGCACCGCCTGAACGTCGAGGATCGGCTGGGCGGGATCGAAGAGTCGCTGAAGTGGCTCCTGCGGCTGATCGTCGGCGGGTTGGTCACAGGCGGCATGGCCTATCTGGTGGCCGGGGGCTTCAGCCTTGGCAGTTGATCGGACGTGCATGTCGCCGCCCGTTCGATAAACCCTTCGCGACAGTTGAACGCAGGGAATTGGCGGCAGGGCGCATGGCCCCTATAAGCGGGCTATGATCGTCGAACTTGGCCACTTCGCCCTTATTCTCGCCGCCGCCGTGTCGCTTGTGCAGGCCGTGGTTCCCCTTGTCGGTGCCCACAAGGGCTGGCGCGGCTGGATGGCCGTGGCCGAACCCGCTGCCAGCGCGCAGTTTCTTCTGACATCGGTGGCCTTCGCGGCGCTGACCTATGCCTTCGTCGTTTCGGATTTCTCGCTGCGGCTGGTCGTGCTGAATTCGCACACCGACAAGCCGATGCTGTACAAGATCAGCGGTGTCTGGGGGAACCACGAAGGCTCGATGCTGCTGTGGGTGCTGATCCTGACGCTGTTCGGCGCCTGCGCCGCGTGGTTCGGCAACGGCCTGCCGCCGGCGCTTCGGGCGCGGGTGCTTGCGGTGCAGTCTTCGATCTCGCTCGCGTTCTTCGCGTTCATCCTGTTCACGTCGAACCCCTTCACACGGCTGGCGGTGCCGCCGATGAACGGGCAGGACCTGAACCCGCTGTTGCAGGACCCGGGCCTCGCGTTCCACCCGCCGTTTCTGTACCTCGGCTATGTCGGCCTTTCGATGGCGTTTTCCTTCGCGGTCGCCGCCCTGATCGAAGGCCGCATCGACGCCGCTTGGGCGCGCTGGGTCCGCCCGTGGACGCTGGCGGCGTGGGTCTTCCTGACCATCGGCATCGCGCTGGGGTCGTGGTGGGCCTATTACGAGTTGGGCTGGGGCGGCTTCTGGTTCTGGGACCCGGTGGAAAACGCATCCTTTATGCCGTGGCTGGTCGCGGCGGCACTGCTGCATTCGGCCATCGTGGTGGAAAAGCGCGAGGCGCTGAAATCCTGGACCGTGCTGCTGGCGATTCTTGCCTTTGGGTTCTCGCTGATCGGCACGTTCATCGTGCGGTCGGGCGTGATCACCTCGGTCCATGCCTTCGCCAACGACCCCGAGCGGGGCGTGTTCATCCTTGCCATCCTTGCCGTGTTCGTCGGCGGCGCGCTGACCCTGTTCGCCGCCCGTGCGCAGGCGATGGAGGCGAAGGGGGTCTTTTCGCTGGTCAGCCGCGAATCCGCGCTGGTGCTGAACAACATCCTGCTGGCCGTGGCGGCATTCGTCGTGTTCATCGGCACCATCTGGCCGCTGGTCGGGGAAATGTTGCTGGACCGCAAGCTGTCGGTTGGGCCGCCGTTCTTCAACATGGCCTTCACGCCGTTCTTCGTAGCCCTTGCCGCCGTGCTGCCCATCGGGGCGATCCTGCCGTGGAAGCGCGCCAAGCTGGGGCGCACGATGCAGCCCCTGTGGGGCGTGCTGGCGCTGTCGATCGCGGCCGGGGCGCTGACCTTCGCGGTCCAGACCGGACGGTCCGCGCTGGCGCCGGTTGGCATGGTGCTGTTCGTCTGGCTGGTGGTGGGGGCCGGGGTCGACCTGTTCACCCGCACCGGGCGGGGCGACTGGTCTTCGCGCCTGCGTCGGCTGTCGAATCTGCCGCGCGCGGATTGGGGCAAGGCCGTCGCGCACGCGGGGCTTGGCGTCACGATGTTCGGCATCGCCGCGCTGACCGCGTGGCAGCAGGAAGACATCCGCGTCGCCCAGATCGGCGAGACCTTCCCGGTCGGCGCCTACGAGATCACGCTGGCACGCGTTTCGCAGGTCGACGGGCCGAACTACGACTCGATCCAGGCCGAGATGCGGGTGTTCCGCGACGGCCGCGAGGTCGCGACGCTGTACCCCGAGAAACGCGTCTATCCCGTGGCGGCCATGCCCACGACAGAGGCCGCGATTGACGGCGGCATCCTGCGGGACGTCTACGTCGTGATCGGCGATCCGCAGCAGGGCGGCGGCTGGGCCGTGCGCACCTACATCAAGCCCTTCGCCAACTGGATCTGGGCTGGCTCGATCATCATGGCGCTGGGCGGCCTGCTGTCGCTGACAGACCGCCGCTATCGCGTCGCGGCCGGTGCGCGCAAATCGGCCGTTTCCGGCGCGGTGGCCGCAGAATGAAGCGCCTGCTGCTGATCCTGTGCCTGCTGGCCGGACCCGCGCTAGCGGTGCAGCCGGACGAGGTGCTGCCCGACCCCGCGCTGGAACAGCGCGCCCGAGAGATTTCCAAGGAACTGCGGTGTCTTGTCTGTCGCAACGAGTCGATTGACGAATCCAATGCAGACCTTGCCCGCGACCTGCGGCTTCTGGTGCGCGAACGGCTGGTCGAGGGCGACACGGACGAAGAAGTGGTCGATTTCGTCGTGGACCGGTACGGCGAATACGTTCTGCTGCGCCCGACGCTGACGGGGGCGAACCTGTTCCTGTGGATCGCCGGGCCGGTGTTGCTGCTGTTGGCTTTGGGGGTCGGGTTCCTGTACATCCGCCGCCGCACCGCCGCGCCGGAACCCGCGTCGGCGCTGTCGGCCGAGGAAGAAGCGCGGCTGAAGCAGATTCTCGACGACTGAGCGGGCCGTAAGGGGATGTGACGGCGCGTTCCGCTTTCCCTCGCGTCTGGTCCCGGTATGCTCCGGTCAACGAAGGACGGGAGGGTCGGCATGGACTATCAGGCAATCGAACTGACCACGGCGGACGGGCTGGCGGTGATCACGCTGAACCGGCCCGACGTGATGAACGCGCTGAACACGCAGATGCGGGCCGAGCTGCTGCACGCGGTGAAATCGGCCGAACGCGACGCGCGCGCCATCGTGCTGACCGGCGCCGGCGACCGCGCATTCTGTTCCGGACAGGACCTTGGCGACGGGGCGACGCGGGCGTCGAACGTCGATCTGGAACGGGTTCTGCGCGACGAATACGAACCGATGCTGCGCGCGATCTTCGACTGCCCGGTGCCGACCATCGCTGCGGTGAACGGCGCGGCGGCGGGGGCGGGGGCGAACCTTGCTCTGGCCTGCGACGTGGTGATCGCGGCCGAACGCGCCAGCTTCCTTCAGGCCTTCACCCGGATCGGGCTGTTGCCCGACGCGGGCGGCACCTACTGGTTGCCGCGGCAGGTCGGTTTTGCCCGTGCGATGGGCGCCGCCCTGTTCGCCGAGCCGGTGACGGCGAAGCAGGCGGCCGAGTGGGGCATGATCTGGGAAGCGGTCCCTGACGAGGGGTTCGACGACCACTGGCGCGCCCGCGCGGCGCGGCTGGCGAACGGTCCGACGGTGGCCTATCGCAATGTCAAACGGGCGATCCGCGACAGTTTCGACAACGGCCTGACCGCCCAACTTGCGCTCGAGGCGCAGTTGCAGGGCGAATGCGGCAAAACGCGTGACTTCCAAGAGGGCGTGATGGCCTTCCTCGAAAAGCGCCCGCCGTCCTACGAGGGTCGCTGACATTTGCGACTGACCGGACCGCCCGACTGGGCAGCCGGGTGGGTCCGGTCGGGCCCTTTGCGTCGTCTGATGGCTTTGCGTGACCAACCGGCCTGTGGATGGATCTGTGGATGAAAGGGGCAGTGTCCCTGACATTGCCCAGCTGTGGATAACCCTTGTGGATAAAGCCGGACCCCGGACGGGTCTTTGCCCTAGATCTCGGGCGGCGCGAACAGGCCCATCTGTCCTTGCGAAAACACCAGCGGCGCGCCATCCCGCCAGCTGGCACGCAGCACGCGCGCAACCACGATACGGTGATCGCCGCCGTCATGGGTCGCTTCCGTCTGGCATTCGAACCGGGCAAGACAGCCGTTCAGCAACGGGACGCCGCGGTCGCTGGGCGTCCAGTCGCAGCCCTCGAACGCCGTGCCATCGCGTGAGAACCGGGCCGAGATTTCGGCCTGCTCCGCGCCGATGACGTGGATCGCAAATTCCTTGGCCTCTGCGAAGGCTTCATAGCGGCGCGAGCTTTTTGCGGGCGACCAAAGCACCAGCGGCGGATCCAGCGAAACGCTGGCGAAACTGTTCGCGGTGATGCCAAGCGGCCCGATTTCGCTGTCGGTCGTCACGACGGTCACCCCGGTCGCGAAACGGCCCAAGGCGTCGCGAAAGGCTTTCTGGGTGTCCGGTCCGGGAACAACATCTTCCATTTCGGGATTCGTCTCCGTCGTCATTCAGGCGGGACCCTCTTTTGCGGTCGCCCCGGTGTAAAGCGCAAAGCCGTGGATGGACAGGCCCCCACCCGCACATGGCTATGTGCGCCGGCTGCGCAGGCAGGTTCCTTCTGTCCTGCTGCATTTACACATGTAGCTTTCGGGAAAGTGTCGGAAACGTATACCTCTGAACGGAATGTAAATTTTTGCGATCCGCGGAACGCGGCGCCGCGTTTGCGTTTTTCCCGCGATATATTGGTATTTGGGAAAAAAACCATGGGTGGCCCCGCGCCTCGCAGGTTTTTCTGTTCGTTTTGTACAAGGATATGTCACCTGTTCGACTGCTTTGATCGTGGTTTCCGAGGCGGGTGGCCGGGCGCGAAAACGGCTGGTTAACACGGTTGTACAAATCCGACGTCCCGTTTCGACAGGAAAGTGCTGGCGCATATGCTTGCACGTAACCTGCATTGATCCTGTCGGCCCGACACGCGGCGCAGCGTCGCTTGGCCGATGAAACGTCTTGAGCGTCAGGGAATGCGGCGCTAGCACGGACTGCAAAGAGGATCGGGAGGTACGGACTTGGAAATCAGCAGCAAAACGACCGCGATCGTGACCGGCGCGGCCTCGGGCCTTGGTGCGGCAACTGCCGAGATGCTGGCGGCGGCCGGTGCCAAGGTCACCATCTTCGATATGAACGAAGAGGCTGGCAGCGCAAAAGCGGCAGAGATCGGTGGCGCGTTCTGCAAGGTGGACGTCTCCGATCCGCAAAGCGTCGCGGCCGGGATCGAAACGGTGCGTGCCGCCGGTAACGGGTTGCAAGTGCTTGTAAATTGCGCTGGCATCGGGCCGGCTGCAAAGACCGTTTCGCGTGGCGAAGCGCATGATCCCGCGCTTTTTGCGAAAGCGATCTCGATCAACCTGATCGGCAGCTTCAACTGCGCCAGCCAAGCCGCCCTGCTGATGTCGCAAAATGACCCCGTGACCGCCGACGGTGAACGCGGCGTGATCGTGAATACGGCCTCTGTCGCGGCTTATGACGGCCAGATCGGGCAGGTCGCCTATTCTGCGTCCAAGGGCGGGATCGTGGGCATGACGCTGCCGATGGCGCGCGATCTGTCGTCGCACGGCATCCGCGTCGCGACCATCGCTCCCGGCATCTTTCTGACGCCGCTGCTGGCCGGTCTGCCGCAGGATGTGCAGGATTCTTTGGGCAAACAGGTTCCGTTCCCGTCCCGCCTTGGACAGGTTTCAGAGTTTGCCGCGCTGGCCAAGCATATCGTCGAAAACGCGATGCTGAACGGCGAAGTCATCCGCCTTGACGGCGCGATCCGCATGGCGCCGCGCTAGGGCAGGGAGCGACAGCGATGTTCATCGGACTCGACCTCGGGACCTCGGGGCTGAAAGGCGTCCTGATCGACGAAGATCAGGAAATCCTTGCGGAATCCACAGCGCCGCTGGCGGTCAGCCGGCCCCGGGACGGATGGTCCGAGCAGGATCCCGCAAGCTGGATAAACGCCGCCGAAACGGTGTTCGACGCGCTGTCCGCCAAGCACGAACTGGGTGCGGTCGCGGGCATCGGTCTGTCCGGCCAGATGCACGGCGCGACGCTGCTGGATGACGGCGACCAAGTCTTGCGCCCGTGCATCCTGTGGAACGACACCCGCAGCCACGCCGAAGCCGCCGCGATGGACGCCGACCCGGTTTGGCGAAAGATCACCGGCAACATCGTGTTCCCCGGTTTCACGGCGCCCAAGCTTGCCTGGCTGAAGCTTAACGAACCCGAAACTCTCGCAAAAATTGCGAAAGTTCTCCTTCCGAAGGACTTTTTGCGGCTCTGGCTGACCGGCGACCACGTGGGCGAGATGTCGGACGCCGCCGGAACAAGTTGGCTGGACACCGGCACGCGCGACTGGTCCGACCGCCTGCTGGACGCGTCGGGCCTTGGCCGGGATCACATGCCGCGGCTGGTCGAGGGGTCAGAGGTCTCTGGCACCTTGCGCACGGAATTGGCGCAAAGATGGGGCCTGCGCCCGGATACCGTGGTGGCGGGCGGCGGCGGCGACAACGCGGCCTCGGCGATCGGCGTTGGCGTCGTGCGGGCAGGGCAGGCCTTCGTTTCGCTCGGGACTTCCGGTGTGCTGTTCGCGGCGAACGATGGCTATCGCCCCGATCCGGCAACGGCCGTTCACACCTTCTGTCACGCGCTGCCGAACACGTGGCACCAGATGGGCGTGATCCTTGCCGCCACCGACGCGTTGAATTGGTTCGCCCGCCTTGCCGGACAGGATGCGGCCGCACTGACCAGCGCACTGGCCGACCTGCAAGCCCCGGGAAAAACGACGTTTCTCCCGTATCTCGGCGGCGAGCGTACGCCGCTGAACGACTCAGCGGTGCGGGGCGCCTTCCTTGGCCTTGAGCACGCGACCGACACGGCCGCTGCGACGCGCGCGGTGCTGGAAGGCGTGACCTTCGCGATCCGCGATTGCCGCGACGCGCTGGCGGCCACCGGCACGGATATCGCAAGCCTTCTAGCGGTCGGCGGCGGTGCGCGGTCGACCTATTGGCTGCAGGCGATCGCGACCGCGCTTGGGACGCCTGTCGACCTGCCGGTGGCTGGCGACTTCGGCGGCGCTTTCGGCGCCGCGCGGCTTGCCATGATGGCCGCGACCGGCGGCGGCGCCGAGCTTGCACCACCCCCGACAATCGAACGGCAGGTGGAGCCGGTCACATCGTTGTCTGACGCCTTCGACGAGGGGCACGCGCGATACCGCGCAGCCACCCGGGTGGCTCAGAATTTTGCGTAAATTTTGCGGTCACTCGCGCAGGTGGGTGCAACCCAAGGCGGTGTCTTCCCGCGCTGGTCTAGGTCTCTTTGCTCGCTGCTGGCAAGTTCGTACGACCCTTCGCGTAAGCGTGGAAAGAGCCACGCGGACAGAGAGCATTTGACGACGCTCCAATAACCACTAACCCTTACCCTTAGGGAGGTGAGGCCATTTTGGCTGCGGCGTCCGCATGGGCGGGCCCTGCGGATCAAGGGAGATTGTGCATGGCTCTGGACGGCACCACGCCCGAGGAACTCCGTGAGGCGGTTCTGTGGCATCTGACCTACACGTTGGGCAAGGACGCGGGTCATTCCAGCCTGTACGACTGGCGCATGGCGATGTCCTTCGCGTTGCGCGACAGGATCGTTGAACCGTGGTTCGCGTCGACGCGCAAAACCTACGAAACGGCGGCAAAACGCGTTTATTATCTGTCGCTTGAGTTCCTGATCGGGCGTCTTCTTGAAGACGCGGCGATCAACTTGGGCTTGCGGGATGTAGCTGAACGCGCGCTCAAAGGGGTTGGTCCCGCCTTTGACGAATTGGTGGCGGACGAGCCCGACGCGGCGCTTGGCAACGGGGGGCTGGGACGCCTTGCCGCGTGCTTCCTGGATTCGCTTTCCACCATCGGGGTCCCGGCGCATGGGTATGGAATTCGGTACGAACACGGGCTGTTTCGACAACGGTTTGAGGGTGGGCGCCAAGCCGAGACGGCCGAGGACTGGCTTCGGCAGAAGCACCCTTGGGAGTTCGAGCGCCCGGAAGTTGCCTATGAAATAGGCTTCAAGGGTCAGGTCCACGGAGACTTCTGGGAACCGGCAGAGTCGGTCATCGCGACGGCGCACGACATGCCGATCGTCGGCTGGCAGGGGAAGTGGGCGAACACGCTTAGATTGTGGGCGGCCGAGCCGACGGAGTTGTTTGACCTTGATCGCTTTAACGCCGGGGACTACGCCGCCGCGGCTGAGCCCGAGGCGCTGGCCCGGACAATCAGCCGGGTCCTGTACCCGGATGACACGACCTATGCGGGCAAAGAGCTGCGGCTGAAGCAGGAATACTTCATGACGTCTGCCGCCCTGCAGGATATTTTGCGGCGGTATTTTGCGACCAATTCCAATGCGCGCGATTTGCCCAAGCATGTCGCCATCCAGCTGAACGACACACACCCCGCCATCGCGTCGCCGGAACTGATCCGGTTGCTGATGGTACGCGGGCTGACTTTCGAAGAGGCCGCGTCCACCGCGGAGCGGACGCTGAATTACACAAACCACACATTGCTGCCAGAGGCGCTGGAACGCTGGTCGACCTGGCTGATGGGAAATGTGCTGCCCCAACACATGGATCTGATTGAGCGTTTGGATGATCGCCACCGCAAGGCGCATCCGAACCGGCCGAAATCCGTGGGGCTTGTCTTGAATAACGAAGTTCAGATGGGAACGCTGGCCTTCGTGATGGCGAACCGGGTGAACGGGGTGTCCGCGCTGCACACAGAACTGGTGAAGGAAACGGTCTTCGCGGATCTGCACGCGCTGCATCCCGAGAAAATCGTGAACGAAACGAATGGCATAACGCCGCGGCGCTGGTTGAAGCTTGCGAACCCGCCGCTGTCCGGCCTTATCTCGGAGACAATCGGAGAGGGCTGGGAAGCTGACCTTGACCGACTGCAGGCGTTAGAGCCCGCGATCGACGACGCGGGCTTTATCGAGCGGTTCTCGGCGGCGAAGCGACATAACAAGGTGGCGCTGGCCGACTGGATTCGGGGCACGATGGACATTGCGATCGACCCGGATGCGATCTTCGACGTGCAGATCAAACGGATCCACGAGTACAAGCGGCAACTGTTGAATATCCTGCAAACGGTCAGTCTGTGGCATCGCATTCGGCAGAACCCGAATGGCGACTGGGTGCCGCAGGTTCGCATCTTTGGCGGCAAGTCGGCGCCGGGGTACGCGGTGGCGAAAGAGATCATCCATTTCATCAACGACGTCGCCCGCACGATCAATTCCGATCCCGAAGTGCGCGGGCTGCTCAAGGTCGTTTACCCGCCGAACTACAACGTCTCGATGGCCGAGCGGTTGATTCCCGCGGCCGATGTCAGCGAACAGATTTCGACTGCGGGCAAAGAGGCGTCCGGAACCGGCAACATGAAATTCGCCCTGAACGGCGCTTTGACCGTCGGCACGCTGGATGGGGCGAATGTCGAGATCCGCGAACAGGTGGGGGCGGACAACTTTTTCTTGTTCGGGCTGACGGCGCCCGAAGTGGTGGCGCGGCGTCGGATCCCGGACCACGCGCGGCTGGCCATCGAGGCCAGCCAGAACCTGAAGGACGTCCTGCAACTTATTGCGGAAGGGGTGTTTTCTCCGGGCGATCCTGAACGCTATCACGGCATCCTCGACCGGATTTGGCACCACGACTATTTCCTCGTGGCGTCCGACTTCGACGGCTACGACGCGGCGCAGGGCGACATCGCACAGGCGTGGAAGGACCAGGGGCATTGGATGCGGATGGCCGCTCGCAATACGGCGCGCATGGGCTATTTCTCGTCTGACCGGACAATCCGTGGTTACATGGCAGACATCTGGGACGTGACGTCCGCGATGTAAGTCACGGAGTTCAAAGGAGGAGCGCATGCCCGAAACGGAAGCCAAGGGTCCGAGCCACGGTGATGCGCGCGCGATCGTCGAGGGGCGGCACGGCGATCCTTTCCGCGTTCTTGGCCTGCATGACATCGACGGACACAGGACCCTTACCGTTTTCGCCCCGGGGGCAGAGCGGGTGACGGCCCTGTCCGGCAAGGCGACCGAGACCGAGCTGAGCCCGGTGAATGGCGCGCCGGGTCTTTTTTGCGGTCGGTTCGGGCGCGCAAAATCCTATCTTTTGCGGTGCTCGAACAGCGACGGCAGTTGGGAACAAGACGACCCTTACCGGTTCGGTCCCGTGTTGGGCGAGATCGACGAATACCTGTTGGGCGAAGGCACAATGCGCCGGATCTGGCAGGCGCTTGGGGCCCATGTCATCGAACACGAGGGGACGCATGGCGTCCATTTTGCGGTTTGGGCGCCCAATGCTCAGCGCGTGTCCGTCGTCGGTGACTTCAATCTTTGGGACGGGCGGCGCACCCCGATGCGGCGGCGCGGTGCGACGGGGGTCTGGGAGATTTTCGTACCCGGGCTGGGCGAGGGCACGGCCTATAAGTACGACATTCTTGGGCATGACGGGCACCCGCAGCCGATGAAGGCGGACCCGGTGGGCTTTGGGTCGGAGCATCCGCCGGCGAATGCCTCGGTCGTGCGGCGGATCGACCGGCCGCACTGGTCTGACGGCGCGTGGATGGACAATCGACAGGCGCACCAGAACATCGAGGCGCCGATTTCGGTTTACGAAGTGCACCTTGGCAGCTGGCGGCGGTCCGAGGACGGCGGGCGGCGGCTGAGCTATCTGGAACTGGCCGAGGAACTGGTGGACTACGCCCACTGGATGGGCTTCACCCACTTGGAATTCCTCCCGATTTCAGAATTTCCTTTCGACGGGTCATGGGGTTATCAGCCGATCGGGTTGTACGCACCGACCATCCGCCACGGGCTGCCGGACGAGTTTCGCGCGCTGGTGAACGCGGCGCATGCGAAAGGGTTGGGCGTGATCCTCGACTGGGTGCCGGGGCATTTCCCGACCGACCCGCACGGGCTGGGCCGGTTCGACGGCACGGCGCTGTACGAACATGCCGACCCGAAAGAGGGGTTCCATCAGGACTGGAACACCCTGATCTACAACTACGGTCGCAAGGAAGTTGCCAACTATCTGATATCGAACGCGCTTTACTGGCTAGAGGAATACCACGTCGACGGACTGCGGGTCGATGCGGTGGCGTCGATGCTGTACCGTGACTATTCCCGCAAGGAGGGCGAGTGGATCCCGAATATCCACGGCGGGCGCGAGAACCTTGAGGCCATCGCGCTGTTGCAGAACATGAACGTCACCACCTACGGGCAGGTGCCGGGCATCATGACCGTGGCCGAGGAATCGACCGCCTTCGACGGCGTGTCGCGGCCTGTCGACAAGGACGGGCTGGGGTTCGGGTTCAAGTGGAACATGGGGTGGATGAACGACACCCTCGATTACATGCACCGCGAACCGGTGCACCGGAAACATCATCACCACCAGATGACCTTCGGCCTGCACTACGCCTTTACAGAAAATTACGTCCTGCCGATCAGCCACGACGAGGTCGTGCACGGCAAGGGCAGCATGATTGAGAAGATGCCCGGTAACGATTGGGAAAGGTTCGCAAATTTGCGGGCTTTTTACGCTTTCATGTGGACCCATCCGGGCAAGAAGCTGCTGTTCATGGGCTGCGAGTTCGCCCAGTGGCGCGAGTGGAACCACGATCAGTCGCTGGACTGGCACCTGTGCGCGGACGACCTGCACCGTGGCGTCCAGTGGCTGGTGCGCGATCTGAACGGGCTGATGCGCGGCACGCCCGCGCTGCATGTGAACGATACACGGCCCGAGGGATTTCAATGGCTTGACGGTGGGGATGCCGCGAACTCGGTGTTCTCTTATGTGCGCTGCGGCCGCCCCGGCGACCCGCGCGTGGTCGTCGTGTTGAACATGCTGCCAGTCGAGCGGACCGGCTTCCGTCTGGGCCTGCCCGGCGGCGGATATTGGCGCGAGGCGATCAATACCGACGCCGAGGTCTACGGAGGCGCGAACCGGGGCAATTTCGGCGGCGTCTGGGCCGAGGGCGTGCCGTGGCATGGGCAGGACCAGTCTGCGCTGATCACGCTGCCGCCGCTGGCGGCGATCGTATTCGTTGAGGAAAATGGGAGGTAAGTCATGGCACCACAGAGAAATTCACGTCTTTCCAGTCGCGCGATGGCCTTCGTGCTGGCCGGCGGTCGGGGATCACGGCTGAAGGAACTGACCGACCGGCGCGCCAAGCCTGCCGTCTATTTCGGCGGCAAGGTCCGCATCATCGACTTCGCGCTGTCGAACGCCCTGAATTCTGGCATCCGCAAGATGGCCATCGCCACGCAGTACAAGGCGCACAGCCTGATCCGGCACTGCCAGCGCGGCTGGAGCTTCTTTCGGGCCGAACGCAACGAATACCTCGACATCCTGCCCGCGTCGCAGCGGGTCGACGAAAGCATGTGGTATCTCGGGACCGCTGACGCGGTGCGTCAGAATATCGACATCGTCGACAGCTATGACGTGGACTACATCGTCGTTTTGGCGGGCGACCACATCTACAAGATGAACTACGAAAAGATGATCGAGCAACATGTCGACTCTGGCGCGGACGTGACGATCGGCTGCCTGACCGTGCCGCGCATGGAGGCCCGCGCCTTTGGCGTCATGGGCGTGAACGATCAGATGCAGATCACGGATTTCCTTGAGAAACCCGCCGATCCGCCCGGCATCCCCGGCGATGAAGAACACGCGCTGGCCTCGATGGGGATCTACGTGTTCGACTGGAAATTCCTGCGCGACCTGCTGTTGTCGGATGCGGACGATCCGAACAGCAGCCATGACTTCGGCCACGACCTGATCCCGGCGATCGTGAAGAACGGCAAGGCGATGGCGCACCGGTTCGCAGACAGCTGCGTGATGAGCGGGCTGGAGAAGGAACCCTATTGGCGCGACGTCGGCACCATCGACGCCTTCCACGCCGCGAACATCGACCTGACCGACTTTACGCCCGAACTTGACCTGTTCGACACCGACTGGCCGATCTGGACCTATTCAGAACTGGTCCCGCCCGCGAAGTTCATCCACGACGAGGAAGCCCGTCGCGGCAGTGCCGTGTCGTCGATGGTGGCGGGGGGCTGCATCATTTCTGGGTCCGAGATCCGCAATTCGCTGCTGTTCACCGGGGTCCACGCCCACAGCTATTCCGCGATGTTCGAGGTTGTCGCGCTGCCGTATGTCGACATCGGCGAGAAAGCGGAGCTTAACCGCTGTGTCATAGACCGGGGCGTGCGCATTCCCGAAGGGCTGGTCGTGGGTGAGGACGCAGACGAAGATGCGAAGTGGTTCCGGCGGACCGAGGGCGGCGTCGTTCTGATCACGCAGGACATGATCGACGCTCGCGCGGCGGCACTCGGGTAAAGGCGGCACTGGGGTAAAGGCAGCACTGGGGTAAAACATGAAACGGCGCGTTCTTTCCGTGGCTTCCGAATGTGTCCCGCTGCTGAAGACCGGCGGGCTGGCGGACGTGGTGGGCGCGCTGCCCAAGGCGCTGGCGGTGCACGGCTGGGACATGCGGGTGCTGATGCCCGCCTATCCGGGGCTGGCCGAGACGATGAAGCGGCCCAAGGTGGTGTGGACCGACACCGACCTGTTCGGCGGCCCGGCACAGGTGCTGGGCGGCCGGGTCGAGGGGATCGACGTCCTGCTGCTGGATGCGCCGCACCTGTATGCCCGCGATGGCGGTCCGTATTCCGACGACAGCGGCGACTATGCCGACAACCCCGAACGGTTTGCCGCGTTGTGCTGGGCGGCGGCCGAGATCGCGCGCGCCGGTATGTCCGACGGCTGGCGCCCCGAGGTGGTGCACGCCCACGACTGGCAGGGCGGGCTGGCCCCGGTCTATCTGCGGCAGGCCGGGGTCGAGGAAGTGCGATCCGTCATCACCGTTCACAACATCGCCTTTCAGGGCCGCGCCGGGGCGGACAAGCTGGACGCTCTGCGGCTGCGGCCGGATGACTTTACCTCGGAAGGGTTCGAATTCTGGGGCGACATCAGCGCGCTGAAGGCGGGGCTGGTGATGGCGGATGCGATCACGACGGTCAGCCCGACCTATGCGAACGAGCTTATGCGCGGCGAATTCGGGATGGGGCTGGAGGGCGTGCTGCAGGCGCGGGCCGGTGTGCTGCACGGTATCCTGAACGGCGTCGACACCGATGTCTGGTCGCCGGACACCGACCCGGCCATTCACCCGTACAGCGCGCGGACCCTGTCCGAGAAACGCAAGAACCGCGCCGCGCTGATCAAGGAATTCGGCCTTGGCCCGGTGCCGGGGCCGCTGGCCGTGGTTGTCTCGCGGCTGACGACGCAGAAGGGGCTGGACCTGCTGCCCGACCGGCTGGCCGAGTTCACGTGGCGCGGTGGCGGGCTTGTGGTGCTGGGGTCCGGCGGGCCCGAGATCGAGATGGCGCTGCGCCATCAGGCCGACCTGAACCCGCGCCGCATTGGCATTCGCACCGGCTATGACGAGGCTTTGTCCCACCGTATCTTCGCGGGTGGCGACGCGGTGCTGGTGCCGTCGCGGTTCGAACCCTGCGGGCTGACCCAGATGTACGGCCTGCGCTATGGCACCGTGCCGCTGGTGGCAGCGACCGGCGGGTTGGCCGATACGGTGATCGACGCCAATCCGGCGGCGGTATCGGCTGGGGTGGCGACGGGCATCGTGTTCCATACGACCGACGCTTTGGGGCTGGAACAGGCGCTGCGCCGGCTGATCGCGCTGTATGACGACACCAAGACGTGGCGGCAGCTGCAACGCAACGGCATGAAGGCAGAGCTTGACTGGACGCGGTCTTCCGCCGCTTATGCGACGCTGTACGAGGGCCTGTTCGAATGAACGTCATGAAAGAGCGTCTGCCCGCGAAACTCGCGGGACATTCCCTGTCGGCCGGGCGGCCCGATCCGCTTGGCGCGACCTTCGACGGCGAGGGGGTGAACTTCGCCGTGTTCTCGGCCCATGCCGATCTGGTGGAATTGTGTCTGTTCACCAGCGACGGGCAGACCGAACTTGCGCGCATTCCGCTGAAGGAACGCGACGGGGACGTGTGGCACGTTCACGTCGCAGGTCTGGGGCCGGGCACGCGGTACGGCTATCGCGTCCACGGGCCCTATAAGCCGGAAGAGGGCCACCGCTTCAACCCGAACAAGCTGTTGCTGGACCCCTACGCCAAGAAGCTGTCGGGCAAGCTGCAGTGGAACGATGCGGTCTACGGCTACATCGTGAACGCGCCCAAGGCCGACCTAAGCTTCGATCCGCGCGACAGCGCGCCGTTCGTCCCGAAATCCGAGGTTGCGGACCCCAGCTTTCAGTGGGGTGACGATAAGCCGCCGCGCACCCGCCGGTCGGAAACCGTGATCTACGAGGCGCACGCGCGCGGTCTGACCCAGACCCACCCCGCCATCGACCCCGAGATCGCGGGCACCTACCGCGCCGTCGCGTCCGAGCCGATGCTGGAGCATATGGCGAAGCTGGGCGTCACGACGGTTGAACTGCTGCCGATCCACGCCTTTCTGGACGACCGTTTTCTGGTCCAGAAGCGGCTGCGCAACTATTGGGGCTATCAGTCCATCGGCTTCTTCGCGCCGGAGCCCCGCTATATGGCGCAAGGCGATCTGTGGGAGTTTCAGACGATGGTCCGCCGGCTGCACGCTGCCGGGTTCGAGGTGATCCTCGACGTCGTCTACAACCACACCGCCGAGGGCGGAGAGCTTGGCCCAACCCTGTGCTTCCGCGGGCTCGACAACGCCAGTTACTACCGCCTGACCGAGGGTGGGCGCTATTACATCAACGACACCGGGACCGGGAACACGCTGAACGTGTCGCATCCGGCGGTGCTGCGGATGGTGATGGACAGCCTGCGCTATTGGGTCGAGGTGATGCATGTCGATGGCTTCCGCTTCGATCTTGCGGCCACGCTGGGGCGCGAAGGCGACACCGGCTTCGATCCGAACGGCGGCTTTCTGGACGCGATCCGGCAGGATCCGGTGCTGAACAAGGTCAAGCTGATCGCGGAACCGTGGGACATCGGCCCCGGCGGCTATCAGTTGGGCGCCTTTCCGCATCCGTTCTACGAATGGAACGACAAGTTCCGCGACGGGGTGCGGCGGTACTGGCGTGGCGACGATGGCCTGACCGGAGATCTGGCCAGCCGCCTGCTGGGGTCTGCCGTGAACTTCGACCACTCGGGCCGCGCGGCGACGTCGTCGGTGAACTTCATCACCGCCCACGACGGGTTCACGCTTCAGGATCTGGTGTCCTACACCATCAAGCGCAACCTTGCGAACGGCGAGGGCGACCGCGACGGCAAGGACGAAAACTACAGCGACAACATGGGGTTGGAGGGTCCGACCTCGAACCCGCGCATTCGCGCCGACCGGGCGCAGCGCAAGCGCAACATGCTGTCGACGATGTTCCTTGCGCAAGGCACGCCGATGCTGCTGGCGGGGGACGAGATTGGCAATTCGCAGGGCGGCAACAACAATGCCTATGCGCAGGACAACCAGACCGGCTGGATTGACTGGGCCAATGCCGACTGGGACCTGTACGACTTCGTCACCAAGATCGCCGCGTTGCGCCGGGCCCACCCGGTGTTGCGCCAGCGTCTGTTCCTGCACTCGCGCCCGCGCCGGATGGACGGGCTGGCCGACCTGTTCTGGCGGATGCCGAACGGCAAAAGCCCCTCGCCAGAGGATTGGCAGGACCCCAGCTGGAAGACCCTGTGCGTCGAGATCCGGACCTCGTCGGAAACGCCGGACTATGCCGCCTCGGACGACGTGATCTTCGCCGTGTTCAACGCCGGAGACGCGCAGGAAATCACCTTACCGCCTTGCCCTGAAGGGCAGATCTGGGAAGTGGTGCTGGACACCACGCTTCCCGATGCCGGGCCGCACAATCCCCTTGGCAAGAAACTGATGGCACCCGCACAATCCGTGCTGGCCCTTGAACGGGTGCCGATGCAGGAGTTCGCCACATGACCATTGCCACTGTCCCCACCGAACCGATCACGGGGCAGAAGCCGGGCACGTCCGGCCTGCGCAAGAAGACGCAGGTCTTCATGCAGCGGCATTATCTTGAAAACTTCGTGCAGGCGATCTTTGACGCGATTGGCGGGGCGGACGGCAAGACCTTTGTCGTGGGCGGGGATGGCCGCTATTTCAACGACCGCGCGGTGCAGGTGATCCTGCGCATGGCCGCCGCGAACGGCGCCGCGAAGGTGCTGGTCGGGCAGGGCGGCATCCTGTCAACGCCGGCAGCGAGCCACCTGATCCGGCTGAACGAAACCGACGGCGGCATCATCCTGTCGGCCAGCCATAACCCCGGCGGCCCGGACGAAGACTTTGGCATCAAGTTCAACATGCCGAACGGTGGACCGGCGCCCGAGTCCGTGACCTCGGCGATGTACGACGCCGCCAGTTCGATGACCGAGTACCGCGTTTACGAAAGCCACGACATCGACCTGTCGGCCATCGGTACCCATGCCGTCGGTGACATGACGGTCGAGGTTCTGGATCCCGTCGCCGACTATGCCGACCTGATGGAGACACTGTTCGACTTCGATGCGATCCGCGCGATGATCGCCGGTGGCTTCCGGGTGCGGATGGACAGCATGTGCGCCGTCACTGGCCCCTATGGCGTTGAAATCCTTGAAAACCGGCTGGGCGCGCCGCGCGGGACGGTGGTCAACCGACAGCCGCTGCCCGACTTTGGCGGGATGCATCCCGACCCGAACCCGGTCTGGGCGAAGATGCTGATGGACGAGATGTGGGGCGCCGACGCGCCGGATTTCGGTGCCGCCAGCGACGGCGATGGCGACCGCAACATGATCGTCGGTCCCGAGGTTTACGTCTCGCCCTCTGACAGCCTTGCCGTGATCGCCGCCAACGCGCACCTGGCCAAGGGATACACCGACGGGCTGAAAGGCGTCGCACGGTCGATGCCGACGTCCGGCGCGGTGGACCGGGTGGCGGCCGCCAAGGGGCTGGACTGCTTCGAGACGCCGACCGGCTGGAAGTTCTTCGGCAACCTGATGGACGCGGGCCGCGTGTCGCTGTGCGGCGAGGAAAGCTTCGGCACCGGGTCGGATCACGTCCGCGAAAAGGACGGCCTGTGGGCGGTTCTGATGTGGCTGAACATCCTTGCCAAGCGCGGCGAGGGGGTCGGCGCGGTGATGGCGTCGCACTTTGCCGAGTACGGGCGCAACTACTATTCTCGCCACGATTACGAGGCGCTGGAAAACGCCAAGGCCGAAGGTCTGCTGTCCGCTCTGACGGCGCGGTTCGCCGATCTGCCGGGCATGGAAGTGGAAGGAATGACAATCGCTTCCGCGGACATCTTCAAGTACGAAGACCCTGTCGATGGCTCGGTGTCCGACAACCAGGGCTGGCGCATCGTGTTCGAGGACGGCAGCCGCATCGTGATGCGCCTGTCGGGCACCGGCACCACCGGCGCGACCCTGCGTGTCTACCTTGAACGCTATGTCGCCGGGCCGGACGGTCTGGACGAGGAACCGCAAGCGGCGCTGGGCCCGATCATTCGCGCCGCGCGGTCGCTGTCCGACATGGAAACTCACATCGGCCGGACCGAGCCTGACGTGATCACCTGACCCAGCACGCGCCCCGGGGCGACCCGGGGCAGTGCAGCGTCAGGCGTCCAGTTCGATCCAAACCGGAACGTGGTCCGACGGCTTTTCGCGGTCGCGGATGTCTTTGTCGATGCCGCAGCCGGTCATCAGGTCCGCCGCCTGCGGCGTCAGCAGCAGGTGGTCGATGCGGATGCCGTTGTTCTTCTGCCACGCGCCTGCCTGATAGTCCCAGAACGAATAGTGCCCCGGACCCTGCACGCGGGCGCGGAACGCCTCGGTGAAGCCAAGGTTCAGAATCCGCCGGAACGCGGCCCGCGTTTCGGGCCGGTACAGCGCGTCGTCGGTCCACTGATCTGGCTTCGCGGCGTCCTCGGCCTGCGGGATGACGTTGTAGTCGCCCGCCATCAGCGCCGGTTCCTCGGACGCCAGCAGCGCCTCGGCCCGTGCCTTCAGGCGCTCCATCCACGACAGCTTATAGTCGTACTTCGGCCCCGGAGCGGGGTTGCCGTTGGGCAGGTACAGCCCGCACAGCCGTACCGCGCGCTTTCCGACGACCGTCGCCTCGATCCAGCGGGCCTGTTCGTCCTCGTCGTCGCCGGGCAGGCCGCGCGTGACGTCCTCCAGCGGGAATTTCGACAAGATCGCAACGCCGTTGAAGCTTTTTTGGCCATGCGTTTCAACGTTATAGCCCTTGTCCTCGAAGATCTCGCGGGGGAAGCCCTCGTCGACCGACTTGATCTCTTGCAGCAGGGCGACGTCGGGCTGCGCCTCGTCCAGCCAGTCGGACAGCGCCTGATGACGTGCCTTGATGCCGTTGATGTTGAAGGTCGCGATCTTCATGGGGGACTCCGCAGTTGCCGGGTCAGATTGACCACAGCGCGGGGCGGATGTCTACGCGCCCGTGTTGTCCCGCGCGGCGCGGATCGCGGTGCCGCAAGCCCAGCCCGAGGACCACGCCCACTGGAAGTTGTAGCCGCCCAGCCAGCCCGTCACGTCGACCGCCTCGCCGATGAAATACAGCCCCGGCACCGTTTTGGCCTGCATCGTGCGGCTGTCCAGCCCTTCGGTCGCGATGCCGCCCAGCGTCACCTCGGCGGTGCGATAACCCTCTGATCCGGCAGGGGTAAGTTCCCAGTCCGCCAAGCCGTCGGCGATCCCGGACAGCTGTGTGTCGGGGGTGTTGGCAAGCTGGCCCGACAGGCCCTGCGCCTCGGACCACGCGGCGGCCAGCCGGTTTGGCAGCAATTCGGCCAGCGCGGTGCCGACGGCGCGGCGCCCGTTCTCGGCCCGCGCGGCCTTGAGTGCGCCCAGCACGTCGCGGTCGGGCAAAAGGTTCACCCGGATGCTGTCTGTCTCGTGCCAGTAGGACGAGATTTGCAGGATCGACGGCCCCGACAGTCCACGGTGGGTGAACAGCAGCGCCTCGTCGAAGCTGGCGCCGTTGCAGGACACGCGGGCGGGCAGGGCGACCCCGGCCAAGGGCTTGGTCAGGGCCAGCACGTCCGGCCCGAAGGTCAGCGGCACCAGCGCGGGGCGGGTTTCGGTCACGCGCAGGCCGAACTGGTCGGCCACGCGATAGGCGAAGCCGGTCGCACCCATCTTGGGGATCGACTTGCCGCCCGTCGCCACCACCAGCCGGTCGCAGGCCAGCCGCTCTCCCGACTGCAAAATCACCGCAAAACCGTCCGGGCTCTTCGTCACCTCGGCCACCGGCGCATTCAGCCGTAGATCGGCGCCCGCGGCTTCCATTTCGGCCAGCAGCATCGCGATGATCTCTTTCGCCGAGCCATCGCAAAACAGCTGGCCCAGCGTCTTTTCATGGTAGGCGATGCCGTGGCGCGCGACCAAGTCGATGAAATCCCACTGGGTATAGCGGGCCAGCGCCGACTTGGCGAAATGCGGGTTTTCCGACAGGAAGTTCTCGGGCCCCGCGTAAAGGTTCGTGAAATTGCACCGCCCGCCGCCGGAAATCCGGATCTTCTCGCCCGGCGCCTTCGCGTGGTCGAGGACAAGCGTGCCCGGCCCGGCATGGGCCGCCGCCATCAGGCCGGCCGCGCCGGCGCCAAGGATGATCGTGGGGTGATGCATGGGGCGGGGTGTAGCGGTCCCCGCACCAAACGCAAGATCACATCGAGAAGGACGTGCCGCAGCCGCAGGACGAGGTCGCGTTCGGGTTCTCGATCACGAAGCGCGCGCCGATCAGTTCCTCGGAAAAGTCGATGACCGCATCGGCAAGGAAGGGCAGGGATACGCTGTCGACCACGACCTTCTCGCCCGAGCCTTCCAGCACAAGGTCGTCTTCGGCGGCTTCGTCCAAAGAGATATCGTACTGAAAGCCGGAACAGCCGCCGCCATCGACGGCCACGCGCAGGACCTTGCCCTGGCTGGCGGCGCCGATTTCGGACAGGCGTTCGAAGGCGCGGGGGGTGACTTTGGGCGGGACGATCATTTCCACAGCTCCGGCAGTATCATTGTGAGTCAATTGTGAATATATGGGCCACGGGACTTGCCGACAAGGATCGGCCGAAAAGACAGGCAGGCACATGCTGCAACCATACGCGGCGCGCGACGAGGACTCGCGCGGGCGACTATACCCCGAGGAACCCAGCCGGTTCCGCGACTGTTTCCAGCGCGACCGGGACAGGATCATCCATTCCAGCGCGTTCCGGCGGCTTAAGCACAAGACGCAGGTGTTCATCGAACACGAGGGCGATTATTTCCGCACCCGCCTGACCCACTCGATCGAGGTGGCGCAGGTCGCGCGGTCGTTCGCGCAGGCGCTGGGGCTGAACATCGACCTCGCCGAGGCGGTGGCGCTGGCGCACGATCTGGGCCATCCGCCCTTCGGCCACACCGGAGAGGACGCGCTTGCCGCGCTGATGCAGCCCTACGGCGGGTTCGACCACAACGCGCAGGCGATCCGTATCGTCACCTCGCTGGAACGGCATTACGCCGATTTCGACGGGCTGAACCTGACGTGGGAAACGCTGGAAGGCATCGCCAAGCACAACGGTCCGGTGGTGGGCGACGTGCCCTACGCGCTGGCGCAGTTCAACGCGCAGTACGATCTGGAGTTGCACACCCACGCCTCGATCGAGGCGCAGGTCGCCGCGCTGGCGGATGACGTGGCCTACAACAGCCACGACCTGCACGACGGCCTGCGGGCCGAGCTGTTCTCGACCGAGGATCTGTCGGAACTGCCGCTGCTGGACGGCTGTTTCGCCGCGGTGGACCGGAAGTATTCCGGCCTGAACCTGTACAAGCGGCGGCATGTCGCGCTGCGCCGGTTCTTCGGCATCCTCGTGGATGACGTGGTCACGCAGGCCAAACGGCGCATCGCCGATCTACAGCCCGTCACCGCCGACGATATCCGCCACGCCGGGCGGCCGATGGTGCGGTTTTCCGACGAGATCTGGGAACAGCTTCAAGTGACGCGCGAATTCCTGTTCCACCGCATGTACCGCGCCCCTGACGTGGTGAAGATGCGCAAGAAGGTGACCAAGGCGGTCGAGGGGCTGTTCCCCTTCTTCATGGCGCATCCGGCAGAGCTGCCGAAACAGTGGCGCAAGGAAGTGGACGAGGTGCAGTCCGAGATCGAGCTGGCGCGGATCGTGTCCGACTATATCTCGGGGATGACCGACCGCTTCGCGCTGCAGGAATGGAAGCGACTGAAGAAGCTGCGCTAGGCCGGTTCCGGCGGGCGAAACGGGCTGTCGATGCCGCGTTGACGCGGCACGGCAGCGTGTTAAACCGCGCCGGTGCAGAAGGAAGTCAAGATGAACCTGTTCTCCGATATCCGTGCGCTGGTGCTGGACAGCCTGACGGCGATGACCGCCGAGGGTGCGCTGCCCGAGGGGCTCGATTTCTCGAACGTGACGGTCGAACCGCCGCGCGATGCCGCGCATGGCGACATGGCGACCAACGCCGCGATGGTGCTGGCCAAGCCCGCGAAGGCCAAGCCGCGCGACATCGCCGATGCGCTGGCCGCCAAGCTGGCCGCCGACGACCGGATCGAGACCGCCGAGGTTGCGGGGCCCGGCTTCCTGAACCTGCGTCTGGCCGAAGCCGTCTGGACCCGTCTGGTCGAGGGCGTGCTCGCCTCGGGCGAGGCCTACGGCCGGTCGCCGCTGGGGCAGGGCAAGAAGGTGAACGTTGAATACGTCTCTGCCAACCCCACCGGCCCGCTGCATGTCGGGCACACGCGGGGCGCGGTGTTCGGCGACGCGCTGGCCAGCCTGCTGGATTACGCGGGCTATGACGTCACGCGGGAATACTACATCAACGACGGCGGCGCGCAGGTCGACGTGCTGGCCCGGTCCGCCTTCGAGCGGTACCGCGAGGCCTGCGGTCACGCGCCCGAGATCGCCGAAGGGCTGTATCCCGGCGAATACCTGATCCCGGTCGGCGAGGCGCTGAAAGAGAAGTACGGCGACAGCCTGCTGGACAAGGGCGAACAGTACTGGCTGGAAGAGGTCCGCACCTTCGCCACCGACGCCATGATGGACATGATCCGCGAGGATCTGAAGCAGCTTGGCGTCGAGATGGACAGCTTCTTTTCCGAAAAGTCGCTGTACGGCACCGGCCGGATCGAGGCGGCGATCGAGGATCTCGACAGCAAGGGCCTGATCTATCGCGGCACGCTGGAGCCGCCGAAGGGCAAGGTGCCGGAAGACTGGGAACCGCGCGAGCAGACGCTGTTCCGGTCGACCGACTATGGTGACGACGTGGACCGGCCGATCAAGAAGTCGGACGGGGCATGGACTTATTTCGCGCCGGATATCGCCTATCACTACGACAAGGTCAGCCGTGGCTACGACCTGCTGATCGACGTGTTCGGCGCCGACCACGGCGGGTACGTCAAGCGGATGAAGGCCGCCGTCGCGGCGCTGTCGGGCAACACCGTGCCGCTGGACATCAAGCTGACCCAGCTGGTGCGGCTGTTCAAGAACGGCGGGCCGTTCAAGATGTCGAAGCGGGCCGGTAACTTCGTCACCCTGCGCGATGTGGTGGATCAGGTGGGGCCGGACGTGACCCGCTTTGTGATGCTGACGCGCAAGAACGACGCGCCGCTGGACTTCGATTTCGACAAGGTTCTTGAACAATCCAAG
Source organism: Psychromarinibacter halotolerans (assembly GCF_029168315.1). Lineage (NCBI taxonomy): Bacteria > Pseudomonadati > Pseudomonadota > Alphaproteobacteria > Rhodobacterales > Paracoccaceae > Psychromarinibacter > Psychromarinibacter halotolerans. The sequence continues at coordinate 62,705 of NZ_JARGYD010000006.1, forward strand.
GACAATCCAGTGTTTTATGTCCAATATGCGAACGCTCGGATCCATTCCGTGCTGCGCAAGGCGGCAGAGCAGGGGCTGGAGCTGACCGACGTTCCGTCGCTGGAGGACGAGGCCGAGGTCGCCGTCGCCAAGAAGCTGGCCGAGTGGCCGCGCCTTGTCGAGATCGCCGCACGCACGAACGAACCGCACCGGATCGCCTTTTACTTGTACGAACTCGCATCGGATTTCCACTCGCTCTGGAACAAGGGCAACGAGAAGCCCGAGCTGCGCTTCCTGCAGGAAGATCAGGCCACAGCGGAAAAAATTGCGCTGCCACGAGCCGTTGGCGTTGTTATTTCGTCCGGCCTTGGTATTCTTGGCGTGACCCCGGTCGAGGAAATGCGCTGATAAACAGGCGCGCCTTGTCCGATCACGGGTCCTGAAGCAGGCAAGAAAACCCGACGCGCCGAAATGGCCGACAGGGGCAGTGAGGCAGACATGGCGGATTTGTACCTGGGCGAAAGCCTGGAACCCGAAGCCGTATCCGTACCAAGCATTTTCGGTGCCGTGTTCACGTGGACCGGCGCATTGATGTCGGTCGCGTTGATCGGCGGCTTGGGCGTATGGGGCTATCAACTTGCGGTACGCGACGTGTCAGGCGTTCCGGTCGTGCGCGCGCTGGAAGGGCCGATGCGGGTCGCTCCGGACGATCCGGGCGGCGAGCAGGCGGAACATCAGGGCCTTGCGGTGAACAACGTGGCCGCCGAGGGCGTGGCCGCCGGGCCCGCCGACCGGCTGGTGCTTGCGCCGCCGCCGCTGAGCCTGTCGGAAGAGGACACCGCCGGTCCGGGCGACACCGCTGCGGCAGAACCGGCGCCCGAGGAGGAGATCATCGACCTGATGGCCGAAGCGCCCGCCGACGATCCCGAAGCCGGGGTTGCCGACGAGACGCCCGCCGACATGACCGCGATGGTCGACGAACTGACCGACGGCGTCGAGCCGCTGGGCGGTGTCGACGAGCCGGTCCGCCCGCTGATCGAAACGATCCCCGCCAGCGTCGCGGGCGTCTCCGTCAGCCCGCTTCCGATTGCGCGCCCCGCCTCTGTCACCGCTGCGGCGGCCCCGGTCGATGCCTCTGGCGAGGACGCGGTGGCCGAAGCCGTCGCCGCCGCCGTGTTGCGGAACGTGACGCCCACGGTCGCCCCGAACGCCGACCTATCCGAGATCGACGGGGCAGAGGTCGAACCCGGCACGCGCCTTGTGCAGTTCGGCGCCTTCGCCAGCCCGGAAGAGGCCCGCGCCGCGTGGGACAAGATGGACGCGCAGTTCACCGACTTTCTGACCAACAAGCGCCGCGTGATCGAAAAGGCGCTGTCGGGCGGCAAGACCTTCTATCGTCTGCGCGCGATGAACTTCGCCGATACCTCTGACGCGCGCCGCTTCTGTGCCGCCTTCGTCGCCGAGGGACAGGCTTGCATTCCGGTGGTGGCCCGCTGATGACCGCCCGCGCGGCGGCCATCCTCGGCTGCGACGGGCCGCGTCTGACGCCCGACGAGCGCCGTTTCTTCGCTGATGCGCAGCCGTGGGGCTTTATCCTGTTCGCGCGGAATATCCAGACCCCGGATCAGGTGGTGCGGCTGACGTCGGGCCTGCGCGACGCGGTGGGCCGCGACGTGCCGGTTTTGATCGACCAAGAGGGCGGGCGCGTCCAGCGCATGACCCCGCCGCACTGGCGCCAGTGGCTGCCGCCGCTGGACCAGACCGAACGGGCGGGCGCCGACGCCGCGCGCGCGATGGAACTGCGGTATCGGATCATCGCGTCCGAACTGCTGGCCATTGGCATCGACGTGAACTGTGCCCCCTGTCTGGACGTCGCGCGCCCCGATACCCACGCCGTGTTGCGCAACCGCTGCTACGGCGACGACCCGCAGACCGTCACCACGGTCGGCCGCGCCGCCGCGCGCGGGCTGATGGCGGGCGGTGTCCTGCCGGTGATGAAGCACATGCCCGGTCACGGCCGCGCGCTGGTGGACAGCCACCTGTCGCTGCCGGTGGTGTCCGAACCGCTCGACGTGTTGCAGTCGGTCGACTTCGCGCCCTTTGCGGCGTTGTCCGATCTGCCGATGGCGATGTCGGCCCATGTCGTGTTCGAGGCGATCGACCCCGACAACCCCGCCACCACGTCGCCGGACGTCATTTCCCTGATCCGCCAGACGCTTGCCTACGACGGCCTGCTGATGTCCGACGACCTGTCGATGGAGGCGCTGTCCGGCGGCCCCGGCGACCGGGCCGCGGCGTCGCGTGCCGCGGGCTGCGACATGGTCCTGCACTGCAACGGCCATATGGACGAGATGCAGCAGGTCGTGGCCGCCGCAGGCGTGCTGGACGGACAGGCCGTCCGCCGGGCCGAGGCCGCGCTGAGCGCGCGCACAAAGCCCGATTCCATTGACATTGCCGACGCAGAAGCAGAACTTGAGACGCTTCTGGGCGGCAAGGTGCATGGCTGAGCAACAACAGGCATACGACAACGTCACCAGTGTCGAGGCGCGCCGCGCGGCCGAGGCGCTGATCGTCGACGTGGACGGGTTCGAGGGGCCGCTCGACCTGCTTCTGACCCTGTCGCGCACCCAGAAGGTCGACCTGCGCAAGGTGTCCGTTCTTCAGCTGTCGGAACAGTACCTTGCCTTCATCCGCAAGGCCCGCGACCTGCGGATCGAGCTGGCCGCCGACTATCTTGTGATGGCCGCGTGGCTGGCGTTCTTGAAGTCGCGCCTGCTGCTGCCCCCCGATCCCACCGAGGAAGGCCCCTCGGGCGAGGAACTGGCCGCGCACCTGGCGTTTCAGTTGGAACGGCTTCAGGCGATGCGCGACTGTGCCGCGCGGCTGATGGGGCGCGACCAGAAGGGCCGCGACTTTTTCGTGCGCGGTATTCCCGAGAAACAGGAACGCGTGCGGCGGATCGAGTATACGGCGACGCTGTTGGACCTGATGCAGGCCTATGCCCGCATCCGCACGCGGGACGAATTCCGCCCCTTCGTGATGGACCGCGACAGGGTGCTGACGATGGAACAGGCGCTGGAACGGATGCGGCCGCTGATCGGGTTCGCGGGCGACTGGACGGACCTGCTGTCGTACCTGCCGGATGGCTGGGAAACCGATCCGGCGATGCGCCGCTCGGCGACGGCGGCGACCTTCGCGGCCTCGCTTCAGCTGGTGAAAGAGGGACATATGGAGATACGGCAGTCCGAAACCTACGCGCCGATCCAGCTGCGCCGCAAGGAGCGCCCGGATGGCTGAGGAAGACGTGGACACGGCGGCGTCGGAAACGCGGCCCGAGGCGGAAGACGCAGGTCCCGCCGAGGAAGAGCGCAGCCTGTTCGAGGCGCCTCCGATGGCGGAACAAGAGCGCATGGTCGAGGCCATTCTGTTCGCCTCGGCAGAGCCGGTGTCGGTGGCCGAGCTGAACGCGCGGATGCCGCATGGATCGGATGCGGCCGAGGCGCTGGTCTACCTGCGCAAACGCTACGAGGGGCGGGGCGTGCACCTTGTCCGCGTGGGCGACGCGTGGGCGCTGCGCACGGCGCCGGACCTTGGCTTTCTGATGCAGAAGGAAACGGTCGAGACCCGCAAGCTGTCGCGCGCCGCGGTCGAGACGCTTGCCATCGTCGCCTATCACCAGCCGGTCACGCGGGCCGAGATCGAGGAAATTCGTGGCGTATCCGTGTCCAGAGGCACCGTAGACCAGCTATTAGAGCTGGAATGGATACGGTTTGGACGGCGAAGGATGACTCCGGGCCGGCCTGTTACATATGTAGTGACAGAAGAGTTCCTGGATCATTTCGGGCTGGAGAACGCCCGCGACTTGCCGGGGCTGAAGGAACTGCGCGAGGCCGGGCTTCTGGAAAGCCGTCCGCAGATGGGACCGCTGGCCGCCGGCCAAAGCGAACCGGACGACGACGAGGGCGTGCCCGACACCGATCAGGGCGAGATGTTCGAATAGCCTTTCGAACGGAAAGGACGTGCGATGAACGCCAACCAGATCATCAACATGATCTTCCGCATGTTCGTGCGGAAGTCGCTTAGCCGCGGGATGAACAAGGGTTTCGACATGCTGGCCGAGCGTCAACGACGCGGCAAGCCGGACGCGCCCCGGAACCCCGAGGCGGCTCAGCGCACCGGCAAGCAGGGCCGCGATGCGGCGCGCCGGGCGCGGCAGGGGATGCGTGTCATCCGCCGGATCGGCCGCTTCTGATCCTTTTGTGCCGGGAAAGCGATCTGCCTTAGCGGACCATTAGTCTTTCGCTTCTATGCGAAGGGGCAAGGTCTTCACGCCCAAGGTGGACGCATGCCCGGTATACCGAACCTCAGGAACATCACCCTTCGAAACCTTGCCCGGATCATCGTGATCTCGGTTGTCGTGCTTGGCGGCACGATGGCGGCGAACATGGTCTGGAACGTCGTCTCGCTGAAGCAGACGCAGGCGTCGTGGAACAGTTATGCCGAAAGCGCGGATCGCAGGCGGCTGTTGCTGGACGCCATCGCGGCGAAGCTTGGCTATGGCGGAATGATACATGATTTCAAGAACCTGGTCCTAAGGGGCGATGCCGCCTTGGTGGAGCATGTGGAACGTATGACCGATGCCGTTCACGCCGAGTTGGAAGAACTGGCGATGCTGCTGGACGATCCGGCGGCGCAGCAGGACATGGCGACCATCACGGAAACGGTGGAAACCTACGGCACCTTCGCGGCGCTCGCGTTCCAGATGGGCGCGATGGGTCAGCAGGCCGAAGTGGTGGGCGCGGCCGTGGCGGTGGACGACACGGCGGCGCTGGCGGCGCTGTCGTCGCTGCGAACAAGGTTGCAGACCGGCCAGACCGCGTCGCGGGCCGCCCTGCTGACCGAACTGCGTTTCGCGATCGGGTACGGCGGTCTGATCCACAGTTTCAAGACCTTCGTGCTGGGCGGGTCGGATGACGCCCGCGAGGGCGCGCTGGCGGCGGTCGACCGCGCCGGCGCCGCGCTGGCGGCCTATGAGGCGATCGATTTGTCGCCCGAGGAACGCGCCGCGCTGACCACGGTGGCCGAGATGATCGACAGCTATGCCGACGCGCTGCCGATGGTCGCCGAGGGCTGGGCCGCAGGGCTGTCGCCCAAGGACATCGACGCCACCGTCAAGGTCGACGACGCGCCCGCCGTCGCGGCGCTGGATGCCCTTGAACGCGGCCTGCTGATCAAGGCGGTCGCGCTGGAGGCCGAGATCGGCGCGAAACTTTCGGCGGGCATGTTGTACATCTCGATCGGCCTTGTGCTGTCCACACTGATCGCGCTGGCCATCGTCGTGGTGGCGCATTTGGCCCTGCGGCGCGGCGCCGTTCAACCTGCGGAAGCGGTGGCCGACGGCATCATGCGCCTGACGCAGGGCGACGACACCGTCGATCTGGCCGTTCTGGAAAGCGACAACGAAATCGGCGCCATCGCCCGCGCGTCCGAGGTGTTTCGCCAGAACATGGTGCGCACGAAGGAACTGCTGGCCGAGCAGGAACGCCAGTCCGCCGCTGCGGAAGAGGCGGCGGAGCAGCAGAAGACCCTGCTGGCCGAGGTGCAGGAGCAAGCCGAACTTGCCCGGCAGGCGGAACAGCAGCAAGAGGCCGCGCGCGCGGCGCAGGACCGGATCCGCAAGGCCGTGCGCGGCGTGGTCGAAGCGGCGGTCGAAGGCGATTTCCACCGCCGGATCGACGAAAGCTTCGACGACCCGGAGCTTGCCGCGCTTGCCGACAGCGTGAACCGGCTGATGGGCATCTTCGACGCCGCCGTCACCGACATCGGCGCGGTCGCCGGGGCGATGGCGCGCGGCGATCTGTCGGTGACGATGTCCGGCAGCTATTCCGGCGCGCTGGCCGGTCTGCAGGACGAACTGACCGACGCGCTGACTCGCATCTCGAACCTGATCGAGGGCGTGGTCGCCACTTCGCAACACGTCCAGACAGAGGTGCATTCGATCGACAGTTCCGCCGACGACCTGTCGCGCCGGACCGAAACGCAGGCCGCCACGCTGGAAGAGTCGGCAGCGGCGATCGTGGCGATGACCCAACAGGTCAGCGGGGTCGCCGCCAACGCGGACGAGGCCCGGAACCTGGTGCACGAGGTGTCGCAACTGGCGACCCACGGCGGCGAGGTGGTCGGTGAATCGGTGCGCGCGATGGACCGGATCGTCGGCGCCTCGGCCGAGATTTCCAAGGTCACCTCGCTGATCGAAGAGATCTCGTTCCAGACCAACCTGCTGGCGCTGAACGCGGGCGTCGAGGCGGCGCGCGCGGGCGAATCCGGGCGCGGTTTCGCGGTCGTGGCGTCCGAGGTCCGCGCACTGGCGCAGCGGTCCGCCGATGCGGCGCAGGAGATTTCAAAGCTGATCCACACCAGCGAAAGCGAGATCGCGGAAGGCTCGGGCAAGGTGAACCAGGCCGGGGAAAGCATCCAGAGCGTGGTGCAGCGGATCGGCAAGGTTTCGGAAATCGTCGTGTCGGTCGCCGACAGCACGCGCGAACAGGCGGCAAGCTTGGAAGAGATCAATCGTGCCGTGAACGATCTGGATCACGCGACCCAGCAGAACGCCGCCATGTTCGAGGAAACCACCGCCTCGGTCGCGCAACTGCGCAAGCGCACCGACGACCTGATCTCGCAAGGGACGTCGTTCCGCACCCGCAACGCCTCTCGCGAGGCAGAGGTCTGGGACATGGCCGACGATACCCCCGAGCGCCGCAGCGCCTGACGGCGTCCGGCGGTGATAGCGGCGGTGCGGCCGGGTGGGGGCGCCGGGGGCGCGGCAGGCAAGGGCAGGGCGCGGCAGGCAAGGGGCAGGGCGCGGAGGGCGCCGCCTGTGCCCGTGAGGTCAAGGATGCAGGGTGTGGGGACGGCGCGGTCGCTGCTGCCGCCACGGGGTGAAGATCACGTAGTCCCGCGCGATGGCTACGCTGCCCTATGTTGCCCCGTGCGGCTTCGTGCCGGATCGAAGGACACGATCCACGGAAGCGGTGGCGTCGGTCAGGGCGCGGCGAAATGCTTTGACAGCTTCAGGCCCTGACCCTGATAGTTCGACGCGATGCCCGCGCCATACAGCTGCGCCGGCCGCTCTGCCATCCGCTCGTACACCAGCCGCCCGACGATCTGCCCGTGCTCCAGCACGAACGGCGCCTCGTGGCAGCGGACTTCCAGCACGCCGCGGGACCCGGCGCCGCCGACCTCGGAATGGCCAAAGCCCGGATCGAAGAACCCGGCATAGTGCACCCGGAATTCGCCCACCATCGCGAGGTAGGGCGCCATCTCGGCTGCGTGTTCGGGCGGGATGTGCACCGCTTCGCGGCTGACAAGGATGTAGAACGCGCCGGGGTCCAGGATGATGCGCCCCTCGGTCGTGCGGACCTCTTCCCAGTAATCGGCGGGGCGATAGCCGCCGATGCGGTCAAGGTCGATCACCCCGGTGTGCGGCTTGGCGCGGTAGCCGACGAGGTCGGTGCCCTCGGGGCGCAGGTCGACCGAGAAGCCCAGCCCGTTGTCGATGACCGCGGGGCCGTTGACCAGCGTGACCGCCTCGTGCAGGCGCCGCAGTTCCGCGTCGTCCAGCACGGCCTGACCGGCGCGGAACCGGATCTGGTTCAGGCGCATCCCCGGCTTCACCAGCACCGAGAAGGAGCGGGGGCAGATCTCGGCGTACAGCGGTCCGTCGTACCCTTCGGCGATGCGGTCGAATTCCGTGCCGCCATCGGTGATCGTGCGCGTCAGAAGGTCCAGCCGCCCGGTCGAGCTTTTGGCATTGGCCACCGCCTGCACGCCGTCCGGCAGCCGCAGGCGTTCCATCAGCGGGACGACATAGACGCAGCCCTTTTCCAGAACGGCGCCATCGGTCAGGTCGACGCGGTGCATTTCGAACTCGGCCAGCCGGTCGGCCACCTTCGCGCCGGACCCGGCAAGGAAGGATGCGCGCACGCGGTAGGCCACGTTGCCAAGACGAAGATCGAGAGAGGCGGGCTGAACCTGTGCGGCATCCACCGGGACGTTGGACGTGATCGCGCCCGAGCGGACCATCGCTTCGATCTGCTGGCTGGGAAGTACGCCGGTTCCGGTCAACACGTCGGTCATCGTCCCCCCGGATACGACGACGCCCGCGGTAATACTCCGCGGGCGGGTAAGAAATTGGTCGGGCTAGCAGGACTCGAACCTACGACCTTCCGTCCCCCAGACGGACGCGCTACCAGACTGCGCCATAGCCCGACGTGGCGCCCTTCATACCGTTTCTGCCGGGAGGGGCAAGAGCCGATTTCGCCGCTCAGCCGGAATGCCCCCCGGCTTGCCCCGCGGTCATCCGGCCGCGCAACTCGGCCAGCCGTTCGTAGACCGGAAGAACCGCGTTCCGGTCCACCACGGGCGTGCGGCGAAGGCGCGACAGCACCTCTTCGGACAGGGTCGGGCCCTCGGGCATCGGCGCCATCTCGGGCAGGCTGCGCGCGGCCTGAGAGGCGGGCGGGGCGGTGTCCGGAACGGGTTCGGAGGCCGGTTCGGACGCATCTTCGGGCTCGGGGGCAGGGGCGGCCGTCGCCGTCTCGACCTCTGCCACGGCATCTTCGGTCGCGGGTTCCGGCACGCCTTCGGGTGCCGCGCCGGGATGCATCTCGCCATGAGAATAGTCGTAGGGCTGTTCGATGGTCTGCTGCGGCGCGGCGTCGACCGGTTCCGGTGCCACATCCGACTCGGTCGGCGACGGCGTCGGAGCCTCCTCGGCGGCGGGCTCTGCAACGGGCGCATCCGGGGCGGCGGCCATCTCAGGCTCGACATCCGGCAGGTCGGCCAAGGCGTCCTCGGTCGAGGTCTCGGGCACGGGGGCTTCGAAGGCCGTGTCGTCAGCGTCTCCCGCGTCGCCGTCGTCGGCGGGTTTGGCGAAGGGGTTGAAGCTTTCGTCCACCGGGGCCTGCGCCACGGGCGCATCCGCTTCGGGGGAGGCTGCAACGGTGTCCTCGGGCGCGGCGGGCACCTCGGGGGCCGTGTCCAGAGTCGCCTGCGCCGGCGCGGGGGCCTCGGGTTCGGGCGCCTCGGCCTCGGGCGTCGCCTCGGAATAGCCGTGCCGGATGATCTGCGGCGGCGCGCGGCGCTCGGCCTCCACATCGACGACTGGGGCGGCGGGTTGTTCCGACGGTACCTCTTGCGCGAAGCCGGTCTCGAACTCGGCATCCATGCCGCCATCGATCGGTTTCGACAGGGACGCAACATGCTTCACGCCCTGCTCGCGCAGGATCTTCTGAACCCCGCGAATAGTCAGGCCGTCATCGTGCAGCAGCTTCTTTATGCCGCCCAACAGTGCCATGTCGGCGGGGCGGTAATAGCGTCGGCCACCGGCACGTTTGACCGGCTTCACCTGCGTGAAGCGGCTTTCCCAGAAGCGCAGCACATGGGTCGGCGTGCCAAGCCAGTCGGCGACCTCACTGATCGTGCGGAAGGCGTCGGGGGACTTGTCCATTCAAACGTCCTGTCAGGATTTGTTCCCTGCAGCGACCCGGTCCTTCATCAGGTGCGAGGGACGGAAGGTCAGCACCCGGCGGGGCAGGATCGGAACCTCCTCGCCGGTCTTGGGGTTACGGCCCACGCGGGCCGCCTTGTCGCGCACCGAGAACGTGCCGAAGGACGAGATCTTGACCGTCTCGCCGCGGACGAGCGCGTCGGACATATGATCCAGTACCGACTCGACCAGTTGCGCGGATTCATTGCGGGACAGGCCCACCTCGCGAAACACCGCTTCGCTGAGGTCCATGCGCGTCAATGTCTTACTCATCCAAACTCCCCCTTGGAATTAGGGAAGGATAGGGGCGGGAGATTTTCAAAGTCAACATCAACAGCTTGCGGCAAGCGGCTAAGACGGAACTTTGTTCGCTACCAGCGCAGGACAACGGCGCCCCAGGCCAGTCCGCCGCCGATTGCCTCGGTCACGACAAGGTCGCCGGGCTTGATCTGGCCGCGTTCGACCCCGACCGACAGGGCCAAGGGAATCGATGCCGCCGACGTGTTGCCGTGATCCTGAACGGTCACGACGACCTTTTCCATCGGCACGTCGAGCTTCTGGGCCGTCGCTTTGATGATGCGCAGGTTGGCCTGATGCGGCACCACCCAGTCGACATCGGCGTGGTCCAGCCCCGCCTTTTGCAGCGCCGCATCGGCGGTGGCCGCCAGCTTTTCGACGGCGTGGCGGAACACTTCTTTTCCGCGCATGCGCAGATGGCCGGTGTTCTGGGTCGAAACGCCGCCGTCGACATACAGGATGTCGCGATGCCGCCCGTCCGAGTTCAGATCCGCCGCAAGGATGCCGCGGTCGCCAGAGGTGCCTTCGCCCTCTTGCGCCTCAAGCACCAGCGCCCCCGCGCCGTCGCCGAACAGCACGCAGGTGCCCCGGTCTTCCCAGTCGAGAATGCGCGAGAACGTCTCGGCCCCGATCACCATCACGCGCTTTGCCTGACCCGACATGATCATCGCGTTGGCGTTCGCCAGCGCAAAGACGAAACCGGCGCAGACCGCCTGCACGTCGAAGGCAAAGCCCGTTTCCATCTCCAGCGCGGCCTGAACCATCGTCGCAGCCGACGGAAAGGTCAGGTCGGCGGTCGAGGTCGCAAGGATGATCGCGTCGATGTCGGCGCCGGTCAGCCCGGCGTTGTCCAGCGCGGCACGGGCGGCACGCGTGGCAAGGTCCGAGGTGGTCTGACCCTCGGCGGCAAAGTGCCGCCGTTCGATGCCCGAACGCGACCGAATCCACTCGTCCGAGGTATCCAGCGTCTTTTCGAATTCAGCGTTTTCGACAATGCGGTCGGGCAAATAGTGACCGACCCCACGGACAACGGCGCGTGTTATCATTCTATATTACCGTTTCCAGCTTCTCTGCTCGCCGGATCATTGCCCGGCAGGGCGGCGGATGCAAGGCGCTCGGCCAGCCGCTGGTTGAACCCGGACTGGGCCAGTTTGAACGCCAGTTTGATGGCGGCGGAAACGCCCGTGGCGTCGGCCGAGCCGTGGCTTTTGACGACGGTGCCGTTCAGCCCAAGGAACACCCCGCCGTTCACCCGGCGCGGGTCGATCCGCTTGGACAGGCGCCGCAAGGAGGTCATCGCCAGAAGCGCCGCGATTCGGGACAGGGGGGTCGCCTTGAACGCCTCGCCCAGAAAATCGCGGATCAGCCCGGCGGTGCCTTCGCCGGTCTTCAGCGCGACGTTGCCGGTGAACCCGTCGGTGACGATCACGTCGACGCGGTCGGACGGAATGTCGCCGCCCTCGACGAAGCCAACGTATTTATACCCGCCTAGCGACTGGCGCTGGTCCAGCATCTCGTTGGCGACCTTCAGCTCGGCGCGGCCCTTGTGTTCCTCGGTGCCGACGTTCAGCAGGCCGACCCGCGGGCTTTCCAGCCCAAGCCCGTTGCGGGCATAGCTGGCGCCCATCAGCGCGTATTGCAGCAGGTCGTCCTCGTCCGCGCGCACATCGGCGCCCACGTCCAGCATCATGTTGAACCCGCTGGGGTTCCGCGACGGCCACAGACAGGCGATGGCGGGGCGGTTCACACCGTCCAGCTTGCGCAGGCGCACCATCGACACCGCCATCAGCGCGCCGGTGTTGCCGCAGGACACGCAGGCCTGCGCCTCGCCCGAGCGGACCGCTTCGATCGCGCTCCACATCGAGGTGTCCTTGCCCTTGCGCATGACATGGCTGGGTTTGGCGTCCATCGTCACGACGCCCTCGGCGTCGCGGATCTCGCACCGCTCGCGCAGCTGCGCCCGACGGGCCAGCAGCGGCTCAAGCTCGTCGCGCCGGCCGTGCAGGATGAACCCGATGTCGGGGTTCTTCGATGCCGACATGGCACAACCGCCAATGACGGCGGCCGGTCCCCGGTCGCCGCCCATGGCGTCTACGGATATCACGATACGGCCGGAACCCGCAGTGGACCGGGGCGGTTTGCTATCTGCTACGCCCATCTCGTCACCGCGTCTCGTACCGGCTTACGCCGCGTCTTCGTCCAGCTCGATCTCGTCGGCCATCGCGACCACTTCACGGTCGGCATAGTGGCCGCAGGACGGGCAGACGTGGTGGGGGCGCTTCAGCTCGCCACAGTTCGGGCACTCGTTCGGGTTCGAACCTTCCAGCGAGTCGTGCGAACGGCGCATGTTGCGGCGCGACTTCGTAACTTTATTCTGAGGGACAGCCATGTCTCAACCTCGGTTTGCGGCGGGCCAAGCGCCCTTTGGTGAATAGGATAGGGCGGGGAAAACACCCCTTGGCCCGAATGTGTCAGCGAGGGCCGGAACATACTGCGATTCTTCAATCGTGCAAGCTGTTTTTCCGACCCGTTCCCCGGCCCGCATAAGGGGGCCAGAGGGCGCCCACATACGCCGGAGCGCGCCCCGTTTCAAGGGCTGGCTGTGCAAGGCTCTTGACGCAACGGCCGCCCGCGTCCGACCATGCGGCGCGGCCCCCTTCCAACGAACGCGGGCGATGCGGCGGAACATCCGCACACCCCCGGGGCGCACGGCAGGTCATCAGGCAGTCCAGAACCGGTCATCGGGCAGTGGTACGCGTGCGGTTGCGCGCGCACCGCCTGTCGCACAAGGCCGGTCGGACAGAGGAGGACGGACATGCGCTGCTTCACGGTGCTCGGACCATCGCAATCGGGGAAAACCACGCTGACAGAGGCGCTCGGCGCGCTGGAAGGGCGACAGCGCGCCACCCCCTTCGGCGACCGGCTGACCCTTCGATGTTTCGACTACCTGTCCGAGGCGTGGGGCGCGCTCGACGTGACCGGCGGCGCCGACAACCTTGCGGCGGCGGGCCACGCGCTGGCGGCGTCGGACCACGCGGTCCTTGTGGTGCCGCCCCATCCCGAGGCGGCGCCGCAGGCGGCCCCTTACCTGAGACTGATCGAAGAGGCGGGCGTTCCCGCCTCTCTCTTCATCAACCACATGGACGGGTTCGAGGGCCGGGTGCGCGATACGGTGGCCGCGCTTCAGACCTATGCCGCGCATCTTCTGGTGCTGCGGCAGGTGCCGATCCGCGCTGGCGGCGAGATCACCGGCGCAGTGGACCTGATCTCGGAACGCGCGTGGGAATACCGCGAGGGACGGCCCTCGGCGCTGGTGGAGATGCCGGAAACCATCCGTGCCCGCGAACAAGAGGCCCGGGCCGAGATGCTGGAAAACCTTGCCGACTATGACGACGCGCTGCTGGAACAGCTGATCGAGGACAAGGTCCCGGCGCCGGACAGCGTGTTCGCGATGGTCGCGGACATGCACCGGCGCAACGATATCCTGCCGGTGTTCCTTGGCGCGGCGCTGCACGCCAACGGGGTGACGCGGCTGATGAAGGACCTGCGCCACGAATCGGCGGGCCCCGAGGCGGTCGCGGCCCGCTTGCGCGTGGCACCCGACGCGGTGATCGCCGTCTGGGGCGACAACCGCCGCCACGTCGGCAAGTCGGTGCTGTTGCGCGACCTAGGCGGCGATCTTGCCCCCGGCGCCGCGTTGGGCGGCGGCACGCTGGGCACGCTGGCCGCGCCCGACGGCAAGCCGGTCGACGGGGCGGTGCCTCCGGGCGGGCTGGCGCTTGCGGTGAAGTCCGACCACCTCGCGCCCGGGACGGTCTATGCAAACGGCGATGCGCAGCCGATGCCCGACTGGGCCGCCGGTCCGGCGCCCGCCATGGTGCGCCTGCTGACCCCCGCGAACACCCGGGACGAGGCGCGGCTGTCCGGCGCGCTGTCGCGGGTCGCCGGCGTCGATCCCGGGCTGCGCCTGTCGCAGGACCCCGAAACCGGGCACGCCTGCGTCCATGTCCAGGGCCCGATGCATCTGCGCCGACTGTCCGACCTGCTGGCGTCGGAATTCGACATCGCGGTGCAGGACGACCCGCCCGAAGGCTGCTATCGCGAAACCGTCACGCGCCCGGCCGAGGCGCGCTATCGCCACCGCAAGCAGTCGGGCGGGGCAGGGCAGTTCGCGGACATCCACCTGACGGTGCGCCCGCAACAGCGCGGCGCGGGCTTTGCCTTCGACGAGACGGTGAAGGGCGGCGCGGTGCCCCGAAACTATATCCCCGCGGTGCAGGCGGGCTGCGAAGAGGCGCTGAAGCAGGGGCCGATGGGCTTTCCGGTGCTCGACGTCGCCGTTACGCTGACCGACGGCAAGCACCACGCGGTCGACAGTTCGGACCACGCCTTCCGCACCGCCGGGCTGATGGGCCTGCGGCAGGCGCTGGCCGAGGCGGGGCCGGTGCTGCTGCAACCGGTGCAGCGCATCGACATCCACGTCCCGTCGATCTACGCGGGCGGGCTGGTGGCGCAGGTCTCGGCGCTGAAGGGGCAGGTGCTGGGCTTCGACCCGCACCCGACCGCGCGCGGCTGGGACGTGTTCCGCGCCCTGATCCCGCAACCGGCCGAGGACGCGCTGTTCCGCGCACTGGCCGGGCTGACCCACGGCACCGGCTGGTACGAAAGCCGGTTCGACCATTACGAGGAACTGCACGGCAAGACCGCCGAGAAGGTGCGCGCCGACCGGGCGGCGGCAGAGGCCTGATCCCGGCTTCTTCTGTCCAAAAATATCCCGGGGGAGCGCGCGCAGCGCGCGGGGGCAGAGCCCCCCGCGACCGCCTGAAACGGGTGCTGAAAGCGCAGAGCGCCTAGCCCTCGCCGTCGTCCTTCATCTGCGCGCGCAACGCGGCAAGACCGGCGAAGGGCTTCGTCTCTTCCTCGCGGATCGGCTCGACGCCGTCCTCCGCGAAGGTCTCTTCGACCGGCGCGGCGCCCTCGGCGCGGGGATACATCGGCAGGTTCAGCGCCAGCGCCTCGATCATCAGCGCCTGCAGGTCCAGAACCGCCGGAAGCGGTTCGATCGTGTCGTCCTCGGGGATCTCGGCCTCTTCCGCCTCGGGCATCTCGGGCGGCTCGGCCACATAGCTGCGGGCCACCTCGGCGTCGATCCGCGTCGTCACCGGCGCCAGCGTCGCCACGCAGGGCTGCACCACCGTCGCGCCCAGCATCGCATCAAGCCGCCAGTCGCTTTTGCCCTCGGGCACCAGCCGCCCTTCCAGCCGCAGCTTTTTCAGCCCCAGCAGGTCCAGTTCGCCGGCAATCTCGGCGCGCACCTCGGCGTCCGGTTCCAGCCGGAAGTCATGCACGCCGCCGCTGCGCAGAGCGGCAAGTCGGATCTTGGTCGTCGCGTCGCGCTCGTCCATTCGCTTGAACCCTTTGCGTTCTATCTGGTAAGCGACGTAGAAGTTCGGCAGGCCCGAGACAAGAGGCCGGAACCACCGGCCGCTCGGGGGCCAGCGCCGCAAGGCCAGAGACGTGAGGGTTGCAATGGGCAGGATCACCGCCGGTTTCCGGCTGACGCTAGTGGCGGGGCTGCTTGGCCTGCTTGCCGCCTGTTCCAACATCGACCGCACGCATGGCTACGTGCCGACAGACGACGTGCTGGCGCAAGTCACCGTCGGGGCCGACACCCGCGAAACGGTGGCAGAACTGGTTGGCCGTCCCTCGGCCTCGGGGATTCTCGACGTCGGCGGCTGGTATTACGTGAAATCCAAGTTCCGCGCCTACGGCTTCCGCCAGCAGCGCGAGATCGAGCGCGAAGTCGTCGCGATCAGCTTCAACGAGGCCGGTGTGGTCGAGAACGTCGAGCGGTTCGGCATGGCCGAGGGCCGCGACATCACGATTTCGCGCCGCGTGACCGACAGCAACATCAAGGGCGTTTCGTTCCTGCGTCAGCTGTTCGGCAGCTTCGGCAACTTCACTGCGGACCAGCTGCTGGCCCGGTAGGTCCGGCGGCCTTGACCGACAGGTTTCAGACCCGGCGCCGGTGCGCCGGGTCTTTTCATGTTCAGTCTTCCGGTTCGAATTCCAGCGCCACGCCGTTGATGCAATAGCGCAGTCCCGTGGGCTGCGGCCCGTCGGGGAAGACGTGGCCAAGGTGTGCTTCGCAGCGGTTGCAGTGCACCTCGGTCCGTTTCATGAACCAGCTGCGGTCCTCGCTTTCGCCCACCAGCTCGCCGTCCAGCGGCTGCCAGAACGAGGGCCAGCCGCTGCCGCTTTCGAACTTGTGCGCCTGATCGAACAGGGGCGCGCCGCAGCAGGTGCAGCGGAAGGTGCCCGGATCTTTCGGGAAATCGTCGTGCGTGAACGCGCGCTCGGTGCCGTGCTTGCGGGTGACCTTGTAGGTCAGATCGTCAAGCTGCTCGCGCCATTCCGCGTCGGTCTTGGTGACCTTGTCCATGTATGCTCTCCGGCTTCGTCAGATGGGTGTCACATCTTGTGTGTACCTGAACTCGAAACCATAGGTAATATCGCGTGGCGGCTTTCCAAGTTCAGCGGACGGGCCGTCCCGGTACGGATCGGGCGGAGAGGGCAGGATGCTTCGCAGGGGCAGATACCACGCACGGATGGCGGAGACGCCCGAGGACATCGCGGCGGCGCAGGCGCTGCGCTATCGCACCTTCATCGCCGAAACGGGCGCCGCGCCGCGCGATGGCGGGTCCGACGCCGACCGCTTCGACGAGATTTGCAGCCACGTTCTGGTCGAGGACAGCCGTGACGGCGCGCTGGCGTGCTGTTTCCGGATGTTGCCGCTGTCGGGCGCCGAGATCGGCAACAGCTATTCCGCGCAGTATTACGGCCTGTCGGCGCTGGAAGGCTACGAGGGGCGGATGGTCGAGATGGGCCGTTTCTGCATCGACCCCGACCACGCCCGCGACCCCGACATCCTGCGTGTCGCATGGGGGGCGATGACCCGGTTCGTGGACGAGCAGGGCGTCGACATGCTGTTCGGCTGTTCCTCGTTCCACGGGACCGAGACGGACAGCTACCTTGACGCCTTTGCGATGCTGAAGGAACGCCACCTTGCGCCCAAGCGGTGGCTGCCCAAGGTGAAGGCGCCCGACGTGTTCCGCTTTGCGCGTCGGCTGCGGAGGAAGCCCGACGCGAAGGCCGCGCTTCAGACGATGCCGCCCCTGCTGCGGACCTACCTGATGATGGGCGGCTGGGTCAGCGATCACGCGGTGGTGGACCACGACCTGAACACGCTGCACGTCTTCACCGGGCTCGAGATTTCCGCCGTCCCGCCCGCCCGCGCACGGGCGCTGCGCATGGTGGCGGGCTGACGTGCATTCCGGCCCCCGTTGACGATGACGCGGCGCGGGGATAGCTGCTGCGCATGGCACAGGCACCCCTTCTTCAGCTTTCCGCAATCACGCTGACCTTCGGCGGCAACCCCTTGTTCGACGGCGTCGACCTTGTCGTGCAGCGCGGCGACCGGCTGGCGCTGGTCGGGCGCAACGGCTCGGGCAAGTCGACGCTGATGAAGGTTCTGGCCGGCATGGTGGAACAGGACGCGGGCAGCCGTGTGCTGTCGCCCGGCACCTCGGTCGGCTACATGGACCAGCACCCGGATCTCAGCCGCTTCGAGACGCTGGGCGAATTCGCCCTGTCCGACCTCGACCCGTCCGAAGCCTACCGCGTCGAGATGGCCGCCGAGGGGCTGAAGTTCGATCCCGACACCCGCGTCGAGGCCGCTTCGGGCGGCGAGCGGCGGCGTGCGGCGCTGGCCAAGCTGATGGCCGAGGCGCCCGAGTTGATGCTGCTGGACGAGCCGACCAACCACCTCGACATCGAGGCGATCGCGTGGCTGGAAGAGCAGCTTAAGACCACCCGCAGCGCCTTTGTCCTGATCTCGCACGACCGTGCCTTCCTGCGGAACCTGACGCGCGGCACGCTGTGGCTGGACCGGGGCGAGGTGCGGCGGCAGGAAAAGGGCTTCGAGGATTTCGAGGCGTGGCGCGACAAGGTCTGGGAAGAAGAGGACGTTGCCCGGCACAAGCTGGACCGCAAGATCAAGGCCGAGGCGCGCTGGGCCGTCGAGGGCATCAGCGCCCGCCGCAAGCGCAATCAGGGCCGGGTGCGGGCGTTGCAGGCCCTGCGGCAAGAGCGGTCGGATGCGATCCGGCGGCAGGGCGCGGCCGAGATGTCGCTCGATTCCGGTCCGCAGTCCGGCAAGCGGGTGTTCGAGGCGAAGGAGATTTCCAAGTCCTACGGCGATCGCACGATCCTGAAACCGTTCTCGCTTCGTGTTCTGCGCGGCGACCGGGTGGCTTTCGTCGGCCCCAACGGGGTGGGCAAGACCACGCTGTTGAAGATGCTGACCGGCGAAGAAGCCCCGGACACCGGCACCGTGACGATGGGCACCGGGATCGAGATGGCGGTGTTCGATCAAAACCGGTCGCAGCTCGACCCCGACGCGACCCTGTGGGACAGCCTGACGCTGGACAATTCGATGCGGGTGTCGGGCCAGTCGGATCAGGTGATGGTGCGCGGCACCCCGCGCCACGTCGTCGGCTATCTGAAGGATTTCCTGTTCACCGAAGCGCAGGCCCGCGCGCCCGTCCGTGCGTTGTCGGGCGGCGAGAAAGCGCGGCTGCTGCTGGCGCGGATCATGGCGCGGCAGTCGAACGTGCTGGTGCTGGACGAACCGACCAACGACCTTGATATCGAGACGCTGGACCTTCTTCAGGAACTGATCGACGACTACGACGGCACGGTGCTGCTGGTCAGCCACGACCGGGACTTCCTGGACCGCGTCGCCTCGACCACCGTGGCGATGGAGGGGGACGGGATCGCGACCGTCTATGCGGGCGGCTGGAGCGACTATCGCGCGCAGCGGGGCGAGGGAGCAGGGGCCGCCCCCGAGAAACCGAAAACAGAGAAGCCGAAAGCCGCAAAGCCGTCCAAAGCGGCCGAGAAGCCTGCCGCGAAACCGGCGGCGAAGGCGGCAGACAAGCTGAGCTTCACCGAGAAGCACCGGCTAGAGGCGTTGCCGGCCGAGATCGCGAAGCTGGAATCAGAGATCGGCAAGCTGTCGCAACTGATGTCCGACCCGGATCTGTTCACCCGCGAGCCGGTGAAGTTCCGCAAGGCGACAGAGGCTCTGGCCCAGCGTCAGGAGGCGCTGGAGGCAGCGGAAGAGGAATGGCTGGAACTGGAAGAGAAGGCCGAGGCCAGCTGAGGCGGCGCTATTTCGCGCCGCAGAACATCTCGTACAACACGCCCATGATGCGGATCGAACGCTCGTCCGCGAGGCTGTAATAGATCGTCTTGCCGTCCCGGCGCGGCGCGACCAGCCCTTCGGACCGTAGGCGGGACAACTGCTGTGACACGGCGGCCTGCCGTGCGCCCAGAAGGTTTTCCAGCTCAGTCACCGACTTTTCGCCCGTCGCAAGGTGGCACAGGATCATAAGCCGACCTTCATGACTGATCGCCTTCAGGAACGCCGCGGCTGCCTCGGCGTTCTGGGTCATCTGGTCGATGTCGCTCCGGTCGAGCCGCTCCGCGAACGCGGTTTGGTCGACGTCCTGCGGTGTGGCGGTGGTGTTGTCCATCTTGGTGTCCAAGGGCATCCGGTCGTGTCGTCCGCTGATTTAGCATGTTCCGTGAGGAATTGCAGTACTCCGGTGGCAAGAATGGTTCCAGACGCCGGAAGGTTTCACATTCACAGGATGTAATGTGATGCCCCCCCGGTTTCAAGGGTTCTCGGGCGGGTTGGTTACCGTATCGGCCCGTCTTTGCGCACCGGGGCCGCGACAGTCGGCGGGCAATGGGCTAGACAGCGGTCTGACCCCTTTGTCCGCTGTCCGCCCAGCCCGACCGAAAGACCCGCGATGTCCGCCATTTCGAAGGAAATCCGCTCGTTCCTTGTCGTCTCCGAGGCGGCCTCGATCCGCGAGGCGGCGCATCGGCTGAACATCTCGGCGCCCGCCTTGTCGCGGCAGATGCAGATCCTTGAACGCAGTTACGGCACGCGGTTGCTGGTGCGGACCGCCGGGGGCGTGTCGCTGACCCCCGAGGGCGCGCTGCTGCGGGCCGAGGCGCAGCGGTGGGTGGATGCGGACGCCGCCTTTGTTCAGCGCCTCCACCGGGGCGACAGCGGCAGCCGCAAGCTGCTGCGGCTGGGCGCGATGGAAGGCCTGGTGACCCCGGTGGTTCCGGCGCTGGTTCAGCGGCTGGAACGGCATCTGGGTCCGGTCGAGCTTGACCTTGTCGTCGGCTCGAACCCGCTTCTGCACGAGAAGTCCGAGGCCAGCGAACTGGACGTGGTGCTGGCCTACAACCTGCCTCGGCTGGCGCACCTGTCGATCGTGGATGGCTTCGACTATGAACTCGGCGTCTGCCACGCGCCGGATCTGGGGATCGAAGGCAGCGGCCCGCTCACCATGCAAGAGGCGTTGCAGTGGCCGCTGTGCCTGCCAAGCGCGGCGCTGTCGATGCACACGCGCCTGATGGCCGAGATCCTGAGCGTTCGCGTCAACCCGAAGGTGGCGTTGAACACCAACAGCATCGGCACGATCCTGAGCTTCCTGCGCGACGGCCACGGCATCGCGTTTCTACCGTGGCCGGACGTGTCGCAGGACGTCGAGGCCGGGCGGCTTGCGTTCCGCCCGATCCGCAGCCGCCGCATGACCGAACGGCTCAGCCTTGCGCTGTGTCGCGGCAACGCGCTGGGCGACGCCACGGGGCGGGTGCTGGACGAGATCCGCGCGGTGATCGCGGGGCTGGAGCAGGCGGGGCCTCGACCCCCTTACGCCTGACGTCTTACGGCGCGCGGCCGGACCGTCGAAACGCCCCGGCCGCCGCTGTGTTACTTCTTCGCGAAATTCGCGCCCAGCCGCATCTGGATATAGTCATGCGCGGTCATCGGCTCGTACTTGCCTTCCGGCCCGGCCAGCATGGTATCCATGTTCGCCTGCGCGAAGTAGGCAATGGAATAACGCGGGCCGAGGTATTCCTCGGGCTTCGGCATCCGCACCCGGTGCAGGTTCGACAGCAGCTTGTCGTCGGACCAGCGCATCAGCATGTCGCCGATGTTGCAGGTGATCACGCCACCCAGCGGCGGCACGTCGGTCCACAGGATCGCGCGGCCCTTGCTGTCCTTGCCGGGGCAGACCTGAAGCCCGCCCTGTCCGGCCTTCTGGTGCAGCAGCGTCAGGCAATCGAAGTCCGTATGCGCGCCCGCCCGCCAGAACTTGAAGTCCTCGGGCTTGGCGTCCTCCATCCCAAGATAGTGGATCAGCCGCAGGGTCGACTGATACTCGGGCGTGTCCGGCGCGTGGCCCTCGGTGAAGAAACCGGGGCCGAAGTCCAGCCGCTCGGCGAAGCAGTCCAGCACCTTCATCGCCAGCGCCCAGTTGTGGCGCTCGAACGCGAGCATGGTTTCCTTGAAGCCGTTAAGCTCTTCCCCGCTCGGCCACAGGCCTTTCATGCGGGGCAGGGTGATCTGATAGCTTTCCTTCTGGTCCGCCGTCCCGGTCGAGGGCCGCACCTGCGCCTTGTATTCCCAGCCCGCGTTGGTGCCCGGCTTCAACGGATACTGCGCCTTCGTGTCGGCGGGCAGGTCGAAGAACCCTGCGGACAGCAGGAACGCCTCGTCGATCAGCTCTTGCGGGATGCCGTGGTTGGTCAGCTGGAAAAAGCCGATGCCGGTGGCGGCGTCCCACAGCGCGTCGGTGATCTCTTCCTTGCGGTTGAAGTAATCCGACATGTCGATCTGCGGGATGTCGCGATCGACTTCCTCGCCGTAGCCGCCGATTCCCGCCTCTTTTTGCAGTTCGGCCAGTGTCTGGTTGGTCATGTTCGTCTCCTTCTATGTGAAAGGAGCAATGTCCGGCGCGCGCGGCGACGACTGCTTCTACTCCGGTGGGATCCCGTGCGCCGTCTCGGACGACGCGGGACAAGGCTACGATCCGGCGAGTGTACGAAAAAGCAAAAAGAATGCCACGCGGCGTAAGGTATATTCGAACACCTGAGGCGGCCAGACGGTGCGCTGGGCGCTGCGTCGCAAGGATCGGGGCTGAACTTTCCCGCCGAACCTGCTACAGCCCCGCCACACTGATCCGGATGCCGTATGTCACACGACCTGCACACCGCCGCCCGCCTGTCCGTCGCCCCGATGATGGATTGGACCGACCGGCACTGCCGCTATCTGCACCGGCTGCTTAGCCGGCGGACGCTGCTGTACACCGAGATGGTGACGGCGCCTGCGCTGGTGCGCGGGGATGCGCGGCATCTGTTGCGGTTCGACGCGGCAGAGCATCCGGTGGCGGTGCAACTGGGCGGCTCGGACCCGGCAGAGCTGGCGCAGGCCGCGCGGATGGCGGCGGACGAGGGCTATGACGAGGTTAACCTGAACGTCGGCTGCCCGTCCGACCGGGTGCAGTCCGGCTGTTTCGGGGCGGTGCTGATGGAACGGCCCGCGCTGGTCGCCGACTGCGTGGCCGAGATGATCGCAGCGCAACCCCTTGAGGTGACGGTGAAATGCCGGATCGGCGTCGATGATCAGGTGCCGGAAGACGTGCTGCCGGATTTCCTTGAGCGGATGCGCGATGCCGGGGTGCGGCGGGTGACGATCCACGCGCGCAAGGCGTGGCTGCAGGGGCTGAGCCCGAAGGAAAACCGGGACATCCCGCCGCTGGACTACGACCTTGTGAAGGCGATGAAGCGCGCGTTCCCCGAGCTTCACGTTTCGATCAACGGCGGCATCGCGACGCTGGACCACGCGGCGGACTTGCTGAACGACGGTCTGGACGGCGTCATGATCGGGCGCGCGGCCTATCACCAGCCCGCCGATATCCTGCTGGACGCCGACCGGGTGATCTGGGGCGAAACACCGCCGCTGGAGACCGCCGAGCAGGCGGTCGAGTTGATGAAGCCCTATATCGAGGCGCACCTCGGCGAGGGGGGCAAGCTGGCGCAGGTGACCCGGCACATGCTGGGCCTGTTCGCCGGTCGTCCCGGCGCGCGCGGCTGGCGGCGGGTGCTGAGCGAGAACGCGCACCGCTCTGGCGCGGGCCTTGAGGTTCTCGACGCCGCGTTGGCGCAGGTCACCGGAGCCGGAGCAGACGCGGCCGAACGGCTGGCGTCCTAGCGCACCATCGCCCGAAGCCTCTGACACGGGCTGGAAAAATCTCATGGACCTTCCCGCACGGATGCGGTTTTACGGAACGGCACCCCGTATCCAAGGACCGCTTCCATGCCCGACACACTGCTTCTGATCCAGCTTCTTGTGATCCTGATGGCGATCGGCGGGATCGCAGGGGTGCTGGCCGGGCTGCTTGGCGTCGGAGGCGGCATCGTCCTTGTGGCAGCGTTCTTCTATTCCTTTCAGGCGCTTGGCTACTTCGGCGAGCAGTTGATGCAGGTCTGCCTTGCGACGTCGCTGGCGACGATCATCGTCACCTCGGCGCGGTCGGTGCTGTCGCACAACAAGAAGGGCGCGGTGGACTGGGATGTGCTGAAAACCTGGGCGCCGGGTATCGCGGTCGGTGCGCTGATCGGCGTGCTGGTGGCGGCGCAGCTGAAGACGCGCGAGTTGCAGGTCATCTTCGGCATTCTCGCGATCACCATCTCGGCCTACATGGCCTTCGGCCGTCTGCACTGGCGGCTGGGCGATACCATGCCCACCGGGGTTGCCCGCGCGGCGTTTTCCCCGGTGGTGGGCTTCCTGTCGGTGCTGATGGGGATCGGCGGCGGCAGCTTCGGCGTGCCGCTGATGACGCTGTACGGCAAGCCGATTCACCGGGCGGTGGCGACGGCTGCGGGCTTCGGCCTGCTGATCGCGGTGCCGTCGGTGGTGGCGTTCTTGTTCGTCACCATCGAGCCGGACTCGCGCCCGCCGTTCACCGTCGGCGCGGTGAACCTGCCGGCCTTCTTCATCGTGATCTGCATGACGCTGCTGACGGCGCCGCTGGGCGTGAAGCTGGCGCACCGGATGAACCCGGCGCCGCTGAAGCGGGTTTTCGCGGTGTTCCTGTTCCTGGTCGCGCTGAACATGATCCGCAAAGCCGTTTGGGGGTAGGGCGCAGAATTTTCTAGAAAATTCTGTGCCGCACGATCTTCTGGAAGATCGTGCTAACCGCCGTTCCGCTCGATCTTCCCACGCCGACCGCCGCGACGGCGTTTCAGCAGATCCGCCCGGCCGGGCAGATCGGCGATGATGGCGCGGCGTTCGTCGGGGCTAAGACGCAGCCAGTTGCCGATCTCGTCCGGGGTGCGCAGGCAGCCGGTGCAGATCCCCGCCTCGCGGTGGACGACGCATATCCGAATGCAGGGGCTTTCGAAGTCGTCCCGGCTGCCCGGCCCGCCGGTCATCCGCGCAGGTGCCTCAGCCGGTCCAGCGCCCCTTGCAGGATGAAGCTGGCCGCGACGTGGTCGATGACCTCGGCGCGGCGGCGGCGCGAGGTGTCGGCTTCAAGCAGTGCGCGCTCGGCGGCGACGGTGGACAGGCGTTCGTCCCAATAGCCGATGGGCAGGTCGGTCAGCTGCGACAGGTTGCGGGCGAAGGCGCGGGTGGATTGCACGCGCGGCCCTTCCGAGCCGTCCATGTTGATTGGCAGACCCAGCACGATGCCGCCCAGCGACCGTTCTGCCGCGATTTCCATCAGGCGGGCGGCGTCGGCGGTGAACTTCTTGCGCTTCACCGTCTCCATCGGGGTCGCGACGGTCAGCAGACTGTCCGACACCGCGACGCCGATGGTCTTGGTGCCGAAATCCAGCCCCATCAGCCCGCGCATCGGGGGCAGAGCGGCGGCGAAGGCGATGAAGTCGTCGTGGATCATTCGGCCACCCCCGCAAGCTGTGCGGCGGTGCGGATCAGGTCCAGCGCCTCGGGCGCGTCGGCGAAGACGGTCTGCGCCTCGGTCCAGATTGCACCGGCGCGGTCCAATTCCTGCACCACGCCAAGGGCGCGGATCAGGCGGGCCCAGTCCTCGGGCGGGCCGCCGTCGGTCGCCAGCCGCTCGGCCAGCCCGTCGACCATGCCGCGCACCATCTGGTCGCGTTCCTCGGGTGTCAGGTCCGCCGCGGCGTCGATGTCGCCCTGCGTCGGTCCCGGGCTGTCCGGGCCGACGATGGGCGGCGCCGAGGGCGGGGTCCAGCGCACGCCGGCCAGTTGCGCCACCTGCGGCATCTGCGCCAGCACCGGCGCGACCCACGGGTCGTCCGGCGCGCTGTCGGTCAGCAGGCGGTCCCACGTCGAGAACGCAAGATCATAGCGGTGCACCTGCAGATGCAGCAGCCCGTCATAGTAGCGCGCGGCCCCGTTCGCGGGGTCCAGCGCCAGCGCGCGGTCGATCGCGGTGCCAGCCTCGGACGAGACGATGCCGCCCGCGGCAAGGATCATCAGGTCGGCAAGGTCGGCGTAATCGTCGGCGGTCACGTCGTCGCCCTTTACCGCGTTCAGCCGCTGCTTTGCCGCGTAGGCGGCGGCGAAGTTGCCCAGCCGCGCCTCGTTCGTCACCAGAAGCTCCAGCCCCTGCGGATCGTCGGGGTTCTCTTCCATCGCGGTGCGCAGCCGGTCCATCAACTCGGCAAACCGGGCGTCGGGGGTGATCTCGGGCATCGAGTCGGCGGCCGCGGCCTCTAGCTCGGCCTGTCGGCGCGCAGCCAGCAGTTCCTCGGCGGCGTTGATGCGGGCGGCCAGCGGCATGTCGGGATAGTCCGGCGCGCCAAGCGTCCAGTACAGACCGAAGGCCCCGGCCAGCACGGCAACGCCGGTACAGACGGCGGCAGCGATCGACAGGCCGCGCGGTGCGGTCGCCTCGGCTTCGGCGGCGCGGGCGGTGCGGTCAGCGTCCAGCAGGCGGCGCGAGACTTCGACGCGCACCCGCTCGGCTTCGGCTTCGGTCAGGACGCCGCGCGCGACGTCGCGTTCGACCTCTTGCAACTGGTCGCGGTAAACCTGCACGTCGTAGGCCGCCGCCGGATCCGCCGCCAGCGCCCGGCCACGCAGCAGGGCCAGCACCAAAAGCGCCGTCACCGCCAGCGCCAGCAGCGCGGATATGATCCAGAATGCCGAAAGTACCATGTGTCCTCCGTGTCCAGTGACCCATCTATCCATTGCCGTCCGAACGCAAAACCCCAAATGGACCGGTGGCCGCTCACGCTTGCGTCGGGGGGCGCGGAATGTACGATTTGCCGCATGTCGCAAATCCGGCTGCAAGTGCCGCTGGCACGCTTCACACAAGGCCGCACCCGTTCCAGAAAGACCTGAAAGAAGCGAAGGGATTCGCCTGATGAAACGCTATTCCGCCTTTGCCATCGCCCGAGAGGCATTTCGCCAGCACACCGGCTGGGAACGGGCGTGGTCGTCGCCCGAACCGAAGAAGAAGTACGACGTCGTGATCGTCGGTGCCGGGGGCCACGGGCTGGCCACCGCCTACTATCTTGGCAAGAACTTCGGCATCACCAACGTCGCGGTGATCGAGAAGGGCTGGCTGGGGGGCGGCAACACCGGGCGCAACACCACGATCATCCGGTCGAACTATCTTCAGGACCCGTCCGCCGCGATCTTCGAAAAGGCGCGCAGCCTGTACGAGACGATGAGCCAGGACCTGAACTATAACGTGATGTTCAGCCCGCGCGGTGTGATGATGCTGGCGCAGACCCACCACGAGGTCCGCGGCTGGCAGCGCACGGCCCATGCCAACAATCTGCAGGGCGTGACGACCGAGTACATCGGCCCCGAGCGCGTGAAAGAGCTGTGCCCGATCATCAACATCGAAGGCCCGCGCTATCCCGTTCTGGGCGCGCTGTGGCAGGCGCGCGGGGGCACCGCGCGGCACGACGCGGTTGCGTGGGGCTATGCGCGGGCCTGTTCTGCGATGGGGATGCACGTCATCCAGAAATGCGAAGTCACCGGCGTCCGGTCCGAGGGCGGCAAGGTGAAGGGTGTCAGCACCACCAAGGGCGACATCGATTGCGACAAGCTGGGCATCGTCGTCGCCGGGCATTCCGGCGTGCTGGCGGATATGGCGGGCTTTCGTCTGCCGGTGGAAAGCGTCGCTTTGCAGGCGATGGTCAGCGAGCCGATCAAGCCCTGCATGGACGTGGTCGTGATGGCCAACACCGTGCACGGCTACATGTCGCAATCCGACAAGGGCGAGATGGTGATCGGTGGCGGTGCGGACGGGTACAACAACTATACCCAGCGCGGTAGCTTCCATCACATCGAGGAAACCGTGCGCGCCCTGATCGAGACCTTCCCGATGATCAGCCGCCTGAAGATGCTGCGCCAGTGGGGCGGCATCGTGGACATGACCGGCGACCGGTCTCCGATCATCTCGAAAACCCCGCTGGACGGCTGCTTCATCAACGCGGGCTGGGGCACCGGCGGGTTCAAGGCGATCCCCGGGTCCGGCTGGGCGATGGCCGAACTGATGGCCAAGGGGCAGTCGCCGCTGGCCGACGGCTTTGGGCTGGACCGCTTCCGTGCGGGCCGCTTCGTGGACGAAAGCGTCGCGGCGGGGGTGGCGCACTGATGCCAGTGGACCGGCGGGATCACTGTGCGCACGGCGTTTGCCGGTGCTCCGTCGGCGTTTCCCTGCCGATGGCCGGTGCCGTGCGGGGTCGGGCAGGGAACCGAACCGTTCTTAGTCGCGTTGGCTCGCCAACTGACGCGAAAGGAACGATTACATGGTTGATCAGAACATCCAGCGTGACCGCGAATACGTTCGCGAGACCAACACTTCGGGCGGCGGCATGTCCGTCATGGCCTTCATCGTCGGCGGGCTTGTCGTGCTTGTCGGCATCCTCGCTTTCGTCTTCTGGGGCGATCTCGACGGCAGCTTCGGCGGCGCCGGGACCAGCACCGGCGGCGGCGACGTGTCCGTCACCGTCGAAAGCGAAGCACCGTCCGCTCCGTCCGCAACTGACGGCGCGGCTGAAGAGACCGCAGCCCCCGACGCTGCGACGACTGGCGGCGCTGACGTCGAAGCCGGCAACTGATGCCGGCATCGCCCGCGCCCTGCGGGCCGAACTTCGGGGGGCCGCGTGATGTTGCGCGGTCTCCCCACTCTGCGAGTTTCGGCGGTTCGTCGCCCAACGCAGCCCAAACGGCCCACCGCAGACCGCCCCTTGGCGGCAGCTTGCCGAACAAATCGAACATCATTGGCGGCTTTCGGCCTGCCGCTCTTCCGGGCGGGAAACAGGCCTGTTGCCCAGCCTCGGGAAGCCCTACTTTCGCCGGGTCGAAAGGAGGGCGTTACATGCAAGACGTCCAGCAGTTTGCCCGGTCCTCGGACCTTTGGATCTGGCTGTGCGGCCTTGGGTCGCTTCTGCTTCTTGGTTTCATTCTTCCCGGCCAGTCGTTCGACGATGGCCGGTCGTCCGCCGCGCACATGGGCCCGCACACAAGCCCGTACGCAGCGGTGCGCCCCGACGCGCGTATCGACCCAAGTCCCGACATCCGGATGGGCAGCGCCATGCTGCTTCCGCGCATCGCGCCCGAGCCTCTTTTCGTTCCCGAGCTCGTCGCGACAGCGTCCGTCCGCTAACGAATTCACCACCACTCACGACCACCTGACGGGCGGGCATTTCTTGATGCCCGCCCTTTTGCCATGCAGGAGCGCCCAATGCTGATCCTGACCTGCCCCTATTGCGGAATAGAGGCCGACGAAACCGAGCTGTCTCCTGGCGGTGAAGCGCACCTGACGCGGGTCGGCCCCGGTTCGGACGACGCGGACTTCGAGGGGTATCTGTTCCACCGCGAGAACCCCAAGGGCGTGCACTTCGAACGCTGGCGTCACGCGATGGGCTGCGGCAAGTGGTTCCACGCCGCGCGGTGCACCGTGACGCTGGAGGTGTTCGGCACCTATTCGGCGCAGGTGACCGAGCCACCGGCAGAGATCCGCGAAAAGATCACGACCAAGCGACCCGGCTGGAGCTGGAGGGGTATCGAATGAGCACGCGTCTGGGCACGGGCGGGCGGTTCCTTGATCGGGGACGGCCGCTGGAATTCACCTTCAACGGCAAGCGGATGAAGGGCTATCAGGGCGACACGCTGGCCTCGGCGCTGCTGGCCAACGGTCAGACGCTGGTGGGGCGGTCGTTCAAGTATCACCGCCCGCGCGGTATCGTCGCCTCGGGCGCCGAGGAACCCAACGCACTGGTCAACCTTGGCCGCGATGGCCGGTTCGAGCCGAACCAGCGCGCGACCACGCAAGAGCTGTTCGACGGGCTGACGGCGGAAAGCCAAAACCACTGGCCCAGCCTTGAATTCGATGTCGGCGTGGTGAACAACTATGCCTCGAAATTCCTGCCGGCGGGGTTCTACTACAAGACCTTCATGTCGCCGCGCCCGGCGTGGAAGCACGTCTTCGAGCCGTTCATCCGCAAGTCGGCGGGCCTTGGCCGCGCGCCGGTGGACCGCGATGCGGACATCTACGAACATTTCCACCTGCACGTCGACATTTTGGTCATCGGCGGCGGCATCGCCGGACTTGCGGCGGCAAAGCAGGCCGCGGCCTCTGGCGCCAGCGTGCTGGTGGTCGAACAGACCGCACACTGGGGCGGTCGTGCGCCCGTTGATGCGGGCGAGATCGACGGCGTTCCCGCCGGCGCGTGGGTGAAGAACGCGGTGGAAGAGCTTGATCGTATGGACAATGTCCGGATGATCACCCGCTGCATGGGCTCTGGCGTCTACGATCATGGCTCGGTTCTGGCGTACGAGCGTCTGACCGACCACGACCCGCAGGACGGCAAGCCCCGCCACCGGCTGTGGCGCATCCGGGCCAAGCACGTCATCACCGCCACCGGCGCGATCGAACGCCCGCTCAGCTTTGCGGGGAACGACCTGCCCGGCGTCATGCTGGCCGGGGCCGTGCGCGACTATGCGGTGAACTGGGGCGTCAGCGCCGGCGACCGCACCGTCGTGGTCACGAACAACGATGACGCCTACCGCACCGCCTTCGCGCTGGTCGAGTCCGGGCTGAAGGTCGCGGCCATCGTCGACGCCCGCGCCACGCCGCAAGGGCCGTTGATCGAGAAGGCCCGCGCGATGGGCATCCGCGTCGAAACCGGCCGGGGCGTCGCCAAGGTAAAGGGCCGCGCACGGGTCGAGGGCGTTGCGATCACCACGCAGGCGGGCGAGGGCGCGGTTCTGGAAACCATCCCCTGCGACGTCGTCGCGATGTCGGGCGGCTGGTCTCCGGTGGTGCACCTGTGGTCGCACTGCGGCGGCAAGCTGACGTGGGACGACACGCAGGCCTTCTTCCGCCCGGACCGTACCAAGGCGCCGACCGGCGACAAGGGGCAGGCGTTCGTGACGGTCGTCGGGTCGGCCAACGGGATGCTGGCCACCGCCGAGGTGCTGGCCGACGCCCACGCGGGCGGCGGATCGGTGGCCGAGGCGGTGACGGGCAAGGCGCCCGAGGCGTCCCCCGCACCGCAGGCAGAGGCCGAGACGCCCGCACCGATCGAACCCGTCTGGATGATGCCGCAGGGCGCCAGCCACGAGCTGCGCAGCAAGATGTGGCTGGACTATCAGAACGACGTGAAGGTGTCCGACGTCCAGCTTGCGGCACGCGAGGGGTACGAAAGCGTCGAGCATACCAAGCGGTACACCACGCTTGGTATGGCGACCGATCAGGGCAAGCTTAGCAACATCAACGGTCTTGCCGTGCTGGCGCAGTCGCTGAACGCCGAGATCCCGGCGGTCGGCACCACCACCTTCCGCCCGCCGTATACGCCGATCTCGATGGGCTCGATCGCCGGCGAGGCGCGGGGCGAGATCTTCCAGCCGCTGCGGCGCACCCCGATGGATGCTTGGCACGATGCCAACGGCGCCTACTGGGAGCCGGTGGGCCACTGGCGGCGTCCTTACTGCTATCGCGGCGTGTCGGAAACGGCTGCCGAGGCGGTGAACCGCGAAGTGAAGAACGTCCGCGAAGGCCTTGGTTTGCTTGACGCTTCCACGCTGGGCAAGATTCTTGTGAAGGGGCCGGACGCGGGCCGGTTCCTTGACATGATGTACACCAACATGATGTCGACCCTGAAGGTCGGGCGCTGTCGCTATGGCCTGATGTGTTCCGAGAACGGCTTCCTGATGGACGACGGCGTCGTCGCCCGCGTGGGCGAGGACGAGTGGCTGTGTCACACCACCTCGGGCGGGGCCGACAGCATCCATGCGCACATGGAGGAATGGCTTCAGACCGAGTGGTGGGACTGGAAGGTCTACACCGCCAACCTGACCGAGCAATACGCCCAGATCGGCGTCGTCGGCCCGAAGGCCCGCGAGGTGCTGGAACTGCTGGGCGGCATGGATGTCTCGAAAGAGACGCTTCCGTTCATGGCGTGGGCCGACGGCACGCTGGACGGCATTCCGGTGCGGATCTTCCGCATCAGCTTTTCGGGCGAACTGTCGTTCGAGATCGCCACCAAGGCGGGCTACGGGCAGGCGCTGTGGGACAAGCTGATGGAGGCGGGCCGGGTGTTCGGCGCGATGCCCTATGGCACCGAGGCGCTGCACGTCCTGCGGGCCGAGAAGGGCTTCATCATGATCGGCGACGAAAGCGACGGCACGGTGATCCCGCAGGATCTTGGCCTCGACTGGGCGATCTCGAAGAAGAAGGACGACTTCATCGGCAAGCGGGGCCAGCAGCGGTCGCACTTCACCGATCCCGAACGGTGGAAGCTGGTCGGGCTGGAAACCACCGACGGCTCGGTGATCGAGGACGGCGCCTATGCGGTGGCGGCGGGCGAGAACGTCAACGGCCAGCGCAACGTGCAGGGGCGCGTGACGTCGACCTATTGGTCGCCGACGCTGAACCGCGGCATCGCGATGGGTCTGGTCTCCCACGGTCCGGACCGGATGGGCGAGATCGTCGAGTTCACCAAGGAAGACGGCGGGACCGTCGCGGCGAAGATCGTGTCGCCCGTGTTCTATGACCCGGAAGGGGAGAAGCAGAATGTCTGATCCAGTTGGCGCACTTCAGCCCGGCACCCACGCGGGCTTTGCCGAGATTCAGGTGCTGCCGCCGCAGGGCATGATCGCGCTGCGCGGCGACCTGTCGGACGCGGGGGTCAAGGCCGCCGTCACCGCCGCCGTTCCGCTGGACGTGCCGGGGCCGAACGCGGCCAGCTTCGACGGCACGCGGGGCATCTTCTGGATGTCGCCCGACGAACTGCTGTTGCTGTGCCCCTATGCCGAGGTCGCGGGACACGTCGACAGCATCGGCGCGGCGCTGGCGGGCACGCATCACCTTGTCGCCGACATCTCGGACGCGCGCGCCGTGTTCGCGGTCGACGGGGTGGACGCGCGCGAGGTGCTGGGCAAGCTGACGCCCGCCGATCTTGCGCCTTCGGTCTTCGGGCCGGGCACCTTCCGGCGTACCCGGCTGGCGCAGGTGGCCGCGGCGGTTCTGTGCGAAACGGACAACCGCTTTGTGCTTGTCTGCTTCCGTTCGGTCGCCGGATATGTCCACGAACTTCTGAAAACAGCGGCAATTCCGGGAAGCGAAGTCGGATATTGGCGCGATTGACGCGTCGGCGGCGGGGGGATTTCCCCGCCGGACCCCTTGACCTGACGCGTTCCATGCCATTTCTGTGCCGTGGAACTCATTCCTACACGACAAGGGGGACCCCCAATGGCTTTCGAACTTCCCGATCTGCCCTACGCCCATGACGCGCTGGCCGACAGCGGCATGTCCAAGGAGACGCTGGAGTATCACCACGACATCCACCACAAGGCTTACGTCGACAACGGCAACAAGGCCATTGCGGGGACCGAGTGGGAAGGCAAGTCGGTCGAAGAGATCATCAAGGGCACCTACGACGCCAACGCCGTCGCCCAGAACGGCATCTTCAACAACGCCTCGCAGTTCTGGAACCACAACCAGTTCTGGGAGATGATGGCCCCCGGCGGCACCGGCATGCCCGGCGAGCTGGAAAAGGCGCTGGTCGAAAGCTTCGGCTCGGTCGACAAGTTCAAAGAAGACTTCTCGGCGGCTGGCGCCGGTCAGTTCGGCTCGGGCTGGGCTTGGCTGGTCAAGGACACCGACGGCGGCCTGAAGGTCACCAAGACCGAGAACGGCGTGAACCCGCTGTGCTTCGGCCAGACCGCTCTGCTGGGCTGCGACGTGTGGGAGCACTCGTACTACATCGACTTCCGCAACAAGCGTCCGGCCTACCTGACCAACTTCCTTGAGAACCTGGTCAACTGGGAAAACGTCGCTTCGCGCATGTGATCCCGACAGGTTCCAGTGGGGCGCTTCGGTGCCTCGCGAACCGGATTTCGAAACGCCCTCGCAGCCTGCTGCGGGGGCGTTTTTCGTTTCCGCCTTCAAGGAAGCAGCGTCAAGCGGCTGGTCAAAATGATAATGATTGACATTGCAACTAAAATTCTTAATAACTGCGGATAGTTACAAGTTTGGCCCTTCGTCAGGCGCGCGCAACACCAAGGGTGTCATACGCGGCGCGGCGGGACGCCTCGGTTTCTTTGCAAGACATTATTTCCGCCCGCACCGCGTTGCCGGGGCAGGGCAAGCACAGAGCAGACATGCGAACGCCCCCGACCGGCCTTCAGGCCGAATTTCCCGACGACGCGCAGATCCGCCAGTACGGCGACCTGGCTTTTCTATACCTGCGATCGGTTCCGCATCAGCGGTGGTCGGTCAGCGATCTCAGGCGGGCGATGCAGCCGCCGGTCGATCTTGGGCAGTTGCGGATTTTCTATCACGAGGGCGCGCCGCGCGCGGCCTTCACCTTCGCGCTCCTGAACCCCGAAACAGAGGCAAAGCTTATCTCCGGGCAGATGCTCGACCCGTCGGACTGGCGCTCGGGCTCGATCCTCTGGGTCGTCGAGATGATCATGCCTTACGGCCAGGAGACCGGCGCGGACATGGTCCGTTGGCTGAAGGCCCACCTGCCGGACACCGTCGACCGTGTGCGATACCTGCGGACAAAGCGCGCCGACCGTCCCGCGAAGGTGATCGAGGTGCGCCGGATCGAGGGCGCGCGCTGGGGCACCCGGGTCGTTACACCGAAATTGACAACCGAAGAACACGCGTAAGGAGAGAGCAGGATGGGTATTGAAATCAACGAAATGGCTGGCGCGGACTCGACGAGTTCCCAGAGCGAAGGCTCAACGCAAGACGACTTTGTCTACAACGTGTACGTCGAAGAGGGCGAAAGCGTCACGCTGACGGGAGACTGGGACAATTCCCTTGATCGTGATGGTCAGACTGGGAATGGGGACGGCCAGTATACCGTAATGAGCGGCCTGCCCAGCTTTGGCAGCTTCTCCCTCAGTTCGACCGATGGCGCCATGAGCTGGAGCTTTACCTACGACGATCTTGTCGCAAATGGCGGCACCACGCAGCAGGTCGTCTTTACGGTTCAGGGGCAACATGACTACGGCGGTATCGATACCGACACCGTGACGGTCAACATCACTTGCTTCGTCACCGGCACCCGCATCTCGACGCCGCAGGGCGACCGCAAGGTCGAGGATCTGCGCATCGGTGATAGCGTCACCACCGCCGACGGGCGCGAGGTTGCGATCCGCTGGATCGGCCGTCAGCACATCGACAACAACGTTTTCCTGCCACAGACGCAGTGCCCGGTCGTGATCTCGGCGGGTGCGCTGGGGCAGGGGCTGCCGAACCGCGATCTGTACCTGTCGGCCGACCACGCGATGGTGCTGGACGGTCTGATGATCACGGCAGGCGCGCTGGTGAACGACAGCACGATCCGTTTCGTGCACCGGGCCGACATGCCGCGTGCGTTCACCTATTTCCACATCGAGACCGAGGCGCACGACGTGGTGTTGGCCAACGGTGCCGCATCGGAAACCTATGTGGATGAGCGTGACCGCGCGAACTTCGACAACTACGCGGAATACGTGGCGCTGTACGGCGACGCGCGGACGATCACCGAGATCGACATGCCCCGCATCTCGACCGCGCGTTTGGTGCCCGCCGTCATCCAGCACCGGCTGGCGACCCCGATCGCGGCCTAGGGCGGTCCGGCTTTTTGCACGACAAGGCCCCGCGTCCGATGACGCGGGGCCTTTTACGTGTCACCGCCCGAACAGGATCGCGTCGGCGTCGGGACGATCTGCGTGATGGATCACCCGCACGTTTTCCCGCCGCCAGACGGTGGCGTCGGGCGTGCTTTCTTGCGGGCAGGTGTCAAAGCCCACGTCCCGCAGCAGATAGGGCGGCAGGGTGCCCAGATTGGCGTAAGGGTCTTCGGTGGGGGCAGGTTTCCTGCGCCATCCGAGCGGCCATGCACGAAGAAGACGGGCGAAGGCGGTTGGCGGGTGTATCGCGTCTGTCATGGCATTATCCCATTTCATTATGTTGGGTGCCATTGGGATACCTGGGCACCGGGCTATGCAGCAAACCACTTAATCGGATAGTATGGGTCAGGAAACCTGATCCATGAGGCCGTCATGCGCCTGCCGCCCCTGAATGCCCTGCGTGCTTTCGAGGCCGCCGCCCGCCACGAAGGCTATATTGCCGCCGCCGAGGAGCTGCACGTCACGCGCGGCGCGATTAGCCGGCATATCAAGCTGTTGGAGGATCACCTTGGCGTTCAGCTGTTCCGCCGCCACGCGAAAGGCGTCGCCCTGACAGAGGCGGGGCGGAACCTTCAGCCGGTGCTGGAACGCGCGTTTTTCGACATCGCCACCGGTGTTGAACGGATCTCACGCGATGCGCAGGAGCTTCGCATCCTGTGCCCGCCCGCGACATCTTTGCGGTGGCTGATGCCGCGTCTGGACGACTTCCGCACCTGCCACCCGGACATTCGGGTGCGGTTGACGACCGATTTCCATACGCCGTCGGGGTTCGACAATACCGAGTATGATATCGGCTTTTCGGTCTCGAACTGGCCGCGCAACGACGCTCGCATCGCGGTCGAGCCGTTATTTCCGGTGATAATGACACCCGTCTGCACCCCCGCGCTGGCAGAAAGCCTGCGCGCTTCGGGGCCAGAGGGGCTGGCCGACACCACGCTTCTTCACGACACGCCGCGGCGCACCGACTGGCGCGACTGGCTGGCGACCTTCCCGGTGAGTGGCGTTTCCGAGACAACGGGCGATACGTTTCCGAACCTCGACATGGCGGTGAAGGCGGCGGTGATTGGGGCCGGGGTGGTGATGGCCGATCTTGCGCTGTGCCGCGACGAGCTCGAGTCCGGCGCGCTTGTGGCGCCCTTCCCGGATTTGGCCTGTCAGGCCAGCTATGGCGACGTCTGTCTTGTCGGGGAACGAAGCCGGTGGGAGGACCCGAAGGTCCGCCTGTTCCGCGACTGGGCCCGGAAGGCGGCGCAGGCCGACCGCGATCGGCTGCAACACGCTGACGCCGGGTCGGGCATGGAACGCGGGGCCAAGGGCCTGCGTTGACCTCCAAAGCAAAGGAGGAACCGATATGGCAGAGCGTGCAAGATCCAAGGACGGGCACCGCGAGACCGAGGAGATCCTCGGCCAGAAGCCCGAAGAAATGAGCCCCGCACCGACCGAACAAGGCCGGAACGGCGGCGAAATCCAGCGCAAGGTCGGCACCCGTGATGAAGGCAAGCGGTATGACGAGACCTCGGCCGGGAACACCCGCCCGCTGGCGCAGGATCAAAACGGCAGCGGCGACAAGGAGAAGGTGTAGTGACCCATATCCGTAAAGGCACATGGGTGCTGATCGCCGATGGCGAGAAGGCGCTGTTTCTGCGGAACGATCTGGACGAGGAAAACCTCGACCTGAACGTCGTGCGCATCGAAGAGCAGGATAATCCGTCGGACCGCGAACAGTCGGCCAACCGCCCCGGTCGTATGCAGGACACGGGCGTCGGCCAGCGGTCTGCGCTGGACGACACCGACTGGCATGAACTGGCCAAGGAACGCTTCGCCGACGATCTGGCGGACATCCTGTATAAGCAGGCGCACAAGGGCCGGTTCGACGAGATCGTCATCTGCGCGGCTCCGAAAACCTTGGGCGAGATTCGTGACAAGCTGCACAAGGAAGTCGCCAGCAAGGTGATCGCAGAGATCCCGAAAGATCTGACCAATCATCCGCTCGACAAGGTCGAGCAGATGCTTTCGACCGAACTGGCCTGACGCTGGGTCGCCCCCGGGCGAAGGGTTGACATCGCCGCCCCGGATGCGCCTGTGGCGCGCAAACGGAGGCGGCGATGTCGGACGATACGAAAGGCGTGATCGCGGTAGCGGTCGCGTCGATCCTTTGGGGCCTTGTGCCCATCTACTACAAGCTGCTGGCCCATATTCCGCCGCTGGAAGTGTTGGCGCATCGCACGATCTGGTCGCTGGTGTTCTTCGGTCTCGTTCTGATGATTCAGGGCCGCCTTGCCGAGGTTCGGGCGCTGCTGGCGCACCGCGCCGGGCTGATTGCCATCGCGGCGGCGGCTCTTCTGATTTCCTGCAACTGGCTGCTGTTCATCTACGCGGTACAAATTGACCGCGTGACCGAGGCGTCGCTGGGCTATTACATCATGCCGCTGCTGTCGGTCGTGCTGGGCATGGTCTTTTTCGGCGAAAAGCTTAACCGCACGCAGGCGGTCGCGGTCCTTCTGGCGGCGGCGGGCGTGTCTGTGCTGACATGGGGGCTGGGGGCCGCGCCGTGGATCTCGATCGGGCTGGCGTCGCTGTTCGGGCTGTACGGCGCGATCAAGAAATACGTGGACGCCGGGCCCGTGGTGTCGGTGTCGGTCGAGGTTCTGCTGCTGGTGCCGCTGGCCATTCTGTGGCTGTGGGGCGTGCACACGCAGGGCTGGACCGGTCTGACGGGGCGCGCGCTGGGCATCTTCGGGCGTGACTGGATGGACAGCCTGCTGCTGATGGTGTCAGGACCGCTGACCGCGATCCCGCTGATCCTGTTTTCCTATGCCGCACGGCGCGTGCGGCTGTCGACCGTCGGGCTGGTGCAGTACCTGAACCCGACGCTGCAATTCCTTGTCGCCGTGGTCCTGTTCGCCGAGCCCTTCACCAAGTGGCACGCCATCGCCTTCCCGATGATCTGGGTGGCGCTGGCGATTTACTCGGTCTGGGCGGTGCGTCAGGAAAGGTCGGCGCGCAGGGCCGCGACCAGTTCGTCCACGGTGTCGACCACAACGTAGAAGTCCCGCAGCGATTTGTCGGCGAAGCCCTCGTTGATCGTCTGTTCGATCAGGGCGAGCAGCGGCTGCCAATAGCCCTCGATATCGACAAGGTAGATGGGCTTGGCGTGCAGCGTCAGCTGGCGCCATGTCAGCACCTCGAAGAACTCGTCCAGCGATCCGGCGCCGCCGGGCAGCACGACGATCGCATCCGAGTTCATGAACATGACTTTCTTACGCTCGTGCATGTTCTCGGTGATGATGAAGCTGCCAAGATCGCGCTTCGCCATTTCGCGCGCCAGCAGGTGCACCGGGATCACCCCGAAGGTCGATCCGCCCGCATCCTGCGCCGCGCGCGACACCGCGCCCATCAGGCCGACATCGCCGGCGCCATAGACCAGACGCCAGCCTTCCTTGGCCATCTGTTGGCCAAGATCGGTGGCCGATTGCACGTATTCGGGTTTCGCGCCGTTGCGTGAGCCGCAAAAGACACAGACGGAATGGGGAACGGACACCAGATATAGCCCTCGCAGCAATGGGTTTTGACCACAGATAGCCGGGTTGATAGGATCGCTCAACCGCCCGACGGGGGTGCCGGGCGGTGTTGGAGAGAGAAATGCTGACAAGGATCGGTTCTTTGGTCGGTGGGGGGCGCGCGGCGGGTGCTGTGATCGTTGCGCTGGTTGCCGCTGCACTTGGTTATGGCGGCTGGCAGCTTGCCGGTCCCGAGGCGGATCCAGAGGCGGGCCCAGACGGCGACATCGCGGGGGTCGAAGCGCCGGACGCCGAGACGCCCGATCCCGACACGTCCGCTTCCGAAAGCTCTGACGACGCGTCAGACAGCGCGCCCGAGACGGTGGCAGACGTCGCGCCGGATGAGGCGCCCGAGACCGTGCCGGAAACCCCCGAACTTCCCGAAGCGGCAGCGCCCGAGCCGCCGGTGTTCGACGTGGTCCGCGTCGACGCCGATGGCAACGCCCTGATCGCGGGCCGCGCGATGCCCAACGCAGAGGTGTCGGTTCTGCTGGACGGGGTCGAGGTGTCGAAGACGCCTGCGGGGTCGGACGGCAACTTCGTGTCGATGTTCTCGGTCCCGCCTGCGGACGTGCCGCGGGTGATGAGCCTTGAGATGCAGTCAGAGGGAGAGGACAAGATCCCGTCCTCTGCCACGGTGATTCTGCAACCCGCGCCCAACGGCGCCGCGCCCGAGGTGGCGGGGCTGCCCGAGGCTGACGGGGCTGACCCCGATGCCGACACGCCCGACGCGGATGTCGCCGAAGCGCCCGCGTCGGACGGTACTGCGCCCGTTCCGGATGACAGCACGCCGACAGGCGACGCGCCTGAATTTGCCGGGGCGCCCGAAGGGGCAGAGCCTCCGGCGCAGGACGGTGAAACGGCGGATGTGGCTGATCCCGATGCGCCCGAGGCGACCGAACTGGCCGAGGCCGATATGTCCGGCGATGACCCCGCTGCCGCGACCGAGGATGGCGCCGGGGACAGCGATCTTGTCGGCACGGTGGCGCGCGGGCTGGCTGTCGGGGCCGGAGCCGCTGCGGACGCCGTTGTGGACGGTTTGACCGGAATGACGGACGCAATCCCGGACGGGACGGACACCGACACCGAGACGGCCGATAGCGCCGACCCGGCCGAGGGCGACGCCGAGGCGGTGGACACCGCACAGGATGCCGACGCGCCCGATGGCGACGCTGCCCCTGTCGAGACGGCAGAGGACGCCGACGCACCCGGCACCGACACCGCGCCGGTCGAGACCGTCGAAGCGCCCGAGACGCCCGAGCTTGACGCGCCCGAGGCGGTTGCCGCAGGCGAAGGTCCGGTGGTGCCCGACGCGGGCGAGGCGCCCGACGTGCCCGCCGCGCCGTCCGTGCTGTTGGCCGACGACACCGGCATCCGCGTGTTGCAGTCCGGCGGCGCCGAAACCCGGCCCAATCCCACCGTCGAGATCGACACGATCACCTACGACCCCGAGGGCGAAGTCGCCGTCGGCGGGCGCGGCGGCAGCGGTGGCTTCGTGCGGCTTTACCTCGACAACCGGCCGATCAAGACCACCGAGATCGGTGTCGACGGCCAGTGGTCGATGGATCTGCCCGACATCGACACCGGGCTTTACACCCTGCGCGTCGACGAGTTGGACGCGGACGGCGAGGTCGTCTCGCGGGTCGAAACTCCGTTCAAGCGCGAAGAGCCGGAGCTTCTTGCGGCGCTTGAAACCTCGCGCGACGGGGATGCCACCGGCGATGGCGACGGCGACGGCGACGGCGACGGCACCGCGACAGCTTCGGCGCCACGGCCCGAACTGCTGACGGTTCAGCCGGGGAATACGCTGTGGGGCATCGCCTCGACCCGCTATGGCGACGGGATGCTGTACGTGCGCGTGTTCGAGGCGAACAAGGAACGCATCCGCGATCCGCACTGGATTTATCCCGGACAGGTGTTCGCGATCCCCGAGTGAGACATGGCCTGCGGTCAGGCTTCGTTCATGCTACGGTCGGGCCCGTGCGCTGGCTGCGGGGGCCATCTATTGGCGTGCGGGCTGGTCAATCACGTCTTCGGCACCTACGTAGGACTGTCCCACGCGCCAAGGAAGCCCGATGCCACCTAGCAAAATGACCGATTGGAATGCCCCCGAAGCCCGCCGCAGCGGGATGAACGTGGTGGTGAAGGTGGCGCCGTACCTTTGGCCGGACGACAAGCCGTGGGTAAAGCGGCGCGTGGTGGTGGCGCTTTTAATGCTGCTGGTCGCCAAGCTGATCGCCGTGGGCACGCCTTTCTTCTACAAGGCCGCCGTCGACTCTTTGTCGGGGGACACTGACAACGCCGCTGTCTGGCTGGCGATCGGGGCGGTGGGCCTGACCGTGGCCTATGGCATGGCCCGGCTGATGAACGTGGGGTTTCAACAGCTGCGCGACGTCGTCTTCGCTGCCGTGGGCCAGCGCGCCCTGCGGCAACTGGCGCTGGAGACGTTCCAGCACATGCACGCCCTGAGCCTGCGCTATCACATCACCCGCAAGACCGGCGGTCTGAGCCGCATCATCGAACGCGGTGTGAAGGGCGTCGAGTTCCTGCTGCGCTTCCTGTTGTTCTCGATCGGGCCGCTGCTGTTGGAACTGCTGCTGATCGCGGTGGTGCTCGCCGTGGTTTTCGACATGTGGTACCTCGCCGTCGTTTTCGTGACGATCGGTCTGTACATCTGGTTCACCTTCAAGGTGACCGAATGGCGGGTGAAGATCCGCAAGCAGATGAACGATCAGGACACCGACGCGAACCAGAAGGCGATCGACAGCCTGCTGAACTTCGAGACGGTGAAATACTTCGGCGCCGAGCGCCGCGAGGCGACACGGTACGACGGGGCGATGGCGGGCTATGAACAAGCGGCGCTGAAGACCTCGTACTCGCTGGCGTTCCTGAACTTCGGCCAGTCGCTGCTGATCACCGCGGGGCTGGTGATCGTGATGGTCATGGCCGCCGTGGGCGTGCAGAACGGCAGCCTGACGGTCGGCGATTTCGTCATGGTCAACGCCTACATGATCCAGATCACCATGCCGCTGAACTTCCTCGGCACCGTCTACCGCGAGATCCGGCAGGCGATGATCGACATGTCCGAGATGTTCGACCTGCTGGAACAGCCCGCCGAGGTGAAGGATGCCCCCGACGCCAAGCCACTGGCCGTGACCGGCGGCGAGGTTGTGCTGGACGACGTCCGCTTCGGCTATGACCCCGAGCGCCCGGTGCTGAAGGGCGTGTCGATCCGCGTCGGCGCGGGCGAGACGGTGGCCATCGTCGGCCCGTCCGGGTCCGGCAAGTCGACCATCGGACGGCTGCTGTTCCGGTTCTACGACGTCACCGGCGGGGCGATCCGGATCGACGGGCAGGACCTGCGCGCCGTCACGCAGGAAAGCCTGCACGCGCAGATCGGCGTGGTGCCGCAGGACACGGTGCTGTTCAACGACTCGATCCTGTACAACATCGCTTACGGCCGCCCCGACGCCACGCGCGACGAGATCGAGGCCGCCGCGCGTGCCGCGAAGATCCATGACTTCATCCGCTCGCTGCCGGAAGGCTATGACACGCAG
Source organism: Psychromarinibacter halotolerans (assembly GCF_029168315.1). Lineage (NCBI taxonomy): Bacteria > Pseudomonadati > Pseudomonadota > Alphaproteobacteria > Rhodobacterales > Paracoccaceae > Psychromarinibacter > Psychromarinibacter halotolerans. Next base: position 104,708 of record NZ_JARGYD010000006.1, read on the forward strand.
GTGGGCGAGCGCGGTCTGAAGCTGTCGGGCGGCGAGAAGCAGCGCGTCGGCATCGCCCGCACGCTGCTGAAGAACCCGCCGATCCTGCTGCTGGACGAGGCCACCAGTGCGCTGGACACCGAGACCGAACGCGACATCCAGTCCGAGCTGAAGGCGATGGGCGAGGGGCGCACGGTGGTCACCATCGCGCACCGCCTGTCCACCATCGCCGATGCCGACCGCATCGTGGTGTTGGTGAAGGGCGAGATCGTCGAGGAAGGCACCCACGCCGAATTGCTGGCGGCAAACGGACGCTATGCGTCGCTTTGGTCGCGGCAGGCCGCCGAGCTCCCGGACGACGAACCGCGTCTGGCGCATCCCGGAAAGGATATCCCGGACCCGGCGGACGAGGGCATGGTTCCCGCTGACGGCTCGTGGCGATGGGTGGACGAATCCTGACAGGCGGCAATCACGTGCTTTGCGCATGTATTTCGCTTGCCCCAACGTCGCGCTGCTTCTAAGGGGGGACCAAGTTTCAAGGACCGCCCCGATGTACCGTTTCGCCCTTATCCTCGGCATGCTGGCCGCCATTGGCCCCTTTGCCATCGACATGTACCTGCCGGCGATGCCGGGCATAGCGGCGGATCTGTCCGCCTCGGCCAGCGGGACGCAGCTGACGCTGACCGCGTTCTTTCTGGCGTTCGGGCTATCGCAGCTAGTGTATGGCCCCTGGGCCGATCAGGCGGGGCGCAAGCGCCCGCTGTACACCGGGCTGACCATCTTCGCGCTTGGGTCGGTCGGCTGCGTGCTGGCGCCGTCGCTGCCGGTGCTGGTGGCCTGCCGCTTCTTGCAGGGGATGGGCGGCGCCGTGGTCATGGTGATGCCGCGCGCCATCGTGCGCGACCTGCACACCGGGCCCAAGGCCACGCGGCTGATGGCGACGGTGATGCTGGTGATTTCGGTCTCGCCGATGCTGGCGCCGCTGGCGGGCAGCGCGGTGATGGGCTTTGGCGGCTGGCGCGGCATCTTCGCGATCCTCGCGGTGCTGGGCGTGCTGGGGCTGGTGCTGACCGCCCGCGCGCTGCCCGAGACGCTGCCGCCCGAACGCCGGGTGCCGGTTAACCTGAAAAGCCTTGGCGCGGGGCTGCGCCGGTTGCTGACGGACCCGACCTTCATGGGGCTGACCTTTATCGCGGGCTTCGGCATGGCCAGCTTCTTCGTGTTCCTTGCCAGCGCGTCCTTCGTCTATGTCGACCAGTTCGGCCTGTCGCCCACCGGTTTCTCGCTGGCCTTCGCGGTCAACGCCGTCGGGTTCTTCAGCGCCTCGCAGGTCGCCGGACCGCTGGCCGAGCGCATCGGCATCACCCGCGTCATCCTGCTGGGGGTGGGGGCCTTCCTGTGCTTTTCGCTGGCCACGCTGTCGCTGGTCGCGGCGGGCGGCGGGCTGGTGGTGATCATGGGCGGTCTGTTCCTTGGCAACGCGGGGCTGGGGCTGGTGATCCCGACGGTGTCGGTGATGGCGCTGGACGCCCACGGCAAGATCGCAGGCCTTGCCGCGTCGCTGGGGGGCACTCTGCAGATGGTGACGGGCGGATTGATGATCGTGGTGTCGGGGCTGTTCTTCGACGGAACGGCAGTGCCGATGCTGGCGATCATCGCGTCCTGCGCGGTGGTGGCGGCGCTGTTGGCGGCGTCGGTTCTGCCCCGTCTGGTCCGGGCACAACGCGCGGCGGCGATGCTGTAGCCCCACGGTTGTCCAAGACGTTACCACAGGACGCGGTAGCGGGGTCCGCCGGGGCTTGTTGCCCGCCGGGAAGGTCAGTAATCCTGCTGCCCATGTCGATCTGGGAATACGCCAACCCCGTCAGGTTCATGACGACCTCGCAGAAGCTTCTACCGTGGATCGGGGGGCTGGCCGCGCTGTGCCTTGCCACCGGACTGGTCTGGGGCTTTTTCTTCACCCCTGACGATTACCGGCAGGGATCGACGGTCAAGATCTTCTACCTGCACGTCCCCGCCGCGATGATGGCGATCAACGCGTGGGCGATGATGCTGGTCGCCTCGCTGGTCTGGATCGTGCGCCGCCACCATGTCTCGGCGCTTGCCGCCAAGGCCGCCGCGCCGGTGGGGGTGACCTTCACGCTGATCGCGCTGTTCACCGGGGCGATCTGGGGGCAGCCGATGTGGGGGACGTGGTGGGCGTGGGATCCGCGCCTGACCTCGTTCCTGATCCTGTTCCTGTTCTACCTTGGCTACATGGCGCTGTGGGCCGCGATCGAGAACCCGGACACTGCGGCTGACCTGACCTCGGTCCTGTGTCTTGTGGGGTCGGTCTTCGCGATCCTCAGCCGCTATGCCGTCAACTTCTGGAACCAGGGCCTGCATCAGGGCGCGTCGCTGTCGCTGGACGCCGAAGAGAACGTCGCCGACGTGTTCTGGTACCCCGCCTTGGTGGCCATCGCGGGCTTCGTGCTGCTGTTTCTGGCGCTGGTGCTGCTGCGCACGCAGACCGAGATCCGCCGCCGCCGCCTTCACATGCTGGAAATGCGCGAGAGGATGGGATGATACCCGAGCTTGGCAAATACGCCGGCACCGTGCTGTCGGCCTATGGCATCAGCCTGTTGTTGTTGCTGGGCGTCGTGGCGCTGAGCGTGGTGCAGTGGCGGCGCATGAAGCGGCGGCTTGCAGCGGCGGAGGCGCGGCGCAGCAATGGTTAAGCCGCTGATCCTTCTGCCGCCCGTCCTGTTCGCGGGGCTTGCCGCGCTGTTCCTGCTGGGCATGAACCGCGACGACCCCGACGCGCTGCCGTCCAGCATCGAGGGGCAGGCCGCGCCCACGCTGACGGTGACGCCGCTGGAACCGCTGCCCGGGTTCGACGCGGACACGCTGGCCATGCCCGGCGTGAAGCTGGTGAACTACTGGGCCAGCTGGTGCGCCCCGTGCCGGGTGGAACACCCCAACCTCGAGGCGCTGGCCGCCGAGGGCGTGCCGATCTACGGCATCAACTACAAGGACGACCCCGCCAAGGCGCTGGGCTTCCTGGAAGAGCTGGGCAACCCCTATGCCGGCGTGATGGCCGACGGCGGCCGGACCGCGCTGGACTGGGGCGTATACGGCGTGCCCGAGACCTTCGTGCTGGACGGCGATGGCAATGTGGTTCTGAGGTTTGCGGGTCCTGTGACCCAGCGGGTGATCGAAGAACGGATCCGCCCGGCAATGGAGCGCGCCGCCGAGTGACGGCGCGCTCTGGCTAATCAGCCGATATAAGCGATGACGACCATAAGGGCGAAAAAGCCCAGTTCAGCCACCGGCCAAATCAATGAAGCTCTGCGTTGCAGCGGCACGCTGGTATCGATTTGCATAACGTTTCCTTACCCCTCTCAATGAGGGCAAATTAGAACGTCGATGCCTCGATCTCTAGGTCGCGATTCAGGGTACTTACGGAATGTAAGTGCATTCTGGGGGCGAATTTGTACTTAAGTATATGTTTGCGGCGGGAATGTGCGGCCTTGTGGCCAAAAAAAGGCAAAAGGCCACAATCTTAGGTAGTATGGGCTCTGAAACATAACCGCACAATTAAACCGATCTCTGGATATTGTAGGTGTTACCTAAACGAATCCCGAGTCGGGCGCGGTTTCCGAGGGCGGCAGACGCGGTCGAAATCCAGATCTGGAATTCAGGCGCGGACGGCACCCACCGGGGCAGGCGACGGGCGCGTCCGTTGGCCGAAAGTTGCCCGGATTATCTGGCTAAGTGGCTGATAATAATGCGCAAAGCCTTTCCTTTGGCTTTGGTGGTCCGTCGTGAGGCCGCGACAGCGTAGCCTTGTTGGCCGGGATCGAACCGGGGGCATGAGCATCCTTGCGACAAAGCGCAAAACTCGGGAGAGGATTTTCCGGCGAAAGCCAGCCGACAGTTAATGCCGTTCAGGTGCCTGCCGTCGTCCAAAGCGCCAAGTTTCGGCGGGCGTTGTCCAACTTTGCCACATTGGTTTCGATCAAGGGGGGCTTTGCGGCCTGCAGCACCGGTGCGGGGACGCGGTGTCGGGGGTCTTTGGGGTCGTTGAGGTCGGGCGCGCCTTGCGGCGGCGCGCCCGTTTTTCGCTTTAGCCGAACACGACCAGGTCGGCGTCGCGGGCGTCTTCTTCGACGACGCCCAGCTTGGCCTTGATCGACGCGGGGAGGAGCCGCGACGAGGCGATGCGCGGAAGCGCGATCTCGGGGAACATCCGCTCGCAGCCGTAAAGCGACATGTACTCATCGTAGTTGTCGAACAGCTTGCGTTCGGCGGCGTCGATGAATGTCTCGGACGGGGCGCCCTCGGCAAGGATCACGTCGTGGGCATCCGTCTCGATGTGGTACACGACCACATCCTCGGGAAGCTCGGCCAGCGGGGCCCAATCGACGCCGGGGACGTCCAGCAGAGCGGCGGCGTTCACGACATGCCCGTCGATCACCATGCCGTGGTCAGCGGTCACGCGAAGATCGCGCTTGGGCAGGCCGCCGCCAAGCGCGCCGGCCGTGATCTTCACGATCTCTTTCGCGCCGGACAGCATCCGACGTTGCAGGCTCATGCGGCCGACCCACCTTACAGCGACGGACCGTCCTTCGGCGGTCAGGATGTCGTCGCCGACTGACAAAGCTTCGACGGCGACATCGCCGCCGGGGGTCGCGATGCCCGCGCCTTCGGCAAAGCAGACAACCGCGCTGCCGGTGCTGTCGATCCCGATCGTCAGAGACAGGCCAGCGCCGACGGGTTGGCCGTCGGGGAAGTAAAAGTAGGTCGTCCCGCCGGAGTCGAAGGCGATAACATCGCGCGGGTCGAGTCCAAGAAGACTGGCGGTACCATTGCCGATGTAGTCAATGGTTGTGCCGTTCAGTGTGGTGACACCATCGTCGGTTTGGTCAAGGACAAGGTCGTCATCATTCAGATCGGACGGGGAGACAAGGGTGAGGTCAGAAAGAAGGACTGTATTTGTTCCACCGATATTGAGGGTCACAAGCCCTCCGTCGAACGAGTATAGATCGGATAGACTGATCGTCGGCATTACATACCTCCAATGGGCTGGTTACTGGTACTAGGTCGTCCGGAGTTCCTGAGTGGTGTTGAGGCCTTAACTACAAATCGTAGGAGTCGCCCGAAAAAGGTGACAAGAAGATTCTTGTTATAGTTGTCAAAAATCACAATTCTGACATTTTTAGATTTCGAGAAAATCCAGTTAACTATTTGGTGGGCATACAAAAAATTGAGTTTGCTGCCGTGATGTTTGTGGCGGAAAGAAGGGATGTTACTTATTGGGTTAAACAACCTATAGATTAACTTGATAATATTTTCCGTTTATTAACTAATTCCGCGTAGGTATTTTCGCGGTCACTGTGGGCGACATGCGTTCCCGGCAAAGCGGGGGTCTGGGACGCCCGAAGAAGAAAAGAGCGGCCGCTGGGGCCGCTCTTCGCTTGGGTCTGGTCAGGCGGGCAGGGCGCCCGCCTTTGCTTTGGGGGTCAGCCGGCCTTCGCGAGGTTGCGCAGCACGTAGTGCAGCACGCCGCCATGCTCGACGTATTCCTTCTCTACCCCGGTATCGATCCGGCACTTCAGGTCGATGGTCTTGGTCGAACCGTCGCCGTAGGTGATCGTGCAGGGCACGATGGCGCCCGGCTTCAGATCGCCTTCCAGCCCGGTGATCGACACCGTCTCATCGCCCTTCAGCCCCAGCGTCTTGCGGGTGTCGCCGCCGGTGAACTCGAACGGGATGACGCCCATGCCGACAAGGTTCGACCGGTGGATACGCTCGAAGTTCTCGGCGATCACCGCCTTGACGCCCAGCAGGTTGGTGCCCTTGGCCGCCCAGTCGCGCGACGACCCCGCGCCGTACTGTTCGCCCCCGAAGATCACCAGCGGAACGCCGGCCTCTTGGTAGGCCATTGCGGCGTCGTAGATCGAGGTCTGTTCGCCGTCGGGGCCCTTGGTATAGCCGCCCTCGACCCCGTCCAGCATCTCGTTCTTGATGCGGATGTTGGCGAAGGTGCCGCGCATCATGACCTCGTGGTTGCCTCGCCGCGAGCCGTAGCTGTTGAACTCGCGCACTGGAACCTGCCGCTCGACAAGGTATTTGCCGGCGGGCGTCGTATCCTTGAACGACCCGGCGGGGCTGATGTGGTCGGTCGTGACCATGTCGCCAAGGATCGCCAGCACGCGGGCGTCCTTCAGGTCCGAGATAACGCCCGGATCCTTCGACATGCCTTGGAAGTAGGGCGGGTTCTGGATGTAGGTCGAGGTCGGCGGCCAGTCGTAAGTCTCGCCGCCGGTGACTTCCACCGCCTGCCATTTCTCGTCGCCCTTGAACACGTCGGCGTATTTCTCTTGGAACGCGTCGCGGGTGACGGTCTTTTCCACCAGTTCCGCGATCTCGGCGTTCGAGGGCCAGATGTCCTTGAGGTAGACGTCGTTGCCGTCCTTGTCGGTGCCGATCGGATCGGTGGCGATGTTGACGTTCATGTCACCCACCAGCGCGTACGCCACCACAAGCGGCGGCGAGGCAAGGTAGTTAGCGCGGACGTCGGGGCTGATGCGGCCTTCGAAGTTGCGGTTGCCCGACAGCACCGAGGTGGCGATCAGGTCATAGTCGTTGATCGCCTTCGAGATCGGCGCGTCCAGCGGACCGGAGTTGCCGATACAGGTGGTGCAGCCGTAGCCGACAAGGTTGAAGCCGATGGCGTCGAGGTCTTCCTGCAGCCCGGCGGCTTCAAGATATTCCGACACGACCTGCGACCCCGGCGCCAGCGAGGTTTTCACCCACGGCTTGCGATTCAGGCCCAGTTCGCGCGCCTTGCGGGCCACCAGACCGGCGCCGATCATCACGTAAGGGTTCGACGTGTTGGTACAGGACGTGATCGAGGCGATCACGATGGACCCGTCGTGCAGCTGATAGGCGCCGTCCTCGGACTTGTACCAGCCCTTGGCGTGATGGCCTTCGTCACCGGGGATGTCGCGCGGCTCGGGGGCGCCGCCCTCGGCCTCCCAACGGGCTTCGGTGTCGGTCGAAGCGTCCTTGCCCTCGCGGATACCCTTCACGTACTGGCCGAACGCGCTGCCAGCGCTGTCCAGCGCGATATAGTCCTGCGGGCGTTTCGGGCCCGAGATGGCGGGCACGATGGTGGTCATGTCCAGTGCCAGCGTGGACGAATAGACCGGATCGTAATCCGCGCCGCGCCAGAAGCCGTTTTCCTTGGCATACGCCTCGACCAGCGCGATGCGGTCCTTGTCGCGGCCGGTCTGTTCCAGATAGCGCAGCGTTTCCGCGTCGATCGGGAAGAAGCCGCAGGTCGCGCCGTATTCCGGGGCCATGTTGGCGATGGTGGCGCGCTGTGCCAGCGGCAGGTTGTCCAGCCCGTCGCCGTAGAATTCGACGAACTTGCCGACCACGCCGTGTTCGCGCAGCATCTCGACGACCTTCAGCACAAGGTCGGTGCCGGTGGTGCCTTCCATCATCTCGCCGGTCAGCTTGAAGCCGACGACCTCGGGGATCAGCATGGAAATCGGCTGACCGAGCATGGCGGCCTCGGCCTCGATGCCGCCCACGCCCCAGCCCAGCACGGCAGCGCCGTTGACCATCGTGGTGTGGCTGTCGGTGCCGACCAGCGTGTCGGGATACGCGACCTCGTCGCCGTTCTGGTCCTTGTCGGTCCAGACGGTCTGGGCAAGGTATTCAAGATTCACCTGGTGGCAGATGCCGGTGCCCGGCGGCACCACGCGGAAGTTTTCGAACGCGGTCTGGCCCCACTTGAGGAACTCGTAGCGTTCCATGTTGCGCTCGTACTCGCGGTCGACGTTCATCTGGAACGCGCGCGGGTTGCCGAACTCGTCGATCATGACGCTGTGGTCGATGACAAGGTCGACCGGGTTCAGCGGGTTGATCTTCTGGGCGTCGCCCCCCAGCGCCTTGATGCCGTCGCGCATCGCGGCAAGGTCTACCACAGCCGGGACGCCGGTGAAGTCCTGCATCAGCACGCGGGCCGGGCGATAGGCGATCTCGCGCGGGTTCTGGCCGCCCTTGTCCGCCCATTCCGAGAAGGCCTTGATGTCGTCCACCGACACCGTGCGGCCGCCGTCCTCAAACCGCAGCATGTTCTCCAGCACCACCTTCAGCGATGCGGGCAGCTTCGAGAAGGTGCCAAGCCCGGCCGCCTCGGCGGCGGGAATCGAGTAATAGGCGAAGCTTGCGCCGCCTGCGCTGAGCGTCTTGCGCGTCTTCGAGCTGTCTTGTCCGACTTCGATGGGCATTCTGGTCCCTCCATTGGCTTGGGGCGCCTCTGGCCCCGTGTCGCTGTGGCCACGCTCCGCAAGGGGCGGACCTCGGGTTCGGCATCTTATGTATGCCGTTGTGTACAGTGGCGCAATCGCAGCAGGTCACGCCGTATGGCTTTTTCCTCGCTAATCGTTGATTGGCGGTCAATCTGTAGCTTGGTTAGGTAGATAGGGGCCACAGGTCAAAGGGGAAGTATATGCGCAGGCTTTGGGCGTCTTGTGCCGCCGCCGTCGTTATGGCGGCAGGCTCTGTCTCGGCACAGGATATGACGCAGGACAATCCGGTGGTTGTCGAACTGTACACCAGCCAAGGCTGTTCCTCGTGCCCTCCGGCGGATGCGCTGATGACGGAACTTGCGGGCCGCGATGACGTGATCGCGCTGGCGCTGCATGTGGACTACTGGGATTACATCGGCTGGAAGGACAGCTTCGCCAGCCCCGACTATACAAACCGCCAGCGCGGCTATGCGCGGGCGTCGGGGCACCGGACGATCTATACGCCGCAGATGATCGTCGGCGGGGTGGACCACGTCGTCGGCTTCAAGCCGATGAAGCTGGCCGACCTGATCGACACGCATCAGGAAGCCGAGCCTGCGGTGGACCTTCAGCTGTCCCGCGAGGGCGACACGCTGACGATCCGGGCCGAGGGCATGACGCCGCTTCCCGCGTCGATCCTTGTGCAACTGGTTCGCTATTTGCCTGAAAGCACGGTCGAGATCCGCAAGGGCGAGAACGCCGGGCGCACCATCACCTATGCGAACATCGTCAACGACTGGGAGATGATCTCGGGCTGGGACGGCACCGGGGTGCTGGAACTGACGGCCGAGGTCTCGGGGCCCGAGCCGCTGGTCGTGATCCTGCAGGAAGCCGGTCACGGCGCGATCCTTGCGGCAACGCGGCTGCGCTAAGGCGCGGCCATCTTCGGGCGGTCAGCCCTGCTTTGGACGGACGCGTTTCCACCTGCGGTGAATCCAGAACCACTGGTCCGGGAATCGGTCGACCATCCGCCCAAGGCTGTCATTCATTGCCTGCGTCATTTCTGCCGGGTCGCCATGCGGGATCGGCGGTTCCACGTACAGGTCGAAGTCCAGCCCGTTTTCCTTGCGCACCCCGTAGATCGGGATCGCCAGCGCGTCGTACTTCACCGCAAGTTCGGCGGCGGACAGGGCGGTCTTGGCGGGTTGGCCCATGAAATCCAGTGTTTCGCCGTGTTTCATGTACTGGTCGACCACGATGCCGACCATGCCGCCGCCGCGCAGGAATCGGATCATCCCGGACATGCCCCGGCGGGACCGCTCGAACACCGGGGACGCGATGCTGCCAAGCGCGGCGACGTAGTGTTCGTTGAACAGCGGGTTGGCCATCGGGTTGTACAGCCCGCCGACCGGGAAGCCGTTGACCGACAGCGCCGCGCGCGGCGCGTCGTAATTGCCGAAATGGCCGGTGATCAGCAGCACCGGACGCTTCGCGTCGCGGGCGGCGAACAGGGCCTCGACCCCGTCGCCCTGAAACTGAAAGCTGCGCGCCCGCTCGCGAAACTCGTCGGCGGAATACATCTCGATCAGGTCGCGTCCGAAGTTGTCGGGCACCGCGCGCTCCATGCGGCGGACTTGGTCCTTCGGCATGTCGGGGCGCACATGGGCAAGGTTGTCGCGCACCCGGCGGTGCCACCCCGCCAGCGGCGCCGCGACGCGGGACACGATCCAGCCCATCGCGGGCACGCGCCAGCGGTAGGGCAGCATCTTCGCCGCGCGGATGAAGCCACGGGCGGCAAAGTCCACCACGCGGTCCTGAAAGGTCGGTTCGGTTCGGCTCATGTACTCTTCTGGGCGCGGCTTTCGCGGTGCCAGACATAAAGACCGGCCCCCACGATCACAAGCGCGCCCACCAGCGTCCAGCCATCGGGAAATTCGCCGAAGAACAGCATCCCCCACAGGGTCGCGAACAGAAGCTGGGCATAGGCGAAGGGCGCGATGGTCGATGCCTCCGCCGCCATGTAGGCGCGGATCAGGCACAGGTGTCCGGTCGAGCCCACAAGGCCGATCACCGCCATCAACCCGATGGTGGTCAGGTCGGGCGTGACCCAGAAAAAGGGCACCGCGAAGCTAAGCGCGATGGCGCCGAACATCGCCGTGTACAGCAGCGAGGTCCACGCGTCCTCGTCCCGGCCAACGAAGCGGGTCGCCACCGAATAGGCCGCGACGAACACGGCTGCGGCCAGCGGCAGCAGCGCATAGGGCGAGAACACGGCGGTGCCGGGCCGGATCACGATCAGCGCCCCGACCAGCGCCGCGACGACGGCGAAGGCGCGGCGGGGTCCGAAGCGTTCGCCCAACAACAGCGCCGCGCCAAGGGTGATCAGGACCGGGTTGAGGTTCAGCACGGCGGTCGCGTTGGCAAGGCCGATGGGCACGATGGAAAAGTAAAAGCAGGTCGTTGCGATCAGCAGAAAGACGGAGCGCAGGAACTGAAGCCCCGGATAGCGGGTCTTTAGCACGCGCGGCATCTTGGGGATCACCACGATGGCCACCGCGATCGTCTGGCCCAGATAACGCGCCCACGTCGCCATGATCGGGTTCGATCGCTCGGCGATGGCCTTGGCCATCGAATCCATCAGCGGCAGACAAGCCATCGCGGCGATCACGAAAAGAATGCCTTGGGCGGTCGGGCCAAGGCGGCTGAAACGGCTCATGCGCGGCTCATCGGGTCGTCATGCGGTGGTGGACAGGGCGGCAGCCCGGGGCGGGCGGGTGGTCGATCATCCGGCGGACGTTACGCTTGGGCGCGGGTGCTGTCCACACGGCGCCTGACGCAGGGGCCTAAGCGGGGCGCAGGCGGGCGGCCCCATCGCCCGGACACGGGGCAGGGCCAACAGGGCCGGTTTACTCGTCCTCGGCCACCAGTATGATCTCTCCCTTCGCCTCCATCTCGCGGATGGCTGTGACGACGGCGCTCATGGCTTCTTCGCCTTCTTTCGCCTTGACGGTTCCCAGTGCCTCCATCTCGTCGCGCATCTGCTGGGCAAGGCGCTGGGACATGCTGCCAAGGATGAATTCTGCCGCTTTCTTTTCCTTTTCAGAGTTCAGCGCGGCGGCGAGCGCCTTGATCAGCATGGCGCCGTCGACCTCTCGCGTGACCTTGGGCACGTCGCGCGGGTCGATCCGCTGCGGGATGTTGATGAAGGTGAAGATCGCCTTGCGCACCTCGGCGGCGAAATCCCGGTCTTCCTGATCCAGCCCTTCCAGCACGTCGTCGCGCGTGGCGGCGGGAGAGAAGTTGAGGATCGCGCCCACGCGTTCGACCGGGCCGCCGTCGAAGGCTTTGGGCGCCTCTGCGTCCAGCTGGCTAACAAGAGCCTGACCGATGCGCTCGACGGTCTGCGGGCTGACCGACCCGGTCTGCCCCATGCTATAGGCCATCCTGCGGGCGCGTTCGCCAGGCATCAGGCCCAGAACCTCGGCCGCCTTCGATACCTTCAGCTTCGACAGGATGACGGCGCCGATCTCGACGCTTTCCTCTTCGATCAGGGGCAGCAGGCGCGCGCCGTCCAACTGGCTTAGACGTTCCCACGCGTCGGTCACCGCGCCGATCCCGGCCTGCACCCGGACCCGTTCCGCCGCCGCCGCGCTGATCGTGCCGTCCATCAGGGCCAGCGCCCCCGACAGGCCGTTCGGAAAAGACAGGCCGATGCCGTCAAGTTCGGCAACGAACTCCTCGACCACGGCCTTCAGAGTCACGCGGTCGATCAGCTTGAGGCCGCCCATTTCCCGCGTGAGATTGACCTGAAGCGTTTCCGGCATGTCGGTCAGCGAAAGCTCGATCCCCTCGCTGCGCAGAAGGCGCACGATGATCGCCGCCTTCTGGCGGCGCGTCAGCTGGCTGGCTGCACCCGAACCGGCACCCGGAAGGGTCATTTCCATTGGCATCGCACACTCCGTCCCCGAACATGTGCGAAACTGGCAGAGAATGGTTAACGATCTGTTTTAACGGATTGGCGCGGCGCGGTTTCCCGTCGCGCCCTTCGTGTCTGGCATGGGTCAGTAAGAGGTGTCGTGCCCGGTCAGGATGGCTTGGACCAACGCCTGTTCCGGCCACGTCCCGGCACCGCCACGGGCGCGGATCTGGGTCAGTTGGGCATAGGCCTCGTCCACGCGGCCCCGGATCACAAGACCTTGCCCCATGTAGGACCGGGCCAGCAGGTTGTCGGGGTTCGCGTCGATGGCTTGCAGGTAATAGCTGTCGCCCAGCTCGAAGTCGCCCCGCGCGCGGTGGACATAGCCGTAGTAGGTCAGCACCCGGTCGTCCTGTTGGTCGCCCATCGACGCCAGAACCCGCAGCGCGTCGTCCAGCCGACCGGCATAGGCCAGTTCGCGCACGGCGCGGTAGCGTTGATCGTCATTCAGCGACTCGACCTCGGGTTCGACGCATTTTCCGAGGTCGGCGTCGAACACCATCCCGTCGGTACAGGTGGTCGTGGTTTCGGTCGGGGTGGGCGGGCTGTCGCTGCCCGATCCGGCCGCGAAAGCGGCAAGGGGAAACAGCAGCAAAGCCGGGGCGAGCAGTCGGCGCATCACGGAACCTTTCCTTTCAGAACGTCGGACGGGCAGGGTGTGGCGCGGGCGACGGGACGCCCGCGCCGACGTAACCTGCGTCAGGCCTTGATGCAGGCGAGGTAATGCTCGCTCCAGACCGAACCTTGCGGGCAGGTGCCGCCATATTTCTTGTCCCACATGCGGGGGCATATGTATTCGGCAGCGGCGATGGTGGGGGCCAGCAGCGCGGCGGCAAGAACAAGCGTGGCGAATGTCTTCATGGAAAAATACTCCGATTACCTAGCGTCAGGCTGACGCAGGCAACGGCAGGCGTCAACCTGCGTCGTGCACAAGACGGCGCCCTGAAAAGGCGGCGCACGGAAAAAGCGCGCGCTAGCTGGTGATCTGGACGCAGGCCTTGGTTTCCGCGTCATAGGTCATGCCTTCGGCGCAGGTGGGCGTCGTCTGGCTGCTGCATTCCTGAGCGAAAACAGCGGCGGGGGTCAGGGCTAGGATACTGGCGAGAAGCAGTCGTTTCATGGCTGTGACTCCGTTGGGTGACCCAACGATAGCACGGCAGGCCCTTACGGGAAGTTCCGCAGGGGCAATCTTCGGGATTTTCCCGCCCCGAATGCGAAACAGGCGGCGCGGGAAAGCCCGGCCGCCTGTCGTTTCAGCAATATGGCAAGCGCGCTTACGCCTCGCCGAACACCCGTTTGAAGATCGTGTCGACGTTCTTGGTGTGATAGCCCATGTCGAATTTCTCGTTGATCGCGTCGACACCAAGGGCCGCCACGACCTCTTCGTCGGCCAGCAGCAGTTCGCGGAAATCAAGCCGTTCTTCCCAGACCTTCAGCGCGTTGCGCTGCACCATGGAATAGGCGTCCTCGCGGCTGACGCCGGCCTGCGTCAGGGCCAGAAGCACCCGCTGCGACATCACGAGACCCGGGAACTTGTTCATGTTTTCCAGCATGTTCTCGGGGTAGATGATCATCTTGTCCACGACACCCGCCAGCCGGTTCAGCGCGAAGTCCAGCGTCACGGTCGCGTCGGGGCCGATGCCGCGCTCGACCGACGAGTGCGAGATGTCGCGCTCGTGCCAAAGGGCCACGTTCTCCATCGCCGGGATCACCGACATGCGCACCAGCCGGGCAAGGCCGGTGAGGTTCTCGGTCAGGACCGGGTTCTTCTTGTGCGGCATCGCCGAAGACCCCTTCTGGCCCATCGAGAAGAACTCGGCGCCTTCCAGAACCTCGGTGCGCTGCATGTGGCGGATCTCGATCGCGACGTTTTCGATCGACGAGGCGATGACGCCCAGCACCGCGAAGAACATCGCGTGGCGGTCGCGCGGGATCACCTGCGTGCTGATCGGCTCGGGCTGAAGGCCCATCTTGGCGCAGACGTGTTCCTCGACGCGCGGGTCGATGTTGGCGAAGGTGCCGACGGCGCCCGAGATCGCGCCGGTGGCGATCTCTTCGCGGGCGGCCTGCAGGCGCGCCTTGTTGCGGTCCATCTCGGCGTAGAAGCGGGCGAATGTCAGGCCCATCGTCGTCGGTTCCGCGTGGATGCCGTGGCTGCGGCCGACGCGCACCGTCATCTTGTGCTCGAACGCGCGTTTCTTCAGCGCGGCCAGCAGTTTGTCCATATCGGCCAGCAGAATGTCGGCGGCGCGGGTCAGTTGCACGTTCAGGCAGGTGTCCAGCACGTCGGACGAGGTCATGCCCTGATGCACGAAGCGCGCTTCTTCCGAACCGACCAGTTCCGACAGGTGGGTCAGGAAGGCGATGACATCGTGCTTGGTGACGGCTTCGATCTCGTCGATGCGGGCGACGTCGAACTCCATGTCCTTGGCCTTCCACACGGCCTCGGCGTTCTCTTTCGGGATCACCCCCAAATCAGACATGGCATCGCAGGCGTGCGCCTCTATCTCGTACCAGATGCGAAATTTGGTCTCGGGCGACCAGATGGAAACCATTTCGGGGCGGGAGTAACGGGGGATCATGGCAGACCTGTATCTGGAGCGGACATTCGGGGCGGGGTTTAGACCCACTGGGACGCGGCGGCAAGCGGGGTGCGCGGGATGATCGCGTCGCTGTCCACCGCGTGGCTGTTCGGGGCGTTCGCCCTTGCGGGCCTTGTCATCCTTGTCATCGGCACGCGCATCACCGACCTTGCCGACCGCATCGCGGATCGCAGCGGGCTGGGAGAGGCGGTGATCGGGGGCATCGTGCTGGGCGCTGCGACCTCGCTGTCGGGTGTGGTGGTGTCGATCACCTCGGCGCTGGAAGGCGCGCCGCAACTGGCATTTGCGAACGGTGTCGGCGGCATCGCGGCGCAGACGGCGTTTCTTGCGCTGGCCGACGTGATCCACAAGCGCGCGAACCTCGAACACTCGGCGGCCGAGGCCACCAACCTGTTTCAGGGGGCGCTGCTGCTGTCGCTGCTGTGCCTGCCGCTGATTGCGTTCACCACGCCGGAAATCACGGTCTTCGCGGTGCACCCGATCTCGGTCCTGCTGATCGCGGTCTATTGCGTGGGTGCGGTGACGACGAGCCGGGTCCGCGAACAGCCGATGTGGCGCCCGGTGCGCACGGCGGAAACGGTCGAGGACGAGCCCGACGAGCCGCCCAGCCGCGCGGGGATGCTGGCGCTGGCGGGCAGCTTCGCGGTGCTGGTCGCGATTCTCGGCGCGGCGGGCTGGGTCATCGCTCAGACCGGGTCCGCCCTGTCAGAGCGGCTGGGCATGTCGCAGACGGTGGTGGGCGCCCTGATGACGGCGGTCGTCACGTCGCTGCCGGAACTGGTGACGACCATCGCCGCGGTGCGGCGGGGCGCGATGCAGCTTGCGATGGGTGGCATCATCGGCGGCAACACCTTCGACACGCTGTTCCTGTCGCTGAGCGACATGGCCTATCGCGACGGGTCGCTGTATCACGCGGTCGGACCGGCCGAATACTTCTGGCTGGTTGTGGGGCTGCTTATGACGGCGGTGCTGCTGATCGGTCTGATCCTGCGCGAACGGGAAGGGCCCCTGAAGATCGGGACGGAAAGCATGGCGATGCTGGTGATCTACGCAGGTGCGGTGGGGCTGCAGGTGGTGGCGGGATGACCGATGGCCCCCGGCTGCGGGATTTCCGGGGCGTCTGGCGCCTGTCGCGCGAGATCGGCGACCGCTATGGCGGACAGGCGCTGCGGTTCGAGGGGACGGCCCGGTTCAGCGGCGGGGACGACCGGCTGACCCTGCTGGAAAGCGGCCAGATGCTGGTGCCGGGCCAGCCGCCGATGCGGGCCGAACGGACCTATCACTGGCACGCCGATGGCGACGGGATCGCGGTGTTCTTCGAGGACGGCCGCCCGTTCCACCGGATCGGGCCGGGGTTGCAGCCCGCAGCGGACCACGATTGCCCGCCGGACCTGTACGCGGTGCGCTATGACTTTCGCGCCTGGCCGGACTGGAGCGCCGAGTGGAAGGTCTATGGCCCCCGCAAAGACTATGTCATGACAAGCTGGTACAGCCCGGAAGACTGACGTCCGACCGTCGGGCGAGGACGCGGGCGCGGGCGCGGGCGATGTGCGCAGGCGGCTAGGGGGCTGTGCCTTGCTGCAGGTGCAAACACCGGTAGACAGCCCTCAGATACCGTCATGCGGCGAACGCCCGCATTCCAGATACATCCGCAGACGCCGTACGGGCACCGGCCCGTCGCGGTCGCCCGCCCGTTCGAAAAGGTCACATGTTATGTCCCTGAAACTGAAAATCATCACCGGCTCTACCCGTCCCGGCCGCGTCGGCCCGACCATCGCGAAATGGGTGGCCGAGGCCGCCAAGGCGCATGGCGCGTTCGAGGTCGAGTCCATCGACATTGCGGACATGAACCTGCCGTTCCTTGACGAGCCGAACCACCCGGCGATGCAGGATTACCAGCACGCGCACACCAAGGCCTGGAGCGCGAAGATCGCCGACGCCGACGCCGTGCTGTTCGTGACCCCGGAATACAACAGCTTTCCGCCCGCGACCCTGGTGAACGCGGTGCAGGTGCTGCTGAAAGAATGGCAGTACAAGCCGGCCTCTGTGGTCAGCTATGGCGGCGTCTCGGCCGGTCTGCGCGCCGCGCAAGAACTGCGCCAGCTGCTGGGGAACGTTGGCATGGTCGCGATCCCGCAGGGCGTCCCGGTGCCGTTCTTCCCGCAGTTCATGGACGAGAACGCGGCCTTCACCCCGAACCAGCAGATGAACGACGGACTGAAGCTGGCTCTGGATGAACTGGCCAAGTGGGCCGAGCCGCTGAAGGCCCTGCACGCGGCCTGATCTCAGTCGGCGCCACCGTCGCGATCGCGGTAGTGGCGCAGGACGAACAGGCGGATGGCCGAGGCGAGACCGGTCTCGACCCCGCGCGTTTCATCGATCTCGGCGGCCAGCGCGTTCAGCGGCTGGCCGCGCTGGGTGGCGATCTCGCGGAACGCCGCCCAGAACTCCGGCTCCAGCGAAACGCTGGTGCGGTGGCCCCGCAAGGTGAGCGAATGCTTGGCGGGGCGGTCGGTCATTCTTCCTCGAACCTGTGATCGTCGAGCTTCTTCTTCGCCTTCGCGTTTTGCGTGGCGTCGAGGACGCGCTGCGCCTTGCTGCGCCCGTGCTTCGCCGCGTTCTCGTTCGCGGCGGCCCGCTTGTCGGCCCGGGCGCGGTCCTTGCGCGCTTGCCGCAGGTTGGTGACGTTGCTCATGTGACCCCTCTGTTCATGGACCGGCACAGAACACCAACCGGCGGGCGTTGCCAATGGGTCGGTTGATGACGTGTCGCCGCGCGGGCGAATGAAAGGGGGCGCTGCCCCCGTCGCGCTTTGCGCGACTCCCCCGGGGTATTTTGAAAGAGAAGAAGGGGCGGGTTTTGCCTTGGGCGGCGTCAGGCCAGAGTGCAGGGAACCAGCCAGAGGTCCTCGGCCATACCGGCGTCGATCAGGGCGCGCGACAGGGGCCCGGACGCGAAGTAAACGCTGTAGAGCGTGGGGTCGTACCAAATGTCTGCGGTGTTCTGGGGCGTGGCGGACAGGACGATGTCCCCGGGTTCGACTGTCAGTTCGATGAAGTGCTGACGCTCACCGGGTTGTTGCGGCGCAAGGTTCCTGCACCGGTCGACCAGAACCGGGTGGGTCGGGGTAACCGGATAGAACGACAGCGAGAGGTAGTCGAGGCCGCGGTCCGCGCCTTTCGGCGCCGTCAGCTCGACCGGGCGCAGGCGCGCGGGGCCGGTGTCAAAGCGCAGCAGCAGGTCGGCCAGCGGTTTCGAAACGGTCAGGTGTCCTGCCATGAAGAACGCCGGCAGCGGGCGCCATTTGCGCCCTTCGCGTTGGTCTGCCGTCAGGGTCAGCCGTTTCGGGTCGCCCTTGTAAAGTTTCCGCTTGAGCGGCGACATGGCGTCGAGCCGCTCCTTCGGGATCTCGAGCGGATAGCGTTCGTGCACGTCGACCCCGAACGAGAAATAAATGCTGCGCGGCGCCATGATGACGTGCGGCACGGTGTCGTCGGTGTCTTGCATTCTGCGCCTCCTTGGGGGTGCGGCGGGCCGCCGGGGCCTGTTCCCTGCGCGCGGCAGGATAGGCGAGTGGGGCGCGGCTGGGAAGCGCGGGCTGGTGGCGGGCCGCTGGGCGTGTGCCGCGGCGGCTGCCACGCAAAAAGGGCGCCGCACGACGGCGACGCCCTTTTGTTCAAGGGTCCGGCAGGGATCAGTCCTTGGGGCCGATCATCTGTTCCGGGCGGACCACCTTGTCGAAGGTTTCTTCGTCCACGAAGCCAAGCGCGATGGCTTCTTCGCGCAGGGTGGTGCCGTTCTTGTGCGCCGTCTTGGCGACCTTGGTGGCGTTGTCGTAGCCGATTGTCGGAGCCAGCGCCGTCACCAGCATCAGCGATTCCTTCATCAGCTTCTCGATCCGGGCCTCGTTCGCCTGAATGCCGACCACCATGTTGTCGGTGAAGGCCGAGGCGCTGTCGCCCAGAAGCTGCATCGACTGAAGCACGTTGTAGGACATCATCGGGTTGTAGACGTTCAGCTCGAAATGGCCCTGGCTGCCGGCCATGCCGACCGCCGCGTCGTTGCCCATGACGTGGGCGCAGACCATCGTCAGCGCCTCGGCCTGCGTCGGGTTCACCTTGCCGGGCATGATCGAGCTGCCGGGTTCGTTTTCCGGCAGGATCAGCTCGCCGAGGCCCGAGCGGGGGCCGGAGCCCAAGAGGCGGATGTCGTTGGCGATCTTGAACAGCGACGCGGCGACGGTCTTCAGAGCGCCCGAGAACATGACCATCGCGTCATGGGCGGCAAGGGCTTCGAACTTGTTGGGGGCGGTGACGAAGGGCAGGCCGGTGATCTCGGCCATGTTGGCGGCGACGGCTTCGCCCCAGCCTTTCTTGGTGTTCAGCCCGGTGCCGACGGCGGTGCCGCCCTGCGCTAGTTCGTAGATGTCGGGCAGGCAGGCCTTCACCCGCTCGATCCCCTTGCGGACCTGGTGCGCGTAGCCCGAGAATTCCTGGCCCAGCGTCAGAGGGGTGGCATCCTGAGTGTGGGTACGGCCGATCTTGATGATGTCCTGAAACTCGTCACGCTTGGCTTCCAGCGCGGCGGCGAGCTTTTCCAGACCCGGCAGCAGCACGTCGCGCGCCTGCATGGCGATGCCGACGTGCATCGCGGTCGGGAAGGTGTCGTTCGACGACTGGCCCATGTTGCAGTGATCGTTCGGGTGAACCGGCTTTTTCGACCCCATCTCGCCGCCCAGCATCTCGATCGCGCGGTTCGAGATCACCTCGTTGGCGTTCATGTTGGACTGGGTGCCGGAACCGGTCTGCCAGACCACCAGCGGGAAGTTGTCGTCGAACTTGCCGTCGATGACTTCGCCCGCGGCGGCGATGATCGCATCGGCGATCTCGGCGTCCATCGCGCCGTTGGCCTTGTTCGCCATCGCGCAGGCCTTCTTGACCACGCCCAGCGCGCGGATGATCGGCACCGGCTGCTTTTCCCAGCCGATCGGGAAGTTCATGATCGAGCGCTGGGTCTGTGCGCCCCAGTACTTGTCTGCGGGTACTTCCAGCGGGCCGAAGCTGTCGGTTTCGGTGCGGGTGGCGGTCATCAGGCTCTACTCCTCGCGGTATCCCATCGTCGACCGTTCCTCTAGCGGGGCCGGGGGCCGGGATCAACGTGCCATTGGCGCGCAAGGGGTGTGTGACCGCTACCATTCGGCGATTGCGCCCGTCGCGCGCGGGGCGGCGGGGAACCCGCGATGGCCGAGGCTAGACGGGTATTATTTGCGGAAGCTGTCCAGGCTGACGATGTCGGCCTCGCGCGGGGCCTCGTCTTCGACCTCGACTTCTTCAAGCTCGATCTCGTCCTCGTCGTCTTCTCCGTCATCGTCCTGCGTCTTGAACGTCAGGCCAAATTCGACAGAGGGGTCCACGAAGGTGCGGATCGCGTCGAAGGGGATGTACAGCGGTTCGGGATTGTCGCCGAAGTTCAGCGTCACCGCGAAGCCGTCCTCGCCCACGTCGAGGTTGTCGTACCAGTGCTGCATCACGATGGTCATCTCGTCCGGGTAGCGGTCGGACAGCCAGTCGGCGATCTCGACGTCCGGATGCATCGTGTCGAAGGTGATGAAGAAGTGGTGTTGCCCGGGCAGCCCGTTGTCCTGAACGTCCAGCAGGACGTCTCGGATCAGACCGCGCATGGCGCGGTGCATGAGGTTGCCGTAATCGATGGTGCGCGGCATGCCGGGGTCCTTCGTCTGCGCTTGGTCACAACATACGGGATTCGGGCGGGAAGAAAAGGGCACCAGTATGGCGGATTCGTCAGACGATGCGCGCGGCCGCCACGCCTGCGACCGCCATGAGCAACAGCACAAGGGGAAGGGACCATTTGAGGCGCCAAAGCAACCCGGCGGCAAGCAGCGCCAGCCCCGCCGCGGCCGGGTTCAGCGACGCGGGGTCCGGCAGCGGCAGGCGGGCCGGACCGACCTGACCCCGCGTCACGGTGTCGAAGAAAACATGGGTCGCGAACCAGATGGACAGGTTCAGGATCACCCCTACCACAGCCGCCGTGATGGCGGTCAGCGCGGCTGCAAGACGGGGGCGGCCGGCGATCCGCTCGATGTAGGGGGCGCCCGCGAAGATCCACAGGAAGCAGGGCGCGAAGGTGACCCACAGCGTCATCAGAGCCGCCGCAAGGCCAAGGGCAAGGCCCCCGGCGTTGGCGCCAGCAAGGTAGCCCACGAATTCGGTCACCAGAATCAGCGGGCCGGGTGTCGTCTCGGCCAGTCCCAGCCCGTCCATCATCTGGTCCATGCCCAGCCAGCCCTGCTGCTGGACGACCTCTTGCGACATGTAGGCCAGTACGGCGTAGGCGCCGCCGAAGGTGACCACCGCAAGCTTCGAGAAGAACAGCCCGACCTCGGCCAGCAGGGTCTGGCCGGTGGCCAGCGCCAGCGCCACCGGCGCCCACCAAAGCGCGGCCCATGTCAGCACGGTCGGCAGGGTCCGCGCGGGGCGCGCGGGCGGGGCGGGGGCGACCGGGCTTCCGGTGGCGGTCAATGCGCCGTACAGCCCGGCGGCAAGGATGATCAACGGGAACGGTACCGCGAAGGCGAAGATCGCCACGAAGGACAGCCCGGCGATCACCCAGCGGTCCAGACCGTGCAGCGCCTTTTTCGAGACCTTCAGCAGCGCCTCCAGCACGATCACCACGACGGTGGTCTTGATGCCAAGGAACAGCGCCTGCGCCAGCGGCACCGCGCCCCACTGCGCGTAGAGCGCGGCCAACAGTCCCACGACCAGCGCGCCGGGCAGCACGAACAGCCCGCCTGCGATCAGCCCGCCCGTCGTGCCGCGCATCCGCCAGCCGCAGTAGGTGGCCAGCTGCATCGCTTCGGGGCCGGGCAGCAGCATGCAAAAGCTGAGCGCGTCGAGGAATTGCTTTTCGGTCAGCCACGGGCGGTCGTCGACAAGCTCTCTGTGCATCAGGGCGATCTGGGCGGCGGGCCCCCCGAAGCTGAGCAGGCCGATGCGGCCGAACACGCGCACAAGGTCGCGCGTCGGGGGCGGATTAGTGGTCATGGGTGGTGCGGCTGTCCTCGGGCGCTTGGGTCCGGTCGTCCATTCCATAGTCGCGTAACACATGTGCGACACGCAGCCGGTAGTCGCGGAACAGCCGCCCCCGCCCGGCGGCCTGCGCCTTGCGATGCTGGGTCAGTTTCCGCCATTCGTCCAGCGCGGCCTCGTCCCGGAAGAACGACACCGACAGCAGCTTGCCCGGAGTGGTCAGGCTTTCGAACCGCTCGACCGAGATGAACCCGTCGATCCGTTCGACCAGCGGCCGCATCTCGGCGGCAAGGTCGAGATAGGCGTCGACGCAGCCCTCGTTCGGCATGACTTCGAAAATGACGGCGATCATTGGCGGCTCCTCCCTGTGGTCAGGGAAGACGCAGCCTTGTGCCAATGGCAAGCGCGTTCCGAATTGAGGCTAGGGGGAAGGGAAAGTGCAGGCTTCTGTTGCCAGGTGCCTGCGAACCCCGCCTTACGCTGCTAGGCGCAAGGACTTAAATTTCGGTCTTGTTACTGCTTAAGCAGCAACGGCGACCGGAGCACGATTGTCGTTGGCAATTATGCATTGTGAACCGATAACGGTGGTATCTCACCGGGACAAAGCTAACCTCTTTAGACGTTCGTCGATCCTATTTCGGCCCCACAGTCCCCCCAACGACGGGAAAATTTGGTGGAGCCGCCGGGTACCGCCCCCGGGTCCGAGCCGCTTATTACAAGCGCGTTTATGTCCATAGTCGGCGAACCGACAGACCTTATGTAGCGACGCGAGGGCGGTCCGACAAGGGGGCGTGTGCAAGGCGCGCGTGACGGTCTACTTCGGACGTGGCTACGCCGCCGTTGGCAGCCGTCGACAGCCGTTGACAGGGGCCGCTGCGGCTGCCCAAGGTGGTCGGGTGCCGAACGCGGCCGGCAGCCACGGAGCAGGAATCCATGATCTCAGCCGACTATTGCCGCACAATGGCGCGTTACAATCGCTGGCAGAACGGCAACCTGCTGGGCGAGGCAGAGGTTCTTGGGCCCGCGGCGCGCAAGGCCGATCGCGGCGCGTTTTTCGGGTCGATCGAAAAGACGCTGAACCACGTTCTATGGGCCGATACCATGTGGATGTCGCGGATCGACGGCTGGGACAAGCCGCGCGGGTCGGGCGCCGAAAGCACCGAGTTCACCCCGGACTGGGACGCCTACAAGGCCGCGCGGGCCGTCGCGGATCAGCGTATCCACGAATGGGCTGGCCGGGTCGAGGACGGCGATCTGCTGGGGGACCTGACGTGGTACTCGGGCATCCTGAAAACCAACGTGGCCAAGCCGTTCTGGCTGTGCATCACGCACTTCTTCAATCACCAGACGCACCACAGGGGGCAGGTCCACGGCATGATCACCGCCGCGAAGGGGCGGCCGGGCGACACCGATCTTTTCATCATGCCCGAAACCGCCTAGCCCTTTGGGCGCGATAGCACAGGAGGAGGGGACATGGGCTTTAGGGCGCTTGTTGTCGAAAAGGACGCAGAGGGGGCGACCTCTGCATCGGTGAAGGAACTGACCGAGACCGACCTGCCGGCGGGCGATGTCACGGTGGCGGTCGAATACTCGACGGTGAATTACAAGGACGGGTTGTGCATCGGCCCCGGCGGCGGGCTGGTGCGGACCTATCCGCATGTGCCGGGCATCGATTTCGCGGGTACGGTCGAGGCCAGCGACGACAGCCGGTTCGACGTCGGCGACCGCGTCGTGCTGACCGGCTGGCGCGTGGGCGAGGCGCACTGGGGCGGTTACGCGCAGAAGGCGCGGGTCAAGGCCGACTGGCTTGTGCCGCTGCCCGAGGGGTTGTCGACCCGCGACGCGATGGCGGTGGGGACCGCCGGGTTCACCGCGATGCTGGCGATCATGGCGCTGGAACGCCATGGGCTGCGCCCCGGCAAGGGCGAGGTGCTGGTCACCGGCGCCGCGGGCGGGGTCGGGTCGGTCGCGACCGCCATCCTGAACGATCTTGGCTATGACGTCGCCGCGGTGACCGGGCGGCCCGAGACGGGAGGGTATCTGCGCGAGTTGGGCGCCAGCCGTATCGTTCCGCGCGAAGAACTGGCCGAGACAGTCAAGCGTCCGCTGGAAAGCGAAAGCTGGGTCGGCTGCGTCGACGCCGTTGGCGGACCGATGCTGGCGCGGGTGCTGGGGCAGATGTGCTACGGCGCCTCGGTCGCGGCGGTCGGGCTGGCGGGCGGCGCGTCGCTGCCGGCCTCGGTGGTGCCGTTCCTGCTGCGCGGGGTGAACCTGCTGGGCATCGACAGCGTGATGCAGCCCTATGACAACCGGCTTGCGGCGTGGAAGCGGGTGGCGTCGGATCTGCCGATGGACAAGCTGTCCGCAATGATCCAGCCCGCGACGCTGGAGGACCTGCCAAGGCTGGGGGCAGAGATCCTGAAAGGCCAAGTGCGCGGCCGCGTGGTCGTGGACGTGAACGCCTGAACGCGCGTTCAGCGCGACCCGATAAGACGCGGTACATGCTGCGCGTGCAAAGGTCCGGAAACGACACGAATGCCGTTTCCGGACTGTTAACCTTCGTTTAGCGCCATTTTCCGGACTGCCCTAGCGTTAGCCTTATAGTTGGCCGAAACGCTCCAATCGGGTAAGGTGCCCGTTAATCACACCTCGACAAGATCCCCTCGAAGCGGTTGCACCCCAAGCGGCTGTCTGGGAAGGGGGCGTTGGCTGAAAAAATAGGCAAGGAGGGAAAATGTTCCAGAAAATCATGGCGCCGGTCGACCTGGCCCATGTCGCAAAGCTGAACAAGGCTCTGGAAGCGGCGGCCGATATGGCCAAGCATTTCGGAGCTGAGCTTTGCTATGTGGGCGTGACCGGCGAACAGCCGAGCGCACTTGGGCACACGCCCAAGGAATACGGCGAAAAGCTGAAGGCCTTTGCCGACGAACAGTCCACGGCACACGGCATCCCGACAAGCTCTCACCCGATGGTCAGCTATGACCCGACCACCGAACTCGATGACGCGCTGATGAAAGCGGTCACCGAAACCGGTGCGGACCTTGTGGTGATGGGGACGCACAAGCCGGGGCTGACGGACTACATCTGGCCGTCGAACGGATCGAAGATCGCCGCGCACTCCGCGGCGTCGGTCTTTCTGGTGCGCGACTGACGCCGTCCGGCCGTCCGTCGCCGCCGGCGACGTCCCAAAACACAGAACAAAGGAGATCGCCTGCAAATGGCTGACGAAGACATTCAGGGCATTCCGGAACCGGAAGGTGCCTCTGACATCATCGAGACCGATTACGAGATCGGTCAGGACAATGTGGAAGGCAGCGTGGGGCCTTTCGGATTTGACATTCACAACCCCGTATTCCTGATCTCGGGCCTCGCGATCGTGGCCTTCGTGTTCTACACGCTGGCGCTGCCCGAACAGTCGGGGGCGGCCTTCTCGTGGTTGTTCTCGGCGGTGACGAAGGGCTTCGACTGGTTCTTCCTTGGCGCGGCGAACATCTTCGTCATCTTCTGCCTGCTTCTGATCGTGACCCCCGCGGGTTCGGTCCGGCTGGGCGGTACGGATGCGACGCCGGATTACACCTATCTGGGCTGGTTCGCGATGCTGTTCGCGGCGGGCATGGGCATCGGTCTGATGTTCTACGGCGTGTCCGAACCGATGAGCCACTTCTCGTCGGCGCTGGGCGGCACCGCGACCGAAGACGGCATGCGCACCGACTGGGCGCCGCTGGGCGCGGCCGCAGGGGACGAGCAGGCGGCGATCCGGCTTGGCATGGCCGCGACGATCTTCCACTGGGGCCTGCACCCCTGGGCGATCTACGCGGTGGTGGCACTGGCGCTGGCGCTGTTCTCGTACAACAAGGGCCTGCCGCTGACGATCCGGTCGGCGTTTTACCCGATCCTCGGCGACCGTGTCTGGGGCTGGTGGGGCCACATCATCGACACGCTGGCGGTGTTCGCCACGCTGTTCGGTCTTGCGACCTCGCTGGGCTTTGGCGCGACGCAGGCCAACGCGGGCCTGAACGAGCTGTTCGGCATCCCGATCAACAGCACCGTCGAGGTTCTGCTGATCTCCGGCATCACCGCAGTGGCGCTGGTTTCGGTGCTGCGCGGTCTGGATGGCGGCGTGAAGGTGCTGTCCGAGATCAACATGGGTCTTGCGCTGTTGCTGTTGCTGTTCGTGCTGTTCGCCGGCCCGACGCTGGCGATCCTGACGGGCTTCGTCGACTATCTTGGCGCGTACCTTGTGAACCTGCCGGCACTGTCGAACCCGGTTGGCCGTGAAGACGTGAACTTCATGCAGGGCTGGACCTCGTTCTACTGGGCGTGGTGGATCAGCTGGTCGCCGTTCGTGGGCATGTTCATCGCCCGCGTGTCGCGGGGCCGGACCGTGCGCGAGTTCGTCATCTGCGTGCTGCTGATCCCGTCGATGGTCTGCGTGCTGTGGATGTCGGTGTTCGGCGGCGTGGCGATCCAGCAGGTCGTGCTGGACGGCTACACCGCGGCGCAGGAAGCCGACCTTCCGTTGCAGCTGTTCAAGATGCTGGACCAACTGCCGCTGACGCAGATCACGTCGCTGATCGGCATCGTGCTGGTCATCGTGTTCTTCGTGACCTCGTCGGACTCGGGTTCGCTGGTGATCGACACGATCACGGCGGGCGGCAAGGTCGACGCGCCGGTGCCCCAGCGGGTGTTCTGGTGCGTGTTCGAAGGCGCAGTGGCCATCGTGCTGCTGCTGTCGGCGGGCGGCCTTCAGTCGCTGCAGTCGATGGTGATCTCGACCGGCCTGCCGTTCACGGTGGTGCTGCTGGTGATGTGCTGGGCGATCTGGCGCGGCCTGATGTCCGAGCGCAGCAACACCTGATCCGGCTTTTGCAGGACAGGGAAAAGGCGGCCTTCGGGCCGCCTTTTTCGTTTCGGGGTATCGGAGGTGGAGGGCAGGGGCATCCAGCGCAGGTTACGGTGCGCGTAGTGCATCTTGCGTGGTGCGTGGTGAGCGGGGCGTGTCGACCGGTGCCTGGTGCGTGTAGCGCGATAGCCGTTGCGAGAGACGCGGTGCGTTATGTGTGAGGCACAACTGCCCGGTTTGTATCGCAAGGTCGCCGGGTGCCTCGTGTGTGTGGCGCGGCGTCCGCTGCGTGAGGCGCTGTTTGTGTTACGCAAACCGCGGAGCGTCGTCTTGCTTGATGCGGAGGGCGAAGGACAGAAGGCGATGCAGAGCTGATGCGTGATCGCCAGCCGTGGGTTGCCGGTGCGAGAGACCACGATCTGTGACACGGACCGTGACGCCTATGAGACGGGCCGTGCAACCTATGACACGGGCCGTGCAGCCTCGGTCGGTCGGTGACGCCGCGAAGAAAAGCTCGCGGTCGCAGCACGTGTGGCGAAGGTCATGCGCCCTTGCGACAGGCGCGACCCCAGTTGGCAAAAATCGCCTCCGGCGAAACCACCAGCAAGCCGACATGTCAGTGAACGGCCAGTGACAACCGACTGACAACGTGCTGACCGCAGGGTGATTGCAGGCTGACAGGTCAGAACTCAAAAATCCATTTGTGGTTTATTTCCAGAGTTTTGCCGAATGAAGTTGACACGCCGCCTCCGGCTTCAATGCAGCGCGGGCCTGCTATCTCCGCAGGCATGGCCGCACGTCGGCAGGTCAGACGCTTTGCATACATGGCGTCGTGACTGGTGGCTGTCACCGCGCCTGACATGTTGGCTTCGTGCGGTCCGGGCGGCGGCAGCGGGTGCGACAAATCTTGGGCGGCTCCATGCCAGTGCCACCGCCATCGTCCGTGTCCGTCCCGGGCGCGGTCCGGTGGCGTCCCCCGCTTGCATCGCCCCGCCATGCAGAGGATACCGGGGCGAAGACGCTGGGGCGGTTGCCAAGGGCAGGGCGTGCGGGCGGTTCGGGTGCGGCGGTTGCCGGATCGGGCCGACGTGCGGTGTCCGGGCTGGCCCCGGCACGACGCCGCAAGCGGAGACACCAGCATGGCCCCCACACTCGACCTCGATTTCGTTCGCGCCCAGTTCCCCGCCTTCGCGGTGGAGCGGCTTGGCGGTCAGGGTTTCTTCGACAACGCCGGCGGGTCCTACATGTGCGGGCCGGTGATGGAGCGGCTGGACCGGTTCTTCCGGGAACGCAAGGTGCAGCCCTATGGCCCCTACGAGGCCAGCCGGCTGGGCGGCGAAGAGATGGACGAAGCCCGCCAGCGGCTTGCCGCGATGATGGGCGTCGATACGGACGAACTGTCCTTCGGCCCCTCGACCACGCAGAACACCTATGTGCTGTCGCAGGCCTTCCGGCAGTGGATGTCGCCGGGCGATGCGATCATCGTCACCAATCAGGACCACGAGGCCAACAGCGGCCCGTGGCGGCGCCTTGCCGATGAAGGCTTCGAGGTGCGCGAATGGCAGATCGACCCGCAGACCGGCCACCTTGACCCGGCCAAGCTGGACACCTTGCTGGACGACAAGGTGCGGCTGGTCTGTTTTCCCCATTGTTCCAACGTGGTGGGCGAGATCAACGACGTCGCCGCCGTCGTGTCGCGCATCCACGATGCGGGGGCGCTGGCCTGCGTCGACGGCGTCAGCTATGCGCCGCACGGCCTGCCCGACGTGGGCGCGCTGGGGGCGGATATCTACCTGTTCTCGGCCTATAAAACCTATGGCCCGCATCAGGGCGTGATGGTGATCCGCCGGGCGCTGGCCGAACAGCTGCCGAACCAGGCGCATTTCTTCAACGGCGACGTGCTGTACAAGAAATTCACGCCGGCGGGCCCCGATCACGCGCAGGTCGCCGCCTGTGCCGGGATGGCCGACTACATCGACCTGCTGCACGCCCGCCACTTCGGGACCGAGACCGATCCCCGCATCCGCGCCACCCGCGTGCATGACCTGATGCGCGCGCAGGAAATCGCATTGCTGCAGCCGCTTCTGGACTACCTGAAGTCGAAGAACAGCGTCCGCCTGCTTGGCCCGACCCGGGCCGAGGGCCGGGCGCCCACCGTGGCGCTGACCGCGAACCGCCCCGGCGCGGAACTTGCCGAGGCGCTGGCCCCGCACGAGATCAACGCGGGCGGCGGCGACTTTTACGCGGTGCGGCCGCTAAAGGCGCTGGGCGTGGGCGAAGAGGGCGTGCTGCGGCTGAGTTTCGTGCACTATACCTCGAAAGGCGACATCGACCGGCTGATCCGCGCGCTCGACCACGTCCTGTGACGGCGTTGACCGGCGGGCAGGGGCGCTAGATCACGGTCAACAGACCGCCGCCCCGGGAGGATAGCTTGAGCGACACGTCACCCGTCATCGTCTGGATCCGGCGCGACCTGCGCCTGTCCGACCACGCCGCCCTGACCGCCGCCGCCGACAGCGGGCGGCCGGTGATCCCCGTGTTCGTGCTGGACGAGGTCGTCGACCGGCTGGGGGCGGCGGCCAAGTTCCGCTTTGGGCTGGGCGTCGAGGCGTTTGGCGACGCGCTGGAGGGCATCGGTTCGCGGTTGATCCTGCGGCGGGGCAAGGCGCTGGAGTGCCTTCAGGCGCTGGTGAAAGAGACCGGCGCCGGGGCGGTGTACTGGCAGCGCGCTTACGATCCCGACAGCAAGGATCGCGACACCAAGGTCAAGGCCGCGCTGAAGGACGACGGGCTCGACGTGCAAAGCTTCGCGGGGCATCTGCTGTTCGAACCGTGGACGGTCGAGACGAAGACCGGCGGTTTCTACAAGGTCTACACCCCATTCTGGAACGCGGTGAAGGGGACCGACATCGACGCGCCCCAGACGGCGGTGTCGGACCTGAAGGCGCCCTCGGACTGGCCCGACAGCGACACGCTGGACGACTGGCAGATGGACGCGGCGATGCGCCGGGGGGCTGCGATCGTGGGCAAACACGTCTCGGTCGGGGAAGAGGCCGCGCGCGGCCGGCTGGGGGCGTTCATCGCCAACGGCATCGAAGGCTATGGCGACGGGCGCAACATGGTGGCCGAGGACGGCTGTTCGCGCATGTCCGAGCCTTTGACCTATGGCGAGATCAGCCCGCGCATTTGCTGGCACGCCGGGATGCGCGCCCGCGAAGAGGGCAAGGCCGGAGCCGAGACGTGGCTGAAGGAACTGGTCTGGCGCGAGTTCGCGTATCACCTGCTGCATCACACGCCGCATATCGTGTCCGACAACTGGCGCGAGGAATGGCGCAGCTTTCCGTGGAACGAGGACGAGCGCAAATCCGAGGTGATCGCGTGGAAACGGGGCCGCACCGGCGTCGCCTTCGTGGATGCCGCGATGCGCGAGATGTACGTGACCGGCACGATGCACAACCGCGCCCGGATGATCGTGGCCAGCTACCTGACCAAGCACCTGATGTGCCACTGGCGGATCGGTCAGGCGTGGTTCGAGGATTGCCTGATCGACTGGGACCCGGCGTCCAACGCGCTGGGCTGGCAGTGGACGGCGGGGTCCGGGCCCGATGCCACGCCCTATTTCCGCGTCTTCAATCCAGACACGCAGGCCGAGAAGTTCGACCCCAAGGGCCAGTACCGCAAGGCATGGATCGCCGAGGGCCAGTCGAACCCGCCGGAGACCGCCACCGACTATTTCGCGGCGGTGCCGGAAAGCTGGTCGCTGGACACCGGGCGGGATTATCCCGACCCCGTCGTCACGCTGGACGAGGGCCGCAAACGGGCGCTGGACGCCTATGAGAACCGGGATTTCTGACAGTCGAGCGGTACAAAAACCCTACATGGATGGAATTGTTTCCGTATTGACGACAGATCTTTCCCCTCACCGGGGCCGGAAACACCCCGACGGCGGCGGGTATCGGCCCCTTACGGGCCGCCGGTTGTGTCCGTGCTGGAACAGCCTGACGCGAAAATCGCGGCGGCTGCTTGCCCGAGCGTGGCGCGCGGCGGAGACTGCGCGGCGAACGTCCGCTGTGAAGGCCCCCCATGCCCACCGCCACGAAACTCGTTTCTGCCATCCTGCTTGCCGCGCTTGCGTGGTGGCTTGGTCACATGATCATTCCTTACTTCCCCGACGAACAGCGCATCGGCCGCTTTCGGGAAATTCTGGCGGCCATCGGTTTCCTGACCGGGTGGCGGTTTTTGGGGCGTCACGCCGGGGCAGGGTGGAACAGCGCCATCGCCTTCGGGCTGGGCGCCGCCGGCATCCTTGTGTTCTGGGGCCTGCTGATCTTCTCGGGGTACGAGATGATCCGGCGCTCGATGCGGATGTCCTATGGCGGCCCGACCGAGGCGCTGAAGGATCAGGTGGCGATTGCCATCGACTATTTCGTCTATCTTCAGCCGACCGAGATCTGGGCGACGCTTCTGGTGGGCGGGATCGGTCTTGGGCTGATCGCCGAGATCGTCAAGCGGCGCTGGCCCTGACGCGATGACCATATTCCTTTACGGCCCGCTGCGGTTCACGCCGCTGATGCACCGCGTGCTGGGTGTCGAAGACACGCCGACCGCGCAGCCGGCGGTGGCGCCGGGGTGGCGCGGCGCGCCCTGCGTCGGCGGCGTTCATCCGGTCGTTGCCCCGGTGCAGGACGACCCCGAGGGCGAGGGGCTTCGTGGCATCGCCTTCGACACGCTGCCCGGGCCGTCCCTTGCGCGGCTTTCCTTCTGCGCCGAGGTCTTCGGCCTGCGTTGGCACGAACTGGACATCGAAGTCGCGGGCACCGCGCGCGCGGCGCGGATGCTGGTCCCGGACGAACCGGACACCCGTCCGGGACACTGGGCGCTGGACGACTGGATCGCCAAGGCGGGCGACGCGGCGCTTCGGCTGGCGGGCGACGTGATGGGCCGGTTCGGCCATGCGAACCCGGCATCGGTCCGAATGATGCTGGACATGGCACTGTCGCGCGCCGACAGCCATGCCCGCGCACGGCGGGACAGCACGCCGCCGGTCCTGCGCAAAGGCGGCACCGACGCCGACGTCGAGATCGTCGAGCGCAGGCGGCCCTACACCCATTTCTTTCAGGTCGAGGAAACCGACCTGCAGTTCCGTCGCTTCGACGGCAGTCTCAGCGAAACCGTCACCCGTGCCGCCTTTGTGATGAGCGACGCGGTGACGGTGCTGCCCTACGACCCGGTGCGCGACCGCGTGCTGCTGGTGGAGCAGTTCCGGTTCGGCCCCCTGTCGCGGGGCGACCGCTATCCCTGGAGCCTTGAACCCGTCGCTGGCCGCATCGACGCGGGCGGCGACCCGGAAGAAACCGCGCGCCGCGAGGCGCAGGAAGAGGCGGGGCTGACCCTTGGCGCGCTAGAGCAGGTGGCGCGGTATTACCCGTCGCCCGGCGCGGTGACCGAATACCTGTGGTCCTTCGTCGGCATCGCCGATCTGCCCGACAGCGCCGCCGTGATGGGCGGGCTGGACGAGGAAGCCGAGGATATTCGCGGGGTCATCCTGTCCTTCGACGACCTGATGGCGTTCGTCTCGGGCGGCGAGGCAGAGAACGGGCCGCTGATCCTGACCGCGCACTGGCTGGCGGCGAACCGCGACCGCTTGCGCCGCGACGCTTGAGTTCCGGGGCCGCGCCAACTACAGGATCAGTTCTGATCGAGGACTGATCGAGAACAGAGCGAGGGAGGCGCGCGATGCGGATTTGCAAGGACCTGCCGGAGGCCGTGGGGAACACGCCGCTGATCCGGCTCAATGCGATCTCGGAAGCGACCGGCTGCGACATCTACGGCAAGGCGGAGTTCATGAACCCCGGCCAGTCGGTGAAGGACCGCGCCGCGCTGTACATCATCAAGGACGCGATCGAACGCGGCAAACTGGCCCCCGGCGGCACCATCGTGGAAGGCACAGCGGGCAACACCGGCATCGGTCTTGCACTGGTGGGTGCGGCGATGGGGTTCAAGACGGTCATCGTCATCCCCGAGACCCAAAGTCAGGAAAAGAAGGACATGATCCGTTTGGCTGGCGCCGAGCTGGTTCAGGTCCCGGCGGTTCCCTACAAGAACCCCAACAACTACGTGAAATATTCGGGCCGGCTGGCCGAGAAGCTGGCGCAGACCGAACCCGGCGGCGCCATCTGGGCGCAGCAGTTCGACAACACGGCGAACCGCCGCGCCCATGTCGAAACGACCGGCCCCGAGATCTGGGAACAGACCGGCGGCAAGGTCGACGGCTTCGTCGCGGCCGTCGGTTCGGGCGGGACGCTCGCTGGCGTGGCCGAGGTGCTTCAGCCCAAGGGGGTGAAGGTGGCGCTTGCGGACCCGATGGGCGCCGCGCTGCACAGCTTCTACACCACCGGCGAATTCAAGTCCGAGGGCAGCTCGATCACCGAAGGGATCGGGCAGGGGCGGATCACCGCCAACCTCGAAGGGTTCGCGCCCGATTTCTCGTACCAGATCAGCGATGACGAGGCGCTGCCTTACGTCTTCGACCTGCTGCGCGACGAAGGTCTGGTGATGGGCGGGTCCACCGCCGTCAACATGGCGGGCGCCGTGCGGCTTGCGCGTGAACTGGGGCCGGGACACACCATCGTGACGATCCTGTGCGACTATGGCTCGCGGTATCAGTCGAAGCTGTTCAACCCGTCTTTCCTGAAGGAAAAGAACCTTCCCGTGCCGGAATGGCTGGACGCCGCGCCGCGCGATCTTCCGGAAGTCTACGAGGACGCATGACCTTCCTGCCGCGCCTGCTGCTGATCCTGGCCCTGGCGCTGGGAACACTGGCGCCGGTGGAATGGCGGCCCGGCTGGATCCCCGGATCCGGCCCGGCGGCGGCGCAGCAGGCCATAGACTACGACGCTTGGCACGACGTCGCCCTGCGCGCCGAGGCGGCGCTGGATTCGGGCGAAGCGTCGACCGAGGCGCTGGAAGACCTGCGCGCCGAGGTCGTGGGGTGGCGGCAGCGATTCCTTGAAGCGCAGGACACGAACGCCGCCGCGATCGAGTCGCTGCGCGATCAGCTGGACGCGCTTGGCCCGGCCCCCGAAGAGGGCGAGACCGAGGCCGACGAGATCGCCGCACGCCGTGCCGAACTGACAGAGGATCTTGCCAACGCCGAAGTGCCCGGCCGGACCGCCGAGGCGGCGTTCCGCAGGGCAGAGGCGATCGTGCGCCAGATCGACACGCTGGTGCGCACCCGGCAGGCCGGCGAACTGATGCAGATCGGCCCGTCCCCGGCGATCCCCGCGCTGTGGCCCGACGCGCTTGCGGACTTCGCCGAAAGCTTCCGGGAAATGGCGATCGAGACCCGGGCCCAGTGGAACTCTGACATCACGCGCGAGACGTTCCGCACCCAGCTTCCGTTCACGGTGGTCTACATCGTGATCGCCGCGGTGCTGCTGCTGCGCGGACGCCGCGCGATGGTCTGGCTGACGCAGGCCGTCCTGAACCGGTCGCGCGGCCGCGCGCGCTGGCTGGCGGGCTTCATCACCTCGCTGTTTCAGGTGGTGGTGCCGGTGCTGGGCATCCTGCTGCTGCTGGCCGCACTGATCTCGACCGGGCTGTTCGGCGTGCGGGGAACCACCTTCATTTCGGCCCTGTCCGGCCTTGGCATGGCGACCTTCATCGCGTGGTGGATCGGGCTGCGCCTGTATCCGCTGCACGAGGACGCGCCGCGCCCGCTGGCCGCCACCTTCGAATACGCGGGCGAAATGCGGTTCCACGCCATCCTTCTGGGGGTGCTGGTGGGGTTGCGGTACATCCTGTCCGCGCTGGTCGGGGTCGACAGCTACAGCGAAGGAACCCGCGCGGTCCTGTATTTCCCGCTTCTGGTCGCCTTCGGCTTCGTGTTCCTGCGCATCGGCCGCATCCTGATGCGCAGCGTCTCGCTGTCCGAGGCGAATGACGAGCTTGACGTGACCTTCGCCCAGCGGGGGCAGCGGCTGGTGGGGCAGGCGCTGGTGGTCTTGGCGGTCGTCGGCCCGGCGCTGGCGCTGGTGGGGTACCTTAACGCGGCGATCTTCGCGATGGTGCCCACCGTCTCGTCGCTGGCCGTCCTCGCGCTGCTGCGCATTCTGCACGACATCGTGGTCGAGCTGTACGGCCTGATCACCCGCAAAAGCTCGGAAGAGGCGGGGCAGGCGCTGACGCCCAGCCTGATCAGCTTCGGCCTTGTCATCGCGTCCCTGCCGGTCTTCGCGCTGATCTGGGGCGCCCGCCCGTCCGACCTGTTGGAAGTCTGGGCCCAGTTCAACGCGGGTTTCTCGGTCGGCGATGCGCAGATCTCGCCCTCGGTCTTTCTGACGTTCCTTCTGGTCTTCGTGGTGCTGTTCGCCGGGACGCGCCTGTTCCAGAGCGCGCTGAAGTCGACGATCCTTCCCAAGACCGGGATCGACCCGGGCGGTCAGAACGCCATCGTGTCCGGCATCGGCTATCTCGGGATCGGGTTGGGCGCGGTGATCGCCATCACCACCGCCGGGATCGACCTGTCCGCGCTGGCCTTCGTGGCGGGGGCGCTGTCGGTCGGCATCGGCTTCGGCATGCAGAACATCGTGTCGAACTTCATCTCGGGGCTGATCCTTCTGGTCGAACGCCCGGTGGCAGAAGGCGACTGGATCGAGGTCGGCGGCCACATGGGCATCGTCAAGGACATCTCGGTGCGTTCGACCCGGATCGAGACCTTCGACAAGAACGACGTGATCGTCCCGAACGCCGACTTCATCTCGGGCGCGGTCAAGAACTGGACCCGCGGCAGCAGCGTCGGGCGGATCATCGTCACCGTCGGCGTTGCCTATGGCACCGACACCCGCAAGGTCGAGAAGATCCTGCTGGAAATCGCGATGAACCACCCGCTGGTCGCGCTGGACCCCGAGCCGGAGGTGGACTTTCTGGAATTCGGCGCGTCGAGCCTCGACTTCCAGATGCGTATGGTGCTGCGCGACATCGCCTATGGTCTGCCGGTGCGCACCGAGATCCGGCACCAGATCGCCGAACGCTTCGCCGCCGAGGGCATCGAGATCCCGTTTGCGCAGCAGGACATCTGGATCCGCAACCCCGAGGCCATGCGGCTGGGCAAGGCGCAGGTCGCCACCGAAGAGGCCGCCCCCGAGCCGCCGACGGACGATGCCGCCGCATCCTCGTCCGGCAGCACGTCGGACATGCGCGGAGAGGACACCGTGGACGACGCGGGCCCCGACGGCGACCAGGCCTGACCGACAGGCCCTAGGGACGGGCGCTAGGGTTGGGCGGACTGTGACCGCCCCTCATATTTCTTGCCCCGCAAAGGCCCGAAGCCCCGTTTTCGCCCTTGCAACCGGCCCTCCCCCCCGGATAAACAGCGCGGCACGGAGAGGTGGCCGAGTGGTCGAAGGCGCACGCCTGGAAAGTGTGTAGGCGGGAAACCGTCTCCAGGGTTCGAATCCCTGTCTCTCCGCCACAGACAATCCTTTCATTGGTCCTGTCAAAAGAACACGGCTTGAGGTGGGGCAGGGCGATAGAGAGTCTGCTGGAATGACCACACACTCGTCTTTCAAGTACTTCAAGACCAGCCCCTAGATCATCCGCCTGGCGGTCATGATGTACGTCCGGTTTCCGCTCTCGCTTAGGAACGTCGAAGATCTGATGCACGAGCGCGGCATTGAGATCAGCCATGAAACCGTTCGGTTCTGGTGGCAAAGGTTCGGCCCGATGTTTTCTTCCGAGGTCCGGAAGCGTCGGGTCGTCGGCATGCGGTCCAGTCGCTGGCGCTGGCATCTCGACGAGATGTTCGTGAAGATCAACGGAGAGCGTCACTATCTGTGGCGGGCGGTCGATCATGAGGGCGAAGTCCTTGAGAGCTTTGTCACTAAGACACGCGATAAGAAAGCGGCCTTGAAATTTCTAAAGAAATCAATGAAGCGCTATGGTCGGCCAGACACCCTTGTGACCGATCGGCTCAGGTCCTATGGCGCGGCGCTGAAGGAAATCGGTGCCGTCGATCGCCAGGAGACAGGTCGTTGGCTGAATAATCGCGCGGAAAACTCCCACCTACCATTCCGACGAAGAGAACGGGCGATGCTGCGCTTCCGGCGCATGCGAAGTTTGCAGAAATTCGCATCCGTTCACGCCTCGGTCAGCAACCATTTCAATTCGAAGCTCAGCTTCTCCTCCAGCGCCAATTTCAAGAAGAACCGCGCCGCTGCTCTGGCCGAGTGGCGCGATCTCTGCGCAGCATAAGGGACAGCCATCCTGTCCTTGCATAGACGAGTTCGCATTCGTCTGACACCACCGAGGTCCTGGCCACGCAAGTCAGGCGCAGTTCGCAGGTAGGAACGCGCATGGCGATGGTATTACCTGTGGGTATGGTCTGGGCACAGATAGTCATTGGACGTCTTGACGGGGTGATGCGTACCTTTAGGGCATGCGAAAACCGAGGCCGCCCGGCGGCCAACGGCGTTCCCGGTAGAAGGTAAAAACATGATTTCGAGCCCAGCGGGGAGAACGCGAAGACTTCGTATGCTTCTGCGGCCCTATGACCAATTCACGCCACTTCTTATGGGGGACGTGCCGGTTGACGGGGCCGAACTCGAGGTTGACTGGAAGGCGCCGTTGTCTATCCGGATGCCCGAGGATGTCGATGTCGCGGAGGTGTCTTTTAATCGCTACGTGCTGGCGCGTGGGCGGAGTGAGGAAGACCTTCTGGGTATTCCCGCGTATGTTCTTCGGGGTTTCCGGCATAGGAATTTTTTCGTCCGTCGTGACAGTGACCTGACCGAATTGTCGCAGCTGTGCGGCCGGCGTCTGGCAACGAACTCTTGGTCAGACAGCGGGACTTTGTGGGCGCGGGCAGCCTTACGCGACGCAGGTGTCGGGATGGATGATGTCGAATGGATCGTCGGACAGTTCGATGCGCACACCGCGTCGCGGCCTCTGTACTCCGGCGATCTCGTGCCGCCGGCCGACGCGACGCGGTTGGAAGACGGGGACACTCTGATGCAGGCCCTGCTGGAAGGCCGGGTGGATGCTATTACGACTGCGTTCGCGCCGCCCTGCGTGTTCACCCCCGACGGGCCTATTCGACGACTTGTATTGAATTACCCGGCAGTCGAGGCCGCCTATCACGACCGGTGCGGGGTGTACCCGGCGTTTCACATCATGGCTTTCCGACGCAGCTACGCCATGGAGAACCCCGACATCGTCGTCGCCACCTGCGTTGCGCTGCGCAAGTCGTGGGAGGTCTGGTGGCTGAAGGCTCGCCGGTTCGCCGAGGCAAGCCCGTGGTCCATGGCCGACCTGGACAACATGGCGGGCCGCTTCGCCGATGATACTCCCCCGTTCGGACAGCACTCGGCCGGCCATCGCAGGATGTTGAAGACGATCTGCGCTGAACAGTATGCGCAAGGGCTGGTGCCGCAGGCAACCGACCCGAAGTCGCTGTTTGCCGGGTTCGACGAGGTCCTCGGCCTGTGCGGACTAAGCGAGGCAGATTTGTTCACGCCGGACGAATTGCCAAGCCTTGGGGGCAGGTTATAGCTCCTTCCACTTGCCGAATGGTCTCTCTGGCGAGCCGCCACGGTGCCTGCTACGCTTTTCCCTGAAAGCAGCGCCATGGTGGAAAAAAGATGAACTTCAGGCAGATGGAGGTCTTCTACGCGGTGATGCTGCGTGGATCGGTGACGGCCGCCGCCAAGTATCTAAACCGGACCCAGCCGGCGGTAACCAAGGTCTTGCGTCATACCGAGGACCAGCTGAAATTTCCGCTGTTTCACCGCATCAAGGGCCGGTTGATCCCCACGGACGAGGCGATTGCCCTGTTTCCGGACGTGGAACGCGTATTCGACGAGGTTCGGGCAGTCGAGCAAAGCCTGGATGATGTCAGGTCGGTGCGGACCGGCGCACTTCGGATCGCTTCGATCCCGACCTTCGGGCAGGTGGCGCTGCCACAGGCGGTGGCGGCCTTCACCCGGGATCATCCGGGTGTGAAGATCACGTTTGACGTGCGCCCGAAACGCGCCGTGGTGCAAAGCATCGCCACGGGGCGCTCCGAGATCGGCTTTGCATTCCTGGCTGACGAACATGCGAACGTCGCGACCGAGCCGCTGTGTGAGGGCAGCATGGTCTGCCTGCT
Organism: Psychromarinibacter halotolerans; assembly: GCF_029168315.1. Classification (NCBI taxonomy): domain Bacteria; kingdom Pseudomonadati; phylum Pseudomonadota; class Alphaproteobacteria; order Rhodobacterales; family Paracoccaceae; genus Psychromarinibacter; species Psychromarinibacter halotolerans. Next base: position 143,579 of record NZ_JARGYD010000006.1, read on the forward strand.
GCCGCCTGGGCACAAGTTGTCCGGCAAGGAGGTGATAACGCCGCTGGAACTGCATGAGTGCGACATGGTCGGCTATTCGCACGGGCAGGCTTTGCGACCGATCATCGATTCCGTCTTCACGGCTGCGCGCTGCCGCTACAATCCGGTGATCGACGTGGCTTGGATCTCGACCGCGTGGTCGATGGTGGCCGGCGGGGTCGGCGTGGCGTTGGTGGACGATTTCTCGCGCATGGACCGGATCTTTCCCGACGTGGAGGTGCGCCCTTTCCAGCCGACGATCGCGATCCCGGCCAAGACCCTGATGCCGCGCGGCCAGCCGTTGTCACGGCTGGCGCAAGAGTTTCTCAAGGTCGCACGCGGGGTGCTTAGCGCGCCCTAGGCGGGCAGGGCCAGTGTCGCGTCCACGGGAAAGGTCAGGGTTAGCTTCGTGCCCGGTGCCGCGTCGTTCAAACCGGCCTCGCCCATGTGCGCCAGGAACTCGCTTCCGCCCGGCACGGTGAAGGCCACCTCGAAATGCCCGCCGAGGTATTCCTTCCGCGCGACGGTTGCCGCGATCACGTTGACGCCCGGCGACTGCGAGGTCGCCCCAACCTGGCATTTCTCGGGGCGGACAGCGATCAGCATACGCTCTCCAACTTCGAACTTGCGCCGGGCCCGGGCGCGAATTGTTCCACCGGCGATCTCGGCCACGCAGTCCTGCGCGGTGCTTTCCAGCACCCGGCCCTCGATTAGGTTCATCGACCCAATGAACTCGGCGACAAAGCGGTTGGCCGGCTCGCGGTAGATGTTCTGGGGACTGCCGATCTGTTCGACCTTACCTTTCTGCATCACGGCGATCCGGTCGGACATCACCAGCGCCTCTGACTGGTCATGGGTGACGAAGATCGTCGCGATTCCCATCTCACGCTGCAGCCGCACGATTTCCGAGCGCATCTCTTCACGCAGCTTCAGGTCGAGGTTCGACAGCGGCTCGTCCAGCAGCAGGAACTTGGGCTTGAATGCCAGCGCGCGTGCAAGAGCGACGCGCTGCCGCTGGCCGCCGCTCAGGGCCTGCGGCATGCGGTGGCCCAGACCGTCCAGCCGCACCATCGCCAGCATCTCTTCGACGCGTGCGTCGATCTCTTTCGCCGGCACCTTGCGGACCTTCAGGCCATAGCCCACGTTCTGCGCCACCGTCATGTGCGGAAAGATCGCGTAGTCCTGGAAAACGACGCCGATATCGCGGCGAAAGGGGGGCTGGCCGACCAGCGGCCTGCCGTACAGCGACACCTCGCCCTTGTCGGGCTCGAGGAAGCCGGCGATCACGCCCAGCGTGGTGGATTTGCCGCAGCCGGATGGTCCCAGCAGCGTGACGAATTCTCCGGTCGCCACATCGAGATTCATGGACGCGATGGCGGCCTGCCCGTCGTAGAGTTTCGAAATCGAGCGCAGCGTCAGAGCGGTCGAGGGATCAGCGTTGTTCATAGACGAACTCTCCGAGTTGGGCGAACCGCTGGACCAGCGCGAAGCCTACCAGCGGGATCAAGAGCGAGATTGTCGACAGGGCCGCCAGGGTCGGGGCAAAGCCGAATTCCAGGAAGCCGAGGATCTTGACCGTGATCGGGCTGGTGGCCGGACCGGCAAGAAATAGCGACAGGTTCACGTCGGTGAAGGAGTGGATGAAGGAGAACAGCGCGCCCGCCACCAGCCCGTTTCGGATCAGCGGTAGGATCACGTCGATCAAGATCCGCCCCCGTGTCGCCCCAAGGCTTGCCGCAGCCGCCTCGAGATTGGCCGAAAGGCCGTTGAGGCTGACCGCAATGGTGCGGACAGAGAACGGCAGGCAGATCACGATATGCCCGATCAGCAGCGCGCCGAACCCGATCGAGTGGAAAACTCCGGCCCAGTGAAACAGCTGCAACAGGCCGATGCCTGTCACCAGCGTCGGCAATAGCAGCGGGCCCAGCACGATCAGCACGACGATCCGTTTGCCCGGAAACTCGCGGCGCACTAGCCCGAACGCAAGCGGCAGAGCCATCGCCGTGCTGAGGATTGCGGACACGGTCGACAGCTTGAGGCTGAACACGATGGCCATCAGCCATTTATCCGAAAAAGCCTCTTGCCACCACCGCAGGGAAAAGCCCTGCGGTGGAAAGGCCGATTGCGAGCCTTCGTTGAATGAGACCGAGACGGTCACGAGGATCGGCATCAGCATGAAGAAATAGGACAGCGCCACGAAGAGCTTGAGCCAGGTCCAGGGGGCAATTCGGGTCACAGGTCGTTCCTCTTGCCGCCGAAACGGGCGGATAGCAGCAGAATCGCGACGGTCGCAATGACAAGGATTGCGGCCAGCGCAGCCCCCAGCGACCAGTCGAGGACCTGCATGATGAAGGTGTAAATCAGCGTCGCGATAGTCTGCGAGGCGTAGCCGCCCAGGATCGCGGGTGTCGCGTAGGCACTGATCGAGATCGAGAAGGCCAGCAGGAACGACGCCACCAGCCCCGGCCTCACCAGTGGCAGAAGGATGTCGCGCAGCGTTCGGGTGCGGCTGGCGCCAAGGCTCATCGCGGCGGATTCAAGGTTGGGATTGATCGAGCTGAGCGCTGCGATGTTGGTCAGGATGCCGTAGGGCAGCATCGCATGAGACAAACCGAGGATGATGCCCCAGGTACTGGGAATGAAGGCGATCCGGTCGACAATGAGGCCGAGGTCGATCAGCACGTTGTTGACGAAACCAAAGCGGTCGAGAATCACGTACCAGCCGTATGTGCGTACCACGACGCTGGCCAGAAGGGGTGACAGCGACAGAACGATGAGCAGACCCTTGTAGCGTGTCCGCGTGCGGACGAGAAAATACGAGATCGGCAAGCTGACCAGCGCGACGATCAGGCCGACGGCGATTCCGACGAGGAAAGTCCGCAGGATCGCGCGCAGGTAATGCGGTTTGCCGAGAATCAGTTCGAAATTCTCGGTGGTCAGTTCGTTGGTCAACACTTGGTCTTGGGATTTCAGGAGACTGGTGGACAGGATCACTGCGTTCGGCAAAACGAAGAACAGCAGCAGAAAGAGCGCCGGCACGGCGATCAGCCAAAAGCTGATATCCAGTGCCGAGCCGGAGCGTCTGGTGTCTATGCGCCACATGCGGGTGGGATCCTCAGGACATCACTTCCTGCCAGCGCAACGTCCAGTCGCGCCGCTTTTCGCCAATCGTCGCAAGGTCGGGGAAGATCGTGTTGGCCATCTTGTCCTCGCTCGCGATCTGACGGTCGAGGAATTCCTGCGGAAAGTCGTCGATGTCATTTCGGCCGGGGCCGGCGTGATAGGCCAGTGAGAATTCGCGCTGTACCTCCTTGGACAGGCGGAAGTTGATGAACTCGTATGCCAGGTCCTTGTTCTGCGCGCCGGACGGAACCGCGGCCACGTCAGGCAGGCCCAGCACACCCTCTTTCGGCTGCACCATCTCGAACGGCAGGCCCCGATCGATGTATAGCGCGGCGCGTCCGCTCCAGTAGGGCGACACCCAGACTTGGCCATTCTCGAAATGCGGCACCGCCTCGGACGAACCGGTTACGACGACGCCTAGGTACGGCTTTTGCGCGGCCAGCATTTCCCAGGCCGGCTCCATATTCTCGACGCCGCCGCCGCCCAGTTCGGCCGCGTGGATCAGCGCGAAGATCGACAGCAGGTTCGCCGGATTGAAGCCGATCAGGTGGTTGCGGACTTCGTCGCCGTAGGTTTCCCAAGAGGTCCAGTAGTCGGCCCAACTGGTCGGCGCGTCGACTTTCTCGGTGTTGTAGATCAGCGAGGCGTACTGGACGGTGTGAACCGCGCCGTACTCGCCGCCCAAGGCACGGGTCTTTTCCCAGACATGGGCAAGGTTGGGCACTTTGGTCTCGTCCAGCGATTCCAGAAGGCCTTCGCGTCCGCCGACGATGATCTCGGGGGGCGTCAGGCTGGCGGCGACGTCGAAACCGGGGCTGCCGCCCGAGGCACGGATCTTGGCTAGGTCCTGACTGGCGCTGCCGGTGGCGTCGTTGATGACGGTCACGCCGAACTTTTCCTCGAACGGGCGCACGATGACGCGTTCGAAGATCTCCTGGTACTCGCCGCCCTGCGAGTTGACCACCAGCGTCTCGGCGGCGCGGGCGATGGTGGCCGGGCTGGCCAGCGCGGCCGTCAATGCGGTTCCGCCGGAGTATTTCAGCAACGTGCGGCGGTTCATCCGGCCACTTGGGCGTCTTGCATGTGTCATGAAAGGGTTCCCTGTCTGATGGTTTCTCTTGGGCCGGACGCCCGACTTCCGGGCTGGCCCCCAACGCTAGGGACAGCGCGCCCTCACAGTCCAATTGTCAGTTGATGGGGCATCATAACCCTCAGGAATAGGGTGGCTCTGGCCGTCCATTACCCTTGGTTATATCCAAGCATTGCCTGAGCATTGGACAGCCCGGTCGGCGTGCGGCACCGTCTAGAGAAACGACGTTGCGGGCGATTTCCAATACGCAACAACCCAAATCCGATATCCAGGGAGTGCAGGACGGACATGGAAAAACACATATATCACGGGCAGATCGGGGATTTCGAGCGGGCGCCGAAAGCGTTGCTGGACCGGTTGGCAAAACATGAGCCGGCGAAGATTGTAGACTCGATGGGCGGTCATGGTGCGCTGCACTATGAGATCAAGCCTCTGGAGAATTCGATGAAATTCGTCGGCACGGCACTGACCGTGCTCGCTAAACCCGGAGATGCGTTATACGTTCAGAAAGCCATTGATCTGACCCAGCCCGGCGATGTCATCGTGATTGCTGCGAGCGGGCTGAAAGACATCTGCGTCATCGGTGAACGGCTCGGTTATTTCTTCCGCCGAAAGGGCGCAGTGGGGATCGTCGTGGATGGCGCCGTGCGCGACACCGAAGGCATGATCGCCGACGCGCCGCCGACCTTTGCACGCGGCAGCTGCCTGCGCATCCTTGGATCGACCGGGCCGGGCGCGATCAATGTGCCGGTCACCTGCGGCGGGCAGTCGGTGTCGCCAGGCGATATTCTCGTCGGCGACCGCGATGGCGTAGTTGTTGTGCCACTGGCAGATGCCGAGCGGGTCGCGGACCTTGCGGATGCCCATCTCGAAGGCGAACTTGCGCGCCTTGCCGATGTGGAAGGGGGCAAGTCGGTGACCGAGACGTTTGGGCTGCAGCCCAAGCTCGACATCTGGACCTAAACGCGCGCCTCTGGGACCGTGAAGAATTTTCCCGCGCGGGCGGTGCACAGTTGTTCATCGCTCGCCGGGACCAGAAAAGCGAAAGGCAGTAACTTCATGAGCGCGATGGAAAAAATCGCAACCTACATGGACCATTTGGTTCGTGTTCGCCACGATCTGCACCGCCATCCAGAGATCGGGTTCGAGGAAACCCGGACAGCCGGAATCGTTGCCGATCTCCTGCGCGGTTGGGGGTACGATGTGCACGAGGGGATCGGCGGAACCGGAGTGGTCGGAGTTCTATCCAACGGTGGCGGCCGGTCCATCGGTCTGCGTGCGGATATGGATGCCTTGCCGATGGACGAAGAGACCGACCTTCCGTTTAGATCGGTCAATCCTGGGCGGTTTCACGGCTGTGGTCACGATGGTCATACGACGATGCTGCTGGGCGCTGCCCGCTACCTGGCAGAAACGCGCGGGTTTCACGGCACGGTCAACGTAATTTTTCAGCCCGCCGAGGAAGGGCTGGGCGGCGCAAGGGCGATGATCGCCGACGGGCTTTTCGACAAGCATCCCTGTGACGAGATCTATGCCATCCACAACGCGCCGCACCGCCCCAAGGGGCAGGTTGCGCTGCGCACCGGTGCGACCATGGCGGCGGCCGATTTCTTCGACATCACTCTGACGGGGCAGGGCATGCATGCGGGGATGCCCCATATGGGGACCGATCCGATTGTCGCCGGCGCGGCGCTGGTGCAGGCGTTGCAGACGATCGTCAGCCGCAATGTCAGCCCCGTCGACTCTGCCGTCCTGTCTGTTACCCAACTGCGTGCCGGGTCCGCGTACAACGTTGTGCCGGACCAGGCCGTCATTTCCGGAACGATCCGCACGCTGAACGAGGCCATCCGTGCCCAGGCCCAAGAGCGACTTCGCACGATTTCCGAAAAGCTCGCCGCGGCATTCGACTGCACCGCTTCTATAGACCTGCGCGACACGTTCAGCGTTCTGGACAACCACGCCGATCAGGCCACGGTTGTTGCCGGTGTCGCCGCTGATCTTGTCGGCGAGGGTAATGTGAACACCGAAATGGAGCCGACACTGGGCAGTGAGGATTTCGCCGACATGTTGAAGGTTGTCCCGGGCGCGTATGCATTCGTCGGACAGGACAGTACGGGCGCGCTGCACAACCCGTCCTACAGCTTCGACGACGAAATCATCCCGCTGGGAGCAGGGCTGATGGCCGAAATCGTGGCCCGGCGCTGTGGCAACGGATGAGCGGCCAAGGGCCCGATACCGCTCCGGACGCTACCGAGGCGTCTGACGTGCCGAAGGGGCGTGACCTGGCGTTGCCGTTCCGGATCGCTGCGGCTTTGCTGTTGGTTGCAATTGTCACGTTGACAGTGCTGCAGGTCGTGTTCCGCTTCGTGCTTGGCAGTCCTCTTGTATGGAGCGAGGAGTTGGCGCGACTGGCCGTGCTGTGGATGACCTTCGTCGGTGCAATCGTCTGTTGCTGGGATGGCAGTCATCTGAGGGTCAGCCAACTGCCGACCTACCTTAAAGGCTGGCTTGGTCGTGCGCTGTACGGGGTGAACGGAGCGGTCATCATCGTCTTCCTTGCGATCCTTGCATGGACGGCCATTCCCATCGTCGAGATGGCGCATCGCCAGAACCGCGGGGCACTGAGCTTACCGGTAAGCTACTACCGCAGCGCGGCCCCCGTCGGCGCGGTGCTGATGATCGCGTATCTCGGGCTGCGGTGGTGGCGCTTGTGCCGCAATCGCCAAACTCGTGTAGAGGTGGACCAATGATCGTCGTCGGTGTGCTTGTCCTGCTGGTGGTTCTGATGATCTTGGGTCTGCCGCTTTTCTTCGCGATGGGCGTGACCTCGATGGTCTACCTTTGGGCGACTGATGTCAGCCTTGCCTTGATGACCCAGCGCATGACCGCGGCGGTGGATTCCTTTGTGCTGCTGGCCGTACCGCTGTTTTATCTGGCGGGCGAGTTGCTGAACGCCTGCAAGCTGACAGACCGGATTGTCGCCATGTCGCGTGCCCTGGTCGGGCACATCCATGGCGGGCTGGCGCAAGTCAACATCTTGGCAAGCCTGATCTTTGCCGGGATGTCCGGATCAGCCACGGCGGATACGGCAGCGCTTGGCTCCGTGCTCGTGCCGTCGATGAAGGAAGAGGGCTATCCCGCCCCGTTCAGCGCCGCCGTCACGGTCGCCTCGGCCATGGTCGGCCCGATCATTCCGCCCAGCGTCGGCATGGTGATCGTGGGTGCCGTCGCCGATATCTCGATCGGTCGCCTGCTGCTTGCGGGCATCCTGCCGGGGCTGACCATTGGTGCGATCCTGATGATCTACACCTACTTCTACGCCCGCTACTATGGTCTGCCGCGCTATCCGCGGGCTCCGCTGCGGACCGTGATGCGCGAAAGCGTGCGTGGCAGCGCCGCAATCCTAATGCCAGTCATCATCGTCGTCGGCATCATGTCGGGCGTGTTCACACCGACAGAGGCTGCGGGGGCGGCGGTTCTCTACGCGCTGGTCGTGGGCCTGATCGTGTACCGCAACGTCCCGTTTTTGCGGCTCTGGCAGGCGCTGACCTCGGTGGCACTTGGCAGCGCGCGGATTCTGGCCATCATCTCTGTCGCGGCGACCTTCAGCTGGATCATGGTGCGCGAGCAGGTGCCCCAGATCCTGGGCACACAGATATCCACGATCACTGAGAACCCAACGCTTGTCCTTGCGTTGATGGTGCTGTTGCTGCTGGCTGCCGGGCTGGTGCTGGTGGCTTCCAGCGCCGAGATCGTCTTGGCGCCGATCCTTGTCCCGGTCGCGGTGCAGTTCGGGATCGACCCCGTGCATTTCGGCGTTCTGATCGTGTTCGTACTGATCGTGGGCGGTGGAACCCCGCCGGTCGGCGTTCTGCTGTACATCGCTCAGGACATCGCGGACGTGCCGTTCCCGAAGCTGGTGCGCGCAATGCTGCCGTTCTACGTGCCTCTGTTCCTGGCGATCCTGCTTTTGATGTTCTTTCCGCAGATCAGCCTTTGGATCCCCAACATGGTTTTCGGCGAAGCCGGCGGCTGACTCGAAAACGACGACCGAACCCAGAAAGCAAAAAAGGTAAGGAGAAACAGGGATGTATAGTTTGAAACGTGTGGTGCCGGCGGTGCTGGCCTTTATGATGGCGGCGACGCCCGCCATTTCGGAGGCCGTTCGCTACAGCCTTTGGGCCAAGGAAGGTGAGGCGCAGTATATCGCCGCGCTGACGTTCAAGGAAGTGCTGGAAGAGCTGTCTGACGGTGCCTTCGAGGTGACGATCTATCCGGGCAACCAGCTGGGCACACCGAAGGAAATGCTCGAACAGCTGGCGCTGAACACCACCCAGATCGAGGCGAGCGGCGACCCGGGCCTTGTCGAGATTGAGAACCTGGCATTGCCCTATCTGATGAACGGGATCGAGAATTACCTTGCCGTCCTTAACAGCGACATCGGCAAGCAGTGGAACGAGGAACTGATCGACACGACCGGCGTGCGCCTGATCGGCATTTTGCCGCGCAGCCCGCGCCAGATCAGCGCGAACGTCCCGATCAACTCGATGGCCGATCTCGAGGGGTTGAAAATCCGTGTGCCCGAGCGTGACTACTACGTCAAATCGTTCCTCGCCTTCGGTGCCAAGCCAACGCCGATGGCCTTTGCCGAAGTCTACTCCGGCCTGCAGACGGGCGTGGTCGACGGGCAGGAAAACCCGATCGAGACGATCTGGGCGATGAAGTTCTTCGAGGTTCAGGAAAGCGTTGCGATGGTCGATTACATCGAAAAGCCGGCCTGGGTGAAGATTTCCGAGATGTTCTGGCAGAGCTTGTCCGAAGAAGAGAAAGGATGGTTCATTGAGGCGCAGCGGGCGTCGGAAGCCAAGGTGAACGAGCTGCTGGAAGCCCAGCAGAAGGAGCTGATCGCCCAGTTGGAAGCAGCAGGCGTTCTGATCACCTATCCCGACAAGGCCCTGTTCCGTGAAGCGACAGAGGCGGTCCGTGAAGAGCTGGGCATCGAGACTTGGGGCGAAGAACTGTATCGCGAGATCGTTGCGATCGGTCGCGAAGCATTCTGATCCGGTCGGGCCGAGCGCCCGACGCGCGAAAGCTTTGACGGGCCGGACAGACCGGCCCGTCCACTGCATCTTGAGAGCTGAATCGTCCGGAACTCGCGTTTGCGGGGAATAGCCGATGAATCTGCGCCAGATCGAAGTCTTTCATGCCGTGATGGGGTACTGTCAGAAGAACTTGGCTTGGGGCTGGGTAGGGTGCTGGCTAGCCTCCAGAAATGACCAAACCCAGCCCCTTCAAGTGGTTCAAGACGAGCCCCGAAATCATTCGCCTGGCCGTGATGCTGTAAGTCCGCTTCCAATTGTCGCTCCGGAACGTCGAGGACCTACTGCACGAGCGCGGCGTCGATGTCAGCCATGAGACGGTACGGTATTGGTGGCACAGGTTCGGGCCGATGTTTGCCTCCGAGATCCGGAAACGCCGGATCGAGGGAATGCAATCCAGTCGCTGGCGGTGGCACCTCGACGAGATTTTCGTGAAGATCAACGGCGAGCGGCATTACCTCTGGCGGACCGTCAATCACGAAGGGGGAGGTTCTTGAGAGCCTCGTCACGAAGACCCGTGATAAGAGGGCGGCGTTGAAATTTCTCAAGAATACAATGAAAAAGCATGGTCGGGCAAAAGTCCTCGTGACCGACCGGCTCAGGTCCTATGGCGCTGCGCTGAAAGAAATCGGTTCGGCTGATAGTCAGGAAACCGGCCGCTGGCTGAACAATCGCGCGGAAAATTCCCACCTGCCATTCCAACGACGAGAGCGGGACATGCTGCGCTTTCGGCGGATGCGAAGTTCGCAGACGTCCGCGTTTCTGTCTCAAAACACTTCAACCACGAACGCAGTCTCTCGACGCGAAGCCATTTCAAACGGAACTGCCGCTCTTGCCGAGTGACGCGGTCTTTGCGCTGGATAAGGGGCACTGTCACCGGCCTACCGGAGGCTGGCTCGCGTGTGTCTGAAAGCACCGTCGCGGATCATTGCGGCTTCGGTGTCTGGGGAGCGAGGGCGAAAACTGCCTCGATCTCGACCGTGATGTTGTTCGGCAGTGCTGGCAAGCCCACGTCGGTGCGCGCATGGCCGTCTGGAAACATGCTATCGAAAAGCTCTGAACAGCCGTCCAGAACCTCGTGGATTGCCGTGAAGTCGGGCGCCGTGTTGACCATGCCCAGCAGGCGGACGACGCGGGTGACGCGAGACAGCCGCCCCGGCTCGCTTGCAATGGCGGCCAGCAGGGCAAGCCCGGTGCGCCGTGCGCGGGCGCGGGCCTCGGCGGCATCCACGTCTTCCCCGACCCGGCCCCGCAGGGGGACGCCTTGGGGGTCCAGGGGCGCCTGTCCCGAGACATAGAGCAGCCCGTCGGTCTCGGACGCCGCGACGAAGGTCCCGACCGGAGGCTGGGCGGGCGGCAGGGTGACCCCCGCCCGCGCCAGAACGGCAAGGTCGCCGCGCGTCATTTCAGATCCGAGAACCCGGTGGCGAGAAACAGTTCCGACTGCAGGCCGGTCAGATAGTCCGACCCGCCGGGGGGCGGCCAGATGCCTTCCTTGCCCGCTTGCGCGCGTGCCGCGACGCGGTCCTCCAACGCTTTGTAGGGCCAGATATGCACCATCTTCTGCGGGCCTTCCTCGATCGAGGCCATCACCATCAGCAGCTTCGACATCTCGTTGCGGCGCTCGATGATCTTGCCCCACGCTTCTTCGGTCTGCGGCACGCCGCCGGGTGACATGCTGTAGGTCCGGAATTCGTAGAACGGACCGTAGGCGCCCGGCTCGATATCCGCGCAGAACGAGAACGGCTTGTAGGCCGTGCTGTTCACGCCGCCGAGGTAGTCGCCGATGCCATAGGGGTTGTCGGTCTGCATCAGCCGCGCGCGCTCGGCGGCCAGCGCCTCGGTGCTTTCGTAAGCGGTCAGGAAGTGGAACCGGTTCAGCACGCCGAAGTCGCAGGAAAACGCACCAAGGACGCGGCCGGTGCTGGAAAAACCGTCATAGGTTTCGGGCAGCAGCGGCATGACCGCGCCAAGGGTGTTCGGCAGCAGCGCAAGTGTTGTGAGATCGTAGATCATGAGGTCTCGCTGGAAGTGGTCCGGGACGGGTTGACGGGGCGGCATAAGCTATGCACACATTTGGTATGCCAAAGGGATTCCACGTTTGCCGCAGCAACGCAAGCCCCTTGGGCGGGGATGCAGGCGCACCGCGGCATGTGCCGGATGGAAACCAAGGAGGAAAGGGATGCTCGATCTCGTCTTGAGGGGGCGGCTGGTGCTGCCCGGTGGCAGCGTCACGAAAGGCTGGCTGGGCATTGCCGGTGGCCGTATCGTGTCGCTTGGCGAAGGCGAGGCACCCGACGCCGCCGAAACCACCGACCACGGTGACGCGCTGATCCTGCCCGGCGCCATAGACGGTCAGACGCATGCGGGCAGCCAGTGGGGCTTTGCAGGCATCGCTCCGACCACCCGGGCGGCGGCCATCGGCGGGGTCACGACCATCGTCGACATGCCGTATGACCATCCCGATCCGATCACGACCGTGGACCTGCTAAACCAGAAGGTCGCCGCGATCGAGGAATTGGCCCATACCAACGTCGCGCTGTACGCCACGATCCCGACTGACCCTGACCCGGCGGACATCAGCGGGCTGGTCGAAGCGGGCGTGGCGGCCTTCAAGATCTCTTCTTTCGAGGCGCATCCGCACCGCTTCCCCCGGATCGGGTCCGGCGCGGTGTTGACCCTGTTCGAGGCGCTCGACAACGCCGGCCTTCCCGTCGGATTGCATAACGAGGATCAAGAGGTCGTCCGCGCGACCGAGGCGAAGTTCCGTGCCGAGGGGCGCACGACGCCGCTCGATCACTCACCTTCGCGCCCGCCAGTGGCCGAGATGTCGGCGACGGCGACCTTCCTTGAACTCGGCGCATCGCTGGGCGGCCACGCGCATATCGTCCACATTTCGATCCCCGAGGGTTTCGACCTTGTCGCGGAACATGCCGCAAGGGGCGAGAAGGCGAGCGCCGAAATGTGCCTGCATTACCTGCTGTTCGACGCGGAAGAGCACATGCCGACGCTTGGCGCGAAGCTGAAAGTGAACCCGCCGATCCGGTCGGGCGTCCGCGACGCGCTGTGGCAGGTGATCGAGGACGGCGGCGCGGCCTTCGTATCCTCGGACCACTCGGCTTGGGGGCTCGAGCGGAAGTCGTCCGAAAACATCTTCGAGGTGGCGGCGGGGATGCCGGGGCTCGAAACGCTGCTGCCGGGCTTCTACACCGAGGCGTTGCGCCGCACCGGATCGGTCGAGGCGGCCGCCGCGCTGACTGCCGCGATGCTGGCCGAGGGGCCGGCGGACTTCTTCGGGCTTGAAGCCAAGGGTCGGCTGGAACCGGGCTGCGATGCCGACATCGCCGTGCTGACACCGGGCGAGATCGTTTACGAGTCCGCGCGCACCCCCGAAGGCTCGGCCTGGAGCGCGTATGACGGAATGACCTTCGCGGCGATCCCTTCGGCCACCTACGTGAATGGCGTGCGGGTTTGGGACGGCGCCATCGTCAGCGCGGAAACGCCGGGCACCTATGCCCGTCGGACGGCCTGAGACAGGTGATACCGACCAAGGGTCTGGCGTGCAGGGCGGCCGCCAGTGTCAGCGCGTCAACCCTGCCAGACGGCTGACGATTGCGACCTTCACCGTCTCGATGTGCTGCGTCATTGCCGCGCGCGCGGTTTCGCCGTCGCCGGTTTCGATCGCGTCCAGCAACTTGGCGTTCTCTTCGTACTGGTAAACGTGCTTGTTCGGGTTGCGGAAAGCGTTGAACACATGGGTCCGGCGCCGCAAGTCGCGGATCATCGCGGCCATCAGTTCGTTGCCCGACGCTTCGGCAATCGCGCCGTGCAGCAGGTTGTCGGTTTCCCAGACCTTGGCGGGGGTCTGTTCAGGCTTTTCCGACAGCGCTTTCATCGCGTCGCGGATCTCTGAAATCGTTTCGGCCGGGATCTGCCCGGCGGCAAGGCGGGCGGCCTCGGATTCAAGAAGCTGGCGGATGTTCAATACTTCGACGAAGGCTTCGGTTGAGAAGGGCGCGACGGTCACGCCGCGACCGGGCTGGCGCAGCACCATCCGTTCGGCTTCGAGCCGGCCGAGCGCCTCGCGGACCGGTGTGCGCGAAGCATTCAGGCGTTCGGCCATGCGGCGTTCGACGATGACATCGCCCGGGCGCAGCTCGCCACGGATCAGGATGTCGATGATCTGCTCGTAAACCTCGTTGGTCCGAGTCGGTTTGTCGTGAAGCGCATTTACGTCCAGCGCCGCATTGGTTTCCATCTGCCTGTCGTCCTTAGCCTCTCCGCGTGCCGGACGTTCTAGCAACCCTTTGCCTATTTTGGAACCGCCGGAATGCCCTTGGTATCCCGTCGCGGGATTCCTTCTGCTCCGCGATTGACGGCAGGCGCGTTGAACTGCGGTTTTTTTAGGCAACGCACCGCATTCCGGCTTTCCGGAGAAGCCGGCATGGGGCGGTGCTTGATTTCAGGTTCCGAGGGCGGCAGACTAATGGTATACCAGCGGTGCGCAGCTGGCACCTGATAGACGGCAAAACGCCGGAAGGAGACCCGATGACGATACCGTCGTGGCGCGCGACCTGCATCCAGATGCAAAGCGAACGGGCCTGCCAGGCTGCCGACGATGCGGGCGGCTGGGCGGTGATCGCCCGCAATCAGGCGCGGATGATCGGCCTGATCGAAGCCGCGCTTGCCGGGCCTGACCGCCCCGACCTCGTCGTTTTCCCAGAGTTCGGCATGCAGGGGCCACCGCTGGGCATGGCGGTCGAGGATTGGATACGGCGAGCCTGTTCGACCGTGCCGGGCCCGCTGACCGAACCGCTTCAGGCGCTGGCAAAGCGAGAAGGCATCTACATCGCCGGCAACGTGTTCGAAGCGCCCGAGGAATGGCCGGGCCGCTACTTCAACACCTGCATCATCATCGGTCCCGACGGCGACATCATCTATCGCTATCGCCGCGTGAACGTGGCGGCCTTCCCGTCGGTGCACGACTTCATGACCGACTACATGAAGGCGACGCCGAAGGATCAGGTCTTTCCCGTCGCGGACACGCCGCTGGGCAAGATCGGCGTCATCGCCTGCGGCGAAATTACTGTGCCAGAGGTCGCGCGCTGCATGATGTTCAACGGGGCCGAGGTGATCCTGCACCCCACGAACTCGCGGTATTCCGCGGCCCAAGAGGCGGCGAAGCTGGCCCGCTGCGCCGAGAACATGACCTACATGGTTTCGGCCAATGTCGCCGGGCCCATCGGCTTCTCGCCGGATGGCACCTTCACCGGCGGCCGGTCCCATATCCTCGACCACTGGGGAGAGACACTGGCCTTCGAGGAAGCGGATGCCGAGGGAACCTCGGTCTCGGCCATCATCGACATCGAGCGGCTGCGGGCCGACCGCCGCAACGATACCGGCCTGTCCAACCCGCACCTGCGGGCCCGCTACGAGATGTACGTCCCGTTTTACGCCGACGCGCATTTCTACCCGCCCGACCGCTTCCGCGACGCCCCGATGAAACACGCAAGCGAAACCCACGCCGCCATCGCGCAGGCGCGGGCCAATCTCGAACGGGCCGGTGTGCTCGTGCCCCTTTCCGCCGGAACCGAGGATCCGGCCTCGACCGTCGAACTCTAGGAGAACCAAGATGATCACAGCTGAAGAGAACGTCGACCTCTGCGCCGTCGGCAAAGGAACCCTGATGGGAGAGTTCTTCCGCCAGTTCTGGACCCCGGTCTGCCTGTCGTCCGAGCTTGTCGCCGACGGCGACCCGGTGCGCCTGATGATCCTCGGCGAAAAGCTGATTGGCTTCCGCGACACCGAGGGCCGCGTAGGTGTCATGGATCACCGCTGCCCGCACCGCTGCGCGTCGCTGTTCTTCGGCCGGAACGAGAAGGGCGGCATCCGCTGCGCCTATCACGGCTGGAAGTTCGACGTGACCGGCAAATGTCTCGATCAGCCGAACCTTGAGGATAAGAACAAGTACCCGGCGGGGACCCCGGCCTATGCCTACAAGACCTGCGAATCCGGTGGCATCGTCTTCGCCTACTTCGGCGAGCGTCAGGACAACCCGCCCCCGCTGCCTGAGATCGACGCGATCATGGGCGAGGGCGACGACCGCAACATCGCGCTGACCCATCGCGACTGTAACTACATGCAGGCGCTGGAAGGCGACATCGACACCTCGCACCTTGGCTTCCTGCACGTGGGCGGCATCGACGGCGAAAAGCTCGACCTGTCCGATCCCGAGGTGTTCACGGTCACCGAGAAGTCGCCCAAGATCAACGTGACCACGACCAACTTCGGCACCATGTACTCGGCGCAGCGTGACGCGATGGAGGGCCACGAGCACCAGCGTTATGCCTGCTATCTGTACCCGTTCTGGGTCACGTATCCGGGTGGCGGCGGGCTTGCGGCCAGCAAGACCGTCAACGCGTGGGTGCCCATCGACGACGACTCGACGATGATCTTCAATATCGACCTGTCGCGGGCCGAGGGCGGCGGCAAGAAAAAGCTGAAATACGCCGACGGCACCCCGGTCGGCGGTCTAGAGCGCCCGCTGGAATATCTGCCCACCACGACCGACTGGAAGGGCCGCTGGCGTCCGGTCAAGGATGCCAGCAACGACTATGACATCGACCGCGAGTGGCAGCGTAACGGCGACAGCTACACCGGCATCGTCGGCGTTCCGCTGCAGGATCAGGCGATCCAGGAAAGCATGGGCCACGTGGTCGACCGCACGATGGAACACCTCGCCGCGTCGGACCGAATGGTCATTCTGACCCGTCGCGTGATGCTGGACGCCGCGCTGGACTGGCGCGACAGCAAGAAGCTGCCCGACTTCGTGGATCACCCGGAATACGCCCAGAACGCCCGTGGCGGCGACATAATCGTGCCGAAGGGCACCGACTGGCTGGACGGCTACGAAGAGAAGATGGCCGAAGCCAAGGGCTACAAGCCGAACCTCTCGGCGGCCGAGTAAGGCATGACCATGCAGGAAACCATCCGTGCCGGCGCGACAGCGCCGGCACAGGACACCGGCCCACTGACGTTGCGCGTCACCGCGATCCGCTATCTCGCCGAGACGATACGAGAGATCGAACTTCGCCGCCCGGACAGTGGCCGCCTCGATGGGGTCGAGGCCGGAGCCCATATCGACCTCGGGCTGCCGGGGGACCTGTCGAACAGCTACTCGCTGGTCAATGCGCCCGGCGACGACGACCGCTTTCTTGTGGCGGTCAACCGCGATCCCGCCAGCCGTGGCGGATCGGCCTTCCTTGTCGAGGACCTTCGCGTCGGTGCGACGTTGCAGGTCTCGGCTCCGCTGAACACCTTCCCGCTGACCGACGCCCCGCGCTTTGTCTTCTTCGCGGGAGGCATCGGCATCACGCCGATCCTATCGATGATCCGCGCCTGCGCCGCGCGCGGTGTCCCGTGGGAGTTGCACTATGCCTTCCGGGCCGAGGCGCTGGCAGCCTACCTGCCAGAGCTTCGCGCGCTGGCCGCCGGCTCGAACGGGGGGCTGCATCTGCATGACGATGCGTTGACCGGCACCGTCATGGACATCGCCCCGCGCGTGACAGACGCCGCGCCCGACGCGCATCTCTACTGCTGCGGCCCCGAGCCGATGATCGCGGCTTTCACCGACGCGTCCAAGGGCAGGGACCCCGATGCGGTCCACGTCGAGCACTTCAAGAACGAGTTCGAAGCCTCGACCGAAAGCTTCACCGTGGTGCTCAAGCGCCGGGGGCAGGAGTTCGAGGTCCCGGCCGGGCGCACGATCATGGAAGTCCTGACAGAGAACGGCATCCGCGTCGCTTATTCCTGCCGCTCCGGTGTGTGCGGCACCTGCGAGACGCGGGTTGTCGAAGGCGAGCCGGACCACAAGGACAACATCCTTAGCGATCGCGAGCGCGCCTCGAACAAGGTCATGCTGATCTGCTGCTCTGGAAGCAAGTCCGGACGCCTCGTCCTCGATCTCTGAACCTTGGGCCGGGTTCCACACGCTCGCCCCTTGAAACCCTAAGGTTCCGAGACACCCCGCCCCAGTTCGATGGGTCGACGTCATCGGACTGGGCGGGGCTTTCGGTTGGTGATGCGCTCTGCTCTTTCCAAGCAAACCAAGGCCCTTAGGTGCCGCACTCGGGATATCCCTGAATGTCCAGTTCGAACGCGATCGCGACGTCGTTAACGTAAAGGAAATGCCATCCCGGCTTGGCGTCGGGCCAGATGTTGAGGTCAAATCGCAGCCCGACCGCGCCGCCGCTGGGAAAGCAGCCTTCGTGGCCGTCGTAGACTTCACCCGTTTCGGCCCAGTCCGCGCACATGTACCAGACCCGGTCGATCTCGATATCGCTATCGGCAGGAATCCAGTACCGCTGAACACCCCAAAGCTGATCGCCCAGCACGCGCAGCGTCGCGTCCGGTCGGTTTCCGCGCATCGTGTGGGTTGGGTCGACGTAGTCGGTGATGACCGAAACCGCTTGGCCAAGTGGGATCACGCGCTCGTCGCTGCCGGCAGCCGCGGTGATGGTGCTGGGCACGCGCGTCCAAACCTCGCGTCCGCCTTCGTCGCCATAGTTCCATTGACCGACGATGGTGTCGTCCGAGGCGACGCCCTTCGAGGTGCCGCCCCAATGGCCAAGCACTTGGTAGTAGTATTGCGCGCTGAACCGGCGGCCTGGCCCGACGGTGGCTTCGCTTTCGAACAGCGTGAGTTCGGGGATATACATGTCGATCAGCCATGGTGCGCTCGGGTCTCTGGTGAACGCGTACCAACAGCCGTCGCCGCCGGGGACGCAGGACCAGTTGCCGCCCTTGCTCAGCGTTGCGAAGGCAGAGGATATCGGCGCGTCCTCCCAAGTGATGCGCCAGTTGCCCTCTAGATCCAGATTGGGCCCCGTGTCGGTGCTGGCGAAATGCGCCCGCACGACCTCGGGGGGCAGCGGGGGATGGGGGGCGATTGTCTGATCCCGGATGCAGCCTGCGAAGCTGACGGAACCCGAGAGTTCCGTTTGACCCATGGCCCAACCAGCAAAGGCAAGCGCCATGGCTGGCGCGTCCGAAGGGTCGCCGAATCCCGAGAAGGATAGCGGACCCTGCACGCGCGCCGTATCTGCGCCCCATCCAGCGAAAGCGAGCGGGGTCTCGAGTGTCGGCGCATCCTTGGCCCAGCCCGAAAACGTCAGCTTTGGCTTGGGGGGCTCTTGGGTCTTGGCCCAGCCCGAGAAAGACAAATCACCGTCGATGGCGGGGTCCGGACCTCCGAACCCCGTGAAGGCAAGGGGGGCCGGCCGTACCACCGTTTCGGCCCCCCAGCCTTCAAACGCGACCGCCCCGCGGATGTACGTGCCTCGGTCGTTGCCCCAGCCGGAAAAACCGAGTGTTGCGCGGACCCGCGTGTTCTCGTCCGCATGCGATATGCCCACGGACCCGACCAGCGACGCGAGCAGAACGCAAAACCCGGCGCGTGCCTGCCTCAGGCTGGCAAGGCTCGATATCGGCGCGCTAGAAGTCACGTTCGAAAGTGAACACGGCAGTCTCGGGGCTGGTGCCGGGCCGAATGCAGTTGAACAACCGCGTGGGCGTGGAGGCCATGCATTCTTCAGGCAAACTGCCGTAGAACTCATCCGAGACCATTTCGATCATTTCTGCCTCGGATATGCCCGAGGTCTCGGATTCGTGGAACAGCTCCAGATGGCAGGCGCCCGTGCTCCATTCCTCGATCCGCGAGGGCGAGTGAACTGGGCCAAGCGTCAATTCGACGGTTTCGTCAATCTGCCGTGTGCCGCCGTTTCCGAAAACGCGGTCGAGACGCCGAAATTCGGTATAGGGGATTTTCTCGAACATGGCCTCTTCGATCGGGCGCCCGCCCACGTCGAACATCCCGCCGTGCAGGACAACCATCGCCTCGCCTACCACCTCGTGGTCGCCAGAACTGCCGTTGGAACTGAAAAACGAAACCACCTCGCACCTGACCGCTACCGCCCCGACCGTGGTTTCCAGATGAGAGATGTTCGCGTCCACCGAGACATTCAGGAAGTCGTTGAAAACAGGTGGCGCAGAGCTGTCCTGCGCGTGGCCCACGGCAGGCATAGCGACGATCAGCGAGACGATTGCAGGCAGGCTCCGGAGGGATTTCATGCGTGTCTCCTTGGCTGGATGCCAAGAACACTAGGAAAGCGTCGCCCTTGTGTAAAAGAAATTCAGGCATTTGCCCAAGCATCGCTGCGCCGAAGGACGAAGGCTGGATTGCAATGATCTGCCAAGACGGGACGCTAGGCCGCAAGGATTGCGAGCCTCGGTTTGGGGACTTGCCCCGTTCCCGACCAGCTCATTCGCGCCGCACAAAAAAGGCCGGGCGGTCGTCGCCCGGCCTGATGCGTTGGCCTCACGTTCTACAGAAAGGCTTACGCCTCGCTCGAGACGTCCGACTTGTTGCGCCACGGGATCGCGAAGCGTTCCACCATCTCGAGGGTGAAGAAAAAGCACATCCCGATCAGCGCGATGCAGATGATCGCAGCGAACTGGCGGGCGACATCGAAATTGGATCCGGCAATCAGGATCAGATAGCCCAGACCCTTGTCCGCCCCAATGAACTCGGCGACGATTGCGCCGATCACCGACAGCGCCGTGGCCAGCTTCAGCCCCGCGAAGATCGAGGGCAGCGCGTGGGGCAGGCGGAACTTCCAGAACGTCTGCCAAGCGCTCGCGCCCATCGAGCGGGCAAGATGGATCATCTCGTCCGACGCAGACCGCAGGCCCATCACCGAGTTGATGACGATGGGGAAGAACGACAGCAGGATCACGATGACGATCTTCGGCGTCATGCCATAGCCGAACCAAGTCAGAAGCAGCGGCGCGATGGCGACCTTGGGGATCGTCTGGCTGGCGACGATCAGCGGATAAACGCCCTTCTGGATGAACTTGGAATAGACGATGGCCACCGCCAGCGGCACACCGATCAACACGGCGCAGGTAAAGCCGAAGACGACCTCGAACATCGTCACCAGTGCGTTCGGGAACAGCCGGTGCCCGTAGGCCCGGAACTCCTGTGCGATGGCCGAGGGGGCGGGCAGGATGAAGGCCGGTACGTTCGCCAGCCGCACATAGGCTTCCCAGAACAGAAGAAGCCCGATCAGCGTCCAGACGGCCAGCGGCACGCCATTCAGCACTTTCAGGACGGGCGCAAGGGCGCGTGCGCCGTCCTGCTGCGGTTCGGTTGCGGATGCCATAGCCATTTATTCCTCCCGGAAGACGCCGAGGCTTTTGAAGATGCCGGTCAGCTCGTGGACGTATTGGATGAACTTGGGATCCTCGCGCATGGCGAGGCGGCGGGGTCGGGGCAGATCGATGTTCACGATACGCTCGACCCGGCCCGGGCGGGGCGTCATCACGACCACGCGGTCGCTGAGGAAGATCGCCTCGGGGATCGAGTGGGTGATGAAGAAGACCGTCATGTCGTCGTCGCGGCACAGCTTCAGCAGATCCAGCTGCAACTGGTCCCGCGTCATCGCGTCCAGCGCGCCGAAGGGCTCGTCCATAAGCATCAGTGGCGGCTTGTGCAGCAGGGCCCGGCAGATCGAGACCCGCTGGCGCATGCCGCCTGACAGCTCGCTGGGATAGGCGTCGTGGAAGTCGTCCAGCGACACCATCGACAGCAGGTCCATCGCGCGTGCTTCCGCCTCGGCCTTGTCCGTCTTGCGGATCTCGGCCTGGATCATCACGTTCTCCAGCGCCGACCGCCAGTCCAGAAGCACATCCTTCTGGAACACGATGCCCGCGTCGGGGTTGGGGCCGTTGATCTCTTTGTCGTCTACGGTGATCTGACCGGAACTGGCCGGAAGCAGACCCGACAGCAGCATCATCAGGGTGGACTTGCCGCACCCGGACGGACCGAGGATCGATACGAATTCGCCCCGGCGGATGTCGAGGTCGACGGGCTCAAGCGCCTGTACCCGGCCCTTGCGACCGTTGAACACCTTGGTGACGCCCTTGATCGAGACGTGCGCGGGGCCCGTGGATGTCAGGGTCTCGGTGGCGGGAGTGGACAGACTGTCTGGCGATAGGGGTGCGTTCATTGCTGGTTGTCCGGGCCCATGGGACCGCTCCTTGGTGTCAGGGGTGGCGTCCGGCGGGCGGGCGCCATTCGTGTGCGAGCGCGGTCAGACCGCGCGGATCATTCCTCCGTCGATGCGGATCGTGCTGCCGGTGACGTAAGAGGCAGGCCCCGAAGCCAGAAAGGCCGCGACCCCGCCGAATTCTTCCGGGCTGCCGTAGCGCCCCGCCGGGATCGTCGCGGCGGATGCCGCCTGCACGTCCGCAAGCGGTTTGCCGGTTTTCGCCGCCGCGCCGGTGTCGATCGAGATCACGCGGTCGGTCAGAATGCGGCCGGGCGCGAGGATGTTCACCGTCACGCCATCCCCCGCCACTTCACCTGCAAGGCTTTTCATGAAACCCACCAGCGACGACCGGAACGCGTTCGACACCGGCAGATGCGGGATCGGCTGGACGACACCGGACGAGGCGATGGTGAGAATGCGACCCCAGCCCTTCGCGCGCATGGGTTCCAGCAGGTCCAGTGTCAGCGTCACCAGCGGGGTGACCATCTTCGCATAGTGCTCTTGCATCACCATTGGATCGACCGAGGTGGGCAGGCCGGGCGGTGGACCGCCGGAATTGTTGACGAGGATATCGACATGCCCCGTAGGTTCGCGCGCTGCCGCCGCCAATGTCGCAGGCGCTGTCGTGTCGCCAAGGTCGGCCACCACGATATTGGCCCGATCCGCCTCATCGGCGGGCAATTCGCCCAGCAGCGCGGCAAGCTTTGCTTCGTCGCGACCGGCGAGGGTAACACCGGCGCCTTCGGCCAGAAGGGCGAGGGCGGTGGCTTTGCCAAGCCCCCCGGTGGCGCCGAGAACAAGCGCGTGGCGGTCTTTCAGTCCGAGATCCAAGGCGGCCTCTGTCGTTGCTTGCACAAAGGGCCGTGGGGTAGGCGTGCCACCCCACGGTTCGCGTCCGGAGATGAACCGGTCAGTTCATCGCCGTGGGGAGATAGGCGTCGGTGTAGATGTCGCCCGGGGTCAGACCCGGCTCCATGCCCGAGTATTTCTCTAGCAGGTCGATGGTCAGCTCGATGTCTTCCAGCGCGACGGTGCCATAGGGCATGTCTTCGGTCGCGGCGGTGTGCTCGTACTTTTCCATAACGACGATCTGCTCGAGGATCGCTTCGGGGTCCGCATCCGGTCGGTTCGCCATGATCGCGTCACGGGCGGCTTCCGGGTCGGCTTCGACATCGGCTTTCGCCTTGATGATCGCTTCAAGGAAGCCCGAGACCACATCGGGGTTCTCGGCAAGGAAGTCCTTCCGCACGATGACCGACGAGCCAAGGATGTTCACGCCGTAGTCGGCGAACAGCAGCGGCGGTTCAATCGGGTGCATCGCGGCCACCTTGTCGCCGTCCGGGTTGGCCCAGCCGTTGATGAAATCGACGTCGCCTTTCAGCAGCGCGACCCGGTCGTTACCGCCGTTGATGATGATCACTTCCACCTTCTCCAGGTCGATGCCGTTCGCTTCGGCGAAGGCCTTGATCATACCGTCCTCGAAATTGCCCGCGTCGGTGCCAAGGCGCTTGCCCTCGATATCCTTCGGCGATGCGATGCCCGAGCCTTCCAGCGAGATGATCGAGGTCGGGTCTTTCTGGATCAGGCCCGCGACCGCGATGATGGTGTCCGCACCGGCCGCTTTCTGGGCCTGAGCCAGCGCGCCGAGACCGGCGATGCCGATGTCGAAGTCGCCGTTGCCGACGGCTTGGATCGTGCCGGTAGAGCCGTTGCCGTCGACGATCTCGACGTCGAGACCTTCCTCGGCGAAGTAGCCGCTTTCCTTGGCGACGAAGAACGGGGCGTCGACCCCGCCGGTCACCCATGCAAGGCGCAGGCTGACATCCGTTAGGTCTTGGGCGAAGGCGGGCGTCAGGCCCAGCCCTCCGGCAAGAGCGACGCCGGAAAGTGTGCGTAGCAGAAAGTGTTTCATTTGGCTGGCCTCTCGTTTGGCGCCCGGATGTAGGCGGTTTCTCATCGGTCTTGAGTTGGCATTCACATGGTATGCCAGCAATAAACACGTCACAAAGGAAACCGGGGCCGGTGCGTGAAGCGACGGGAGCGATGCGCGATTTGCCTTAAATTTCCGCGCTGCGAGGCGGCCAATGTTCAAAATCGCTCGCAGCGGGAAAGGAATCGGGGCTGCGCGGAGGGCGGCTGAGCTTCACTGCCGCAGGAACCGAACGATCAGCCGATCTTGCGGTGATGCTGGCGGTCGGTCCAGCGACACTCGCGGATCTCGACGCGTCCGGTGCTGCCGTGCAGCATTCACACCGCCCGGCTGTTTCGTTCAGAGTGTAAGGGGGGGGGCAGGGGCCGACCGATTGGCCGGTGTCGCGGGCGCGGCGCCGTGGCGCGCGCCCGCGAGATGGGTTTTATCAGCGCGGTCAGTCGCGCAGGACGCCGGCGGCCGACATGTTGGCCAGCGCTTTCTGATGTACCGCCGCGAAATCGTCGTTGGTCTCGACAGAGGCCTCGGCCAGACTGTTCGCTGGGTAGAAATCGGCGCTGCCGTAATAGTCGCGGTACATTTCGAACCGCGACCGCATCAGGCCGTTCGCCATCCCGGTGTCATGCCGCGCCGCCTGAAGCGCCTCGACGTCGATCATCGCGGAACAGGCGTTCGACGCCTTGTCGCTTTCCTCGAAGGCGATCAGGTCGCCGCGATAATCGACGATCATCGAGTGCCCGCCGGTCAGCGTGTCTGAAAAGCCCGCGGTGCCCGAAAGATTGCACGAGATCAGGTAGACCATGTTCTCCGCCGCGCGGCAGCGTTTCGCGCAGTCCGCCAGCGTGCTGACCGGCGCGTTGTCGGGGTGCAGGATGACCTCGGCGCCACGCAGCATGAACGAGCGGGTGATCTCGGGCACCGAGACTTCGCCACAGGGAAAGATCGCCAGACGGCCGAGTTCGGTGTCGACCACCGGGAAGATGCCGTCTTCGCCATAGGCCGCGCGGTATTCGTCAAGGATGTCGTGCGGCGACGTCCAGCTGCCGGTGTTGATCCGACGATAGCGCAGGATGACCTCGCCTTTCGGGTCCAGCAGGAAAGAGGAGTTGAAATAGCGGTCGGGCCACTTCGGATCGACCTCGAAATGGTTGCCGGCAATATAGATGCCGCGCTTGATCGCAACCTCGGCCAGACGATCGGTGATGGCGCCGGGGATCGTGGTGCAAGCGCGTTCGATCCAGACGCTTGCGGGCAGGCTGCGTTGCGGGCCCTGAAAGACGAACTCGGGCAGAACCACCAGTTTTGGCGGCGCGTCGCTGTCGCAGGCAGCCTCGATGGCGGCGAGAGCGACATCGATATTGCCGTTGATGACGGCCCAGGCGGCCTCTTTGGTCTCGGCGGGGAAGGCGAGTTTGCTGTCGACTTGTATACAGGTTGCGCGCCAGGGCGTGATGGCCATGTGAAGGCTCCGGTCGTTGGAAGGCCGCGGGTTCGGGCGGCGGGTGGGAAGCGGGGAAGTGGGCGCGCAGCGTCATGCGCGAAACATCTTCCAATAGGTGCTCCAATGGCATACCGATGGTACGCGAGCCGTCAAGGCGCAGTACGAGTACGAATTTGGTTCTTGCGGGCACCTGCCGCTTTTTTGAGCGGCAGGTGCCGCTGGCCGGGAAGGGAAGGACGAAGAATGGAGGATCTGAACGCAAGCGCAGTCCGCGAACGGCCGGTGGAAGAGGCGGGCGTCAGCCTTGCCGACTTCGCCTATGGGCGCATCCTCGACCGGATGCTGTCGGGTGAGCTGAAGCCGGGGCAGGTTCTGCAAGAGCGGCGGCTGGCCGAGGTCCTGGGCATCTCGCGCACCCCAGTCCGCGAGGCGCTGGGGCGGCTGGAGGCGGAACAGCTTGTGTCGCGCCGGCAGGGTCGCATGCTGGTCGTGGCCGAACTCAGCGTCGAAAACTACGTCAGCCTTCTGGACATGCGCCGCATCCTCGAGGTCGAGGTCTCGGGCCGCGCCACCGGGCGCATCACGCCCGAGGCGTTGCTGAAGGTCGAAGTCGCGATCATCGCGCTGCGCGACGCCGCCGAGGTCAGCACCTCGGAGCACTGGGACGTCGACGATCTCGTTCACAACACCATCGCAGAGGCGGCGGGCAATCCGATGATCGTGGCCGCGATCCGCGATCTGCGCCGTCGTACGCACCTGTTCAACACCGCGCGCATCTCGCATCGCCGCAAGCCCGGCGCCTAAGAGCACCTTGCGCTGATCCGCGCCGTCGCGGCAGATGACCCCGAGCGGTCGCGCGACCTGATGGGTGCGCATCTTGACCACGTGCGCGATGCGATCATCGACTATATCCTTGGCCGCAGAACCTGACCGGATACCAGACACCTTGACGGACGACCTTCCAACGGAGATGCTCCAGCGCCGCCGCTTGATGCTTGTCGCGGCGCTGCTGGCGTTGTTCCTTGCCGCGCTGGAACAGACGATCATCGGCCCGGTGATGGGGGACATCGCCGCCGAACTGGGCGGCGGGCGTCTGCTGCCCTGGGTCGCCACCAGTTATCTGATGGCGGCAACCGCGACGGCGCCGATCCTTGGCGCGTTTGCCGACATCCACGGACGCCGCCGCGCTTTGCTGATCGCGGTGGGGCTGTTCGTCATCGGCTCGGTCGCAGCGGCACTGGCCCGCGACCTTGCGCTGCTGGTCGCGGCGCGGGCGTTGCAGGGCGCGGGGGCAGGGGGATTGATCGCGCTGCCCTTCGTTGTCGTCGCCGACCTTGTGCCGATGCGCAAGCGGGCGTTGTTCGCCGCCGGGATCTCGACCATCTATGCGGTGTCCTCGGTCTTTGGGCCCGTCGCGGGCGGCATCCTTGCCGACAACCTGCATTGGAGCGCGGTTTTCTGGCTGAACTTGCCGTTGGGCGCGTTGGTCGCCGTCATGATCCTGATGGCAGACCGCACCGGCGCGGCACGGCGGACGCGGAAGATCGACGTATTGGGCGCGGGGCTTCTGTCTTTGGCGACGTTCGCGACGATACTCGCGCTGGACAACGCGACGGGCTCGGCCGCGAATGCGGTGGTTGCGCTGGGCTTCCTGGCCGTGGCGGCGGTGTTCTGGGTCGGCTTCGGTTACCGCATGACCCGTGCCGCCGACCCGCTGGTGCCGGTTCACGTACTGACCGAGCGGACGATCCTTCTGAACGCGGTGGCGCTGTTCTGTGCGCAGGGCGCCAATATCGGGCTGGCGATCTACCTGCCGCTGTACTGGCGTTCCGCCTTCGGGATGACGGCGACCGAGGCGGGGGTGGCGATCCTTGGCTTCCTCAGCGGGGTGATGCTGGGCCCGTACCTTCCGCCGCGCCTGCTGCTGCGCGACCCGCGCTATCGTCCGATCATGCTGGCAGGGGCAAGCATCGCGGTCGTCGGAGGTCTTCTGCTGGCGGTCGTCATCGGCGCTGGCGGAAGCTTTGCGATGGTCGAGGTCGGGTCGTTTTCGCTGGGGGTCGGTGTCGGCATCATGTACCCGATCTTCCTGCTGGCGGTGCAGAACGCGGCGCGGCCCGAGAACATGGGCGCGGCGCTGGGAGTGATGGGCTTTATGCGGGCGATGGGCGCGACGGTCGGCGCGTCTGCCGCCGGGCTTGCCGCCGTGGCCTCGGGACTTGATGGGGGGCTTGATGGCAACGGCGGGGCGGGCTGGCCGGCGTGGACGCTGGTGGTGCCAGCGATCCTGATGATGGCGGTGGCGCTGATGGCCTGCCTGTGGATGCCCGACCGAGAGCTTGAAGGCTACTCCAGCCGGGCCTGATCCCCAGTCAGCCGCAAAGGTCCG
The DNA here is from genome assembly GCF_029168315.1 of Psychromarinibacter halotolerans. Classification (NCBI taxonomy): domain Bacteria; kingdom Pseudomonadati; phylum Pseudomonadota; class Alphaproteobacteria; order Rhodobacterales; family Paracoccaceae; genus Psychromarinibacter; species Psychromarinibacter halotolerans. Next base: position 170,776 of record NZ_JARGYD010000006.1, read on the forward strand.
CGAGCCGCGCTTCCTGCCGTTTGATGAGCGTTTCGACCTCTGCCACCGCGGCAGGGGCGAGCGGCGCACCGGGCGCGCGGATCTTCGACGAGGCGATCACCCCGCGCGCGTGGAACACGTACTTGCGCACCGCCAGTCCGACGCCCGGCTGCTGTTCGTACCGTACCAGCGGCAGGTAGGCGTCGAAGATGTCGCGCGCGTGTTCGATCTCGCCCGCGGTCATCAGCTTGCAAACATCGGCCATCATACGCGGGAAGCAGAAGCCGGTCATCGCGCCGTCGGCGCCACGGGCCATTTCCTCGGGCAGAAACATGCCGCCATTGCCGCACAGAATGGCGGTTCGACGGCGTCCTTCGGCCTCGGCCTTGCGCAGCGCCGAAATCTTCTCAAGCCCCGGCCAGTCCTCGTGCTTGAGCATCACGATGGACGGATGGGCTTCGAAGATGCGGCCAAGGGTGGCGGTCGAAATCGGGACGGTGGTCGACAGCGGGAAGTCCTGCAGAACCAGCGGGACGTCGGTGCCGATGGCATCGACGACGTTGGTGTAATACGCCTCGATGGTTTCGTTGGTGGTCAGCGACGGCGGCGGTGCGACCATGACGCCAGCCGCGCCCGCGTCCATCGCGGCCTTGGTCAGTTCCGAAATCGCAACGAGGCCCGAGGCCGACACGCCGACCACGACGGGCAGGTCTGGCACACGGCCAATCACCCGTTCCACGAAGGTCCGAGCCTCGGGCTGGGTCAGCTTGGACGCTTCGCCCATCATGCCAAGGATCGTCAGCCCGCTTGCGTCCTCCTTCACGTAGAAGTCGGTCAGGCGGTCGGTGCTGTCGAGGTCTAGCGATCCATCCTCGGCAAATGGGGTCGCCGAGATGGTGAAGACACCGTTGGACCGGGCAGTGATAAGCGGCATGGAAACTCCGTATCGTCAGGGCCGGCCGCGCACGAACGTGAAAGCCGCGCGCCGCGGGCGGGGGGCTTACTCGGCGGGGACGTAGACCACGTCCTCGCGGGTCAGCGCGTCGAGCGCGCCGAAGGGCTCGTCCATCAGCAGGATTTTCGGATCGAGGATCAGCGACCGCGCGATGGACGCGCGCTGCTGCATGCCGCCCGACAGTTCGTGGGGCATCCGGCCGCCCATGTCGCCCAGCCCGACCATCTCAAGCAGTGTCTGCGCGCGGGCACGGTCGTCGGCGGTCGTTCGGCGCAGGGCGCGGACGGGGTAAAGCACATTCTTCAGCACCGACAGCCAAGGCAGTAGCGTCGGGCGTTGGAACACGATGGCGACCTGCGAGAACCCCCGCCGCCGCTTTCCGCCACCGATCCAAATGTCCCCGTTGCTCGGCTCCTGAAGCCCGGCCAGCATCCGCAGCACCGTCGACTTGCCGCAGCCGGAGGGGCCGACAAGCGACACGATCTCACCGTCCTGAATGCGCAGGTTAAAGTCTTCGACCGCCGTCAGGTCTTCGCCGGTCCGGGTGCGGAATGTCACCCCGGCGTGGGCGAGTTCGATCAAGGTTTGCGGCGCGCCCGAGGGAGCGGCGTCCACGGTGCGCAGATGCGATACGGTTGCCATTCACTTATCCGGAATAGTGTCGTTAAAACGGGGGTCTGTTGTAAAAGGTGCGCTGAAAGAATTTGGCATACCAGCTGCACACCGGAAAATCCCGGCCTTGTGCTCGTTTTCGCTGCACAACCGGCCAGAGCCGTATCAAAGTGCCTTGCGATTGTGCGCTTGGGCGATGTGAAACGTCTCAGGCCGATGGCTTGGCTTGTGGTTTGGTATGACATCGGAATACCGATGACACACCAAAGTCGCGGAGCCGTCGAATCCGACGCGCCCGCGCGGAACGACGCAACAGGACGAAAGGCACCGGATGGCCACCATCCTTATATCGGGCGCGAACCGGGGCATCGGTCTAGAGCTTGCCCGACAATTCGCCGCCGACGGCTGGGAGGTCATCGGCACCGCACGCCGCCCCGAAGCCGCCGACGCGCTTCGCGCCACCGGGGCAGAGGTTCTGCCTTTGGAAGTGACCGACCCCGCATCGATCGCTGCGCTGGTTCATTCGCTGAACGGGCGCCCCATCGACGTGCTGATCGCCAATGCGGGCATCGCCATCAACCTCGAGGCAAAGCCCGCCGAGGTCACTAAGGACGAGTTCCTCAAGGTCGTCGGCACCAACACCTTCGGCCCGCTCGCGTTGGCCACGGCGCTGAAACCGAACCTGCTGGCGGGCGAAAAACGCATCGTCACCGCGATGTCGAGCCTGATGAGTTCCATCGAGGCGAACGACTGGGGAAAGCAGTACAGTTACCGCGCGTCGAAGACCGGGTTGAACGCCGTCTGGCGCGCTCTGACGCTGGAGTGGGAGCCCGAGGGACTGACCTGCGTTTTGCTGCGCCCCGGCTTCGTGGCAACCGAAATGACAGGCGGGCAGGGGCTTGCGGTCGAGGAAAGCGTCGCCGGTATGAAGCGTGTTGTCGAAGGGCTGACCCCTGCGGATGCCGGCCGGATCATCGGCTACGACGGGCTGGATGTCCCGTGGTGATCGTCCTCGCGAAAGGAATGAAGTGATGCCTACCGTTCTGATCACCGGCGCCAACCGTGGCATCGGGCTGGAATTTGCCCGCCAATACGCCGCCGAGGGCTGGGAGGTGCTTGCCGCCAACCGCACACCGTTCAAGCCGATGGACATCGTCGACCTCGGCCCCGGCACCCGCGAGCTGCGCTATGACGGGCTGAACGAAGCGTCGGTCGCCGACGTCGCCGCCCGGCTGAAAGGCCATGCCATCGACGTGGCGATCATGAACGCGGGCTATGGCGACGACCAGCAGCTTGCGCCGGAAGAGATCCACGAGGCGCACTGGCAGCGGATGATGCTGACCAACACCTGGGCGCCGTTCCGGCTGGCCACGCTGATCGAAGAAAACCTGAAGGCCGGCGAGAAGAAGACGCTGGTCGAGATCTCCAGCCTTGCGGCGTCGAACGGCACCTACACCGGCAAACGCCAGTTCGTTTACCGCGCCTCGAAAGCCGCGCTGAACCAACTGTGGCGCTCGTTGGCGGCAGAGTGGAAGCCATGGGGCTGCATCTGCCTCGCCCTTCGTCCGGGCCTTGTCCAGACACGCATGACCGACTATGCGGGCGAATTGCTGCCCGAAGAGTCCGTGACGCAGTTGCGCCAGGTCATAGCCAACGCAACGCCCGAGCAAAGCGGCATGCATATCAATTACGACGGGGCGACTGTCCCGTGGTGATCGGGTGCAGAGCAGGGCATGCCAGTAGCGTACGGCGATGACCAGGCACACCCTGAGGTGCCCCTATATTTGTAGACGTCTTGCCGCCTAACTGTGAGGCGAGGAGGCCCTCAGGGAGACTGTGGCGACCAATGCCGACGAATTCGCCATGAGCCTTCAGCCGGTCATCTTAGATCTTCGGGCAGGAGGTTGCACCTCGCTCCCGCAGATAATGGACGCCCTGAACGAACAGGGCATCCGAACGCGACAAGACCGCCGCTGGCATGTCTCGAACGTGCGGAACCTGCTTCGACGGTTGGATAGGGCCAAGGCTCCGTTATTTTGAGCCATTGGCCCAAATGTTCAGAGAAGGAAATCGCTCTCGGTCACGCCGGTCACATTTTCCAACTCGATCCGCATGTCGGACAAGCCATCGCCGTTCGTATCGGCAAAAACGACGGTGTCACCCGACGTGTTCACGTAGGTGCGGATGCTGGGGCCGGTACCACTGTAGGAGCCCAGGATCGAAAGGTCGAACTGCCCCGTCAGCATGCCCGAAAAGTCCAGCACATCCTGTCCCGGCGTGAAATCGGTGATCACGTCGCTGCCGCTGCCGTCACTGTCCGACACGCGGGTGAAAACGAAATTGTCCTGACCCGCACCGCCGGTCATCGTGTCAGCGCCCTCGCCACCTTTCAGCGTGTCGTCGCCGTCGTTTCCACTCATGATGTCGTCGCCTAGGCCGCCTGCCAACAGGTCGTCGCCCTCGCCGCCGTCCATGATGTCTACGCCGCTCCGGCCCAGCAGAACGTCGTTTCCAGCGTCGCCGTCGAGAACGTCGTCGCCGCGCCCGCCGTCCACGGTGTCGTCGCCCATCCCGCCGTCGATCGTGTCGCGGCTGCCTTCGCCCGACAGGTCATTGTCCCCGGCATTGCCCGTCATGACGTTGCGAGAGCTATTGCCGGTCCCGTCGATGTCCGACGCGCCCAGAAGGGTAAGGTTTTCTATGAAGTCGCCAAGGGCGAAATCGGCCTGACTCTCAACCGTGTCCACACCGCCACCGGGCGCTTCGTAAAGTCGGGCATTTGTATCGTCAATTATGAAGACATCGTTGTCTGCGCCACCGTCGACCCACCCGGACACGAAACCGCCGCGGCCATCGAAAATGTCCATGCCGGCCCCAAGAACGACATCTCCCAAGATAGTTCCTGAATTGATCACGGTCTCGTCGCCGAAATCGCCTCGGACGCCATCCCCCGAGACTCCTGTCGTGGCAATAATACCTGCGTTCTCTAGAGTATTGACTTCACCTGCAAGCGTATTGAATTCAAACCCATTGCGATCCCCGGTGATTTCGCCAGAGTTGTAAACCTTTGAGCCATTTCCAGAGACGTTAACCCCGTCGAACTCCCCGGCTATAAGCCCGGTATTGGTCAGGAGATTATTGTCGCCCTCCATCGAAATTCCATCGCTTTGACCATATGCCGTCCCGGCATTCAGGATCTTGCTCCCATCGCCGATCATCTGGATCGCACGATCATTTAGGCCGGTTACCTCTCCGTAGTTGTAGATCTCGTGATTGTTGCCCGACATCTCGATACCGTCGCTGCTGCCAAACACACTGCCGGTGACTCCCACGTTGACGGTATTGCCTGATGAGCCAGCATCCGAGTCGACGGCGTCGGTCTGGCTGTAAACCGTGCCGTCGATCACCAGAGTTGCACTGAAAAAACCTAGAAAGTCGAAAGCATCCGCTACATTTGACAATGTAAATCCTTCACGAAGGACCCACAGGTCCGAGTTGGCATCCACATCGACGCCGTCGAAGTCTGTTCCAATGTATCTGACTGCCATTTACTTACTCCCTTTTCACCGTAGTGCTCCGATCGCCCAGCATCCTTGAGATCTGAACGCTAACGAGTGGAGCAGCCCTAATTTGGCCGTTCCCACTTCAATCAAAGGCCTACCAAACCGCAACTTTTTAAGCGCGGCTTCCCTTGGCGGTATCCTTCCAGGAATGAGGAAGTCAGTGGTTGGCGGCAGGTGGCTCTGAGAAACGCACAAAAGTTGGTGGTGCCCTGAGGGGCGGCATACCATGGCGGCGTTCAACCGTCGACAATTCTCAGCCGAGAAAGGGATATACCACAGGTTGCAGAATACCATCACCCAGCTGCCCGATCCATCGAAATTTGGGTCCGACCCATTCACCGATGCCCCCTGCAAGGCTTTGTCAGAAGGATTCCGGTTGAGCGTGGCAGAGCGGGTCATGCAGCGCTTTCCGCGGGAGCGAGGTCTACGGAAATCCGCAGCCGTTCACACTGTGGTCGGCAACGCATTCAACTCGGAGCGAAGCCTCTTCTCCAGGGCCCACTATAAAGAGAACCGCGCCGCCTCTCTCGCTGAGTGGCGCGGTCTTTGCGCAGTGTAAGGGACAGCCCTCCTGTCCCACTAAAATCCGGTTCGAGTTCCTCGGACGGTACCCTGCAAAACGCATAAGCGAGGGGCGTCTATCCGCCCCTCGCGTCTTGTGTCCAGCGGCGCTTCACCGGCAGTAGTACAGGTTGATCATCTGGCTTCCGTCGCTCCAGGTCGCGCGGCCATCCGAGAACAGGGTGTAGATGGCGCCGGTGGTGCCGACGTAGCGGTTCGTGTTGCCGACGCGCTGGTAGTACAGCGAGTTGCCGTTGCGGCCGAGGGGGTAGGCGTAGAAGCCCGACGAGAAGTCACCGGCCAGCACGTTGACCTTGTCGCTGTTGTTGAAGCAGTACTCGCGCGCCTGTTGGGCTTGGGCAGCGCCGGTCCCTGCAAGGGTGCCAAGGGCGAGGGTGGCGAAAAGGGCGGTGCGGGCGATTTTGTTGGTGATCGAAATCATTGTCTTTGTCCTGTGTTCTGGGCATCGGAACCATTTCCTGCCCTGTGACATCAGGATTACCGAGAGACCGCCCGCAGACACATGAGGGCGATCCCTCATTCGGTTCCGGCGGACTGTCGCAGGGGGGCGGGTCCATCCCCGTGATCAGCCGCACCCGACGACGCGGCCCCATCCTCGCGGGACGGTCGCAGGCCCTCGACGGCGAAGCACGACCCGCGCCCCTTGATGCTTCGGATCGACAGGCCGAGGTTCTGCCGCGCTGCCAGAAACTCGGCGCTGACCAGACCGATGCCCTCGCCATCGACCTGGTCCGACTGGCTTCCGCGCCGGTACGCTTGCCTGACGTCCGCGATCTCTGCCTCGGTCAGGCCGGGGCCGGTGTCATGGACTTCAAGCGTGACCGTCTCGCCGCCTCTGCGCACGCCGATCAGCACCGACCCCTTGTCCGTATACTTGATGGCGTTCGACAGGAGGTTCGACACGATGCGGATCAGGGCGACGGGCGCCACGTCGACGGCAAGCGAGCAGGGCACATAGCGCAGCCGCAGTCCCTTCGCCGCGGCCTCGTCCGAGAACATGCGGACCGCGTTCCTGAGAATGACGTCCAGCGGCACGACGTCGGACGCATCGCCCCGGTCGTGGCCGTGATCCGGTCCCGCGTCGGGATCCGGGCGCGCATCTTCAAGACTGTCCTCCAATATGGCCCCTAAGTATTCGAGGCTTGGGCGCAGCGCCTCGGCCAAGCTTGGGGCATCACGCTCTGCCTCGGTCAGGGACAGGCGCAGCGACAGGAGCGGCTGGCGAAGGTCGTGGCTTGTGAGTGCCAGCCGCGAGCGGTGGCGCTCGGCCAGATCCCGCGCCTTGTCCAGATCCATCCGGGCCGACAGGAGGGTCTCGGCCAGCCGCGCCTGCTCGCGCGAGGCGTCAAGCTCGGCTTCCCGTGCGACGTCCCTCTGGCGCCGAAGCCCGAAGGTCTGGCTTGCGATGGCGGCCGCGAAGATCAGCCCATCGACGACAAAGAGAACCGCCAACCACGCCGTATCCGGCCTCACCATGTTTGGAATTTCGCCCTGAATGTACACGAACAGCGTCCACAGCACGCCGGTAAACAGCACGGCCGCGCCAAGGGCGAAGATCCGTCCGCCCTCGATCCTGTGCCTGACAAGCGTGTATGAGACTGCCGCTGCATAGCTGGCGATCAGCGCGGGCAGCACCGCCATACCGCCGACCTGCGCGATCGCCGCCGATCGGGTCATGAGGGTGTCTGTGAAGGTCTCGTACGAACCGGCCCTGTCTCCTGCAATTAAGACGACCGCCACTATGACCGTGAACTTGAGCAGGAAAAGGGCGAGGCCGACCCAGAACACTGTTCTGCCCGCCGCGGCGAGCGGATGGTCGGGCAGGCCCTCGGAGACGAACGCCTGCGTGAAGCGCACGTGGGCAAGCAGCAGGAACGAGGTCAGGATCTGTTCGAGGATCGCGATAATTCCGACGGGCATCGTCCCGGGCAACAGGGTCATCGGGTAGAATTCGCGTGTCCAGATCAGCGCCGCCACGAATCCGAAGTACAGCGCGTATCTTCGGGCCGGGCGGGACCGGAGCAGGCTGCCGAAGGTCAGAAAGAACAGGATGAGCAGGCCGCAAGACGCGAGGAGGCCGCCGAAAAGGTGGGTCCGGTCGCGGATCGCAGCGTCGAAGTCGACCTCGGGCAGCATCGTGACGGGAAAGGTGGTGTTTTCGGTGTAGTCCGATGACATCAGGCGCACCCGCAGTTCAACGGTCTCGAAGGCGCCGACCGCGATAGGCCACGAGGCAAGTCGCGCATGGTCGGCCTGCCGATCCTCCAGTGTCATACCCGGGTCGTTGGCAAGGATCTCGAACGGACCGTCGTCGAGCATCTGGTACAGGACGATACCGACGATTTGCTCTGTCCCCAGATCGACTCGCCACGCGCCGGGGTAGTCGTCGATGCTGGTCAGCCGGACGCAGCCGAAAACGGCGTGTTCGTGAGGCAGGGTGCCCAACACGTCCAACAGAGGGGTGCCGCTTTCGACCGGGCAGATTTCCTGATCCAGCGCGTCGATCTGCACCATGTGCGCCAGCAGGTTGTCGACCTTTTCGAGGTCGGTGATGTCAAGCGAGGACGGAAGCGTCGGGACCAGTCGGCCGCCGGGGGGCTCGAACACCCCGTTCAAGATAAGCGCGCCGGGCGCAAGCAACGCGAACGTGACCGCGATAGTGCAAAATGCTATGCCAAGAAGCCAGGCGCGGAGAGAGGAAAATGGACGCATCGTCGAAACCGGATTTCCGTAAAATCGTAATTGCCGACGATCATGCAGTCGTCCGTGACGGTCTCAAAGCAGTTTTGGCCGGTCTGGAGCGCGTTTCGATAGTGGGCGAGGCCGAAAACGGGATCGAGGCGCTGGCGCTGGTCAAGACGATGCGCCCCGATCTTTTGCTGCTGGACAGCGCCATGCCACTGGCGCGCGGGATGGAAGTGTTCGGCGAGGTCCGTCGCTGGTCGACGGGAACGCGATGTGCCGTGATCACCGGCATGACCTCTGCGCAGGGGCTTGCCGACTGGATCGCGGTCGGCGTGGACGGACTGTTTTTGAAGAACTCGCCGCCCGAAGAACTGGCGCGCGGCATTTCCATGATCCTGGACGGCGAGACCTTCGTCGCGCGCGCGGTGGTCGACATCCTTGAAGCGGCGGAAAGCGCGGGCCGCGAGGACCTGACGCTGCGCGAGCGGCAAGTCCTGTACCTGATCGCCGAAGGCTGCTCGAACGCGGCGATTGCCGAGCGGCTGTCGATCAGCGCCAAGACCGTGGATAACCATCGGACGCGCCTGATGGCCAAGCTTCAGGTTCATTCCGTGGCGCAGCTGATTGCCTATGCCCTCAAGTCGGGGCTGCTGGAAGGCGACCAGTTTCTCTGATCCCGGGCCGCCCGGAATGAGGGATCGGCCTCAGCGACTTTGCGGCCGGAACGGCTAGCCTACCCGTGACACCAACCTGATGTTGCGAGGTATGAAATGATGATCTTTCTTAGAAAATTTGCCCTGTCCAGTCTCACTGCGGTGCTGCTGTCCGGGCCGGCATGGGCCGAGTGTTCAGATGCCGCGCTGGCGCTTGTCATCGGTGACACCAGCTGGCCGGTGACGATCACCTCGGCCAAGGCGCTTACGGACCCAGAGACCGACCGCGCGGGCGTTTCGATGGTCTTCGACGCACGCAGCGCCCGCACGATGGGGCAGGTGACGACGGATCGGGTCGGCGAGACGATGGCAATCGAAAACGAAGGCCGGCTTGTGCTGGAGGCCGTCATCCACGCACCCGTACTTGACGGGCATGTGGACATTCGCGGCTTTGACAACGACAGGGCCAGCGAGATCGTCGAGAGCCTTTGCGGAAAGTAAGACGCGGTTTTTGCGCAGTGTAAGCGACGATGGTGGCGCCTAGGTGGAGCCGAGCTCGACCTCGTCTGGCGAAACCCTCACCCCGCCTTCGCGACGTCGTTTTTCCGAAAAAGCCCAAGCAGCGGATCGATCGCGAACTTTGCGACCGGGATCAGGAGAAGCCCAAGGAAAAGCCCGACCAACCCGTCCAGAAAGGCGGTGACAGTCCACTCGACGGCGCCGGCCATCGAGGGCACCGCCGCTGCCGCCGAGACTGCTAGGTCGTGAATGATGTCATAAGGGGCGTGCAGGCCAAGATCGTGCAGCCCGTGAAGGATGATCGATCCGCCCACCCAGATCATGGCCGCCGTGCCGACCACGACCAGAAGCCACATGAGCTTCGGCATTGCGCGCACGATGAAGACGCCGACCTTTCGCGTGATCGACAGCCTCCCGGCGGACGCCATATGCAGGCCAAGGTCATCGGCCTTCACGATCAACGCGACAGCGCCGTATACGACGACGGTGATCAGCAGACCCGCAACCGCGAGCGCGGCCGTCAGGAACCAGATCGACAGGTCCTCGGGCAGTGCCGCAAGGGTGATCGTCATGATCTCGGCAGACAGGATGAAGTCGGTCTTGATGGCTGCGGCGACCTTTTTCTCTTCAAGGTGCGCATCCTCGAGCTTGGCCGCGTAGACCTCTTCGGCGTGGTGATCGTTCGGATTAATGGCGTGCCAGACCTTCTCGGCGCCTTCGAAGCACAGATACGCGCCGCCCAGCATCAGCAGCGGCGTGATGGCCCACGGCGCGAAGGTGGACAGGAGCAGCGCGAGCGGCAGCAGGATGACAAGCTTGTTGAACAGAGATCCGCGCGCGATTTTCCAGACGATCGGGATTTCGCGGTCGGCGGAGAACCCGTGAACGTATTTCGGGGTCACTGCCGCGTCATCGATCAATGCGCCTGCTGCCTTCGAGGACGCTTTGACGGCCTGACCGACGACATCGTCCACCGAGGACGCCGCCACTTTGGCGATGGCCGCCACGTCGTCGAGAAGCGCCAGAAGTCCGCTCATGTCCTGTCCTTTTCCGTTTCACGCCAACCGCGGAGACCGGATTGCCTTGGGTTGCACTGGGAATGAAATAGTTCGTCAGGGTCCGAGGCAACAGATAGCGGGTTTGGTGGAGAGGAAAACATCGCGTCGGCTGAAGATGCGCGCCGAAGCAGGGCAGGCCGACACCACCCATCGCCGAGATGCTAGGCGGGTCGCCCCCTTTGGAACAGTCGCGGCGCGGCCATAAGGAACAGCTGCCCCAAGATTAGGTTCATGGCACTCAGCCCCACCGCCAGCATCAAGCCGTGGCGCCCGGGATAGGAAAGGCCCAGAACCTGCGAGATCTGCGGCTGCCAGATCGCCAGCGCGATCAGGGCAAGGCACAGGCCAAGCGCGCCCCAGACATAGGCACTGCGGTAGACGTCGTTCGCAAAGAGGCGGACGCCGAATTCGGGCGCGTTGAATACGTTCCACAGTTGTCCCAACGAGATCGTCACGAAGGCCACGGTGGTGGCTTCGGCGGCTCCCAGATCCAGGAACCAGAGACCACCAGCGAAGGCGATCAGCGTCGTGGCTGTCAGAAACGACCCAAGCATCGTGATCTGTATCCACTCTGCCCGGCCGATGATCGGCTGCTTCGGATCGCGCGGAGGTCTGTGCATTTCGTCGCCGCTGCCGCGCCCCATGCCAAGGGCAAAGGCAGGGAAAACGTCGGTGACAAGGTTGAGATACAGGATCTGAAGCGGCAGCAGCGGCGCTGGCAGGCCGAAGCCGACGGCCAACCCCACGACCATCACCTCGGACAGGTTGCAGGACATCAGGTAAACGACGAACCGGCGGATGTTCGAGAAGATGACGCGTCCCTGTCGCACCGCTTCGGCGATGGTGGCGAAGTTGTCGTCCCTCAGCACCATATGCGCCGCCTCATGGGCCACCTGCGTGCCGCGTTGGCCCATCGCAATCCCGATATCTGCCTTTTTCAAGGCGGGGGCGTCGTTCACGCCATCCCCGGTCACGGCAACGATCTGGCCGCTGTCTTGAAACGACCGCACCAGCGCCAGCTTTGTCTCAGGCGCAATTCGGGCATAGACGTCGGCCGACCGGATGCGTTCAAGGTCTTCCGCACCGGCAGAGCCGGGATCGAATTCAACGAGGTCGGCACCGTTGATCACGACCGGCCGGTCGTCGCAGATCCCGGCATCTCTGGCGATCCGGGCTGCGGTTTCGGCGTGGTCGCCGGTGATCATCGCGACGCGTATGCCCGCACGACGACAGGCGGAAATTGCCGCCGGCACATCGGTCCGCAGCGGATCGGCAAGGCAGACAAGCCCCACCAGCGTCAGACCGGAATAGGGCGCCTCGTCGTCGCTGCCGCTTTGCTTCATCGCCAGCCCAAGGCATCGCAGCCCCGTGGCTGCCGCCTCGTCGTTTCTGCGCGCCCATTCAACCCGGTCTTCGGCGGTCAAAGGGCGTAGGCCGTCGCCGGTCAGGACGGTGGTCGAAGCGGCCATCACAGCTTCGGGCGCGCCCTTCACGGCATAAAGAAATCCCGGGCCGTCTGTGTGAACAGTGGCCATCATTCGGCTATCGGTGTCGAAAGCGTATTGCTTGACCCTCGGGGTCGCCTCGATCCGGGGCGCTTCGGCCTTCGCGGCGCGCATAAGCGCAAGCTCCATCGGATCGCCGGTGCCGCCGCGCGCGCCGTCGCCCGGGTCCGAATTGTTGCACAGGGCTCCGATGGTCAAAGCCAAGCCCAAAGGATCGCCCTCGCGGGCCGGTTCGGTCTGCGGCAGGTCCACGTCCCGGCCTTCCAGCATGTAGCGGACCACGGTCATCCGGTTCTCGGTCAGGGTGCCGGTCTTATCGGTCAGGATCATGGTGGTCGAACCCAGCGTCTCGACAGACGACAATCGCCGGACGAGCGCATTGCGGTTCGCCATGAGAAGCATTCCTCTGGCAAGGCACAGCGTGGCGACAACGGGCAGGCCTTCGGGAATGGCAGCGACCGCCAGCGCCACGCCGGTCTGGATCATGTCGGTCAACGGATGGCCCTGCACGACCCCCGCTCCGATGACGAGTGCGGCAAACGCGAAGGTGACCCAGATCAAGCGGTTGCCGAGGTCTTCCAACCGTTTTTCCAGCGGCGAGGCATCGGAACTGGCCTCTTGCACCAGCTCACTGATGCGCCCGAGTTCCGAGTCCGCCCCGGTCGCGACGACGACAGCCTCGCCTGCGCCCCCGGTCAGTGCGGTGCCCTTGAACAGCATGCTGCTTCTGTCGGCCAGCACCGTTCCGGGCGCGACCGGCGCTTGCGATTTCTCCGTCGGCAGCGACTCGCCGGACAGGACGGACTCGTCGCATTGCAGGCCGTCCCCGGACATCACTCGGAGATCCGCTGTAACGATGTCGCCGGCCTCTAGGATCACGATGTCGCCGGGCACCACGTCCCCGGCGTCGATGGCCTGAACCTTGCCGTCCCTGCGGACGCGGGTTCGCACCTTGTCGATGCGGAACAGCGCCTCCATCGAGCGGGCAGCCCGGAACTCGGTGACGAAACCGATGGTGCCGTTCAGGACAAGGATCACCGCGATCGCGGCGGCCTCGATGGTGTCGCCGAAGGCAAGCGACAGACCGGCGGCGGCCAGCAGCAGCCATACGATCAGGCCCTTGAACTGGTGAAGCAAGATAAGCAGCGCGCTTTTCGGCTTTTGCCGCCGCAATTGGTTCCGGCCGAACCTGAGCAGCCTTTCCCGTGCCTCTGGCGTGCTCAGACCGCTTGCCGCGTCCACATCCAACTGCCGCAGCACGTCGTCGCGGGCCATCGCAAAGGCATTGTCTGGCCGGTTGATTGGTCGGGGCATGGTCCTGATCGGGTCGGTTCGCTGGCGCTTGATGAATAGCATACTTCAGAAGTGCAGGACTTGACCTTCATCATGGTTCCGCGTCGTCCGGCGGGCTTGCATCCGTGGCGTCGCAGAAAGTCTTTAACTTTCGCTGGCCTTTGCGTTGGCCCCGTCCGAGCGCCGGATCGCAAACAGGGTGAGCGGCGGCCCCAAGACTTCGAACACCACCGTCGCTGCGATCGTGAGCGTCATGATGGTTTCGCCCCAGTCCGGCATCGTTTCCGCCGCGACCAACGCCATGCCCACCGCAACCCCGGCCTGCGGCAGCAAAGCAGGCCCGTACAGGTGCGACTCGGCCTTCGGGACTCGGGTCATCCGCGCCCACGCTTCGCAACTGACGATGCGGGCGATCGTTCTCAGCGCCAAGTAAGCCAGCGTGATGCCGCCAAGGGTCCACAAAGCGCCCGTGTTTAGCGACGCGCCTGCAAGGAGGAAGAACAGCAGCATGAATGGCTGCTCGATCTTCTCTATCTCGTTGAACGCATAGTCGTGGTGCCGCGCGAGATTGGCGATCAGCATCCCTGCCGTCATCCCGGCAACGATGTAGGACACGTCCAGCCACAGCGCGAGGCCGGCCGTCAGGCAGACGACGCCGATTGCCTCGGTCTGCTGCGGTTCTCCGGGCGTCAGCCGCCCGGTCAGATAGGCGGCCGGCACGCCGATGACCGTGCCAAGGATCACCGCACCGCCAAGGTCGCGCGCTGCATCGATCAGCGGGATGGCCCATCCTTCCTCGACGCCGATAAGGGACAGGCACACGCTGAAGACCACGATGGCCCAGACATCGTCGATGGCCACCACGCCGCTGATTGTACCAGTGAACCCGTTGCGGATACGCGTCTGCCGGATCACGTCCGAGACCGCCGCGGGGTCGGTGGCCGTCGCGATGGCGCCAAGCAGAAGCGCCATGCCCGGAGCCAGCCCGAACAGGCTTAGCCCCAGCCAAACGATCAGTGTCGTCCCTATCGTCAGGCTGATCGACAGGGTCAGGATCGCCCGACCGTGGCGGGACAGGTTTTTCCGCGTCAGTTCCCCGCCCAGAAGGAAGGCGACCATCGTCAGGGCCACGACCGAGACCGGTTCGAACCAGCCGACCGCTTGGGGTGGCAGCAGGCCAAAGCCGGAATGGCCGACCGCGAGTCCCATGAGCAACAGCATGGTAACGCGGGGCAGGCGGGTCATCCGGCCCAGACGGTCGGCCGCCAGCCCGAACAGGAAAAGCACGCCAAGCGTGATCAGAATATAGGCCTGCTCCATGCCCCGTCCTTCGTCGCACTGGCCAGCGGCGTCTCCCGGCGCGTTCAGCGCAGGAGGTTCAGATCCTCCATGTCCACGCCCAGTGGGTCCGCCATATCCGCGATGGAATCGTAAAGCAGTTCAAGCGTGTATTGCGGATTGTGCGCATAGTTGCCGGGGTCGGCGGTGATTAGCTTCCAATTGAACGCCGCCCGAAGGCTGCGCGGGGTCCAGGACGCATAGGCCACGGGCCGCCCGTCGGCCATGTCGATGGCTCCGTCCCGATTGGCGTCGGCAAAGAAGTAGGGATACCTGTTGCCGTCGTAGATCACCGGCGCGCCCACCACATCGTCGGTGTAGGCCTCGATCATCTCCAAAAGCAGGTCCGCGTTGGACTGAATGTCCGCGCTGATCCCCTTGTCGGTATCGCCGCTGCCGTCATAGCTTTGCCGGGCGATACGGATCGCCGCGGGTTCTTCCGCCTGATGACAGGTTGTGCAGGCCTCGAACTCGACCTCAAGTGTGTGGGGCTGGTGGCAGGAGTTGCAGGTCTCGACCGGCCGGGCATGGAAGAAGCGGCCCGAGTAGTCTTGTCCCTGGTAATGGTATCCGGCAGCGCCGTAGCCGCCAAGCCAAGTGGCGGCGGCCGTGGCGTAGTGCGGGTTGATGAAGCGCAGGTCCGGGTTGGGCGCATCAAGTTCCTGATCGCCGATGGCCTCGGCCACGTCGGTGCCGGCGGATCGGCCTTGGTGACAGGTCAGGCACGAGGCCTCGACCCCCCGGACCGGATGGACAAGGCCGCTGGGAAAGGTGACTTCAGTCACCTGCGCAAGACCGGCGTTGTGGCAGGTTCCGCAATCAACCACGCCGCCGACGTCGATGGTGCCATCGACGACCCCGGGCTCGGACCCGTCTAGGCCGTGGAAATCCCTGAACCCCTCGCCCGAGTGGCAGGTGGCACAGGCCGCCTGTACCTCTCCGTCATCGTCCCAGTGGCTGAAGGCTTCGGCCGCGGCGTTGGCATGGGCGGACCGGAACCAGTCTGCGATCGCCGTCTCGTTGCCAATGTCGATGTCCGCTGGATTGAACGGCCCGGATCGGGGCAGCGCGAACGGTATCTCGGCAGGATCTTCGGGCGCTTCGGTCTCTTGTCCAAGACTCATGTTGGCCAGAAAGACGGCAATCATCCCGACCACAATACTGATTTGAATCAATGCAGAGAGTTTCGGCTGTGACATGCTGGCCTCCTGTCGCGGACGTATCTCTTCTTTGAGTAGATCACAGAAGTGTTACCGTTTCACGCGAAATACGGCGAATCCATTAGGGTCTTCGGTTCCAAACCGGCGGGCGCGGCAAGCAAAGGAGTGGGAGGCATGTTCTTCTTCGCGGCAGATGCAGGCTTGCGACCCGCATTCCCGTCGCCTGCGCCTGCGCCCGATATCGCGGATGTCGAAACCGAAGAGGCGGCAGTCTGCTTGCCACCGGGCCCGGACGAACCGATCGAGCTTATGGTAGCCCAAGGCGACGAGGTGGCCCGTGGCGCGCCGGTGGCCAGTCTGCGCCACGCGCCCGAGATCCGTCTTGTCGCCCCCGTCGCCGGTCGTGTCGCCCGCCTGTCGTTGCGCCCGGGCCGGAGACTGTCCGAGATCGTCCTGTTCCGCACCCCGGATGGCCCCATTCAGCGGTACGATCTGCCTGACGCAAACGACGTCGAGGGCCTTCGCGGGCTTATGCGGTCTGCGGGGGTCTGGCCGCTGATCCGGCGACGTCCCTTTGGCGGCATGCCCGCAGCCGACGAGGTGCCTGCGGCGATCATCGTCATGGCCACCGATACCCGGATGTTCGCCCCCGATCCCCGCAAGGCGCTGGAGGGGCGCGACGAGGATCTGGCCCGAGGGCTCGACGCCCTGCTGCGCCTGACCAAGGGCCCCGTGCTGCTGTGTCACGGGCCGGATGCGGTCCGGGTCGAGGGCCGCGTCCGGTGTGTTGCGCGGGGCACGCGACATCCCCAGGGATCGGCGGGCCTGTGCATCCATCGCTATGTTCCTGCCGGACTGGACTCGCCGGTCTGGGATATCCATGCCGAGGATGTGGCCGCCCTGGGCGTCCTGTTGAAGACGGGCGTCCTGCCCATGGATCGGCTGGTGTCCGTCGCGGGGGCCGCCCTTCGCGAAGGCCGGACGCTGCGCACCCATCCCGGCGCCGATCTGCGGCAACTGACGCGCAGGATCGTTCGCCCGGGGCAGCACGTCACGCTGTCGGGTTCGCCGCTGGACGGGCAGGCGGCCACATGGCTTGGCCCGCGAGACCGGCAGATCACTGTCCTGCCCCGACCGGCAGCGGCCCCGCATCCTCATTGGCTTGTTGCTGCGCTGAAAAGGTCGCCGGGCCCGAAGCCCGCGATACCCACCGCCGCGCTGACCCAAGCATTCGGCGCGTCCCTGCCAGCCGCACCCTTCATCCGGGCCCTTGCCGCCGGGGACGACGAGGCCGCGATGAAACTGGGTGTCTTGTCGCTGTTGGAAGAGGATGTGGCCCTTGCCGACTATGTCCTTGGCGAGGAAGGCCGTCTGACCGTCACCCTCCGCGCCATGCTGGACCGGATTCAATCGGAGTTCGCCACATGACCCGGGGCCTTTGGACACGCGAGACGGTGGCCCTATTCCTGCTTGCGGCCTACATGCCGCTTGCCCTGTTCTGGCTTTTGTCCGGCGGCGTGGCGGCCCTTGGCCAGCTTGGCCTATGCATCCTGGTCGTCGGTTTCTGGCACCTCGTCTTCATGCTGGTTCGGGCGCAGGCGCCGTCGCTTGCCGGGGTCGTGACGGCGCTTGCCATCGCGATGCTCGCGCCAGAGCAGCTTGGCACATTCCGCAGCGCGCTGGGCATCAGCTTCGGTGTGGTGATGGGCGAGCTTGTCTTCGGCGGCTGGGGCCGGAACGTGGTGAATCCGGCGACGGTGACATTGTCGTTTCTAGGTTTCGGCTTTCCGGCCTTCGGCTGGCCCGGCTTCGACCCGCAAGTCGCTTGGGCCGCGATCCCGGCGGCGGCAATCGGGGTTGCCGTCGGCGTCATGCCGGGTGGTGTGATCGTCGCTGCGAGCGTTGTGGGCGGACTGGCGGCGGTGGCGGGGCTGCTGCCGGAGCCCGCTTTGTTGACCGCCGGCATCGTCCTTGTGCTGCTGGTCGCGGACCCGGTGACCAGCGCCGCTACGATGCCCGGCCGCTGGCTGATGGGGGCGCTTTATGCGGCGCTTGTCGTTCTTTTCGCGAACGGCTGGACCGGCGCGGCGCCCGCACAGATCGCCGTCGCCGCGGCGCTTTTGGCCTCTCTCGCCGCGCCATTGCTTGACGAGGTCGCCTTGGCAATCTGGGTAGCCAAACGGAGGCGGCGACATGGCCGGACCTGACCGAAATCCTCTGCGCCGTCTGCTGGCGCTGCCCAATGAAAGCCGCGCAAAGACGGTGCTTATGGCCTTCTTGGTCTCGGGGATCTGCGCCGCGCTGGTCAGCGGCGCGACGGTGCTGATGCGCCCGATACAGGCGGCGAACCGGGCGGCGGAAGAGCAGGCGCACATCGCCTCTCTGGTCGAGGGCATTCCCGGAATGGCCGACCTGCTGGAGCAATCCGGCGGTATGCTGTCGCGGGTGGTGATCGACCTTGAAAGCGGGCGCGCGGCGGCGGGGGTGACACCGGCCACGCTTGAGGCCGCGCTTGCCGATCCGGCCAACTGGTCGGCGATGGACGCTGGACAGGATCTTGCGGGGCTTGGCCAACGGCCGAACTACGTGCAGGTCTTTCTGCTGCGCAGCGGGGAAGAAATATCGCTGCTTTTGCTGCCGCTTAGCGGGCAGGGCTATGGCGGGCGGATCGACGCGATCATGGCGCTGCGGGGCGACATGAATACCGTGGCGGGCATCGCGGTGACCAGCCATTCAGAGACGCCGGGCCTTGGCGGGCGGATCGACGAGGCGGCTTGGCAGGCGGCGTTTTCGGGCACCGAGCTGCGCGGCGACACCGGTGCGGTGCTGTTCCGGGTTGCCCGTGGCACCGCGTCAAGCATCCACGAGGTCGACGGCATCACCGGCGCGACCCGCACCGGTATCGGGGTGACGAACATGATCCGCTTCTGGATGGGACCGGATGGCTATGGCCCCTTCCTGGATGCCGTACAGCGGGGGGAGTTCTGAGCCATGCGCATGCGCGGTGGATACTGGTCGACCCTCACGGACCCCCTGATCCGGCAGAACCCGGTGACGCTTCAGATCTTGGGGATTTGTTCGGCGCTGGCGGTGACCACGACGCTTGCGACGGCGGTGACCATGTCGGCGTCGCTGACCATCGTCGTGACCCTCGCCGCCGGGGTCATCAGCCTGATCCGGCGCCACATCCCCGATGCCATCCGGCTTATCGTGCAGATCGTCATCATCGCTTCGCTGGTCATCGTGATCGACCAGGTTTTGCAGGCCTACCTGCCTGACATCAGCCGGGCCCTTTCGGTCTACGTCGGGTTGATCACGACCAACTGCCTCGTCCTTGGCCGGACCGAAGCCTATGCCCGCCATCACGCCCCGCTTCCGGCGATGATCGACGCTTTCGGCAACGGTCTGGGGTATTCGCTGATCCTGATTGTGATTGGCGGTCTCCGCGAGGTGTTCGGTAAAGGCGCCCTGTTCGGCGTTCAGGTCCTGCCGTTGGCAAGCGAAGGCGGCTGGTTCACACCGCTTAGCCTGATGCTGCTGGCGCCGTCGGCCTTCTTCCTGTTGGGCCTGTTGGTCTGGGCGGTCCGCAGCGTCCTGCCCGAACAGTCCGAGCCGCGCGAAACGACGCCGCCCCTGTCCGAAGAGCCTGCCGAATGACGGATCTTTGGACCCTGTTCCTGACCGCGGCTTTCGTCGACAACATGCCGCTTACCCTGTTTCTTGGGCTTTGCACGTTCCTTGCCCTGTCGAAGCGGCCAGAGGCGGCGCTGGGACTTGGCGTAGCGATGACGGGCGTGCTGGGTGTGACCGTACCGCTCAATCACCTGATCTACCGGTTCTTCCTTGCCCCCGGCGCATGGGCTTGGGCGGGCCTGCCCGAGATCGACCTGTCCTACCTGTCGCTCATAGCCTTCATCGGCGTGATAGCTGCCTCGGTCCAATTGCTCGAGATGGTGCTGGACCGTTTCGTACCCTCGATCTATGCGGCCTTCGGCGTCTTCCTGCCTCTGCTGACCGTGCAATGCGCCATTCTGGGGGGCAGCCTGTTCATGGTCGAGCGCAGCTACACATTCGCGGAATCCGCGGTGTTTGGCCTTGGCAGCGGGGTTGGATTTGCCCTCGCGGTGGCGATGCTGGCGTCGATCCGGACCCGTCTGGCTTACGCCGATCTCCCGGCGGGACTGCGCGGGCTTGGCATCGCCTTCATCCTGACGGGGCTTTTGTCGCTTGGCTTTGCGGCCATCGCACAAATGGCGGCAGCGCAATGACCGAGGTCTTGCTGGGCAGCATCGTCATTATTGGTCTGATCGTCGGGCTGACCGTTGGCCTTGTGGCCCTTCGGCGAAGGCTGGTGCCGAGCAGCGGGCTGGATGTTACCGTAAACGGAACGATCCACCTTGGCGCGCGCCGGGGGGACAAGCTGCTGGGCGTGCTACATGCGTCCGGCGTCATGATCCCGGCTGCCTGTGGCGGATCGGGGACGTGCGGGCTTTGCCGGGTCCGTGTGACCGGTGCCGGCGCAGGAGAGCCGCTGGCGACCGAACGTGGGGTGCTGTCCGCAGGCGAGCGACGCGATCATGTGCGGCTGGCCTGCCAGACCAGCCTGCGGGGCGACTGCGCTGTCGAGGTGCCTGCCGATATCCTTGGCGCCGGGGGCGGGATCGTCTGCACCGTCGTCTCGACACGGATGCTGGCGCCGCTGATCCGCGAGATCGTCGTCGATCTGCCAAAGGACCATCCCGCCGACTTCAAGGCCGGGGATTTCATGCAGATCACCGCCCCGGCCTATGACCTGCGCTTCGCGGATCTGGAGGTGCCCGAAGCCTTCCGCGAGGCTTGGGAAATTGCGGGTTGGCGGTCTCTCGATATCGCATCCGACACCGAGGTCACGCGCGCCTATTCGCTTGCCAGCCGTCCAGAGGATGCAGGCCGCGCCGTGTTCAACATCCGTCTCGCCGTGCCGCCGGCAGGGCAGGAGGATGAGATCCCGCCGGGTCTCGTTTCGTCCTGGCTGTTCTCGTTGAGGCCAGGAGACGAAATCAAGCTGTCTGGCCCGTTCGGCGATTTCCATGTGAAGCCGACCGACCGCGAGATGGTCTATATCGGAGGGGGCGTCGGCATGGCGCCTTTGCGGGCGATGATCCATCAAGAGCTTGGGAACGGCACTACGCGGCGGATCCGCTATTTCTACGGTGCCCGGTCCGCGGCCGATCTGTTTTATTCCAAAGAGTTCGAGGCGCTGGCCGCGGCGCATGACAACTTCGGCTGGACCCCGGTCTTGTCCGATCCTGCCCCCGGCGACCGCTGGACGGGCGCGATCGGTTTCGTTCACGAGACCCTGAGACGGCAGATGCAGGCGCATCCGGCGCCCGAAGACTGTGAATATTACCTTTGCGGTCCGCCGGTGATGATCTCGGCTGTCCTGTCGACGCTCGAGTCCCTGGGGGTCGAACCTGCCTCTATCTTCTACGACGATTTCGGAGCCTGAGCGATGATGGCGAAACAGACGAAGCTCACCGGGCGCGCAGCCCTTGGATGCTTGGGGACCGGCCCGTTCTTTTGGCGGACTAAATGCAACGCCCGCCCGCCTTCGCCGTCCCGACCGCGCGGGCTGGCAGGAGACCGGGCATGACCGCCTATCGCGTCGGTGATCTGGCTCGGACAAGCGGGCCGACCCTGTCCGTGGACACCCCGATACGGCGGGCCATCGCGCTGTTGGTCGAGGCACGGGCCGCTGCTGCGCCGGTACTGGACGATGACGGAGGACTGGTCGGTATCCTGACGCAGAAGGACTGTCTTATTCCCTCGCTGCATGCCGCATACCACCGCGAGTGGACGGGCCGGGTCGCGGACCACATGACCCCGGACGTGATTACCGTGCAGTCGTCGGACGAGGTGATCCGTACGGCGCAGATGTTCATCGACCACCCGCACCGGGTCTTCCCGATTTTGGACGGGGTCCGCGTGGTCGGACTGCTGCATCGCTCCGACGTCCTCGCATTGCTTATCCGGAACGGTTGATAGGCTCGGATCGGCGCCAACACGACTCGGTCGGCGGGGCGGTTTTGACCTTGATCAAGGTATGCGCCCCGTCGCGTGCCTAAGCTCAGGCCAGTCGACAATCTTGGGGGAGAGGCGTGTCATGACGGGTAATCTGATCTGGTTCGAGGATCTGAAGCGCGAAGACGTGGCGCTGGTCGGAGGCAAAAACTCTTCTCTTGGCGAGATGGTTTCGACGCTTGGTCCCAAAGGCATCAGCGTGCCGCCGGGCTTTGCAACGACGGTCGATGCCTATCGCGCCTTCGTGGCCGAGAACGACCTGAGCGCCGTGATCGCCGATCACGATGCTGCGCTGAAGGATGGGCGGATGCGGCTTGCAGACATGAGCGCCGCACTTCGCACAGCCTTCGAGCGCGGGCACTGGCCCGCGGCTGTCGAGGCTGACATCCGAAAAGCCTATCGCGAGCTTGGCAGTCGGCTTGGGCAACATGCGCCTTCGGTCGCCGTTCGGTCCTCGGCCACTGCCGAGGATCTGCCCGACGCCAGCTTTGCCGGTCAGCAGGAAACCTTCCTGAATGTCGTGGGCGAAGATGCCCTGATGTCGGCATGCCGCCGTTGCTTTGCCTCGCTCTTCACCAGCCGGGCCATCAGCTATCGTCAGGTTCAGGGCTTCGATCACTCCGAGGTGTCGCTGTCGGTCGGCGTGCAGATGATGGTGCGGTCCGACCTTTCGTCGTCGGGCGTGATGTTCTCTATCGACACCGAAACGGGCTGCGACCGCTTCGTTCTGATCAACGGTGCCTGGGGGTTGGGCGAGAACGTCGTTCAGGGCGCAGTCGATCCCGACGAATACATGGTCTTCAAGCCGCTCGCAAAAGATGCGGCCCACAGTCCCATCGTCGCCAAGGATCTTGGCGCGAAAGAGGTCAAGATGATCTACGGCGGCGAGGGCGAACCGCAGACCCGCAACGTGCCGACGTCGCGGGCCGAGCGGGCGCGCTTCACCCTCAGTGATCCCGAAGTGCTGAAGCTGGCACGCATGGCGATCACCATCGAGGATCACTATGGTCAGCCGATGGACATGGAGTGGGCCAAGGACGGGATCTCTGGCGATCTATACATCGTGCAGGCAAGGCCCGAGACCGTGCAGTCGCGGAAATCGACCCATGTCCTGCAATCCTACAGCGTAACGCCGTGCGGACCAAAAGTGCTGGAGGGGCTGAGCGTCGGGAATGCGGCCGCGACGGGCCGGGTTTGCCTGATCGAGACGGCCGCGGACATCGACAAGTTCGTCGATGGCTCGATCCTCGTTACGTCCATAACGGACCCCGATTGGGTCCCGATCATGAAGCGCGCGGCAGCCATCGTCACCGACCACGGTGGCCGCACGAGCCATGCCGCGATCGTCAGCCGAGAGATGGGGCTTCCCGCCGTCGTCGGCACGGGGGACGCCACGCACGTCCTTCATGACGGGCAGGACCTGACGGTCTCTTGCGCCGAAGGCGACAGGGGCGCGGTCTACGAAGGTATTGGCGAGGTGACGACCGAGGACATCGATCTCGACAACGTGCCCCAGACCCGGACGGGGGTCATGCTCAACGTCGCCGACCCTTCGGCCGCGACACGCTGGTGGCGGTTGCCTGCGGCCGGTGTCGGCCTTGCCCGGATGGAGTTCCTGATCTCGAATGTCATCCGGGCGCATCCGCTGGCGCTGCTCGATCATCAAGGCCTGACGGACGAGCGCCTGAAGGCCGAGCTTTCGGACCTCATCAAGGGATACAGCAGCCCGACCGACTATTTCATCCAGACACTGGCTTGCGGTCTCGGGCGGATATGCGCGATCTGGTATCCGAACCCGGCGATCATTCGCCTTAGCGATTTCAAATCGAATGAATACGCCGAGCTGCTGGGCGGAGCGCTTTACGAGCCGGACGAAGAGAACCCGATGATCGGCCTGCGCGGTGCGGCGCGGTATTATTCCTCGTTCTTTGAGCGCGCCTTCGCGCTTGAGTGCGAAGCGATCCGGCGCTTGCGGGGCGAGATGGGCTTCGACAACGCGGTCGTCATGGTGCCTTTCTGTCGCTCTCCCGAAGAGGCCGACAGAGTGTTCGAGGTGATGGCGCGCCACGGTCTCGAACGGGACAAGGATGGCTTGCAGGTGTACGTCATGACCGAGATCCCGTCCAACGTGATCCGCGCCGACGAGTTCGCTGCCCGGTTCGACGGGTTCTCGATAGGGTCCAACGACCTTACGCAGCTTACGCTGGGGGTCGACCGCGACAGCAGCGCTTTGGCCCATGTCTTCCGGGAAAGAGATCCGGCGGTGCAATGGATGATCCGCGAGACCATCGACCGGGCCAAGGCCAACGGGCGCAAGGTCGGGCTGTGCGGACAGGCGCCATCGAACGACCCGGACTTCGCCCGCCTTCTGGTCGAGGCCGGAATAGATACGATTTCGGTAACCCCCGACAGCTTTCTCGACGTGAAGCGCAACGTCGCCGAGGCCGAGACAGGCTAGGAGTTAGCCCGCCTGACATTGTCGGAGTGGATGCCGGTGTCAGGGTCGCTTTGCTTGCGGCGGGTAGGGTGCTGAACTGAGAAAGATCAGAACGGCCAATCGTCAGGACAAGGGCCATTGGCTGATCGACCGTGGTGAGAAATGACGTCAGCCATTTTCTAGACTTAACGCGCCGCCACTATCTCCGCGATGCACACCTGAACGCGCCCCACACCTGTCTCCGGTCCCGCACTGATTTGCATCAAGGCGGTCGCTGTAGCTGCGATGCGAGAAGGGGGATGCATGATTCCGCGGATGCGATCCGGGGATCACGCTGGCCACAGGGGGGCGGACAGTCGTGGGGTGAAAGACAGGGAAACGACAGCCTTTGTGACGCGCGGTCTCACCAAGAGCTATGGCGAGGGCCGCTCGATGGTGCATGCCCTGCGCGGCGTCGATCTGGACATACCCGAGGGCGAGATCGTCGTGCTGCTTGGGGCGTCGGGCAGCGGGAAGTCGACCCTTCTGAACATTCTCGGCGGCCTCGACAGGCCGACCAGCGGCACGGCGCGGTTCCGTGATGCCGATCTGGGGGCGATGACCGATGCCGGGCTTACCCGGTTCCGGCGTGACCACGTGGGCTTCGTGTTCCAGTTCTACAACCTGATGCCCAGCCTCACGGCCCGCGAGAATGTCGAGCTTGTGACCGAGATCGCGGACACCCCCATGGCGCCTGAGCGGGCGCTCGACCTTGTCGGGCTGACCAAGCGGCTGGATCACTTCCCGTCGCAGCTTTCGGGCGGCGAACAGCAGAGGGTCGCGATTGCCCGGGCCATCGCCAAGCAGCCGGACGTTCTGTTCTGCGACGAGCCGACCGGCGCGCTCGACAGCGCCACGGGGCGGGCCGTTCTAGAGGTGCTGAACGACGTGAACGCCGAACTTGGCGCGACGGTTCTGATGGTGACGCACGCCGCCAACATCGCGGATATGGCGCATCGGGTCATCCGGCTGGTGGATGGCCAGATCGGGCAGGTGCAGGTCAACGAGGCGCGCCAAAAGCCGGCGGAGATCGAGTGGTGAGCCCGCTTGACCGAAAGCTTTTCCGCGATCTCTGGCGGATCAAGGGACAGGCCATCGCCATCGTGCTTGTCATCGCGACGGGCGTGATGCTG
The DNA here is from genome assembly GCF_029168315.1 of Psychromarinibacter halotolerans. Taxonomy (NCBI): domain Bacteria; kingdom Pseudomonadati; phylum Pseudomonadota; class Alphaproteobacteria; order Rhodobacterales; family Paracoccaceae; genus Psychromarinibacter; species Psychromarinibacter halotolerans. The sequence goes on from NZ_JARGYD010000006.1 coordinate 196,347, forward strand.
CAGGTCATGATGTCCGGGCTCGTCGCGTCCCTGACCGAAACGCGCCGGGCGTATTACGAACGCAACAACCTTGCCGAGGTCTTCGCCCCCGTGGTGCGCGCGCCCGATGCCGTGCTGGCCCGGCTTGCGGACATCCCGGGCGTCGCAAGGGTAACGGGGCGGGCCGTGGGGCGGGCGTTGATCGACATCCCCGGCGACCCCGTGCCGGTTCAGTCGCAGGCGGTGGGCCTTCCCGACAGCGGGGCTCAGGTCCTGAGCACCGTGTACCTCGTGTCCGGCCGCCTTCCGGCGGAGCGTCACCGCGACGAGGCGCTTTTGCTGTCGGGTTTCGCCGCCGCCCACGGCTATGGGATCGGCGACAGCATCGACGTCACGATGAACGGATTGCGCCGCAGCGTCCGTATCGTCGGGCTGGCCCAATCGCCCGAGTTCCTGTTCGTGGCCGCCCCCGGCGAGATGGTGCCCGATCCAGCGCGCTATGGCGTCCTCTGGATGCGGCGCTCGGCGCTTGCGGCGGCTCTCGACATGGAGGGGGCGTTCAACGAAGCTCTGTTTTCGATCACGCGCGGCGCCTCAGAGGCGGCGGTAATCGACGCGGTCGACAGGGTGCTGAAACCGTGGGGCGGCACCGGGGCCTACGGGCGCAGCGATCTGGTCTCTGACCGGTTCGTCACCGAAGAGATCGACGGGCTCGCCACCATGTCCCGGGCGGTGCCGCCGCTGTTCATCGCCGTTGCGGCCTTCCTGCTGTACATCGTCGTTTCCCGGATCGTGCAGTCCGAACGCGAAGAGATCGGACTTCTCAAAGCGTTCGGCTATACCAACAGGGAAGTCGGGGCGCATTACGTCAAGCTTGTGCTGCTGATTGCCGGGGCAGGGGCCGCGCTTGGCTGCCTGTTGGGGGTGCTTGCCGGACGCGCGATGATCCCGGTCTATACAACCTTCTACAACTTCCCCTTCCTTGTCTTCCGCCCCGATCCGACGGCTTTCGTCATCGGCGTTTCGGCCAGCATCGCGGCGGCATCGGCGGGCAGCGTCTTTGTCCTTAGACGCATCGTCGCGCTGACCCCGTCCGAGGCGATGCGCCCCGCGGCGCCAGCCGACTACTCGAAAACGGTGACCTTCGCCGGGCCCGTGGGGCGCCATCTGGATCAGCCGACGCGGATCGTGCTTCGCGGGCTGGTCCGGTCGCCGTGGCGGGCCATGGCGCTGTCGGCGGGCATTGCGGGCGGCATGGCGCTGGCGTCCGGGATGACCACGATCTACGGGTCCTTCGACAGGATGATGGACACCAGCTTTTCGGTGATCGACCGATCCGACGCCACGGTGTTCTTCCACAGCCCGCTGAGTGACAAGGCGGCGTTCGAACTGGCCCGCATCCCCGGTGTCATCGCGGTCGAGCCGTTCCGAGAAGTGGCGGCGACTTTGAAATTCGGGCGACGCGAGCATCGTGGCAGCGTCTCTGGCATGATCGCGGACCCCGAGATGACCCGGGCCATCGACGACGGTTATGCTGCCATCCCGCTGCCGGTCCGGGGGCTTGTGCTTGGCGAGGCGCTGGCCGAGATCCTTGCCGTCGCGCCCGGCGACATGCTGACGATCGAGGTCAGCGAAGGATCCCAGCCGGTCCTCGAAGTGCCGGTGACCCGCTTGGCCAGCACCCTGATCGGGGCGCCCGCCTATATGCAGATGGCCGCACTCAACAAGGTCATGTCCCAACCCGGCCGCATCTCGGGCGCGCATCTGCGCGTCGACGAGGCGCGGGCCGACGAGATTTATCGCCGCCTCAAGGACATGCCGTCCGTTGCCGGCGTCAGCGTGTCCGAGAACGCGCGGGCTTCTTTGCAAAAGCTGATGGATCAGGGCGCCGGATCGGCGCGCTACATCATGGGGGCGGTGGCGTTCATCATCACCTTCGGCATCGTCTACAACGCCGCCCGGATCGCGCAGAACGAACGCGCGCGGGACCTTGCCTCGCTGCGGGTGATCGGCTTCAGCAAGGGCGAGACCGCCTTTGTCCTGCTGGGCGAACTGGCGATCATCACGCTTGTCGCCCTGCCTGTCGGATCGCTTGCGGGCTACGCGCTGACCTTCGCGATTGCGCGCGGCTTCTCGTCCGAACTGTACCAGATCCCCGCCTATTTCGATCCGTTCAGTCACGGGTTCTCGGCGGCGTTCATCGTGGTCGCGGCGGTCGTTTCGGGCCTCATCGTCGAGCGCGACCTGAACCGGATGGATCTCGTGACCGTCCTCAAATCAAGGGATTAGATCATGGCTCGCAGGAAATTGCCTCGGTGGGTTCTCATTCTGGTTGCCGCGACCCTTCTGGCCGGAAGCTTCGCCTTCGCATTCTGGCCGCGCGCCACGATGGTCGATCTTGGCGAGGTGATCCGGGGTCCGATGCGGCTGACGGTGGACGAACAGGGCAAGACGCGGGTGCGCGATGCCTACGTGGTGTCGACGCCGATGGACGGACGCCTGTTGCGCGTGGACGTGAAGCCGGGGGACCCGATCCAGAAGAGCGAGACGGTCGTCGCGCGGATGCGGCCTGCCAATCCGGCGGCGCTTGATCTCAGGACACGCGGTCAGGTCATGGCCGCGGTAGAGGCCGCAGAGGCGGCTTTGCATGTCGCCGAGGCCAATCTGGACGCCGCGCGGGCCGATGCCGACCTTGCCCAAGCCGATCTTGAGCGGACCGAGCGTCTGGCGGAAAGCGGAACGGCAAGCGGCGCCGCCTTGGATCGTGCGCAAAACGCCGCCCGCGCGGCGCAGGCCCGTCTCGAAACCGCTGCCGCCGCCATCGAACAGCAGCAGGCCGAACTTCGCAGGGCCCGCGCGCAGTTGATCGGGTTCGACGATCCCAACCTTTACGATGCCGTCGAAGCGCGGCTTGGCGAGGTGATGCGGATCCGCGCGCCGATTGATGGTGTCATCCTGCAAGTCATCCATCAGGACGAGACGACGCTGCCCGCCGGGGCTCCGATCCTTGTGGCCGGGGATATTCGCGACGGGCTGGAGGTGGTGGTTGAACTGATCTCGGCCGATGCGATCAACGTGCAGCTTGGCAATCCCGTGGATATCGAGAACTGGGGCGGCGCGGCGACGTTGGAGGGGGTCGTGACGCGGGTCGAGCCGTTCGGCGAGACGAAGGTTTCGGCCTTGGGCGTCGAAGAGCAGCGCGTGAATGTCGTGGTCGACCTTACAACGCCGCCGGACGACCGCGAGGGGCTTGGCCACGGCTTCGCGGTCGAGGCGCGGATCGTGGTCTGGTCCGCGGATGACGCATTGAAAGTCCCGTCCAGCGCATTGTTCCGGGATGGCCCCGGCTGGGCGGTGTTCGTGTCAGACGATGGTGTCGCAACACGCCGCACGGTCACGATTGGCCGCGACAACGGCCGCGAGGCCGAGGTTCGCGATGGCCTGTCCGAGGGGGACCAAGTTGTTCTGTACCCGCCATCGGATTTGACCGATGGCACCGCCATATCGCAACGCGTGATCGAGCCGTAAGACCCGTGCCGGAAGGGCCTGCGCTTGGCACATACTGCGTTTGCCAAGCCATCGCCTGCCGCGACGTCCTTCTGCGCCGCACCCGGTTACGTCTTATACCCTCCAGAACAGATAGTTGCCGCCGCTCAAAGGCCGTTTGGAACACGAGGTGTGCTTCGGCCTGAGCACTTTGCCACCACCCGTCGAGAGGGCTGTCGACGTGCTGGACCACGGTGCGATCCGTATCATTCCCGACGAACCGCAGACGGAGACTCCGGCGTCATGGAAGCCAGATTTCAGGGGGCAGAGCATGGGGTTTAGCCAATCAGGGAATGCGAAGATGGCTTTGAATTCTTCCGAGTGCAGCGATAGGCGGCGTCGCCTTCCGATCCACGACGGCATTCCTTTTTGCTTTCCGAAAAGGTCCTTGTCGGACCCGTCTATTGTTCGAACATGCGCCTTTTCCCTAGTTTTGGCGTGGGATTAGAGGAGGAAATCATGCCCAATCGCCGTACTGTTCTTGCCGCCGCTTCAAAACGATTACGCCGCTGTGATGTCACCGTCCGCCCGTCACGCCCAGACCCGGAGATCCCCTTATGAAATCCATCCCGTGGCGCCATATCTTTGCCGCCGCCCTTGCCGGGTTCTTCGTGTTTGGCGGCGCGTTGAACCTCTTTGCCTCGCCAGAGATCCGCGCCGACTACGCCCGTTGGGGCTATCCCAACTGGTTCCCGTACGTAACCGGCCTTCTGGAGTGGACTGCCGCCATACTGCTGGTAATTCCGCGCACGCGCCTTCTGGGCAGCCTGTTGGGCGGAGCCGTCATGGCCGCCGCCGCGGCGACTGTCTTGCTGCACGGTGAAGGAACTCACGCCATCCCGCCGCTGGTCGTTCTGGCTTTGGCGGTGCTGAACGGGTGGCTGACACGGCGGACCAATGGCGTGAGGCCGTAGACTGAAAACGCAGCCCAAAAAAAAGCGCTCGTTGCGACAAAAGTGAAATAGAGACAGATGCTTACGGGGGGAACTTAAAGTGCACGGCTTTGTAGGGCTGCTCTGAGTTCTTATCGCTCAATGGCAGCGCAACGTCCAACCGTTCCGCTGTTGCCTTGGGTGGCGCGCTCTCCATACAGAAAAAAGATCGTGCCCTTTCCACGTTAAATCGAACTGACAGTCGTCAGGCAGCCCCCCTTTCAGATCCCCATTGACTCCACGCTGACCCAGCGGCAATGTTCCAGTCGAATTGAAATATCAATTCATCAAAAATACGAACGGGAGGAAATCATGACCATTCTGAACAAGGCAACCTGCCTTGCAGTGCTGCTGTCCGGCGCCCTTGCCGTGGGCGCTCAGGCGGAAACCACGATCCGGATCGGCACCGTGCTGGCGCCGGACGATCCCATGGGGCAGGGGCTGGACAAGTTCGCAGCCGAGGTGGCCGATGCGACCGGTGGAGAGGTGAACATCGAGGTGTTCCACAACAGCCAGCTTGGCGACACGACCGAGATGCTGGATCAGGCGCGTGCCGGGGCCGGGGTGGGGACCGTGACCGACGTCGCCCGTCTGTCGGAGTTCGTGCCGTCGCTGGCGATCATGTCGGCGCCGTTCCTGTTCGACACCTACGAAGACGCCGACACCTTCGCCCAGTCCGACGCCTATCTTGGCTGGGGCGACGAACTGGAGGAAAAGGCCGGTCTCGTGATGCTGGCGTCGAACTGGTATCAGGGCCCGCGCCACGCACTGACGCAGATGCCGGTCACCGGCCCCGCCGATCTCGACGGTGTCCGGATGCGCACCATCGGCGCGCCGGTGTGGATCGAGACGATCCGCGCGATGGGCGCTGAACCCACCCCGATCGCTTGGGGCGAGGTCTATTCCGCGCTGCAACTGGGCACCATCGACGCGGCCGAGGCGCAACCGACCGCGATCAAGGGCGCGAAGCTGTACGAGGTCATCAAAAACGTCACCAAGACCGGGCACATCCAGCTGGTAACGGCGCTGGTGGTCTCGGCGGACGCGTGGAACGAACTGTCGGACGAGCACAAGCAGATCGTCCGCGATCTGGCGGTCGAGAACGGCCGCTATGCGTCGGGCCTGACCATCGAGCTGGGCGAGAAGGCGCTGGAAGACGTCGCCGCCTCTGGGGTGACGATCTCCGAGGTGGACCTTGCCCCGTTCAAAGAGGCCGTCGCGCCGGTCTACGAAATGCTGAACCTCACCTCCGAAGCCGACATGGTGCGCGAGGTGCTGGCGAAATAAGCAGGCAGGACGGGGCCGGGCCCGCGTGGTCCGGCCCGCGTCAAGACCGGCACCGATCCCATGTTCCGACGTTTAGAAATCTCCGCCGCGACCGCGCTTCTGGCCGCGATCGTCCTTCTGGTGTCCGTGGCCGCGGTGTCCCGCAAGGCCGGAAGCCCGATCATCTGGTCGCTTGAAGTCTCGACCGCGCTGTTCGTCTGGCTGGTCGTGCTGGCCATCGACATCGCGATGCAGAACCAGCGCCACTTCGGCCTGTCACTGCTGCTGGACAACGTGTCCGACCGCACGCGCCGCTGGGTGCAGCTGGCCAATATCGCCGTGGTGATGGGCCTGCTGTGCTACCTTCTGTACTATGCCGTCATCAACGTGCCGCTGATGCACAAGCGGATGCTCGGCGCGCTACAGATCCCGAAATCCTACATCCACCTTGCCATGCCCGTGGGCATCGCCCTGTGGCTGCGCACCCTTGGGGTGCAGTTCCTTGCCCGCTGGAGAGAAGACTGATGCTGTTGCTGATCGCGGGTCTCTTCGCCCTGTTCCTTGTCATCGGTCTGCCTGTCGCGTTCGCGTTGATGATGGCGGCGATCCCGGTTTTCGTCCTGACCGGAACCATGCCGACCACCGTCGCGATCCAGAAGATGGTGACCGCGCTGGAAAACTTCCCGCTGCTGGCGGTGCCGTTCTTCATCCTTGCCGGCAACCTGATGAACGAGGCGGGGATCACCGCCCGCCTTGTGCGGTTCTCGCGCCTGCTGACCGGCTGGCTGGCCGGCGGTCTGGCGCAAGTGTCGATCGTGCTGTCGATGCTGATGGGCGGCATATCCGGGTCCGCCGTCGCCGACGCCTCGATGGAGGCGCGGCTGCTGGGGCCGTCGATGCAGGAGCAGGGCTATTCCGCCGCCTTCATCTCGGCCGTGCTGGCCTTTGGGTCGATCATCACCGCGACGATCCCGCCGTCGATCGGGCTAATCCTGTTCGGCTATATCAACGAGGTGTCGATTGGCCGGCTGTTCGTGGGCGGGCTGCTGCCCGGGCTGCTGCTGACGATGGTGCTGATGCTGGCGACCTTCCTTGTTGCCCGGCGCCGGGGGTATGCCCCCGACATGCCCGAACCGCCCAGCCTGCGCGACCTTGGCCGCAGCTTCATGGAAAGCATCTGGGCGCTGATGTTCCCGGTGTTTCTGGTGATCGGCTTCCGCTTCGGCTTTTTCACCGCGACCGAGGCGGGGGTGTTTCTGGTGCTGTATGCCATCGCCATCGGGATGCTGGTCTACCGCGAACTGACGCTGGCCCGCATCCTTGTCGCCTTCCGCGACACCCTGTCGGACCTCGGGATGGTGATGCTGCTGATCATGATGGCCGCCGTCTTGGGCTATGCCATGACGATCGAGCGCGCCCCGCAGGAGATCACGACCTTCATGACCTCGATGACCGAAAGCCCGCTGGGGCTTTTGCTGATCGTCTGCGTCATCCTTGTCGTGACGGGCATGTTTCTGGAAGGGGCGGCGAACATCCTGCTGGTGACGCCCATCGTGATGCCGGTTCTGATGCACGCGGGCTTCGACCCGGTGCACATGGGGATCGTCATCGTGCTGCTGATCAACTTCGGCGGCCTGACCCCGCCGGTAGGGGTCATCATGTTCACCGTCTGCGGTATCCTGCAGGTGAAAACCAGTGCATATGCCGTGGCTTCGGTGCCGTTCTTCGTTGCGATGGCTGCATTCTTCGCCTTGCTTCTTGCCTTTCCGTGGCTGTCGCTGGCACTACCGAATGCGATCATGAGATGAGGAAAGTTCGCATGACTGATCCGAGGTGCGCAAACCGGAGGGCGCATTGACCCGTCCCGATTTCCCCGGCATCGGCGGGGCCGCGAAGATCGCGGTCAATGCGAACGTCCCGGCCTCGACGCTGGTGTTCGAGGAACTGCGCGCGCGCATCGTGTCGCTGAAGCTGCCGCCGGGCACGATCCTGAACCGCGCCGATCTGGCCGAGGCCTTCGGCGTCAGCCAGTCGCCGATCCGCGAGGCGATCCAGCGGCTGGAGGAAATCGACCTTGTCATGTCGTACCGCCAGTCGCGGACCGAGGTGACCCGCATCAACCGCGAGCGTCTGCGTTACGAAAGCTTTCTGCGCTGCGGGATGGAATGCGAGGTCGTCGACCGTCTGTGCCGCGCGCCGGGGGCCGACCTGACCAAGGCGATGGGGTATCTCAAGATGCAAGAGGTGCTGGCCGGGGACACCGACCAGATCGAACTGTTCCGGGAACTTGACGAGAACTTCCACGAAGAGCTGTTCGCCGCCGCCGGCTACGAGGCGATCCACCGGCTTGTGATCGCGCAGTCCAGCCAGATGGCCCGTCTGCGCACGCTGGACCTGCCGCGCGGCGACAAGATGCATTCGGTGGTCGAAGGACACCGCGCGGTGATCGACTGCATCACCGCCGGGGATCGTCAGGGCGCGGCCGACGCCATGCGCGTCCACCTGTCAGGCACCATCGGCCGGCTCGACGACATCATGCAGGCGAACGACGGTTACTTCACCTGAGCGGTGGCGGTGGCCGTGGAGACGCCAGAGCGAGCGAACGATCCGGCAATGATTGCCGGACGTCTTTCAGGCCGACTCGGTCGGGGCAATTGGCGTCGCTAGATCATCACAGCGGGTGGGCTGCGCCAGTAGGGGCAAGAATTTTTGCGCTCAGCCGCTGCGCAATTGTAGCCGGTTGGACAGCCCGCGCAGTCCCCATCAATCCGTGAGGTAGGTCTTCACGTCGCCCAAGCCCTTGAGATGACTTTGCTTTGGCTCGAACCCGGTTGCGCCCTGCAAGGTCAGTCTTTGCCGCGTCTCGGCGGACAGGTGGATGCGGCCGGGGACGCCGGTGCTTTCGATGCGGCTGGCGATGTTCACCGTCTCGCCCCAGACATCGTAGACGAACCGGCTGCGGCCGATCAGGCCGGCGATCACCGGGCCGGTGTGCAGGCCGACGCGGATCGCCATTTGCTCGTCGGTCAGGCGGCCCATTTCGCCAATGATCGCGCGAGCGAAAGACAGCGCGCGTTCGGCGTGGTCGTCGAAGGGCAGGGGCACGCCACTGGCAGCCATGTAGGCGTCGCCGATGGTCTTGATCTTCTCGACCCCGTGCTGTGCCGCGAGATCGTCGAAGGCAAGGAAGATCTCGGTCAGCCGACGCAACAGCTCGCCGGGGTCCATGTTCGCGGTCCAGGGCGTGAAATCGACGATGTCGGCGAAGATGATGGTGGTCGAGGGCACGCGGTCGGCGATCACCTTTTCGCCTGCACGCAGCCGCGCGATTACGGGGGCGGGCAGAACCGCGTGCAGCAGGGCGTCGGCGCGGTCGCGTTCGTACTCGATCTCGGCCAGATAGCGCAGCTCGCGCTGGTGCCAGCGGTGCTTTTCAAGGCAGGAACTGACCCGCGCGTGCAGCAGCACCGGGTCCACCGGGCGCTGAAGATAATCCTCGGCGCCCGCCGCGATGCAGCGGGTGACGGCGCGCATGTCCTTCAGCCCCGACACCACCACCACCGGGATATACCGCCACTTCGGGTGGTCCTTGATCCGTGACAGCAGTTCGATGCCGTTCATGTCGGGCATCAGCACATCCACAAGGATCACGTCGATCTCGGTCGTCTCAAGGATCTTCAGCCCCGCGGCGCCCGAGTCCGCAGTGGTGACGGCATGGCCCTGTCGCCCCAGTTGCCGGCGCATCAAATCAAGGTTCTCGTGGGTGTCGTCGATCACCAGCACATGCCCCGTCTCGCGCGCTTCGGCGTCGGTCTCATGGGTCAGCGTCGCCTCGAGCGAGGCCGCGACCAGCCCGTCGACCGCCGAGCCCGACAGGCTGGCGCTGTCCGCCTCGGGGCCCAGCACGCGGTCGATCTGTGCCAGCAGCAGGGCGCATTCGCCGACCACGGTGCGGATGTCGGCCAGCAGGGGCTTGGGCAGGTCGTCCTCGAAATCCTCGGCGATCAGTTCGGAATAGCCGATGATCGCATTGATCGGCGTGCGCAGGTCGTGGCGCAGGCGCTGGCGGTCGGACAGGACGACGCCGGTTTCGCCAACGGCGACGATCATCGCAAGCAACTCGCGCGCGGCAGAGCGAACCTTTTCGGCGTCGGCGCTGGCTTCGGCAAAGTCCAGCAGCGCAAGCTCGTCGCACACGATATCCTGAATCCCGGCGATGGATTCCGCCGGGCCGGCTAGGCGCTGGATCACCCGCGCGGCGAGCGCCCGCTCGCGGATATCGTTCGCCGCCTCGATCATCAGCCGGGCAACAGCGCCTCGATCTTCGACAGAAGGTCCGGCAGATCGATGGGCTTGGTGCCGAAGGCGTCGCAGCCGGCGTCCAGCGCCTTTTGCCGGTCGGCCTCCATCGCGTGGGCGGTCAGGGCGATGACCGGGATCGTGGCGGTGTCGGCGTCTTCCTTCAGGGCGCGGGTTGCGGCCCAGCCGTCCAGCACCGGCAGGCTCATGTCCATCAGCACGATGTCGGGGCGGGCCGCGCGAGCGGTGTCGACCCCGGCCTGACCGTCGCGCGCGGAGATGATGTCATAGCCTTTCCGCTTCAGCCGTCGGCTAAGCATGTCGAGGTTCATGTCGTTGTCCTCGACGATCAGGATGGTCGTCATGGGGCCTCCTCATTGGCGGTGGCGCTTGCGCTGCCGACCTGCCGGGCGATGGCCGCCAGCAGGTCCGCCCGCCCGTCACCGCCCTTCATTACCACGTCTCGCGCGTTGTCCTGCAGCCAGTCGAATTCGCGCCGCGTCAGGTCCTTCGAGGTTACGATGATCACCGGCAGACCACGGCCCGCCTCGGTCTCGCGCAGGCGCTTGAGCGTCTGGAACCCATCGAGGTTGGGCATCATCAGGTCCATGACCAGCAGGCTTGGCCTGCGTTCCTCGACCAGCGCCAGCGCCCGCGCGCCATCGGCCGCCTCGCGCACGGACCAGCCTTCGCGCGACAGGATGCGGCGGAACAGGCCGCGGGTGGCGGGATCATCGTCGACCAGCAGGATCTCGCGGTCGGCGTCGCCCGCCAGCGCCTCCAGCGCCGCGATCAGGCGGTCGGGATCGACGGGCTTCATCAGCTGCTCGACCGCGCCGAAGGCCAGACCCATCTCGCGGTCGGTCAGGATGCTGACCATGATGACCGGCGTCTCGCACAGGATCGGGTCTTCTTTCAGGTCGCGCAGCACCGACCAGCCGTCCCGCTCGGGCATGATAATGTCCAGCAGCACCGCATCGGGCCGCCGCTCGCGCGCCAGCGCAAGGCCGGTGGCGGCATCGGTGGCGGTCAGCACCGCGTAGCCGGCATCGCGCACGGTGCGGCCAAGACTGTCCAGCGCGGTTTCGTCGTCGTCGATGATCAGCACGGTGGGCGTGCCGTCGGCGGGCGCTGGCGCGCGCGCGGACACGGGCAGGCGGATGGTGAAGGTCGAGCCCTTGCCGGGCTCCGACACCACGGACACGCCGCCGCCCAGCATCTCGCAATAGCTTTTCACGATCGACAGGCCCAACCCGGTGCCGCCGTACTTGCTGGAGGTGGAACTGTCCGCCTGCGCAAAGGGCTGGAACAGGCGCGACAGCTGGTCCGGCGTCATGCCGATGCCTTCGTCGCGCACGTCGAAGCGGATCATCTCGGCTTCGGGCGTGACGGTCAGGTCGACCCGCCCGTTCTGCGTGAACTTGCTGGCATTGGACAGCAGGTTGAACAGGTTCTGCCGCAGCTTGGTGCGGTCGGTCATCATGGTGCCGATGTCGTCCGCGACGGTGACCGAAAGCGTGTTGTCGTTCATCGCGACCAGCGGTGCGACGGTGGCCTGCACGTCGTCGACCAGCGTGGCGATGTCGACCTCTTCGATGTGCATCTCCATCTTCCCGGCCTCGATCTTCGACAGGTCGAGAATGTCGTTGATCAGCGCCAGAAGGTGCCGGCCAGAGCTTTCGATGCGTTGCAGATCGGGGACCGAGGTCGTGTCGCCCGCGTCCTCGGCATCCTCGATCAGCATCTCGGAATAGCCGATGATCGCGTTCAGGGGCGTGCGCAGCTCGTGGCTCATCGAGGCAAGGAACCGGCTTTTGGCATCGTTGGCCTCCTCCGCCTCGGCGCGGGCGGCTTCCAGTTCGACCTGCCGGTCGCGCAGTTCCGAGATGTCGGAATAGACCGCGACGGTGCCGCCGTCTGGGGTCTTTCCCTTCGACACCAGAAGGTAGTGCGGGCCATAGGGCAGTTCCGCGCGCGAGCCGCCGGGGTTGGCGTGCCGGGCAAGGCAGTCGGCCCGCCACGCATCGGCCTCTTCGACGGGAATGTTCAGGATGCCCGACGCGATCTCGGCGTCCAGAAACTCGGCATAGGTGGCGGTTTCGGGCAGGGCGCGGGCGAAGGGGAAGATTTCAAGGAACCGTTCGTTGCGCAGGACCATGCGGTCCGTCTCGTCGAACAGGGCAAAGCCGTCGGGGATCGTCTCGACCGCCGTCAGCACGGTGCGCCGCTGTTGCGCGTTGATCTCTTCCAACTCGGCGCGGGCGCGCTGGGTGTCCCACAGCGTGCGCAGGGTGGTGGACAGACGGCCAAACTCGTCCGGGCCCTCGGGGGGCAGATCGACCGGCGCGCGGCCTGCCTGAAGATCGGCCATCGCGGCGTCGATGCGGTTCAGCGGCTGCAGGATCGAGCGCAGGACCAGCGCGGTCAGAAGCGCCCCCGCCAGAACGATTACCAGACAGATGATCAGTGCCCGGAATCGGGCGTCCTGCGCGGCGCTGGCGGCGGTGTCGTTGGCGCGGATCGACTGTTCCGACAGGTCGTCGACCAGTGCGGCCATCGCCAAGGTGACAGCGTCGCTTTGGGTGCGGGCCTGCGACATCAGGGCGTTGCCCACCACGCGGTTGCCGTCGGCATAGGCGTCGACGGCGGCGATGGCGGTGGTCCAGATCGTGTCGGTGGACGACCGGATCGTCGCCGCCGCCTCGGGCGCGAAATCCTCAAGCGCGGTGATGCGGGTGTTCAGCTGGTCGCGGGCGGCTTCGGCGTTGCGTTCCGACAGCGTCAGTTGGCTGACCGCCAGATCCGCCAGCCAGTACCGCACCATCCCGAAATCGCGGTTCGCGGCGGTCGCCACCTGCAAACGGTGAAAGCGTTCCGTCGCTTCGGCGATGCGCTTCTGGTTGGCCGAGAACTCGAACGCCATGACGACCGTCGACAGCACCAGCACACCCAGCAGGATCGCCGAAAGGCCGCCGATGCGCAGGGCGATGCGCGGCACCCGCTGGCCCGGCACGGCAGCCGCGTCGCCATCAGCGTCCGGGGGGACGGTCATTGCGCGTCGTGAAGGATGATCGAGATCGCGCCGCCCAACTCGCCCTCGGTGCCGCCTTCCTTGGGGAAGCCCGTCACGTCCACTTCGCCCGCAGGGCCGCCGTGGCAGCTGAGGCACGAGGCAGAGTAATACTCGGGGATCAGCATCCGAAAGTCCGCGCCGTCGACCACCTCGAACCACGGCGCGCCCTTCTCGTGGTCGGCGGCGCCGAACCGCGTCTCGATCACCTCTGCCTCCCACGCGTCGGGGCGGGCGGTTCGGTTGCGCACCAGATCAGGCGGGGCGGTGACCTTGACGTTGGCCAGATCGCCCACGGTTTCCCCGAAGCGTTCGTTCACAAGGCGGGCGAAAACGGCGGGGATGAACCCCTTGAATCCCATGCCTTCCATGTTGATGACCTGCTGCTGCTCGGCCACCACCGCGCGCATGGCGTCCAGCTGCGCCTGTGTCAGGCGGCGTTGCAGGTCGGTCAGGTCGTCGGTCAGGGGCGGTTCGCCGTTGGTTTCCAGATAGGCCGCCATCACCTGATCCATGAAGACATCCGGCGTCAGGCCCTTGTCGCCCACGGTCGCGTCGTTGATCCGGTCCTGGTTCGCGGACACGACGGCACGTCCCGCCCGCAGCAGGGCGGCAAGGCGGTTGCCGGTTGTGACCAGCGCATCGTGGTCCTGCGCCGGGGCGGGAAGCGGCAGGGCAAGCAGGGTCACGGCGGCAAGCGGCGCAAGCAAAAGGCGCAGCGGTCGGGCAGGGGCCAAGCGGCGCGGGGAACGAGGCTTCGTCATTCAAAAGTTCCTATCTGTTCATTGGCCGCGCGCAGCCGGTCGGACAGGCTGCGCACAAGGTTCGCCAGGATCACCGAGTGAATGTTCGGCCGGGCTTCGAAAATCTCTTTGATCTGCTCGATCGAAAAGGCGTGACACAGGACCGGCCCGCTGGCGACCGCGTTGGCGGACCGCGCGCCGCCGTCCAGCATCGCCAGTTCGCCGAATGCCTGCCCGGGGCCTACAGCGCTGATCCGGCGCGTGGTTTCGCCCACGGGGATCGTGATGCTGACCACGCCGCGCGCCACCACGTAAAAGGCCAGCGCGGCGTCGCCCCGGGTGACGATGGTCGCGCCCGGGTCATAGGAAAAGCTCGAGGCGGCGCCTTCCAGAACGGCGATCTCGTCGGGGGACAGCCCTTTGAATATCTCGGCCTCGGACAGCCGCATCGCGTCGCCGGTGCCCAAGATGCCTGCGGTCTCCAGCACAGCGTCCTCGAACGCCTCCAGCGCGGCTTCGGTCGTGGCGTAGGTCAGGGCGTCGGCGGCGTCTTGTGCGGCCAGCGCGTCGGTCAGCGCAGGCAGCAGGCGTTCGGGCGTTTCGGCAAGGTAGACCCGGGTGGTGTCGTCGCCGACCGTGCCGGGAATGCGCGACAGGATGTCCAGCGCGGCGGCGTCCATGCTTTCGACCCGCCGCAGGTCCAGCACAACGGTGCGCGCCAGTTGCGCGGCGACGGCGGCCTCGTTCGCGACGCGTTCGGCCGTGGCGAAATGCAGCGGGCCGGTCAGTTCGACGGCGGCGAAGGATTCACCGCTTGCTTCCAGTGCGCGCCGTTCGGGCGCGGTGCGCTGGCGCAGCGACCGGACCTCGCGCGCGCTGTAGACCCTGCGGATCGCGCCGCCCGGGTCCACCGCGTTGGTGCAGGCGTGCAGGCCGAAGTCGCGTGCGAAGCGGCGGCAGACCTCGATACCCCTGACCGAGTTTCCCACCGTATCGAGCTTTGGAGAGTACACCGCGATGCCCATATGTCCGGGGATCACGGCCATGATCATCCCCGACACGCCGCTTTTCGCGGGCAGGCCCACGTCGTAAAGCCACTGGCCCGCATAATCGTACATGCCGCAGGTTGTCATCACCGACAGCACGTCGCGGGTGACCTCGGGCGCAAAGACCTGTTCGCCGGTCACCGGCTGCCGCCCGAACGTTCCCAGCGTGCAGGCCATCGCGGCAAGGTCGGCGCAATTCACCAGCACCGAGCACTGCTTGAAGTAAAGATCCAGCACCAGATCGGGGTCGGGCTCTATCATGCCCGAGTTCAGCATCAGCCACGCGATGGCGCGGTTGCGGTGTCCGGTCTCGTGCTCCGATGCGAACACGTCCTCGTCGATGGACAACCGCCGCCCGGCAAGGCGAGAGAACAGGTCGACCATGCTCGTCTCGTTCCGCGCGGCGGTGTCCTGGGCCAGAAGCGAGGCGGTGACGATGGCGCCCGAGTTGACCATCGGGTTGAAGGCGCGGTTGTTCGCCTCGTCCAGAACGATGGAATTGAACCGCTCGCCCGTGGGTTCGACACCGACCTTCGTCAGCACCGTGTCCCGCCCGAACCGCCGCAGGGCCTCGCCATACATGAAGGGCTTGGACACGGATTGGATCGTCACCATCCGGTCCCAGTTGCCCGCCTTGCAGAACCGGCCGTCCGCCGTGGCAATCGCGATCCCGAAGTCCTTGGGGTCGGCAAGGCCAAGCTGCGGGATGTAGGTTGCGATCTCGCCGGTCTCCAGCCCGGCAAGCTCCGACACGAGCGCATCAAGGTATGTATTCAGCACCGAATGGCCGGTCGAAAAGGCCTCCTCCGGGAAAGACTTCATCAGAACTCTCCAAAAATATACCTGAGTGTCGGCACTTACTTACGCGGCGGCAAGGGCAAAAAGCTCAACCCGAGCAAGAGGGCGAAAGATGCCCGCGCTTCCCGCGCGGCCAAGCGCGCGCCGCTGCCGGTTCTGCCTGTTCCTTATGCAGCTTGCTTGTGGCGCACGCGGGTCAGCGGCCTTCGAAAAGAGGCGTCGACCGGCCAGAATGTCGTGGGAACAGGTGCGCGGCGGGTAGGGTCCGCGGCGGCTGGCGCCCTGCAGCCCGGTCATGTGCGGCGGGCAGGGGGCCACAAGAAAGGCCCGCGGTCGTGCGACCGGCGGGCCCCAAATGTGGAACCGAGCGGCGGTTTGCGCCGCTCGTTTCCGTGGATCAGTCGCTGATCGAGCCTTCTTCGTCGCGGCGCATCTTGGCCTTCAAGCGGCGGCCGACGATCAGCGGGGTGATGAACCCGATGATCGCGATGCTCCAGAGAATGATCGTCAGCGGGCTGTCGATCAGGGTCCACCAGTTGCCGTTGTCGATGGTGATCGCGCGGCGCAGGTTGTTCTCCATCGAGTTGCCCAGCAGGGTGCCAAGGATGATCGGCACCAGCGGCACGTCGAGTTTCCGCAGCACCCAGCCCATGACGCCGAAGCCGATCATCACCAGCAGATCGAAGCTTGACCCCGAGATGCCATAGATGCCGACGAAGCTGACCATCGCGACGATCGGCATAAGAACGCGCGGCGGCACCAGAAGGACGCGGGTGAACAGGCCCACCATCGGGATGTTCAGGGCGAGCAGCATAAAGTTCGCGATGAACAGCGCCGCGATCAGGCCCCAGACCACGTCGGGGTTCTGGGTGAACAGCAGCGGACCCGGCGTGATGTTGAGCGACAAAAGCACCGCAAGAAGCACCGCCGTCGTCCCCGATCCCGGCACGCCAAGCGCCAGCATCGGCACCAGCGCGCCGCCGGCCGCGGCGTTGTTGCCGGCCTCGGGCGCTGCCACGCCGCGCGGATCGCCTTTCCCGAACGTGTTGCCCTTGTCGACCAGCCGTTTCTCGAACGAATAGCTGATGAAGGACCCCAGCGACGCCCCGGCGCCCGGCAGCACGCCCGCGATGAAGCCAAGCACAGAGGTGCGCAGCATCGTCGGCGTCGTCTGCTTGATCATCGACATCGGAGGATACAGCCGACCGATGGACAGCTTCTTGCCTTCCGCGCTTGCCGACCCGTGACGTTCTTCGAGGAAGATGAAGACCTCGGACAGGGCGAAGAGGCCGACGATGGCGACAAGGAAATCAAGGCCGTCGTACAGATGAACCTCGCCGAAGGTGAAGCGCGGGACGCCCGTCTGGGTGTCGACGCCGATCATGGCCAGTGCAAGGCCAAGCGCGGCTGCAAAGGCCGATTTGGCCTGATTGGTCGAGGACACGCCGCCCAGCGTCATGAAGGCGAGCGCAAACAGCGCGAAGTACTCGGCGGGCCCGAACAGCAGGGCGATCTTGACCAGCTGCGGCGCCAGCAGGATCAGGCCCCAAGTCGCGAAGAAGGCACCGACGAAAGAGGCAATGCCTGAAAGCGACAGGGCGGCGCCCGCCATGCCTTTTCGCGCCATTGGATACCCGTCGAGACAGGTCATCATGGCCGGTTCGTCACCGGGGATGTTCAGCAGGATCGACGAGATCCGCCCCCCGTACATCGCGCCATAGTAGACCGACGTCAGCAGGATCAGAGAGGGCGTCGCGCCCAGACCCATCGTGAAGGCCAGCGGAATCAGGATGGCAACGCCGTTCGAAGGCCCAAGGCCCGGCAGCGCGCCCATGATGGTGCCGAGGAAACAACCGAGAAGGGCAAGCCACAGGTTGTTCCACGTCAGCGCGATGGCAAAGCCATCGGCGAGGTTTGCAAAAGTTTCCATTAGCTTTCCTCAGAAACCGAGTGGCCCGCGCGCCAGCGAGAGGCCGAAGATGAGATGGAAGATCACGTAGATGCCCAGGGACGTTCCGATGCCCGTAAGCAGCACCGACACAAGCCCGGACCCAAGGCGCCAGCTGAGGTAGCCAGCGGCAAAAGCGGTGGCGATGACGAAACCGACGACGGGCAGAAGCTCGGCGTAGAGGATCATCATGACGACGGCTGCAAGCAGCTCGACCAGCCGGCCAAGGCTGGGCCAGTGCGGGGCGGCGTCGGGCTTGACCGCGATGAAGATGCTGGAAAGGCCCAGCACGGCCGCGATGATAAGGGGGAAGCCGCTGGGGCCGACGGCGTCGGAAAGAAAGCTTTCCTCGATGTTCAGCGCGGCAAGGGCAAAGCCGATCGCGAGCAGAAGTCCGACGGCACCGAAGATGCGATCGCTCATGGCAGTCTCCTTTGTGGACGGGCCAGCAAAAAAGGGCGGCAGCACAGCCGCCGCCCGTAGTGACGTGAGTGGTGGTTCGTTATTTGATGATCCCGATCTCTTTCGAGATGTTCTGGATCTGTTGGACGCTGTCAGACACGAACTGCTCGAACGCGTCGCCCTGAAGGTCGAGAGGGGCCAGACCGTTGGCGGCCATGACGTCTTTCCACTCGTCCGAGGCGTACAGATCGGCAATCTTCGAGACCCACACATCGTAGGCCGCGTCCGACATGTCGCCGGGGGCGTAGAAGCCGCGCCAGTTCGCGCCGATGGCGTCGATGCCCTGTTCCCGAGCGGTCGGGAAGTCGGCGAACTCGCCGTCCAGACGTTCCGGGGCCAGCACAGCGATCACCCTGATATCGCCCGAGTCGACGAAGCCCTTGGCTTCCGAAATGTCGCCGGTGAAGGCCTGAACCGAGCCAGCCAGCAGCTGGGTCACGGCCTCGCCGCCGCCGTCGAAGGCGATGTACTTGACGGTGCGGACGTCATCGATGCCGTAGGCATTGGCCGCGATCAGCACCTTCAGGTGGTCCCAGCCGCCCACGGCCGAACCGCCAGCGATCGAGATCGAGGTCGGATCGGACTTCAGCATGTCAAGCAGCTGCGGCAGGGTCTCGATCTCGCTGTCGGCGGCCACGGCGATCACGCCATAGTCGGCCCCGATCGAGGCAAGCCAGCGGACCTGATCCATCGTGTTGCCCGGATAGGCGCCCTGCGCCAGACGGGTCGCGGTGGCCGACGAGGCCGCGACGATCAGATCGTTGTCGTCGCCGCGCTTGTTCACCACCTCGGCGAAGGCAACGCCGCCGCCGCCGCCGGCAAGGTTGACGACCTGCATGGTCTCGTCGATCAGGTCGAGGTCCTGCAGCATCTTGCCGACCTGACGGCAGGTGAAGTCCCAGCCGCCGCCCGGGTTGGCGGGCGCGATGCATTCGGGGTTTTCCGGGGTGAAATCCTGTGCCGAGACGCCCAGCGCGGATGCGCCCAGGGCAAGGGCGGCAAGGGTGAGTTTGATCTTCATGGGTATCCTCCAATGGCGGCGGCCGAACTCCCACACGGCGCGCCTGTCTCCTCTCCGTCCGGGCCGCGGCTTTCCAGTTCCGCCCCCGTCGGGTTATGAGGGGGTAACGGCTGAAGCTGTCACAAACCTGTCATGCCATGACTGCATGGCTCGAAAGGATCACCGACGATGCGTGTGCTGATGGTCGAAGATGCGACCGATCTGGCTGAAACCGTCTCTGCGCGGTTGGCCAAGGTCGGAATCGCGTGCGACCTTGCGCTGTCGATCACCGACGCCGAAGACCATCTGGCCGTTCAGCGCTATGACGCGCTTGTGCTGGACATCAACCTTCCCGACGGCAGCGGCACGGAACTGCTGCGGACCCTGCGCGCGGGCGGCGACCGGACGCCGGTGCTGATGCTGACGGCTTTGGTGTCGGTGGACAGCCGGGTGGACGCGCTGGACCTTGGCGCCGACGACTACCTTGTGAAACCTTTCGATCAGCGCGAACTCGAAGCCCGGCTGCGCGCGCTGGTACGGCGCGAAGCGACCCAGAAAAGCGACACGATCCGTCTGGGGCCGCTGGCGTACGCGCCGTCCCAGAAAAGTGCGACGCTGTCCGACACCCGATTGACCCTGACCCCGCGCGAGGCGGCGCTTTTGGAAATCCTGATGCGTTTCCCCGATCAATACCTGTCGAAGGAACGGCTGTACGACGGCCTTTTTGCCTTCAACGACGCGGACGTGGGCCTGAACGCCATCGAGCTGTACATCGCCCGCCTGCGCAAGCGGCTTGCCGGAAGCAGCGTTCGCATCGAGACGCAGCGCGGCGTCGGCTACCGGATCACGGACGATGGCTGACAGGACTGCCCGAAGTCTGCTGAGCAGGCTGCTGACCGGCGCCATCCTGATCCTTGCGTTCGGCGGTGTGATCGTCGCCCTGTCGACGTGGTTCAACGGGCTGTCCGCCGCGCGGGAAGCCTACGACCGCCTGCTTCTGGGCGCGGCCAACGACATCGCGGAATCGATCAGGTTCACGGACGGGACGCCTATGGTCGCGCTTCCGACCTCGGCCTTCGAGTTGTTGGCGCAGGCACCCGACGACCGGGTCAGCTATGCCGTGCGCGGGCCGGATGGCGCGATCATCACCGGGCTGCCGGACACGCCATTGACAGAGCGGGCGCGCAGCGACGGGCCGATCTTCTTCGACGGCGCCATGCAGGGCGAGGACGCGCGCTATGTGGACGTCGTGCGGCGGTTCGCCGAGCGCGACTTCTCTGGCATCGTGCGGGTGACGGTCGGGCAGACCATGATCGCGCGGCGCGCGCTGGCGGTCGAACTGATGCTGGACGCGTTGGTGCCCATGCTGATCGCGGGGGCGGCGCTAATCATCCTGTCGGTGATCGTCGTGCGAGGCGCGGTGCGGCCTCTGGGCCGGATCGCCGAGGGGCTGTCGCGGCGCGACCCCTATGATCTGACGCCGGTTCCAACAGCCGACGTCCCGCGCGAGATCGGCGCGATCCTGACCGCGATGAACGGTTTCATGGGGCGGCTCGACCGCCAGTTCGGCGCGATGCAGTCCCTGATCTCGGACACCGCCCACCAGTTGCGCACGCCGGTCGCCGCGATCCGCGTACAGGCAGAGACCGCTATCGAAGAGCCCGACGCGACCGAGCGAAAGCGCCTGCTGGAACGTCTGGCGCGGCGCACGCGGTCGCTGGGCACCTTGCTGGACCAGATGCTGTCGCGCGCGCTTGTCATTCACCGAACCGACTCGGTCTCGCGCGAGCTGATCGACCTGCGCCAGATCGCGCTTGAGATCGTCGAGACGCGCGACCACGAGGTGTTGGTGCCCGACGTCGAGGTCGAACTGGTCATTGGCGATGCCCCGGTGACGGTCGCTGGCGATGAGTTTTCGCTGGTGCAGGCCGGGAAGAACCTTCTGACGAACGCTTTGAAGCACGGCGCGCCGCCGGTGCGGATCGGCGTGTCCGAGGATGGCGGGCGGGCGCGGTTGTGGATCGAGGACGCCGGGGACGGGCTGTCCGACGACGTGCTCAGCCGGTTCAGCGAGCGGTTCAAACGCTCCACGGGCTCGCGCGAGGATAGCGTGGGCCTTGGCCTGTCCATCGTCGCCGCCGTGGCGGATGCCTTCGCCGGTCGCATCGTCGTCTCGAACGAAGGCGATCGCTTCCGCATCGCCCTTGATCTTCCCGCCGCCCCGGAGGCTGAAACGTGATTGCCCGTATCCTGCTGTCTTTGGTGCTTCTGACGTCCCCGGCCTCCGCACAGGAGGCGGTCGCGCGTTTCGGCAATGGCGAGGCGCCCTTCACCATACGTTCGACGACGGATATCGCCATTCTCCGCCCGGCGCTGGAGGCCTTCGCGGAACGCAGACCGGACCTTGCGATCACCTACGAGCAGTGGGGGTCAAGCGCGCTGCACGTGAACGAGTCGGGTGCCTGCGACGGCGATGTGCCGTCTGCCGACGTCGTTCTGTCGTCGGCGGTTCACCTGATGGTGTCGCTGGTCAACCGCGGCTGCGCGCGGCCCTATGTCTCCGATCTGACGCGGGCCCTTCCGGCCAACCGCCGCTGGCGGGACGAGATCTGGGGCGTCACGCAAGAGCCCGCCGTCATGATCTATAACACCGACAGCATCTCGGGCGAGGACGTGCCGCTGTCCCGCTTCGAATTGCTCGACCTCATGCGCCAGCGGCCGGACCTGCTGTATGGTCGGATCGCGACCTACGACATCGAGGCGTCCGGGCTTGGGTATCTGTTCGCCTATGTCGACAGTCTGGAGGCGACGACCTTCGGCTCGCTGCTGGAAGGTCTCGCGCGGACCGACGCGATTGCCACCTGCTGCTCGGCCGAGATCATCGAGGGGGTATCGAAGGGCGACTACCTGATCGCCTACAACGTGCTGGGGTCTTATGTCGAAAACGCCTCGCCGCCGAACGTGGGGACGATCCTGCCGCAGGATTACACGCTTTTCCTGTCACGCGGCTACATGATTCCGGAAGACGCCGCGAACCCGACCGCCGCCGAGGAGTTTCTGGACTTCATCCTGTCGGAGCAGGGGCAAGCGATCCTTGTTTCGGTGGGTCTAATCTATTCGAACGACCCGGCGGAAGACGGTGTGATCCAAAGCGCGCGCCGGTCCGTTCCGCTGGCCCTGCCGCTTCTGGTCGCGCTGGACGCCACCACCGAGCGGCAGTTCCTTGCAAGATGGACCGCAGCGTTCGAGCAGGTGTCGGCCCCGTAAGACGGATGCGCGGCACTTTCCCAAGCGTCACAAAGGCGGCGCGATCACCACGTCGAGATCGGGCATGCCGTCTTCCACCATGATCTGACAGGACAGGCGCGAGGTGTCCTTTCGGACGAAGGAGATGTCGAGCATCGCGTCCTCCATGTCGTCCATCTCGGGCAGGGCGTCCGCCACGCCGGGCGTCTCGATGTAGACATGGCAGGTGGCGCAAGAGGCGCAACCGCCGCAGATCGCCTGAATGTCGTCGAACCCGTGCTGTCGCAAAGTCTCCATCAGGCTCAGGCCCGGGGCCGCGTCGATGGTGCGGGTGCTGTTGTCGTGTGCGGTGACGGTGATCTGGGGCATCAGGCGGTCGCTTCCGTGTTAAATGTCGTGTTGGGGGCGGGCTGGTAACGCGCCACGCATAGCAACGGGCACCCTCAAGGAAATTGCCGAAATGCGTTATAATGACAATAACCAAAATTCTCAAATAAGCGGAAAGCAGTAAAAGCTATGTGCTTCTGCTGAGGAACTGGGCAAATGCCTCGTCCGCGCCTGCGGCATCCTCGTCCGTGGGTTCGACCTGCACCAGACAGGTGTTCGCCGCGCATCCTTGGCCGAATGCGGAAGAGGGCAGATCCGCCGTCAGCACGTTCGGGTTGCCGGCGACCTCGGTGCCGTCTTTAGCGTCGGGCGAGAACCACGCCCCGGTCGGCAAGACCGCAACCCCGCGCGACACACGCGCATCCAGCCGCGCCACCGCCAGACAGGCGCCGCGCGCCGTGCTGAGGCGGACGCGCGTGCCCTCGGCGATACCGCGCCGCGCCGCGTCGTCTGGGTGCAGCCGCAGGACCTCGCGCCCTTCGCGTTTGTGCTGGCGGCTGGCCGGGCCGTCCGGCAGCTGGCTGTGCAGCCGCCCCTCGGGCTGGTTCGACAGCAGGTGCAGCCGCTCGCCGGCCTCTGGCGCGCCTAGCCATTCCGAGGGCGGGAACCACTGCGGATGCGGCCCGCAGTCTGCGTGACCCAGCCCGGCCAGCTGCTCGCTTCCCAGAACGATGCGACCGCTTTCGGTGTTCAAAGGATGCAGGTCGGGCGCGGCGCGATAGTCGGCAAGGTAGGTATAGTTGCGTTTCGTCGGCACCAGCGCATGGCCGTTGGCCCAGAAGGTGTCGAAATCGACCATCTCGAAGCCCTCTTGTTCGTGGGCGGCGGACCGGCTTTTTTCGTACAACGCGCGCAGCCAGCCCATTTCGTCGCGGTTCTCGGTAAACGCCTCGGCAACGCCAAGACGTTCTGCAAGGCCTGCGTAGATGTCGAAGTCGGACCGCGCCTGTCCGACCGGCGCGATGGCCCGCTTCATGGCGGCGTAGCGGTTGGTGCGCTGGTTTGCGGCGATGTCGTTGCGCTCGACCGAGGTGGCGACCGGAAGAACGATGTCGGCCCGCTGGGCGGTGGCGGTCCAGACCGGATCTTGGACGATGATCGTTTCGGGCCGGGCCCATGCGGACTGGAGGCGGTTCAGATCCTGATGGTGGTGGAACGGGTTGCCCCCCGCCCAATAGACCAGCCGGGCATCGGGATAGTGCCGGGTCTTGCCTTCGTAGGTATACGCCGCGCCGGGGTTCAGCAGCATGTCCGCGATCCGCGCGACCGGAATGAAGCTGCCGGTCGGGTTTTTGCCCTTCGACATGCCGGGCGAGCGGCCCAAACCGATGGGCGCGCCAGAGCCGCCACTGGACCCGTAGCCATAGGCGACGCCGCCGCCGGGCAGCCCGATCTGGCCGGTGACGGCGGCAAGGCCCAAAGCGGCCCAGAACGGCTGTTCACCGTGCTGGGCGCGCTGCAGGCTCCAGCTGACGGTGACCATGCTGCGCGTCTTGGGCAGCCGGGTGGCAAGAGACCTGATCTTTTCCGCATCAAGCCCGGTAATGCCGGACGCCCATTCGGCGGATCTTGGCGTGCCGTCCGGGTCGCCGGCAAGGTAGGCCAGAAACCTGTCAGCGCCGCTGCAATGCGACTTCAGGAAGGCTCGATCCTCGTCCCCGGCGGCGACGATCTCATGGGCCAAAGCCAGCATCAGCGCGGTGTCGGTGTTCGGCCGGATCGGCCACCAGTCACAGGGCACCCAATCGGGAAGATCGCTGCGCTGGGGCGACACCAGAACGATCTTCGTGCCCTTGGCGACAAGCGCGCGCAGCGTGCCTTCAAGCATGTGCTCGGACAGGCCCCCGGCTTCGGTCTGTGCTGTCCTCGGGGACAGGCTGCCGAACACCACAAGGGTTTCGGTGTGCGCGACCACGGTATCCATCGTGCTGGACCGGGCATAGCAGGCTTCGTCGCTGCCCAGCGTGTGGCGCAGGATCACCGGGCCGGCGGCCATGCTGTAGGTGTCGACGTGATCGGTATAGCCGCCGACAAGGTTCAGCATCCGTTTCATCAGGGTCGCCGCGTGGTGGAAACGCCCCGAACTGGTCCAGCCATAAGAACCGGCAAAGATCGAACTGTTGCCGTGGGTGTCGATCACGCGGCGGATCTCGCCAGACACGAGGTCTAGCGCCTCGTCCCACGGCACTTGGACGAAAGTGTCGCTGCCCCGGCGGCTTCCATCGCTGCGCTCGCGGTCTGCCAGCCAGCCGCGCCGGATCATGGGCGCGGGGATGCGGCGGCGCGGGTTGGCCCATTCCGCGACCGAATGGATCAGCGGCGACGGTGACGGGTCCTTCTCGAAGGGTTCGGCGCCGACGATGCGGCCATCTTCGACAATCAGATAATAGGCGCCCCAGTGGCTGGCGTGGGGGATGCGTTTCACGTCGGTCACGCGGGGCTCCGTGCGTAGGGGGCAGGTGGACGGGCAGGCGCGCGGGCGCGCCTGCCAGAGGCGTCAGTACAGCGTCGCCTGAAGGTTTTCCCCGGTCTGCGGGTTCTTGTCCGCCAACCGCTTCATGTCGGGAATCTCGGCAAGGTCCAGCTTGGTCACGTCGGGGCAGTCGACCTCGACAAGGTTGCCGCCGGGATCGCGCAGGTACATCTGGACGCCGCCGTCGGGCAGTTCGTACATGCAGTTGTCGAAGGCCTCAAAGTCGAGATACCCGGCTTCTTTCGCCTTCTTGTAGACGGCGGTGAAGTCATCGACATCGACGGCGAAGTGCTGGCGCACGGGGACGTTCTCGTTCGGGACCTGGAAGATGTGCAGCTGCTGCTTCTCGCCCATGCGCAGGTACTGGCACGGAATGCCGAAGTTGTAGGTCGGAAGCTTCTCGAGGCCGAACACCTCCATGTAGAATTTCACGCTCGCTTCGATGTCCGTCGTGCTGACGGCAAGATGGTTGAAACGAATGGCCTTCATTGTGGTCTCCTTGGTGTGAAGCCTGTCGGCGGGCTGGATCAGCCGCCCTTTTGCGGCGGTGCCGCAAGCTCGCGCGCGGCCGCGGCCAGCCGGTCGGCCAAGCGGTCGCGATCGGTCGTCTCGTAGGTGTCGCGCGGCATGATCACCACGAGACTGCCCTTGATGTCGCCGTCTGCGTTGAACACCGGGGCCGCGATGCCCCAGCTGTTCGGGTTCGCCTCGCCGATGGTGGTGAGCGTGGGGGATTTGCGGATCATGAGAAGGGCGCGCGAAAACTCTTTCCACGTCTCGCCAAGCCCATAGTTGCGGATGTCCGCATGGTGGTTGCCGTACAGCTTCAGCAGACGCGAGCGCGGCAGATGCGCAAGGATCACCTTCGCCGCCGAACCGGCATACAGCTTCATCGAACGGCCACGTTCGAAGCTGATCTCCAGATCCTGCGGTTTCTTGACCTGCAGCACCGAGATTGCCGTGTCGCCGTGCAGGTTGATCAGCGAGGCGACCGCCGCAGGAACCATCGCGACAAGCTCTTCGGCCTTCTCGCGCGCCCGAGAGATCAGCGGGTCGGTGTGGCGGATCATCAGATCCAGTTCGATGATCTTCGGCCCAAGCCCGTATTCCGCGCCCGACAGCGGTGCGAGATACCCGAACGACGTCAGCGCCGCGATATAGCGATACGCCGTCGACTGGGTCAGCCCCATCTCGTTGGCGATCTGTTCGGCGGTCCACGTCGGATGCTCGGGCGAGAACAACTCGACCACCGAAAGCATGCGGACAAGGCTGGATTCGCTCTCGCCGCGTGCCACGGTGCGACCGCGCTTGGCGGTGTCCCCGGTCTTGGTGTCCTGATCCTGCGTCATATGAAAAACCTCCTCCCCGTTCGAAAATCCCTGCGTACCATCCTGACGGTGTGTCAGCGCCCTTCGGGCTGATCAACCTGTCCGTGCGATGCGCCGGTGTCGAGACCCGTCGATGCGAAGGTTTTTGCAACTAAGTTCAACGCTTGCTCAATATCACCGCGCAGGTCGTCGGTGTCCTCCAGCCCGATGTTGAACCGCATTCGGGCGAAAACGCCGCCACCGGGCATCGGGTTGCCGTGGACGTCGCCGCAGGGCAGCACAAGGCTTTCGTATCCGCCCCACGACGCACCAAGGCCGAACAGGCGCAGGGCGTTGATGAAGCATCTGGATTGCTCCCACCCCCAGCCTTCGAAATCGACGGAGAACAGCCCCGATGCGCCGTCGAAGTTGGCGCGCCAATAGTCGTGCCCGGGCGCGTCCGGCAGGGCCGGATGCCGGACCGTCATGGGTTCGGGCCGGGTTTGCAGCCATTCGGCAAGGGCCAGTGCGCTTGCCCCGTGCTCGCGCAGTCGCACCGCAAGGGTGCGCAGCCCTTTCAGGGCCGAATAGCTTTCGTCCCCGGACAGGCAGGCGCCGCAGGTGACGTGATGCGCCTCGAACATGTCGGCAACCTCGGCGTTGACGGTAACCGAGCCGCCCAGCAGGTCGCTATGGCCGCTGACGTACTTCGTCAGGGCTTGGATCGACAGGTCGACGCCGTGTTCCAGAGGGCGGAACAGCAGCGGCGTGGCCCATGTGTTGTCCAGCGCGACACGACACCCGGCGGCGCGGGCCGCCTTCGTGATGGCATCGACGTCGCAGACCTCGAACGAGTTCGAGCCGGGCGACTCGATAAGCACCAGCGCAACCGAAGCGTCAATGCGGGGAAAGGTGTCCTCGGGGTCCATCGGGTCGAAGAACGTCACCGTCATTCCCGACTGCGCCGCAAGCTCGGTCGCTGCGCGCTTCGACGGGTAATAGCAGTTCTTCGCCAACAGGAATGTCTTGCCCGGCTCGGCAAAAGCGGCCAGCGCGTGGTAGACGGCGGAAAGCCCGGATGGGAA
Organism: Psychromarinibacter halotolerans; assembly: GCF_029168315.1. Classification (NCBI taxonomy): domain Bacteria; kingdom Pseudomonadati; phylum Pseudomonadota; class Alphaproteobacteria; order Rhodobacterales; family Paracoccaceae; genus Psychromarinibacter; species Psychromarinibacter halotolerans. Next base: position 223,934 of record NZ_JARGYD010000006.1, read on the forward strand.
AAGAAAACAACGACTTCCGCCTTCAAGTTCACACATTGCATCTTCGAATGCGTGGCTTGTCGGAGTCCCGTGACGCCCATAGTAGACGCCGCGCACTCCGGCTTTCTTCTGCGCCTGCTGTTCCATCCAGTGGTCGGCGTCGCGGAAGACGATGGTGGACGCGCGGTAGACCGGCGGATTGACCGCGCCGCTTTGCTTGGCAGGGTCGCGGCCAGCGGACAGCAGAGAGGTTTTGCGCGCAACGGTTTGGTCGGCGGGGGTGTCTGTCTTGCCGGTCATGTCTTCGCGGCCTCCGGGTTCTGGTGGCCGCTGGGTGTGTCGGCGTCGGTCAGGTGTTCGGTGCGGTCCGAGCGGCCCCATTCGGCCCAGCTTCCATCGTAGACGGTGACGTCGGTCCGTCCGGCGACCCGCGCGGCGAGGGCGATGATCGCGGCCGCGATGCCCGAACCGCAGGTCGTGATGATGGGTCTATCGTCCAGCGCGGGCGCCAGAAGCGCCGTCAGGTCCTCCGTCGGGCGCAGGCTGCCCTCGGGCGTCAGCAGCGATCCGGCTGGCACGCTTTTGCTGCCGCGAATGTGCCCCTTGCGTTGGGTCCAGTTGTCGCCATCCGCGCCAGAGAACCGGCTGGAAGGGCGGGCGTCCAGAATTTGCGCGTGGCCGGTTTCAGCGGCCTTTAGCACATGGTCGAGAGTGGCGATGCGGGCTTGGTCAGTTGCACGGAAATCACCGGGGGGCAGGTCCGGGGGGCCGCTTTCCACCGGGTGTCCGGCGGCGACCCATGCCTCTAGCCCGCCATCAAGGACCTTCACGCTTCGGTGGCCGTAGTGTTCCAGCGTCCACCAGACCCGGGGCGCCGACCGCAGCCGGATCCTGTCGTAGACGATCAAGGTTTTATCGGCCGCCAGACCGGCGCTGCGGGCGAAGGCTTCGAACGCGGCGGCGTCGGGAAGCATGTGGGGCAGGTCGGTATCGGCGCGAGAGGCTGCCTCGATATCGAAGAACGCGGCGCCCGGCAGGTGGCTTTCACGATAGCTGTCCAGTGCGTTCCCCGGTTCGGACGCGGCGAAGTATGTCGCGTCGACGAACTGCGCGCGTCCCGCTTGATGAAGCGCACGGGCGTCTTCGACCGAAATCAGCGGGTCGGGAGCGAGGGTGTCGACAGGCATCGGGTCCTTCCTGTGGGTCCGGCACGATGCGGCGGGCGGTGCCCAGCATCGACGACCCGGTTCTGACTGCCGGGCGTGTTGGTCTGCGTTTTTCTTGGAGTTCAGATTTGCGGGAATAATACGTATTGTCAATATACAAAAATTCCGTAACTTTTTGCCAACTCGTTTATCGCGGTGTGCCTGGGCTTTCCTGACATGACCGCCGCTCTTGCTGGAGAAAACATGCAGAAAATCAATGAGCAAAGCGTCATCGTTATCGGCGCCGGTGTGGGGGGACTCGCGTCGGCCAAGGCTTTGTCGACCATGTTCGGGAAGGTCCTGATCATCGACCGCGACACGATGCCGGACGGCGCCGAACCCCGTGTCGGCGTCCCGCAAAGCCGTCAGGTTCACGTTCTTTTGGGCGGCGGATTGCGGGCGCTGAACACGCTGGTGCCGGGTTTCGAGGACAAGCTTGTCGCGGCCGGTGCGAACCGGGCCCGGGTGGGGTCGGAGATCCGGGTCGAGGTGCCGGGCTTGCCGGTCCTGCCGGAGCGTCCGTTCGAATTTCACTCGATGTGCATGACGCGGCCCCTGCTGGAAAGCGTGCTGCGGCGCGAGGTTCTTGCGACGCCCAACGTCGAGTTGTTGGAGCAGGCGAACGTCATGGAACTGCTGGCCTCTGAGGATGGCAGCCGGGTCGTTGCGGTGAAGGTCCTGCGCCGCAGCGGCGAGGAAGAGGTGCACAAGGCCGATTTCTTCGTCGACGCGGCGTCTCGGGCGGATCTGACGCCCAAGCTGCTGGACAAGCTGGATATGCCCCGGCCTGTAGACACCGAAATCGGGATCGACCTGAACTATTCGACGGCGGTGTTCGATATCCCTGCCGAGGCTACGGGCCCTTGGAAGGCTGTCATTCACCGGCCCGACCCGGCGGATGGGCGCGCGGGCTTCCTGTTCCCGATCGAGAACGGCAAATGGCACGTCAATCTCAACAGTGTCCACGGGGACGGGGCCGGGCGCACGCCCGAGGAATTTCTGGAATTCGCCTACAGCCTGCGCACGCACACGATCTATGACGCGCTGAAAGCGGGCACGATCGACGGCAAGATCAACAAGTTCATCCTGAAGGCCAGTTCTCGCCGCCGGTACGAGGATCTGGACCGCTTCCCGGGACGTCTGATCGTGATCGGGGATGCCATCTGCCGGTACAACCCGGCTTATGGTCAGGGCATGAGCGTGGCGTCGCAAGAGGCGGCAGCCCTGCGCGAAGTGTTTGCCGAACGGCTTGCCCTGGATAACCCGCTGGACGGCATCGCACCGGACTATTTCCAGCGCATGGCAACGATCCTGGGTGCCCCGTGGAGCGTCGCCGAGTCGGATTTCGTCTATCCCGAGACCCGTGGCGAACGGTCGCCCGACGTGATGGAGCGGATGCGGGTCAACAAGACGCTGCTTCGGCTGGCCTATGACGATCCAAAGATGCACCACCTGTGGGCCGAGGTCACAAACCTGATCAAACCGGCGACGACGCTGCTTGAAGATCCGTGGCGCGAGATCCTTTCGCAGGATGCGCCGCCGCTGCCGCCCGAGGCAGAGGCCCTTGTGCCCCGACGCCGCGCGGCAGAGTAGGAGAGCGACGCGGGGACTCGGCGATCCTGCCCGCTGCCGGTCGGGATCGCGTTTGCCGCTTTTTTGTACATGGACGGTAGGACAGGCACCGGAAACGCCCTGTTTGAGGCCACAACGGCCCTCGCTGGAAATCATATATTGACAATAAATGTATTTCCCGAATGCTGGGAAATACGAAAAAAACGGAAGTAAATTTTGGCCGGCGCGCGGGGTGCATCCCGCCTCGTGCGGGGCCGCGAGCCGAAAACGTAATGGCTCGTTATCCCAACAGAAAGGTAAGACGTCCGATGAAATTCGCCCGTATGCGGCGTGGCCTTGTCGCCTCCGCGATTTCGGCATTCGCCCTTGCTGCCCCGATGGCGGCGCCGGTGTCCGCGCAGAACCTCACGATGCTGGTCCAACCCGAGCCGACCACGCTGCTGGCTCAGCTGAATACCTCAAGCTCGGTACAGATCGTCGCCACCAAGATCTTCGACGGTTTGTTCAACCTTGACGCCGACCTAGAGCTTCAGCCGGCACTGGCGCTGGGCTACGAGCTTAGCGACGATGGCCGCACCCTGACGCTGGAACTGCGCCCCGACGTGCGCTGGCACGATGGCGAGCCCTTCACCTCGGAAGACGTGCGGTACACCCTTATGGAGGTCATCAAGGAATTCCACCCGCGCGGCCGTTCCATCCTTGCCTCGCTGACTGCGGTCGAGACGCCGGATGAACACACCGCGATCCTGCAATTCGCAGAGCCGACCCTGTACGCCCTGCGGTCGCTGACCGGCCCTGAAGCGCCGATCCTCCCGGCGCATATCTTCGCGGGCTCCGACGTGCGTGAGAACCCCGCCGGCAATGCGCCCATCGGCACCGGCCCGTTCAAGTTCGAGGAATGGGACCGCGGCAGCGCCATCATCCTGTCGGCGAACGAAGACTACTGGATGCCCGACGCGCCGAAGGTCGAGCGCCTGATCGTGCGCAACATCCCCGACCCGTCGACCCGTTCGATCGCGCTGGAGACCGGCGAGGTCGCGGTTGCGGGCATGAACCCGATCGCGCTGAGCGAACTGAACGCCGTGTCCGAGGTCGAAGGCGTCGAGGTCTCGACCGCCGGGTATGACGCTCTTGGCGGGATCATGTTCTTCGAGTTCAACACGCGGCTTGAGAAATTCGCGGACGTTCGTGTGCGTCAGGCGATTGCCCACGCGCTGAACCGCCAGTTCATCGCCGACAACGTGTGGTTCGGTCTGGGGACGCCGGCGACCAGCCCGGTGCCGTCCTGGGTTGCGGAATTCCACAACGAGGCGCTTACGGGTTACGATTATGATCTGGAAGAGGCGACGCGTCTTCTGGACGAGGCGGGCCTGACGCCGGACGAAGACGGCTGGCGGCTGAGCTTTACCCACGACGTGATGCCGTTCGACGAGAACTATCAGCGGCTTGCGCGCTACTTCAAACAGGCGCTGGCGCAGGTCGGCATCAACGTCGAGCTTCGCAACCAGGACTTCCCGACGTGGCTAAGCCGCGTCTACACCGACTATGACTACGAGACGTCGGCCTACATCGTCTTCGCGGGTGTCGACCCGGCGATCGGCATCCAGCGTCTGATCTGGGGGGACAACATCCGCAGCGGCGTCGCCTTCTCGAACGCTTCGGGCTACGACGACGACACCGTGGACGGCTTGCTGGCCGACGCGGCGACGGCGCCGACCCAAGAAGAGCGCATCGCGATCTGGAACGACGTTCAGTCCAAGGTCATGGAAGATCTGCCGGTGCTGCCGCTGATCGACGTAAGCTATGCCACCATCCACCAGGGCAACGTGTCCGGGATCGAGGATGACGGCTATGGCGTCTTCGGCTCGTTCGCGAACGTGTCGGTCGACGAGTAAGGACCCCCTGAAGAATGCGTAGTTTCCTGCCCTTTATCCTTCGCCGATTGGCCCGAGCGATCCTGGTGGTCCTTGCGGTGGCGGTGATCAACTTTGTCATCATCCAGTCCGCGCCGGGCGACGCTGCCTCGGTTCTTGCGGGGGAGGCCGGGGCAGGGGACACGCAGTATGTCGAGGACCTGAGAGAACAACTGGGACTCGACCGGCCGTTTCACGTTCAGCTGGGGCGCTACATGTCGTCCCTGCTGACCGGCGATCTCGGCTATTCCATGCGGCACAACATGCCGGTCGTCGACCTGATCATGGACCGGCTGCCCGCGACGATCCTGCTGGTTGTCGTCAGTATTCTGTTCGCCACCGTGGTCGGCTCGCTCATGGGCCTGCTGGCGGGCTTCAACCGGGGCAAGTGGCCGGACATGGTCGTCTCGGTGCTTGCGCTGATCGGCTATGCCACGCCGCTGTTTTGGCTGGGCCTGATGCTGGTGATGATCTTCAGCCTGAACCTTCGTCTGCTGCCAAGCAGCGGCATGGCGACGGTCGGGGCGGGCGGCAACGCGTGGGATCACGCGCTGGACGTCGGTCGCCATCTGATCATGCCGGCCACGACGCTGGGCCTGTTTTACCTGGCAACCTACGCCCGGATCGTCCGCGCCTCGACGCTGGACATCCTTGGCATGGACTATGTGAAGGTGGCGATCTCGAAAGGGGCCTCGCGCCTGCGGATCGCGATCTTCCACGTGATGCGCAACGCGATGCTGCCGGTGCTGACGATCTTCGGCGTCCAGTTTGCAACCGCGCTTGGCGGGGCCGTGGTGATCGAGGTCGTCTTCGGCTGGCCCGGTATCGGACGGCTGGCGCAGGAGGCGCTGCTGCAACGCGACGTGAACCTGCTGCTGGGTGTGCTGTTCTTCTCCGCCATCCTCGTTTCGCTCGTCAACCTGATCGTTGACATCCTTTATACCGTCGTCGACCCGCGGATCACGCTGCAATGACCCAGTCAAATTCCAAACCCCGTCGGCGGATCAAGCCGCTGACGATTTTCGGGATCCTCGGGATTGCCCTTGTCGCCTTCGCGATCGTGGGCCCCTGGATCTATCCGCAGGACCCTTGGGCAATGGCGGGTGCGCCGTTCGTCTGGCCCTTCACCAGCACCGACCACATCTTCGGCACTGACAGTCTAGGGCGCGACGTGGCGGCCGGGCTGCTGTACGGCGCACGTTTGTCGCTGCTGATCAGCAGCGTGGCCGCGGGCACGGCCCTGACCATCGGGGTGCTGGTCGGCGCGATCGCGGGCTACTATCGCGGATGGGTCGATGACGTCCTGATGCGCCTGACGGACACGCTGCAGACGACACCCTCGTTCCTGATGATGATCGTGCTTGTCGCCGTATTCGGATCGACCGTGGGGGTGCTGATCGTGGCCATCGGCATCGTGTCGTGGCCGCCGGTCGCGCGCCTGACCCGGGCCGAGTTCCTGACCCTGCGCGAACGCGATTACGTCAACGCGGCACGGCTGCTGAAGAAAAGCGATCTGCACATCATCCTGCGCGAGATCCTTCCCAACGCGCTGCCGCCGATCCTTGTCATGGTGTCGATCCTCGTCGCCAACGGCATCCTGAGCGAGGCGGCCCTGTCCTTCCTTGGTCTGGGCGATCCCAACGCGACCTCGCTGGGGTCCATGATCGGCACCGGGCGCGAGTCGATGCGCAGTGCTTGGTACCTCGTGGCGGTGCCCGGCTCGATGATCATCCTGATCGTTGTCGTCGTGAACATTCTGGGCGACCTGCTGAACGATCGCCTCAACCCGAGAGGCCGCCAATGACCGTGGCAACCAATACCGAAACGGCACTGCGGATCGAGGATCTGACGGTGTCGCTGAACCGGCCTGACGGCACGCGCGTGCCCGTGGTCGAGGGCGTGTCCCTGTCGCTGTCGCGGGGCGAGGTGATGGGCCTTGTCGGTGAAAGCGGCTGCGGCAAGTCGGTGACCGCTCAGGCCGTCATGGGCGTGCTGAGCGGCAACATGCAGATCACGGGCGGCCGCATCTGGCTTGGCGACAAAGAGATGACGGCGATGCCCGAACGGGCCCTGCGCCAGCTGCGCGGTCGTGACATCGCGATGATCTTTCAGGATCCGATGAGTTCGCTGAACCCGCTGATCACCATCGGCAAGCAGATCGCCGAAACGCTGATCATCCACGGGATCGCGAACCGCAGGACCGCCCGCGCGCGGGCATTGGACCTGCTGAAGCTGGTTCGCATCCCGTCGCCCGAAGCACGGATGGACGAATTCCCTCATCGCCTGTCGGGCGGGATGCGGCAGCGAGTGATGATCGCCATCGCGCTTGCCTGCGACCCGGCCGTTCTGATCGCCGACGAACCGACAACGGCGCTTGATGTGACCATCCAGCGCCAGATTCTAAGCCTTTTGGGCGAGTTACAGGACAAACTTGGCGTCGCCGTTCTGATGATCACGCATGATTTCGGGGTCGTCCGAGAATTCGCCGACAGCGTGACGGTGATGTATGCGGGCAAGGTCGTCGAGCAGGCGGCAAGCGACCGGTTGTTCGCGGACCCGCGCCACCCCTATTCGCGCAAGCTGCTGGCGGCGATGCCGCATTTCTCGCGCGAGGTTACGGACGCCGACCGTGCGCGGCTGGTGGAAATCCCGGGCATCGTGCCGCCCATCGGACAACGGCCTGCGGGCTGCAATTTCAATCCGCGCTGCGACCGCGCCACCGAACTGTGCGGCACACGCGAGCCCGTCACCGAACCCTGCGGTCCGTCCCACACCGTCGCCTGTTTCCATCACGGAGAACCCGATGCAGCCCACTGACATCGTTCTGAAGGCCGACCGCGTTGGCGTTACCTATGGCAGCGGGCACAAGGCTGTTCATGCGGTTCACGAGGTTTCGCTGGAACTCAAACGGGGCGAGACCCTTGCCATCGTCGGAGAGTCCGGCTGCGGCAAGTCCAGCCTCGCGCGTGCTTTGGTCGGGCTGACCGACCCCACAAGCGGCGCGATCACCTTTCCGGCCGATACCGGAACCGCGCCGGACGGCACCCGCATCCAGATGGTGTTTCAGGACCCGTTCTCGTCCTTCAACCCGCGAAAGCGCATTCGCCGCTCGATCGCCGACGCGCTGGCGCTGCTGGACAAGTCCGAGGCTGAAAAGATCGCGTTCCGCGACCACCTGCTGGAAAAGGTCGGCTTCGGCCCCGAAGTGCTGGACCGGTTCCCGCACGAATTTTCGGGCGGTCAACGACAGCGGTTGGGGATCGTGCGGGCATTGGCGACCGGCGCGCGGATCATCGTGTTCGACGAACCCGTTTCGGCTTTGGATGTCTCGGTTCAGGCGCAGATCCTGAACATGATCGCGGACATGCAGGCCGAGCTTGGTCTGTCCTATGTCTTCATCTCTCACGACCTTGCGGTCGTGAAGCACATCGCTGACCGTATCGCGATCATGTACCTTGGCCGCGTTGTGGAAGAGGGCGCGCGCGCCAGCTTCTGGTCCGACAGTTCGCACCCCTATTCGCAGATCCTGATGGACGCGGTTCCGGGGGCCGAGCAGACGCCAGAGCCGGAAGGCGGCGCACCCGTGGTGGACGCAAGCGAGGTGACCGCGATGGCGCCGCCGCCGGGCTGCGTATTCCACCCGCGCTGTGCGCTGCGAAAGCCCGTCTGCGAGACGAAAGTCCCCGTGCTGCGCGATGAAGCGGATGACCGCCGCATCGCCTGCCACCTGTTCTGAACCCATCCCCCGACGCAGGCCGCGACGCTTCCGCCACAGCGCGAAGCCCTTCGATGACGCGGCCATCTTCCTAGAGGACACCACCTTTTCATGGCCCCGACGCATACCCGGATCCGCCGCGCCTTTGTAACCATCGACGACCGCCAGGTTCATTACCGCCACGCCGGGGAAGGCCCCGTTGTGATCGTGATCGGCCAGTCGCCCACGTCGGCGCGGATGCTGGACAAGCAGACCGCCGCCTTCGCCGAAGCAGGGTTCACCGCCATTGCGCTTGATGCGCCGGGGCTTGGCCGGTCCACGCCGCACAACACGCCGCGCCCGGATGTCAGCGATCAAGCCATCGGACTGGCGCGGATGCTGGATGCGCTGGGGGTCGACAAGGTGGGGCTGTACGGCTCGCACTCGGGCGCCTCGATTGCGTTGGAATTCTCTCGCCTCTACCCGGACCGGTCGGCCATCGCGCTGATGGACGGGCTTCCGATCTATAACGATCTTGAGCGCAACCTGCGCCTTAGCACCTATTTTCCCGAGTACGAGACGACGTGGGACGGTCTGCACCTGATGTGGCTGTGGTATCGGTATCGCGAGCAGAACGTGTTCTGGCCGTGGAACATTCGCGGTCGCGGGGCGCGGGGGCCGGTCGACATTCCGTCGCCGCGCAAGCTGCATGACGGGGTGGTGGACATCCTAGAGGTCGGCAACGGCTATATCCCGCCATACGCCGCCGTCTTCCGCTACCGGGCCGAGGACGCGATCCCGCACCTGTCCACGCCGGCGCATTTTCTGGCGTATCCGGACGACTCTCTGCTGCCCGCGCTTCGGCACCTGCCAAACCTGCCGGACTGCTGCCATCTGACCGAGATGCCGCTCGACAAGACGAAGGGCATCGAGAAGGAAATCGAGCTTTTGCGCAGCGTTCCCGCGTGGGGCGCATCCGAGATCCGGCACGGCGCCGCACCGCGCCGCAATGGCAGCGCGCTGGACTATGTCGACGTGGCCGGTGGCCAGCTTGCGGTGGCGCGCTGGGGGATCGGCAAGGGCCGCCCGCTGGTCATTTTGCCGCCGGCGCCCGGGTCGGTCACGCAGCTTGGCACCTTGCCCGAGTATCTGGGCGAAGAGCGCGAGGTGATCGCCATCGACCTGCCCGGATGCGGGGACTCTGACGTGCTCGAAGGCACGCCCGTGACCGTCGAAGCCTTCGCGGAACAGGTCGCGGCCGCTTTGGATCAGCTCGTTGACGGTCCGGTGGACATCTACGCCCGCGACGGGGCCGCCGCCGTCGCCTTGGACCTGCGCAGGCAGGCCCCGGACCGGGTGCGGCGCCTGCTGATCGACAACGTGCCCGCCGTCGCGCCCGCAGAGCGCGACGAGATCGCGGAGGCCTATGCCGAGCCAATCACGCTGGACTGGGACGGCGCGCATCTTGTGCGCCTGTGGCACGCGACGCGCGACAAGGAACTGTATTGGCCGTGGTACAACCGAACCATCGACGGCGTGCGCTATGAGAACGACCCGCAGATCGACCCGCATCAATTGACGGTCGAGGTGAACGCGTATCTCAAGAACTTCGAAAGCTACGCGCCGACGTGGAAGGCGATCTTGCAGTACCCGGTCTATGAAGCTTTGGCAGAGCCGAGTGACGACATCGTCGTCTGTGCGGACGAGGATGGGCGATATGCCCACCTTGCCCGGGCTGTCGCCGGAGATCGGTTTCGGGACATGCCCTTGGGCGTTCTGGCCAGAAGCGGGGAAATCCTGAAACTGCTGGACTAAGCGTCGTCGCGTCCGGGCCTGGCGGCCTGTCGGCCGTCAGCGGTACTTGCTGACGAGGCCGGTGAACGTCGAGGGATTGAAGATCTCGTGCACGGGCAGGGCGGCGGCGCCAAGTTGGGGCAGCTGGTCCTGTTCGGCGCGTAGGATCTGCGGCGGCGTGACGAAGTAGTCCTCGCCAAGGTTCTCGGCCGACATGACCCGATCCAGCATGTTGCCGATCAGGGCAGGGTGCAGGGTGCCGCCCACGACAATCGCGTCGGGCGCGAAGGTCCGTGCGATCACCAGACACAGCCACCGCAGTTGATCCGCGGCGCGCTCGCACCAATCGGTGACGACGGGCAGCGCAAGATGGCTGTCGTCGAGGTCGCTCAGCCGGTCAAGCGACACGCCGTTGGAGGCAAGAACGTCGAGAAGATCCTGCCCCGAGGGGCGGGGCTGCGACTTGGGGAACAGGCCGCCCCATTCCGCCGCAAGGTTGTTGCGCCCGAGATAGGGCTGCTGGTCGACGATGGCCGCGCCGCCGATGCCGTAGGACAGCCAGATGTGGCAGAAGTTGCTGAAGTTGCGGCAGGCGCCATGATACAGCTCGGCCATGCAGGCGGCCTTGGCGTCGTTCATGTGGTGGACCGGCATCCCGAAATAGGGCGTCAGGTCGCGCCGCACGTTGACGCGCGGCCAGTCACGGAACTGACGGATGCGCAGCACCTGCGTCGGGTCGGCGCTGTATTGGCCGGGATAGCTGACACCGCACCCGGCGATGCGCGCGCGGTCGATCCCCGTCTTTTCGACCAGACGGTTCACGCTTTCACCCGCCTCGGTCATCAGGCGCACGAAGGATCGGTCGGGGACCGGCGCCTCTTCGACCGCCAGCGCCTTGCCGCTTAGATCGCTTATGCAGGTCATGATGCGGTCGGGGTCGATGTAGACGCCCGCGCTGAACACACCGTCCGGCGCGATGCTAAGCAGTTTCGCAGGATACCCTTTCTGCCCCTCGCGGGATGGGTCCGGCTCTTCCTTCAGAAGGCCCTCGGCGACCAGCGGCCCGGTCAGGCGCGTCACGGTGGACGGCTTGATTTCAAGCCGCCGCGCAAGGTCCGCGCGCGACTGCGGGCCCTGCGTCCGGATCGCGGAAATGATCCGTCGGCCGTTGTAGGTCAGCCTGAAAAGGTCGCTCGCTCCGTCCATCTTTGAAAGCTGTAACCAGAGCCGCGTTTGTCGGGAAGCGCAAAATTTTTGTTGACTTGGGTTTTGTTCTGGATTGCAAATTAATCAGACGCAGCGACACCTGCGCAGACAAAATACGCGGGGCCCACCCGCGCAGACCCCAACCGGAGGATAAAAATGACCCTGAAATCCACGATGTTCGCCTCGGCCCTCGCGCTGTGCGCCACCGGCGCGCTGGCCGATACCGTCACCGTCTACACCGCCGCCCCGCAGAACCTGATCGACGCGCTGGTGCCGATGTTCGAGGAAGCCACCGGCAATGACGTCGAAATCATCAAGGCCGGCTCGGGCGAGCTGCTGAACCGCCTGAGCGCGGAATCCGACGCGCCGCAGGGCGACGTGCTGTGGAGCGTCGACGGCACCGCCGTGGACTTCAACCCCGCGCTGTTCGAAGCCTACGAGGCGACCGGGTCCGAGAACCTTGCCGATGGCATGAAGCAAAGCGACCTGTGGACGCCCTTCACCGCCGTCGTCATGGCCTTCATCGTCAACGAATCAGAACTTGACGGCAAGCCCGTGCCGGACAGCTGGGCCGCGCTGGCCGATCCGCAGTACGACGACATGATCTCGTCCGCCCGCGCCGACGCGTCGGGTTCGGCCTACATCCAGTACGCCACCGTCCTTCAGGCCTTCGGGTCGGAAGAGGAAGGCATGGAGATGTACAAGGCCATGCTGGGCAACTTCGTCCTGTCGGAAAGCTCGGGCGCCGTGCCGCGCTTCGTCAACGACGGCGAACTGGCCATCGGCGTGACGCTGGAAGACGCCGCGCTGCGCTATGTCGAAGGCGGCGGCCCGGTCGAGATCGTGTATCCCTCGGAAGGCACCGCGATCGCCCCCGACGCGATGGCGCTGGTCGCTGGCGCGCCGAACGCGGACGGCGGCAAGGCCTTCATCGACTACATGCTGTCGGAAGAGGCGCAGGCCACCATCGCAGAGCAGGGCCGTCGCCCGGTCCGCTCGGACGTGGCGTCGAAAGACGCGCTGGCGCCTCTCGATGAGGTGAACTCGGTCGGGTACGACGGCGCATGGGCCGCGGACAACCGCGAGCGGCTGGTCGAGGAATGGAAGGACATGGTTCTCGACGTTCAATAAGACATAGGCCGGGCGCGCGGTGGCGCGCCCGGAGCCTCCTCGAATTTACCCAAGTCAGATAGGTACCCCATGGCGTCCGTGGAAATTTCCGCGCTCCGCAAGCTTTACGGCGACGTGGTCGCGCTTTCGGATATCAACATCACGATCCCCTCAGGGTCCTTCTACACGCTGCTTGGCCCGTCGGGCTGCGGCAAGACCACCCTTCTGCGGACGATCGCAGGCTTTCACAGCCAGAACTCCGGCAGCATCAAGGTCGACGGCGCGTCGATCGAGAGCCTGCCCGCCTATCGCCGCGACGTCGGCATGGTGTTTCAGGATTACGCGATCTTCCCCCATCTCAGCGTGCGCGACAACGTCGCCTTCGGCCTGAAGCAGCGCAAGGTCGGCTCTGCCGACATCGCGCGCCGGGTGAAGGACGTGCTGGAGGTCGTGCAGCTGGGCAGTTTCGCCGACCGGATGCCGCACGAGCTTTCGGGCGGCCAGCAGCAGCGCGTGGGCCTCGCCCGCGCCATCGTCATCGAGCCGAAGGTGCTGTTGATGGACGAGCCGCTGTCGAACCTCGACGCCAAGCTGCGGGTCGACCTGCGCGCCGAGTTGCGCCGCATCCAGCGAGAGCTTGGCATCACCACGATCTACGTGACCCACGACCAGGAAGAGGCGCTGGCCATGTCCGATACGGTCTGCGTGATGTACGGCGGGGTGATCCAGCAGGCGACCAGCCCGCTGGAGATCTACCTCAAGCCCGCCAACCGCTTCGTGGCGTCTTTCGTGGGCGCGAACAACTTCCTGTCGGTCGGTCGTGACGGCGGTTCTGCCGCGCTGCGGTCCGGCGGGGCGGATGTGTCGGCGATGCTGCCGGGTTCTGACGCCGCCGTAGCCTGCGCCATCCGTCCCGAGGCGCTGCGCGTCGTACCGGGGCAGGCGGCGGCCGATCCCGCGTCCATCGCCATCCCCGCGAACCTGCGCGAGGTCAGCTTTATCGGCCGCGAGATGGAGGTCTTCGCGACCACCGAAACCGGCGAAACCCTAAAGGCCGTGGCCCGGCCCGATCCGGCCGTGGTCGACCTGCCAGAGGGCAGCCCGGTGACCTTCACCGCCCCCCGCAGCGACCTGCTGTTCTTCGAAGACAACGAAACCGGAAAGCGCATCGCATGAGCACGCGCGCCCGGTTCCGCCCCGAGTTCTGGAACGTCGTCACGGTCCTGATCCTTGTCGTGCTTGCGGTCCTGCTGATCCTGCCGATCCTGCGGGTCCTCATGCTCAGCTTCGTCGACGCCAAGACCGAAGCCTTTACGCTTGGCAACTACGTCGAGGTCTTTACCCGCAATTATTACCTGAACGGCTTCAAGAACACGCTGTTCGTCGGTGCGCTGGGCACGCTGGGGGCCTGTCTGCTGGGCATCCCTCTGGCGTTCTTCACCGCGCGGTTCCACATCGCGGGCCGGACCTGGATTTCGACGCTGGCGATCCTTGTGCTTGTCGCGCCGCCGTTCATCGGCGCCTATGCGTGGATCATGATGCTGGGCTCGAACGGGTTCATCACCAACTTCTTCGAACGCATCGGCATCTCGACGCCCACGATCTATGGCGCGCACGGGATCATCCTTGTGTTCACGCTGAAGTTCTTTCCCTTCGTCTTCCTGATGACGCAGACCGCGCTGAACGCGGTGAACAAAAGCTTCGAGGACGCGGCAGAGAACCTTGGCTGCACGCCGTGGCAGCGGTTCTACAAGGTCACCCTGCCGCTGGTGTTCCCGGCGATCTCGACCGGGGCGATCATCTGCTTCGTGCTGTCCATCGCAGACTTCGGCACGCCGGCCATCCTTGGGCGCGGGTTCCGCACCCTGTCGACCATCGCGCTTGCGGCCTATCGGTCGGAACTTGGCGGGCTGCCCACGATGGCGGTCACCGTTTCGATCATCATGATGGCGATTTCGATGCTGGCGCTTGTGGCGCAGCGCCGGATCCTTGCAAAGCGCCGCTATGCCTCGGCCCTGACCAACCTGCCGGTCAAGTCGAAGCTGTCGGGCTGGCGCAACGTGGGCGTTCACCTGTTCTGTCACGGTGTTGTGCTGATCGCGATGCTGCCGACGCTGGTGGTGGTCTACACCTCGTTTCTTCAGACGAAGGGCCCCGTGTTTACCGGCGGTTTCGGGCTGGAAAGCTATCGCCGCATCATGCTCGACGCGCCGGGCGCCATCGCCAACAGCTTCCTCTTCTCGCTGGCGGCGGTCGTCCTGATCACGGCGGTCTCGGCGCTGATCTCTTACGTCATCGTGCGGCGCGACACGCCGGCCTCGGGGGCGATCGATTTCCTGATGATGGTGCCGTACCTCGTGCCCGGGGTCGTGATGGCGATCGGGTTCGTCACCACCTTCCGCAACGGTCCCGTCGGGATCTTCGGGGCGGCGGGGCTGCTGATCATGATCTACTTCATTCGGCGGCTGCCCTACGGCGTGCGGTCCACCACGTCGAGCCTGCGTCAGATCAAGCCATCGCTCGAGGAAGCCGCCGTGAACCTTGGCGCACCGCCGCTGAAGGCCTTCCTGAAGGTCACCGTGCCGCTGATCGTGCCGGGGCTGATCGTCGGGTCGTTGATGAGTTTCATCACTGCGATCAACGAGTTGTCGTCGACACTTATCATCTACGACTCGGGCACCATCACCATGCCGGTGAAGATCTATCTTGCCGTGTTGGACGGTGAATTCGGGCTGGCGGCGGCGTTGTCGACCGTGCTTCTGCTGTGCACCGGCGTCTGCGTCTATGCGGTGTTCCGCTTCGCCGACAACCGCGACTCTGCTTTCGTCTGAGACCGTCATGAGAATCGAAGTTCTGAACATTTCGAAGTACCGCACCTCGGCGCGGGTCGGCGACGACGTGCCCGTGGTCCTGCCGGGGGCGTTGATCGGGGTCTGCGACGGGGCTACGGACCCTCGGGGGACGGCGGTCGACGGGATCGGGACGGGGCGGCTGGCGGCCCTGACGGTGGCGTCTGCGGCGGCGGAACTGGCAATCGACCCGGACAGCCGCGACATGCCAGCCGCCGATCTGCTGGGGCATCTGGCGGGGGCGCTGGCGCGCAGGACCGCGCCGTTGAACCTTGAGATTCCGCCGTCGACGACGCTGGCGCTGGTGTTCGACTGCGGCGACCGCTGGCGGTTCCTGACGCTTGGCGACACCGGCATTCGGATCAACGGGACCGAGGTTCTGCGGACCGACAAGCTGATCGACGACGTGTCGACGCACGCCCGGATCGCCGTGTTCCGGCACCTTGCCGGAGAGGGGCCCGCCACAGACGCGACCGAGGCCGCGACCCGTCGCGCGATCCTGCTGGGGCTGGATAACGCGGTGGCCGAGGGTGTCATCGCAGGCGACGTGGCCGAGAACGTGATCGATGCGACGGTGCGCGCGCTGAAGCTTGACGACCATCGCGCCCCGGTCACCCGGTTCCTTCGGGGCGGGATTAAGACCCAGTTTGAGTTCAGCAACGACCCGGACAGCCCGCTGGGGTTCGATACGATGAACGGCAACACCCCGCGCCGTGGGGATTACGTGGACGTCTCCCGCCCCAAGGCGCAGGTCCAAAGCATCGAGATTTTCTCCGACGGCTACCCGGCGATTCCCGACGCCGTGTCGCTAGAGGCATGGGAAGCGGTGTTCGCGAAGGCCGAGGCAGAGGACGTCCACAAGATCGGCGCCTACGCGACGGTGAAGGGGTCTACCACGGACGAATTCTTCGACGACCGGACGGTGATCGTGGTGGATCGGCTCTGAGCGCAGCGCCAAAACGGGACACGCTGCGGTTCTGCTGCCGGATCATGTTTTTATATAATTCGCAAAGGCTTGCCTTCGCACTTTGATGTAATGCGGGTGCGTGAGCGGAAAGGTCCGCTCCACCTTCGCCCGTCTCAGTCGGTCTCTGAAATGCCGAAGTATGTCAGGTACTTGTCGATCGCACTTGCGATGACTTCTTCGGGGTTCTCGGGCGCTGGCAGTCCGTAGATGTGCGTGCGGATGCCGATGTAGACGATGCCGCCGTGCAGGTTCCAGATATCCTCCATCGTCGGTCGGGCCGAGGCGGACGCAAGCGCGGCGGTCTCGGCCAGCACGGGATTCAGAATCACGCCGCCCAGATGTTCGAGATAGCGATTGTTCAGCGCCGCCCCCGCAAGGCCCGAGAACATGAAGATCCGCATCCAGTCATGTTCGAAGATCAGGGCGCTGTACTCGGTATAGAAGGCCAGCAGGCGGGTGCGAAGCGACACGGAACGGTCCGTCAGGCGCGCAGGCCAGTCGGACGAAAGCCGGTCCAGATACACCGTCTCGTACACCGCTTCCAATAGATCCTCTTTGGTGGCGAAGTACTTGAAAAGAAGGGACTGTGTCACGCCAAGCCGCTTTGCCAGCTGCCGCGTGTTCCCGTCCAGCCCGACCTCGGCGAAGAAGCGCACCGCCTCGTTCACGATCTGCTCGCGGCGTTCCTTCGGCGGCAGCCTGCGACGGCCGCCCGCATCCCTGTCGTGTCCGGTTTCGCTGTCCAACATCCGATCCTC
Source organism: Psychromarinibacter halotolerans (assembly GCF_029168315.1). Taxonomy (NCBI): domain Bacteria; kingdom Pseudomonadati; phylum Pseudomonadota; class Alphaproteobacteria; order Rhodobacterales; family Paracoccaceae; genus Psychromarinibacter; species Psychromarinibacter halotolerans. The sequence goes on from NZ_JARGYD010000006.1 coordinate 240,981, forward strand.
AAATCGCCTCTTCCGACCCCATCTAACAAATTTTTCTTGTAATGCTCAAAATTTTATAGATCATCCGATCAACAAGAGTGAGCAGCCGCTCAATAAGCGCCCAAGGCGTGGCGTCGCTCTTGAAGGGAGGACATCACTATGAAGGCATCGGCCGGCGGATACGCCCGGGCAAAAGACGTGCCGCATGCGTTGGAACTGATGGCCGCGTCCGAGGGGGCGGGCCGGTTCCTTGCTGGCGGGCAAAGCCTTGTCGCCGCGATGAACATGCGCCTGTCCGAAGGCGACATGCTGATCGACATTTCCAGAATTTCCGGCCTGTCCGGGGTCAGCCTGTCGGGCGATCACCTGCGGATCGGCGCGCTGACGCGTCACGTCGAGGTCGGGTCCGATCCGCTGATCCGCGACCACGCGCCGCTGCTGACGCAGGCCGTGACCCACATCGCACACGCCGCGATCCGCAATCGCGGGACGATCGGCGGCGCGCTGGCCCATGCCGACCCCGCTGCAGAATTTCCCGCCTGCGCGCTGGCTTTGGGCGTGACCCTTCACGCGCAAGGCGACAACGGCACGCGGGACATCCCGGTCGAGACATTCTTCGAGGACGTGTTCACCACCGCGCTAGAGGAAGGCGAGATGCTGACCGGCCTGTCCGTCCCAGTGGCGGAACCGGATGAGGTTCAGGTTATCGAAGAGGTCGCACGCCGGTCGGGCGACTATGCGCTGACGGGGCTGTGCCTTGTCCGCCGCGCGTCCGGGCACCGGCTATCGGTGTTCTCTGCCGGGCCGGTTCCGATGCTGGCGACCGGCGCGATGCAGGCGCTGGATGCGGGCGACGTGGACGCGGCGGTCGATGCGCTGCGCGCCGAGATCGACCCGCCCTCCGACACACAAGCCAGCGGCAGCTACCGCCGGCATCTTGCGGGCGTTCTTCTGCGCCGCGCCGTTTCGCGTATCGAGGGAGACCGCGCATGACACAGGCATTCCGCGACAGGGTGGACATCGCCCTGACGGTGAACGGTGAACCGGTCGAGGCCCGCGTGCCCGCCGGTCAGCACCTGATCGATTTCCTGCGGACCGAGGTCGGTCTGACCGGCGCCCACGCAAGCTGTGAACACGGCGTTTGCGGTGCCTGCACCATCCGCGTCGACGGGCAGGCCGTGCGCGGCTGCCTGACGCTGGCAGCGCAGGCCGACGGTGCCGAGGTCTGGACGGTGGAGGGTCTGACCGACGCGGGCGCCATCGCCGACCTTCAGGCGGCGTTCGTGGACCGTAACGCCCTGCAATGCGGGTTCTGCACGCCCGGGATGCTGGTCGCGGCCGAAGAGCTTTTGGCTGCGGGCACGGTGCCGTCGCGGGCCGAGATCCGCGAGCACCTGTCCGGGAACTATTGCCGCTGCACCGGCTACGAGGCCATCGTGGACGTGGTGGAAAGCGTGGCCCGCGCACGGGCCGGGAAGGGGGACGCATGACCATCGCCTTCGGAAACCCAGACCGTCCGAATTCCTACATCGGCAAGACCGTTCCGCGCCCGAATGCCGGAAAGCTGGTGCAGGGCCGTGGCCGCTATGTCGACGACGTGGTGCTGCCGCGCATGGTGCATGTCGCCTTCGTCCGCTCGCCCTTTGCCCATGCCCGGATCACCGGCATCGATCTTGAGGCCGCGAAAGAAGTGCCGGGCGTCGTTCGGATCTTTACCGGGGCGGACCTGCAAGAGGTCTGCACCCCGTGGGTCGGCGTCCTTGCGCATCTCAAGGGCCTGAAATCCGCGCCGCAACATGCGCTGGCGGTGGACCGCGCCGCATGGGTGGGCGAGCCGGTCGTGGCCATCGTCGCAACGACCCGCGCGGCCGCCGAGAATGCCGTGGCACTGGTCGAGGTCGATTATGACCCGCTGCCGGTCGTCACCGACACGATGACTGCGCTGGACGCGGACACCCCGGTGATCCACCCGGATTTGGGCGACAACCTTGCCTTCCGCCGCCTGCACGAGGAAGGCGACGTCAAGGCGGCGATGGCCTCGGCGCACAAGGTGGTCAAGGCCAGCTTCCGCACCGCGCGGCACACCGGCGTCACGCTGGAACCGCGCTCGATCCTTGTGGACTGGAACCCCGCCGAAGGGCAGATGACCGCGTACCACGCGACGCAGGCGCCGCACATGATCCAGACCGTTCTGGCTGAGCATCTGGACATCCCCGAAAGCCGGGTGCGGGTGATCTGCGGTGACGTCGGCGGGTCCTACGGCATCAAGGTCCACGTCTACCCCGACGAGGTGGCGACCGCCGCCATCGCCAAGGTGATGGCGCGTCCGGTCAAGTTCATCGCCGACCGGCTGGAAAGCTTTTCCACCGACATTCATGCCCGCGACCACGAGATCGAGGCGTCCATCGCGGTGGACGAAGACGGCAAGATCCTTGCCATCGACGTGGATGACTGGACCGGCATCGGGCCGTACTCGGTCTATCCGCGCACCTCGGCCATCGAGGGCAATCAGGTCGTGAATCTGTGCGGCGGACCCTACGACTTTGCCAACTACCGCGCCCAGACGACGGTGGTGTTCCAGAACAAGACGCCCACCTGCCAGTACCGCGCCGTGGGCCATCCCATCGCCGTGGCGATCACCGAGGGGCTGGTGGACATGGCCGCCGCCGAGCTGGGCATGGACCCGGTCGAGATCCGCCGCCGCAACATGTTTGCCGACGATGCCTATCCGGTGACGTCGCCCGCCAAGATGCGGTTCGAAGGGCTGTCGCATCACGCCTCGATGGACAAGCTGATCGCGATGATGGACTACGACGCGCTGCGGGCCGATCAGGCCGAGGCGCGCAACCGCGGCAAGTACCGTGGCATCGGCATCGCGTCCTTCATCGAACTGACCAACCCGTCGCCCTTCATGTACGGCATCGGCGGCGCCCGGATCTCGGCGCAGGACGGCTGCACCGTGCGGATGGACCCCGACGGGTCCGTCGTGGCGCTGTCGGGCGTGACCGAACAGGGGCAGGGCACCGAGGCGATGTTGTCTCAGGTGGTGGCCGAAGGGGTCGGGGTGTCGCCGTCGCGGGTGCGCATCATCACCGGCGACACGCAGGTCACGCCCTATGGCGGCGGCACTTGGGCGTCGCGCGGCGCAGGCATCGGCGGCGAGGCCGCGCTGCAGGCCGCCCGCGCGCTGCGCCAGTCGATCCTAAAGGTCGCGGGTGCGATGCTTCAGGCCGACCCGTCCACGCTGGACATCCGCGACGGGCAGGTGGTGAACGCCGACACCGGCGAGGACCGCCTGCCGCTCGAGGAACTGGGCCGCATCGTCTATTTCCGGGGCGATACCCTGCCCAAGGACCTGCCGCGCGAACTGGTGCAGACACGGCACTTCATCACGATGGACTATCCGTTCGCCTTCACCAACGGCGTGCAGGCCTCGTATCTCGAGGTGGACACCGACACCGGCGTCGTCACCCTGCTGAAGCACTGGTGCGTCGAGGATTGCGGCCGGGTCATCAACCCGCAGCTTGTCGACGAACAGATCCGGGGCGGTATCGTGCAGGGGCTGGGCGGCGCGCTGTACGAGGAAATCCACTATGACGAGGAAGGCCAGCTTCTGAACGGGTCGATGGCGGACTACCTTGTGCCGATGGCGGCCGAGATGCCGGACATGCAGATCGGCCACGTCGAGACGCCCACCGGCGAAAGCGAACTGGGCGCCAAGGGCGCCGGAGAGGCCGGCACCGCCGGGGCGCCCGCTGCGGTGATGAACGCGATCAACGACGCGCTGCGCCCGCTTGGGGCGCAGGTCACCGAAATGCCATTCACGCCCGAGCGCATCCTGCGCGCTTTGGGAACGATCAAGGACTGAACCAAGATGGGGCACGACGGGAGCGTGCCCCGAACAAGGGAGGAAAGACTATGACCTACATGAAACTCGCGGCGACCACCGCGATTGCGGTCCTGGCAGGCGGCGCGGCATTCGCGCAGCAAAGCATCACCGTCAACATCGGCTCGTCGCACCCGGAGGCCAACATCTGGGTCTACGCGATGAAGAACACCTTCCAGCCCGAGGTGAACCGCATCCTTGCGGAGAACGGCAACGAGTATCAGGTCGACTGGGTCGAGAACTATGCCGGCACCCTGTACAAGTTCACCGACACCCGCGAGGCGGTGATGGACGGGATCGTTGACGTCGGCATGGTCGGCACGGTCTGGGAAGGGGCGAACATGCCGCTCCAGAACGTGACCTATTTCACGCCCTTCGCGACCGAGGATCACCGGATGATCATCGAGATCTTCGATGACCTGTCCGAGAACCTGCCCGAGCTGAAGAACAGCTGGGCCGAGAACGGCATGGTCCACCTGTCGTCGCTGATCACCGACAGCTACGACATCTACGGGACCTTCCCGGTCAACTCGATGGCCGACCTGCAGAACCGCAAGCTGAACGCGCCGGGCACCTCGGCCAACTGGCTGCGCGAAACCGGCGCGACCCCGGTGGATGGCGCGCTGACGACCTACTACACCAACATCCAGACCGGTGTGACCGAGGGCACGCTGTCCTTTGCCTCGGGCATCCTGCCCACCCGCGTCTACGAAGTGGCCCCGGAACTGACCCGCGTTGGCATCGGGTCGATGTATTTCGGCGGGATTGCGGCCAACAAGGACTTCTTCGACGGGCTTCCCGCCCCGGTGCAGGACGCCTTCCGCGAGGCGGCGCAAGCGACCTCGGTCGCGCATGGCGACTATGTCGCCGACCTTGCCGCCCGCGCGCTGGACGAGATGCAGAAAGCCGGCCTGACCATCCATCAACTGCCCGAGGCCGAGAAGGCCGCATGGGTCGAGGGTCTGCCGAACATCGTCGAGCCGTGGCTGGAGCAGACGGGCGAGGCCGGCAAGACCGTGCTGAAGGCCTATTTCGACGCTCTGGAAGAACGCGGCGCGACGCCGCTGCGCAACTGGGCCGAAGGCCTGTAAGGTCCGAACGGACCACCGCGTGACCTACCCGTCGGCCCGGCCGTTTCCGGTCGGGCCGGCCCACCTTGCAAGGCAGGCCCAATGAGCGAAGACACGACCGCCGATCCTGAAGACCAGTTCGTTCCGGCCTTCGCCGAGGCGCCGCTTGGCGCGGCGCTGGGCAGCGTCGCCGCCGCCATGTCGGCGATCGGCACCGCGTCCATCGGGGCGCTGATGCTATTGATCGTGGCCGACGTGATCGGCCGCAACCTGCTGGACCTGCCGATCACCGGCGTGTCCGAAATCGCCGCCCGCACCGTGGTGGCCATCGTGTTCCTGCAGGTGCCCGCCGCGATCCTGCAACGGCGTCTGACCCGCGCCGATTTCCTTGTCCGCCGCATCGGGCGCTCGTCTCCTGCGGCGGTGTCGGTGCTGGAGATCGTGTTCTGCCTGACCGGCGCGGTCGTCTTCGCGCTGGTCGTCTGGGCCTCTTGGCCGAAATTCGTGTCCGCGTGGCAGACGGCCGAGTTCTTCGGCGTTCAGGGCGTCTGGACCATTCCGACTTGGCCCTTCCGGGCGATTACCGTCCTTGGGGCCGGAACCGCGGTGCTGGCCGCGCTGTACCGCGTGACCCGCGAGATCGAAGAAGTGAAGGCCACGCAATGACGACCCTGACCATCGGTTTCATCCTTATCGCCGTCCTGATCGCGCTGGTGCTTCTTGGGATGCAGATCGCCTACGCGCTGTTTTCGGTGGCCTTCGTCGGGATCTGGATCATCCGCGACAACATCGGGCTGGCGTTCCGGATGCTGGAACTGACCGCCTATTCCGGCATCGCCGACTACCTGTTCGCGACCATTCCGCTGTTCGTTCTGATGGGGCTGCTGGTCAGCGTCTCGAACGTCGGGCGAGATACCTTCGCGGTGGCCGAAGAGCTGCTGCGCCGCATGATCTGCGGGCTGGGCGTCGCCACCGTCGCGGCCAACACGATCTTCGCCGCCGTCACCGGGGTGTCGATCGCCTCGGCCGCCGTGTTCACCCGCGTCGCCGTGCCCGAGATGACGCGCCACGGCTATCGCCCGGCCTTCTCGTCGGGCACCGTCGCCGGGTCCTCGGTGCTGGGGATGTTGATCCCGCCCAGCCTGCTGCTGATCATCTACGGCGTGCTGGCCGAGGTCTCGATCGGCGGCATGTTCATCGCGGGGATCATTCCGGGGCTGCTGCTGGCGGGCGGCTTCGTGGTCATGCTGATCAGCGTGACGATCATCGCGCCGAACTTTGTGCTCAGCGACCCCGAAAGCACCCGCGCGCGGCGGTTGGACCGCGACATCGAACCGATGCCGCTGGGCCAGCTGATCCGCAAGCTGATCCCGATCATCCTGCTGGTTATCCTTGTGCTGGGAGGCCTTTACACCGGGTTCTTCACCCCGACCGAGGCGGGCGGCGTCGGTGCCTTCGGCGCGCTGCTGGTCGCGCTGTCGCGCCGCAGCCTTGATCGCCACAAGCTGTGGCAGGTGATGAAACAGACCGGCGTGATCTCGGTCTCGATCCTGCTGCTGCTGATCGCCGCCTCGTTCTATTCCCGGATGCTGGCCATCGCGGGCCTGCCGAATGCCATCGCTGGGCTGGTGGCCGGGTCGGGCTTCGGACCGCTGGGGTTCATGCTGTTCTACGCGGCGATCATCCTGCTGATGGGGATGATCCTGGACAGCACGTCGATCCTGCTGATCATGGTGCCCATTGCCGCGCCCATCGCGCAGGGCATGGGGCTGGACCTGATGCACTTCGGGATCGTCACGGTGATCGCGGTCGAGATCGGCCTGCTGACACCGCCGTTCGGGATCTCGGTCTTCACGGTGCACAACACGCTGAACGATCCCGACGTGTCCGTCGAACAGATCTTCGGCGCCACGCTTCCGTTCATCGGCGTGATGCTTCTGGTGCTGATCACGGTCGCGCTGGTTCCGGCGACGGTGACCGTGTTCCTTTAGACCGGGCGGGGCGAACCGCGCGTCGCGCGGGCCGCTAGGGCGTGGCGATGGTGCCGCCAAGCGCAAGATCGGCGCCGATACCCGACGGGCTGTCGACGTTCCCGCTTTGGATCGAATGCAGCAGCGCCGGGTGCCGTTCAAGCGCGGCGGCAATGCGGTCGGCTGCTTTCCTAAGCGCGGGAACCCGCGTTTCGATCATCGTGTCGAGGTTCGCGCGCGACAGCTCTCCGGAACAGTTCACCGCCGCCAGCACATCGCCGTCGGGGGACCGGACCGGAACCGCCACGGACAGGACACCGTATTCCAGCTGTTCAAGCGCCGCGGCGTGATCGTTGCGCCGGACGAAATCCAGCGCGGACTGTAGTTCCTCGGCGGATGAGATGGTGCGCGAGGTGTACCGCTCGAACGAGACGGTGTCGAAATAGGTCTCGATGGCCTTCGGATCGGAGAACGCCAGAAGCACATGCCCCAGCGAGGTGCAGTAGATCGGCAGGCTGTACCCGATGCGCGCGCGGAAGCGGTTATCGCGCATGCTGGAGATATGGGAAACGTACAGCACATGATTGCCGTTCAGCACGGCAAGCGACACCGCGTCGTGGAATTCCTCGTGCACTTCCTGCAGGAAATGGTCGGCCACGTCCTTGATGTTCATCGAGTTCAGGAAGGCGGACCCAAGCGACAGCACCTTGGCGCGCAGCAGGAACCGCTTGCCGTTCATGCCGACGTAGCCAAGCTTGCGAAGCGTGTGCAGCGACCGCCGCGCCGTGGCCGGGCTAAGACCGGTCTTCTCCGCGACTTCCTTCAGCGTCATCTCGGGGCTTTCGCGGGTGAACGACAGGATGACCTCCAGACCGCGGGCCAGTGACTCGACGAAATCGCGGTCACCCTCGTGTGGTCTTTGCGACGCGGAGGTCTTGTTCATCTTTGCCTCGAATCTTGACGCCGGCTGGCTTGGGGGGCGCATCTGACGCGTCCTGCCGGGGTTTCGGGTCACTATAGTCTTCCGGCACCGAAGCTCAAATGCTGCTGGCCGTGGCAGACGCCGGACATCGGCTGGGACGGGCGCACCGGGACCCGTCCCGGCAGGGCGTCAGGTGAATTCGCCGCGCTGGTCCGAGAAGGTGACGCGCACGGTCACACCGCCTTCGTTCACCATCCACGGCCGGATGGTATAGGTGCGCGCGCCGCTGGCGTGCATGGGGTCTTCGTCGCACAGCGCGCGGGCCGCGTCGATCGAGGCCGCGCGCAGGACGAACATTCCGGTGCCGTCGAAGCTTTCGCTGTCCTCGCTTAGAAGCGGACCGGCGGCGACCATGTGCCCCTCGCGCTCCATCCGGACCTGATGGTCAAGATGCGCGGGCGTCACCTCGTTCAGCAGGTCTTCCTTGCCATCGACGGGCGAGGTCACGACCACGTAAAGCTCGCGCTGCAGCATCCCGCGCGTCTTCTGCCGGACTTCTTCTGTGCTGATGTGATAGGCCAAGGCGGTCACTCCTTTCGTGGGCTGGGTTATCTGGCAAGGACCAAAGCGATCTGCGGGAAGACGGCGAGGATGGCGACCAGCAGCAGCATACCCAGCAGGAACGGGAACGCGCCGCGGAAGATGGTGCCCAGCGTCAGGTCGGGGTCGTTCAGGCTGGATTTCACCACGAAGGCCGACAGACCGAAGGGCGGCGTCAACAGGCCCACCTCGATCGAGACGATCGACACGATGCCGAACCAGATCGGGTCCAGCCCCATGCCTTCGATCACCGGCAGCATGATCGGGATGACGATCAGCAGGATCGAGACAGAGTCGATGAAGCAGCCCAGCACCAGAAGGATCGCCACGTAGCAGATCAGGAACCCCACGTATCCAAGGTTCAGCGCCGTGATGCCGTCCGCCACCGAGGCGGGCAGCCCGCTAAGCGACAGTGCGCGGCTGTACAGCGTGGCGGCGATGATCAGGAACAGGATCGAGACGTTGATGCTTCCCGTCTCCATCGACAGGCGCCACAAGCTGCGCGGGCCAAGGCTGCGTCGCAGCAGGGCGATCACCAGCGCCCCCGCAACGCCGACTGCGCCGGCCTCGGTCGGGCTGAACTTGCCCGAGTAGATGCCGCCAAGGACCAGCAGGATCAGGATCAGCATCGGCGCGATCTTCGCCAGCAGGGTCGGGCCGCTCATCCGGGGCGGCAGGGCGGCGTTCTCGGGCAGGGGGGCGCCGTCCGCGCGCTGCCCGACCGACCCGGGGCGAAGCCGGGCGGTGATCAGGATGATGGCAGCGAAGATCAGCGCCAGCAGCGCGCCCGGCAGAAGCCCGGCCAGAAACAGGCGGCCGATGGATTCCTCGGCGATGATGCCATAGACGATCAGCAGCAGGCTGGGCGGTATAAGCATCCCCAGCACCGAGCTTCCCGCGACCGTGCCCACCGCCAGTTCCGCCGAATAGCCGTGGCGGCGCATTTCCGGCACCGCGATTTTAGAGAACACGGCCGCCGACGCGATGCTGACCCCGGTGATCGCGGCAAACACCGTGTTCGCGGCGACGGTCGCCACGCCCAGCCCGCCGCTTAGCCTTCGGAGCAGGGACTCGAACACGTCGAACGTGTCCCGTCCCATCCCCGAGGCAGAGACGATCATGCCCATCAGCACGAACAGCGGAATGACCCCGAAGAGATAATCGTTGACGGAATCGTTCGCCGCCGCCGCCAGAAAGCGACCGGCAAGCTCGGGCGACCGCATCGCGGCGATGCCGATCAAAGACGAGGTGATCAGCGCCAAAGCCACCGGCAGGCCGATCATGATGCCGAACAGAAGAATGGCGATAAGCCAGAACCCGACCGAGATATCCATCAGGAAGAATGCTCCGAAGAAGCCGCGCGGCGGGGCAGGGCCTCGCGCACCGCGTGGGCAAGGAATTGGATCGCGGCCAGACCGGCGCCATAGACGGCGATTGCCAGCACCGGCCAGCGCGGGAAGGTCATCACGCCGACGATTCCGACGAACTCCGACCGGGTCCACGCGTTGCCAAGTTTCGGCAGGGTCCAGTTGACGATGCCGATGCAGATGGCCGCACCGATCAGGTGAAACAGGATGCCCAGGATCTTCGCCAGCCCCGGCGCGCCGGTCTGGATGCGGGCCAGCAGGAAATCGGCGCGGGTCAGGCGGTCGTTCCGCACGGCAGAGCCAAGCTGAAGGAACACGATGGCCACGACGGAAGAGGCGACGATGTCTGCCACCCCGGCGATGGGCTGGTTCAGCAGGTTGCGGGACACGACGTCGAGACACATCAGGACGACGACCGCCCAGATCAGTAAGACGCCAATGACGTTGGAAATATCGACGACCACTCCAAGCGGCGTCAGTCGTGCGGATCGTGCCGCCATGTCATGCCCTCCCTGCCGGCGGCTTCGGCCGCGCGTACGTTCCGTGTAGACCGGGCGCCCGAACGGACGCCCGGCCCGGGTGCGTTACTGCACTTCTTCGTCCCAGTTGCGCACCGGGGTCGCACCGGCTGCACGGGCGGCTTCCATGTAGGCTTTCAGCACCTCGCGCGCGGGCAGGCCCTGCGCCTCGTTGGCGTCGACCCACTGCTGGGCAAGGTTGGGCAGGCCGTCGAACCACGCCTGACGGTCCTCTGCCGACATCTCGGTGACGGTGATCGGCGGGTTCTGCGACGGGCCTTCCTCGGACAGGTAGGTTTTGATCTTCTCGACCCGTCCGTTCACGTCCTCGCCCACGGCGACCGAGTAGGTGCGCGCGGCCTCGCGGAAGGCTTGCTGAACCTCTTCGGGCAGACCTTCCCACACGTCCTTGTTCACGATCAGCCCACCGAAGAAAGTGGACCCAAGGTTGACCATCGTGACGTGCGGCGCGACCTCGAAGTATTTGATCGAGTTGGCGACCGACAACGAGGTGTTGGCGCCCTCGGTCAGCCCGGTGGCGGCGTCGGTGTAGAAGGTGGTCGCGGCGCCATCCACGGGGATCGCGTCGGTGCCGCCCATCCACGTCCCGACGCTGCCGGGGGCAGAGATCTTCATGCCCGCGATGTCGGCCAGCGAAGTGACCGGGGACTTGGTGAACAACTGGTGCCCGTCGCCCGAGGTGGCCGACAGAAAGACCACGTTCTGCCGATCCCATTCCTCTTGGAAGGCGGGAACGGTTTCGTTCAGGTCGTTGAAGACGTTCATCAACAGGACCGGATCGCTGGTCACGCCGGGCAGGTAGCCGGTGATCTGGGTCAGCGGCAGGCGGCTGCCCTCGACAAGGCTGAACACCCAGCCGACATCGGCGATGCCGTCGCTGATCGCGGTCAGGGTTTCGTTTACCTTGTACAGCGTGCCGCTGTACATCTCGTTGAACTCGACGGTGTAGTTGCCGTCCTCGGCAAGGATGCGGTTCACCTCGGGGATGAAGGTCTCGGTGATCTGGGCGACCCAAGCCACGGCCGGCGGGTGGCTGGCGCCGATGGTGATGTCGATCACCTCTTGCGCGGCGGCAAAGCCGGGCAGGCTGGCAAGGGCCAAGGCGGCCGTCGCCGTCCGAAAACGAGTCTGAAGCGTCATGTCGGGTCTCCTCCGATTGATGTGTCTTGCTCTGGTGGTAGGGGCGATTGGTCCCCCGTTGGCCGCGGCCCGGTCCTCCTCCGGAACGCGGCGTGGTTTCATGGGGCGATCTTGGCCTGCCATTGCAGCAGGGCAGAGATCATGTCGTCCACCAGCCCCGCCGCGACCGTGTCGGTCAGGGCGCCGGTGTCGTCGAATTTCTGTGGTGCGAAGTTGATGAAGATCTCGGGCTTGTTGACCGGGTGCGCGTCCAGGAACACCAGCATCTGTCGTAGGTGATACTGCCCCCGCGCACCGCCCAGCATCGAGGTCGAGGCGCTCATGATCGCCACCGGCTTGCCCGCCAGCGGGGCGGGTTTGCCCCGCGACACCCAGTCGATGGCGTTCTTCAGAACGCCGGGGACCGAGAAGTTGTATTCCGGCGTCGCGAACACCACGGCATCGGCGGCTTGCGCCTGCGCGATCAGACGCTCCGCGGGCTTCGGAAACCCGTCCGCCATCAGGTCGGCGTCGAAATGCGGCAGGTCGGCGATCTGGGCCTGTTCGAAGCTGACATGATCGGGAAGACGGCTCGCGAAATGGCTTAGCAGCATAGAGTTGTACGACCCGGCGCGCAGGCTGCCGGAAAAGCCGAGAAGGCGGATGGGGGTGCCGGTCATGACCAACCTCTGACGTCAACGAAATGCCCTGCAATCGCGGCGGCGGCGGCCATTGCCGGGGAAACAAGATGGGTGCGGCCGCGAAAGCCCTGCCGCCCCTCGAAATTGCGGTTCGAAGTCGACGCGCAGCGTTCGCCCGGCTCCAGCCGGTCGGGGTTCATCGCAAGACACATCGAACAGCCCGGTTCGCGCCATTCGAAACCGGCGTCGAGAAAGATGCGGTCCAGCCCCTCGGCCTCGGCCTGTTCGCGGACAAGGCCCGAGCCGGGGACGATCATGGCCGACACCCGGTCGTGCACGCGGCGGCCTTCGACCATGCGGGCGACAAGGCGCAGGTCCTCGATCCGGCCGTTGGTGCACGAGCCGATGAAAACCCGGTCCAGTTCGATGTCCGTCACGCGCTGGCCGGGCAGCAGGCCCATGTAGTCCAGCGCCTGCCGCTTGGAGCGGCGCTGTGTCTCGTCGGTCAGGTCGGCGGGGTCCGGCACGCTGCCCGCGACCGACACGACGTCCTCGGGGCTGGTGCCCCAAGTTACGACCGGCGGCAGGGCGGCGGCGTCCAGATGAACTTCGCGGTCGAAGACGGCATCGGGATCGGACGGCAGCTGACGCCACGCGGCGACGGCGGTGTCCCATGCGTCGCCCTTCGGCGCGCGGGGGCGGTCCTTGAGGTAGGCGAAGGTTTTCTCGTCCGGTGCGATCAGGCCCGCGCGCGCGCCTGCTTCGATGGACATGTTGCAGACGGTCATCCGGCCTTCCATCGACAGCGCGCGGATCGCTTCGCCGGCGTATTCGATGACGTGGCCGGTCGCGCCGCCGGTGCCGATCTCGCCGATGATCGCAAGGATGATGTCCTTGGCGCCGACGCCTTCGGGCAGTTCTCCGTCGACGGTCACGCGCATGTTCTTCGGCTTGCGCTGAACCAGCGTCTGCGTGGCCAGCACATGCTCGATCTCAGAGGTGCCGATGCCCATCGCGAAGGCCCCGAACGCGCCGTGGGTCGAGGTATGGCTGTCTCCGCAGACGATGGTCGCGCCGGGCAGGGTGAAGCCCTGTTCCGGCCCGATGACGTGGACGATCCCCTGCCGCCGATCGGACCCGGCAAAGAAGTCGATACCGTTCTCGGCGGCGTTGCGTTCCAGCGTCTCGACCTGCAGGCGGCTGTCGGGGTCCGCGATCCCGGCTGCGCGGTTCAGCGTTGGGATGTTGTGGTCTGCGACGGCCAGCGTGTTCTCCGGCACCCGCACGGTGCGTCCCGCAAGGCGCAGCGCCTCGAACGCCTGCGGCGACGATACCTCGTGCACCAGATGCCGGTCGACATAGATCAGCGACGTGCCGTCCGGCTGGGTGTCGATCAGGTGATCGTCCCAGATCCGGTCGAACATGGTCCGCGCCGCGCTCATGCGACGGCTTCCGATGTCGCGCCCGCGCGCAGGGCCTCCGCGACGGCGGTGCCCATCTCGGCGGTGCTGACGGCGTTCTGCCCCGGTGCGGCGATGTCGGGGGTGCGCAGGCCCTGTTCCAGCACGCTTTCGATGGCGGCCTCGACCCGGTCGGCCAGATCGGGCTCGTCCAGCGAATAGCGCAGCGACATCGCCAGCGAGCCGATCATCGCCAGCGGGTTGGCAAAGCCTTGCCCCGCGATGTCGGGCGCGGACCCGTGGATCGGTTCATACAGCGACGGGCGGCTGCCGGTGACGGGGTCCGCATCGCCCAGCGACGCGGACGGCAGCATCCCAAGCGAGCCGGTCAGCATCGCGGCCACGTCCGACAGCAGGTCGCCGAACAGGTTGTCCATCACCAGCACGTCGAACTGACCCGGCTTGCGCACCAGCTGCATTCCAAGGTTGTCGGCAAGGATGTGTTCCAGCGTCACGTCCGCGAACTCGGCGGCGTGCAGGTCGGTGATCGTCTCGCGCCACAGGGTGCCGGTGCGCATCACGTTGTTCTTGTCGGCGGAATGGACAAGGTTCTTGCGCTTGCGGGCCAGATCAAAGGCGACGCGGCCGATGCGCTCGACCTCGGACGTCGTGTAGACCTGCGTGTCGACCGCGCGGCGCTGACCGTCCTGAAGCGTGACGATTTCCTTCGGCTGTCCGAAATAGACGCCCCCGGTCAGTTCCCGCACGACAAGGATGTCCAGCCCGGAAACCAGTTCCGCGTGCAACGACGAGGCGGTGGCAAGCGGGCCATAGCATTTCGCGGGCCGCAGGTTGGCATAAAGCCCCAACGCCTTGCGCAGCCCAAGGATGCCGATTTCCGGACGCAAGTGGAACGGCCCCTTGCCGTCCCATTTCGGGCCGCCGACCGCGCCGAAAAGCGTGGCGTCGGCGGCTTTGGCCAAGGCGATGGTTTCGTCCGACAGCGGGTTTCCCCGCGCGTCGATGGCCGCGCCGCCGACGAGGTCTTCCTCGGTCTCGAAGTGCGCCAGCCCCAGATCGGACAGCGCGGCCAGCACCTTGGCGGCCTCGGCCATGATCTCGGGTCCGATCCCGTCGCCGGGAAGAAGGAGAAGGTTATAGCTTGTCACGGCTGGGTCCTGTCTTGCAGCAGCCACGGCCGGTTCGCGGCGTGGCGGGTCTCGAAGGCGGCGATCTCGGGATCGCGTTTCAGTGTCATGGCAACCTCGTCCAGCCCGTCCAGCAGCAGGCGGCGCTGATAGGGGCTGGTGGCGAAGGATATGCTGCCGCCGCCGGGAAGCCGGATCTCCTCGGCCTCCAGATCGACGGTCAGGCTTGGGTCGTTCGCGGTTTCGGCGTGAACGAACAGCTGTTCCAGTTCATCGGGCTGCACGCGAACCGGCAGAAGGCCGTTCTTGAAGCAGTTGTTGAAGAAGATGTCGCCGAAGCTGGTTGAGATCACGCAGCGAAAGCCGCAGTCCATCAGCGCCCAGGGCGCCTGTTCTCGCGACGAACCACAGCCGAAATTATCGCCCGCGATCAGGATGCTGGCACCCTCATAGCGCGGCTGGTTGAGGGCAAACTCTGGGTCGGGCATGCCGTCGTCCAGCAGGCGGCGTTCGATCAGCAGCCCTTCGCCCAGCCCGGTCCGGGTGATCAGCTTGAGGTACTGCTTGGGGATGATCATGTCGGTGTCGACATTGACCAGCCGTAACGGCGCGGTGCGCCCGGTGTGGGTGACGAAAGGCTCCATCGCGGGCATGTCAGACCCACACCGTTTCAAGAAGCTGGCGGTAATCGGCGGCCGTGGCTTCGCGCGGGTTGGTCGCGTGGCTGTGGTCGGCAAGGGCGCGTTCGACGACATAGTCGAACTGATCCTCGGTCACACCCAGCGTGCGCAGCCCCTTGGGGATGCCCAGCCGTCCGTTCAGCGCGTCCAGCTCGTCGGCCAGGTCGGCATCCGCAGGCAGGCCCATCGCGGCCTTCAGGCGCGGCAACTTGTCGGCCAACACGTCGGCGTTGAAGCGCAGGACCGGCGGCATCAGGATCGCGTTCAGCGTACCGTGGTGCAGGCTGGGTTCCTTCAGCCCGCCAAGCGCGTGCGACAGCGCGTGCACCGCGCCAAGGCCCTTCTGGAACGTCAGCCCGCCTTCCAGCGAGCCCATCATCAACTCGTTCCGGCCTGCCAGGTCGTCGCCCTTGTTGAACACGGCTTCCAGGTTGCCCCAGATCCGGCCCGCGCCGTCCAGCGCGATGGCGTCAGCGGGCGGGTTGATCTTGGGCGAACAGAACGTCTCGATGCAGTGCGACAGCGCGTCGAGGCCGGTGGCGGCGGTCAGCCATTTCGGCAGCGCCAGCGTTAGTTCCGGGTCGCACAGGGCAAGGCGGGGGAACAGGTAGGGGCTGATGAACCCCAGCTTGCGCCCGTCGTTCAGCGTCAGCAGCGCGGCGCGCCCGACCTCTGCGCCGGTCCCGGCGGTGGTGGGGATGGCGATCATCGGCGCCACGGCAGAGGTGATGCGGGCCAGCCCGCCAAGGATCACCGCGTAGCGTTCCAGCGGCCCCTCGTGGGTGGCCAGGAGCACCACGCCCTTGCCAAGGTCGATCGGGGATCCGCCGCCCAAGGCCACCAGCCCGTCGCAGTCATGTGCGCGGTAGGCGTCCAGCGCGCCCAGCGTCGCGGCCTCGGTCGGGTTGGTCGGCACGTCGAGATAGGCGGGCGTCCCTTCGGGGCACAGCGCCAGCACCTTGTCGACCAGCCCCGCGGCCTTCAGCCCGTGGTCGCTGACCAGCAGTGGCCGTTTTATGCCCAGCTTCGCCAGCTGTTCGGGAAGCGTGGCGACGCTGCCCGCCTCGAATTCGATCGACGTCAGATAAGAGATCTGAACCATATGAACGTCCTAGTCTTCGCGGATGAGTTCGATGTCGAACTCACAGGTTTCCGGAGTGCCCGGCTGGGCGGGCGCTTTGATGCGGGCCATGTTCTCGACCCGGAACGAAAAGATGCTGTCATGTTCGTTGGACGGTTCGCCCTCGAAGTAGATCAGCGTCGTCAGGTGGGTGAAGCCGGGGGCATCGACCATCAGGTGGATGTGCGGCGGGCGGAAACTGCCCAGACCCACGGCCTTCGTCAGTTCCACCACCGGCGTGTCGCGGTTGGCGATGTAGTACCCGCCCGGAACGATGGTGCGGAAGGAATAGCGGCCCTGATCATCCGCCTTGATCCGGCGGCGGAATTCATAGTCGGGCATGTCGGGGCGCTGATCTTCGTAGAAGCCTTCGTGGTTCGACTGCCAGAAATCGAGGATCGTACCCGGCAGGGGCTTGCCGGTGTCGCAGTCGCGGACCTGACCGCTGAGGATGATGTGCCGCCCCGGTTCGTCGTCTGCGACCATCTGGCCGGGGTTGTCCATGAAGGGCGCGTCCTCGCGGTACAGCGGGCCGATGACGTTCGGCACCGTACCCCGGCTTTGCAGGTACGAGATGTCGTTGGCCCGGACCGACAGGCCAAAGTGGTCGCCCAGCAGCATCATGTCGCCGTTTGCCCCGACGCGGTCGAGGAATTCGTAGACCTTGAGGATCTCGGGCTCGCCCACCTCAAGCTCGTCCAGCATCGCGTGCAGGTGCTTGGCCACGATCAGGATCTTGCGTTGCAGATCGGGATCCACACCTTCGCCGGGCTTCGACAGCATCTCGACCACGCGGTCGATCTGCATGTTCGGCGGGACCGGCTCTTTGCGCGTCTTGGGCGCGGGCCGCGCCATGATCTCTGGAACGGCAGAGCCGTGTTTGACGTCGTTCATCCTGTCTTCCTCCCCTTGGACAGTGATCCGGTTTAGGCCTTTTTCCGGGCTGTCCGGTCCCGAAGCTCTGCTCCGTGCTCGTCGAGTGTCGGTGGCGGCCCGGCGCTGAACCGCCGGTCGCCGTCATAGGTAATCGGATTTCGTATCATGCGGATCTCGCCCATCTCGGGGTGGGTGACGGTCTGCAGGACCTCAAGGTGCTTTGCCTGCTCGCCCTCCAGCGCCTCGGCGAGGGTGTAGATCGGCGCGAAAGGCACGTCGTGTTTGTCCAGCAGCGCGCTCCATTCGTCGCGCGTTTTGCGGACGAACACCGGGCGTAATTCCGCAATAAGTTCATCGTGATGGTCGACACGCTTCATGCGGCTGTCGAACCGGGGATCGTCGTTCAGGTCGGGCCGTTCGATGGCCGCCAGAAGTTCGGTCCAGAACTTCTCGGGCGATGACAGGTGCAGCGCGATCAGCGACCCGTCGGCGCATTCCAGCGAATAGGACTGCGAGATGCTGGCGCGGTCGTAGGGCCCCCACGGCTTGCCGTTGCCGAAGAAGTTCGCGAAGGGCTCGCTGGCGAAGTGCATCACCGTTTCCAGCATCGACAGATCCACCTTCGACGCCTTGCCGGTCCGCTCGCGCCCGGCGATTGCGCCAAGGATACCGTAAGCCGCGTACAGCCCGGTCAGCGAGTCCGCGATGGCGGGGCCGACGATGCGCGGTTCGTCGCCGCCGACGTACATGCTGAGAAAGCCTGACATGCCCTGCGCCACCGTGTCATAGGTCGGTCGCGCGGCAAGCGGGCCATCGGGGCCGAAACCCGAGATCGAGCAGTAGATCAGCTTCGGATTGCGGCCTTGCAGCGTCTCGGCGGACAGGCCCAGCTTTTCGGCCACACCGGGGCGGAAGTTTTGAACGTAGACGTCCGCCTCGTCGATCAGCGACAGCAGAACCTCGCGGTCGGCGTCGTCGTTCAGGTCGATGCCGATGCTTTGCTTCGACCGGTTGTTGGCTTGGAAATGCGGGGCATACAGCCCGCCCCGAAAGCTGCGGTAGGGGTCGCCGACGTCTTTCTTTTCGACCTTGATGACCGTCGCGCCAAGATCGGCCAGCAGCATCGTCGCGAAAGAACCGGTAATGAAGGTGCCGTGGTCGATGACCGTCAGGCCGGACAACATGCCGCTCACGATGAGGCTCCTTCCGCTGCAAGATCCTTCGCGCTGGGCGCAACGTCATAGTCGATCCCGGCCTCGGCGGTGTTGGACAGGGCAAAGCCGATGGGATGTTCCTGTTCCTCTAGCAGATGCGCGATCAGTCCCGCGGTGCGAGCAATCAGCGGGATGCCCTTCATCGCACCTTGCGGGAAACCGGCATCCAGCAGCACCGCCGGAATGGCGCCCGACACGTTTAGTGGCAGCGCGCGGCCATACACATGCGGCACGACCCCGTGCACCGCTTTCAGCGCGGCGCAGTTGGCGCCGGCAGAGCCAAGGTCTTCGGCAAGCTCCAGAAGCCGCCATGCACGGGGATCTTCGGGCTTGTGGATCGGGTGGCCGAAACCGGGCAGCGCCCGGCGCGCGGCGCGGATTTCGGACACGGCGTCCAGCGCGACCTCGTCCAGTGGACGTCCGCTTGCGTGGGCCTTGCGGTTCAGGTCGCCCAAGAACGCCCCGGCGGTTTCCGATGCGCCAAGGATCACCGACCCGCATCCCAGCAGACCGGCGGCGACGGACCCGTGCAGCGACTCTGGCGACGCGGCGTAGGTCATGCGCGCCGCCTGCACCGAGGGCACCAGCCCGTGTTCGGCGATTGCGATGAGCGTGGCGTCGACCAGCGCCACCAGCGCCGGGGTCCGCTCGACATTCAGAAGCCTCAGGAAATAGGCGGCGAAGGTTTCATGCCCGATACATTCGGTACACAGGTCCGCCCCGCGCACTGTCACGCGGTCGGCGTGCGCCTGTGCGATTCTCGTCTTCGGACCGGACGCGTCGGCTTGTTTCACGGGCTCTCCTCCAAGATCGTGAAGCGAAAAAAATTCGCTATGCAAAGTTTTTTTCGCTATGCGCAATTATTACACATGCCAATTACGCCGTGTCAACCGATCTTAACGCTGGCGGCCTTGAGAGAAGATCGCCGTTCGCGTGGAAGGGGGGGCGACACTCCAGCCCAACCGGGCACGGCGCGCGCTTGCTCAGGCAGGGCGAGGATGAGTTGTGGGGCGTTGCACCGCGCAGCTGTCTGCTTCGGCGGGAAAGATCTGGCCTGATGCGTGTGGTTTTGTCCCGGACGGGAGCAACCGTCCTGAAACCGAACCTGATTTAATTGGCGGCACTCGGCCCGAACCGTGTCGTCAACTGCCCGAGCAGCAGGCGCGCGCGATACGGCATGGGCCAGAGCGTCCGACGTTCCTTCACCCTTGCGCGAACCTTCGCGAGGATGACCCGCGCGCCGCTGATCTGGGCGAGGGGGCGGTCCGTCGTCGAGCCGAAGCGTGCCTTAACGGAACTTCAATTGTCACGGCGGGTGGCTGGATTCGCAAACTAATTGTCCTTTTCGATCAACATCGACCCGGGGGTCTCGCTGATAGTTGCTGCACGACATGCCATTTTCAGCGTTGCGGCGAAGGCCGCGCAACAGAGTCCGACGGGCTCTGAACGGGTGAGATTTGGCCAAGGAAATCTAACACGTTCCGCAGGAGAACAGGGAAAATGAAGACGACTTCACGGCTTATTGCAGCGTGCCTTCCGGCGCTGATGATCGCGGGAACCGCCTC
The DNA here is from genome assembly GCF_029168315.1 of Psychromarinibacter halotolerans. Taxonomy (NCBI): domain Bacteria; kingdom Pseudomonadati; phylum Pseudomonadota; class Alphaproteobacteria; order Rhodobacterales; family Paracoccaceae; genus Psychromarinibacter; species Psychromarinibacter halotolerans. The sequence continues at coordinate 261,077 of NZ_JARGYD010000006.1, forward strand.
GGCCGAGGACGATGTGCGGCTGCGGCTGAACTGGATGTACTACGGTTCGCACGCACCGTTCTCGCTTGGGCTCGACGCTGGCTATTACGACGAACAAGACATCGATCTGGACATCCGTTCGGGCAACGGGTCCTCTGCCGCCGCGCGGCTGGTGGCTAATGGCGACAGCGACTTCGCCTATGGGTCCTGCGCCGCGATGGTGACGCTGGCCGCTCAGGGCGCGCCGCTGATTTCGGTCGGCGTGATCGACGCGATGGGCACCGAGGCCGTCATCGTCCGCCCCGACACCGGCATCGAAACCATCGCCGATCTGGAAGGCCAGAAGATCCTGACCACCGCCAACGCGGGCGTGAACACCTTCTTCCCGCTGGTGCTGGCCAACGCCGGCCTGTCCGAGGATGACGTCACCATCGTGAACGTCCCCGAGGGCGCGCTGATCTCTGGCTATATCCAAGGGCCCGATGACAGCGTCGGCATCCTTGGCGGGCTGGACGACAAGCCGTCGCAGATCAAGACCGCGGGCGGCCCCGAGCCGGTCACGTTCCCCTATTCGGACTATGGCGTGAACCAGGTCGGTTACTGCGTCGTGGCCCACAAGGACATGGTCGAGGAAAACCCCGAGCTTGTGAAACGCTTCATGGCCGCGACGGTCAAGGCGTTCTCCGACGCCGAAGCCGACCCGATGAAGGCGATCGACGCGATGGCCGACATCGTCGGCGGCAGCGCCAACACCGACGAAAGCAAAGCCGCTGAACTTGACGTGCTGAACGTCACGCTGGGCGTCCTTTATTCGGCGGGCAACACCGACAAGAAGATCGGCTACCATGTTGCAAGCGACTGGGAAGACATGCTCACGTTGATGAAGGATTACAACGACCTAGAGACCGACATGGTCGCCAGCGACTTCTACACCAACGACTTCCTCCCGGAGTGAGTGATTTGACGAAGACAGCTCCCGCGGCCACGGCGCCGCGGGATCCCAAGACAAGAAACGGGGCGGCCCATCCTCGGGCGAGCCAGTTGCCGCAGATCGAAATAAGCGGCGTTTCCAAGACATTCGGTACGGGCGCGGAAGCCGTCCATGCCTTCGGGCCGGTCGACATGAACATCATGCCGGGCGAGTTCGTCTCGCTGCTGGGACCGTCCGGCTGCGGGAAATCGACGTTGATGCTGATGATCGCGGGACTTGTGGACCCGACCGAGGGCCGCATCGCCCTTGCCGGGCGCGAGGTGCACGGGCCGCAGACCGACATCGGCATCATGTTTCAGGACAACACGCTGGTGCCGTGGCGCACGGTGCGCGGGAATATCGAGCTGCAGCTGGAACTGCGAAGCCTGCCGCCGCGCGACTTCCGCGAGCGCATCGACGAACTGCTGACCTCTGTCGACCTGATGGCCTTCGCCGACCGGCACCCCTACGAGCTGTCGGGCGGGATGCAGCAACGCGCCGCCTTCTGTCAGGCGATGGTGCACGACCCGCACCTGATGCTGCTGGACGAACCGCTGGGCAAGCTGGACGCGATGACGCGCGAGCGGATCCGCGACGACCTTCAGGCGCTGTGGCAGCGGCAGAAACCCACCGTGGTTTTCGTGACCCATTCGATCGAGGAAGCGGTGCAATTGTCCACGAAGGTCGCGGTGGTCACGCCGCGCCCCGGCCGGATCGAACGGCTGATCCCGATCGACCTGCCGTATCCCCGCGACCTGTCGGTCAAGAACACGCCCGAGTTCACCGGGTACGTCCGTGAAATTCAGGAGATCTTCCGTGGCTATGGCGTCCTCTGACAAACCGCAGGCGCGCTCGCGCCTGATCAAGTGGCTGTCCTACTGGTGGATGGGGATCGCGTTTTTCGTGGCCTTTTTTGCCTTCTGGGAAGCGTCGATCAGCCTGTTCGACATTCCGCGCTACATCCTGACGGCGCCCTCGACCGTGGTGCAGAACGGCTGGGCGGATATCAGCACGCTTCTTTATTACACGTGGATCACGGGGTTCGAGGCGTTCCTGGGCTTTGCCATCGCCATCGTGATTGGTCTGCCGCTGGGCTTGGCCATCTCGTTCTCATCAGTGTTGAAGCGGACGATCTATCCGTTCTTCGTCAGCCTCGAGATGGTGCCGAAAATCGCTTTCGCGCCGCTGTTCATCTCGTGGCTGGGATTCGGGCTTATGCCGAAGATCATCATCGTGGTGCTGGTCTGCTTCTTCCCGGTGGTGCTGAACGCGATCCTCGCGTTCTCGTCGCTGCCGGACGAGTTGTCGAACTTTGCCCGGGCCACCGGGGCGGGGCGGGCGAAGGCGTTCTTCCGGCTGCGTCTGCCAGCGGCGTTGCCGCAGTGCTTCGTCGGGTTCAAATACGCCGCGATCAACGCGACGGTGGGCGCCACCATTGCCGAGTTCATCGGGTCGGATCGGGGGCTTGGCTTCTACATCCAGATCGTCACGGGGAACATGCGGCCGGATCTGGCGTTTGCGGGTATCCTGCTGCTGACGCTGCTGGGGCTGTTCCTGTTCGGACTTGTGACCGCAGCCGAACGCCTGCTGATCCCGTGGCACATCTCGGTCCGGCGCAAGGCGGCGTGACGGGGAGCCAAAACACACGGCAAAGAAAAACGGCCGCCAAGAGATTGGCGGCCGTTTCCTTTTGGGGGTCGCTTCTTCAGCGGGTCCAGTAGCTTTCCGGCGGCGGTCCGTATTCGGCCAGCATGCAGGAATAGACGGCGGACGGATCGAAGGGATAGCGCGCCTCGATCTCGGGCGTCAGTTCGACGCCGATGCCGGGGCTGTCGGGCCGGGTCAGACGGCCCGCGACGATGGGCGCGCGGTCGCCGATCATGTCGTCGGTCAGCGGGTGGTACAGCATCGGCCATTCCACCAGATCGCCATGCCCGGCGAACGCGGCGTGATAAGACGCCATGATCGCCGCCGGACCGCCCCACGCGTGGACGATGACGCGGACATTCTCTGGTTTCGCCGCCGCGAAAATGTCCATCACCGCCGAGATGCCTCCGATCACCGAGGCGTCGGGCTGTACGCCGTCATAGCAGCCGGCCTGAAGGCGCTCGATCATCTCTTTCGGGGTCGTGATGATCTCTCCGCCATAGACGGGCACATCGATCCGGTCCCGCAGGGCGCGGAAGTTCTCCGGCGCATCGGGGCCAAGCGCCTCTTCCACGAAGATCATCGGCACGTCGGTCAGCGCCGCGACACCTTCGATGAAGCCCGCCGCGTCATCGACCGATTGCGGCGGATCGGCAAGGTTCTGGCACATGTCGACACCCACCTTGATGCCCCGCGCGGCGGCCTCTTCCAGCACCCATGCGGTGCGCTTGAGGTCCTGCTTGACCGAACGGATCTTGTACAGTTCGATACCCTTGCCGTTCAGCAGCTCCATCTCGCGCACGAAGGCGTCTTTGTTGTCGCAGCAGCCGCCCGATCCGTAGATCTGAAGGCTGTCGTCCTTCGCGGTGCCCAGCAATGCGTGCACCGGCTGGCCCTTTACTTTGCCCATCGCGTCCCACAGGGCGATCTCGACCGCCGAGATGACGTGCCGCGCGGCCCCCTGAAGCGACCAGTAATCGCAGACGGACCGCATGTCGGCGATGCGGCGCGGGATGTCGAAGGCGTCCTTGCCGACAAGATAAGGGTCGAGCAGGTCGACGATGCTTTTGAACACCATCGGCGCGAAGACGGCGAGGTAGCCCTCGCCGATGCCGGTGGTGCCGTCGTCCAGCGTCAGTTCCACCATGCCGATGGTGCGCTTGGGACCGTTGGGAAAGCTTTCCTTGATCTCGGGATCGTCCGCGTCGGCATAGGGCGTCGACAAAAGAACGGTGCGGACCTTGGTGATTGCGGGCATTCAGTAACCTTTCTCGAAGCTGACCACGCCGGTCAGCGGCTCGCCCGCGCGGAACCGCGCGAGGTTGGCGAGGAACAGATCTATCTTGCGGTCGATTTCGTCGCCGGTGCCGCCGCCGGAATGCTGCGTCAGGATCAGGTTCGGGCAGGTCCAGAACGGGTGATCAGCGGGCAGCGGTTCGTCGCGGGTGACGTCGATGACGGCGCCGGACAACGCGCCGTCCGACAGCGCGGCGGCCAGGGCGGCCTCGTCCAGAACCGAGCCGCGCCCGAAACTGGCAACGATCGCGTTGGCGGGCAGAAGCGACAGGCGGCGCGCGTCGAACACGTCGCGGGTCGCGGGGGTGTCGGGCGCGGTGGCGACAAGGATGTCAGTGTCGGCCAGCGCGGCGTCCAGATCCTTGGGCTGCCAGCCGCTGCGCAGGGCGGTGATGGTGCACCCGAACGGGGCCAGCATGTCCGCCAGCCGGGCGTTGATCGCGCCCATGCCGAACAGGGTCACGCGGGCACCTTGCAGGCAGCGCAGCGTCGGGCGGATGTCGTCGCCGGTCCAGACACCGTCCCGGCGCAGCAGCGCAAGGCGGTCGATGCCGCGATACAGCGCAAGAAGACCGGCGAGGATCGACTCGGCGGCAGGCTCGGCGAAGAACCCGGCAAGGTTCGTCAGCGTCGCCCCGCGAAGGTCTTCACCGGCATATTCACCGAACCCCACGGATTCCAGCTGAACCCAGTCAAGGTCCGGCGCCTGCGCCAGCCAGTCGGCGGGCGGGTTGCCGAAGGCCGCGCGCGCGGTCTGGAAGGCGGGCGGACATGCGCCCTCGTCCGGAAGAAAGACAAGGTCGAGGTCGGCCGCCTCCAGCCGCGCGCGTTGCTCGGGCGAGAGGGGAAGCAATATGGCTGTGCGCATGGTTACCGCAACGCGATCCAGATGGTCTTGGTCTGAAGGTACTGGTCCATCGCCTCGGCCCCGTTGTCGCGCGCCAGAGACCCCGATCGCTTGTAGCCGCCGAAGGGCGTGGTCACGTTACCCTCCGAGAAGGCATTCACGCTGACCGTGCCGCAGGGCAGGGCACGCGACAGACGCAGGGCCTTGTCGATGTCCTGCGTGAAGACCGTGGCGTGAAGGCCGTATTCGGTGTCCCGCGCGATCTTCAGCGCCTCGTCGATGCCGTCGACCGGGACGACACCCAGCACGGGACCGAAGATTTCCTCGCGCGCGATGGTCATGCCGGGGGTCACGTCGGTGAACACGGTCGGCTGGATGAACGTGCCCGGTTCCATCGTGACGGACCCGCCATGCGCCAGTGTCGCCCCTTCGGCCTTGCCCGTTTCGATGTAGGACATGACGCGGTCGCGGTGTTCCTTCGTCACCATCGCCGGCATCTCGGTTTCCGGGTCCAGCGGGTTGCCCAGCTTGAACTGACCGGCCCGCGCGGTGACACGCTCGGCGAATTCGCCGGCGATCTTGCGGTCGATCAGCTGGCGCATGTTGGCGGAACAGTTCTGCCCGCCGTTCCAGAACGCGCTCATCGCGGCGTTCTCGATCATGTCATCGTCCATCAACGCGTCGTCAAGCACGATGAAGGGCGACTTGCCGCCCATCTCCAGCCCGACGACCTTCATGTTGGATTCCCCCGCATAACGCAGGAAATAGCCGCCGACCTCGGTCGAGCCGGTGAAGGACACGACGTCGATGTCGGGATGCCGCCCGATCGCCTCGCCCGAGGTTTCGCCAAGCCCCGGCAGGACGCTCAGCACACCGGCGGGAACGCCCGCCTGCGCGGCAAGCTCGGCCAGCTTGATCGCGGTCAGCGGCGTCTGCTCGGCGGGCTTCACGATACAGGAACACCCGGCGGCCAGCGCGGGGGCCAGTTTCCACGCCGCCATCAGCAGCGGGAAGTTCCACGGCAGGACAAGCCCCACGACGCCGATCGGTTCCTTGACGATCATCGCCAGCGAATCCTGACCGGTGGGGGCGACCTTGCCGAAGGTCTTGTCGATCAGTTCGGCATACCATTGGAAATAGTCCGCCACCTCGTTGCCGATCTCGTGCAGGCAGTCGGTGATGGTCTTGCCGGCGTCGATGCTTTCCAGCACCGCCAGTTCTTGCGCGTTCTCGCGCACCAGCGCGGCCAGCTTCAGCAGCACCTCTTTGCGCATCTCGGGGTCGGACCGGCTCCAGTCGCCTGCGTCGAACACGGTGCGGGCGGCTTTCACCGCGGTGTCCACGTCGGCTGCCTTGCAGTGGCTGACTTCGGCCACGACAGAGCCGGTGGCGGGGTTGATCGTCTGGAACGTGCTGCCATCTGCGGCGGCGACGTATTCGCCGCCGATGAAGGCGCGGGTTTCCGGTTTCAGGGCGGCGGCGATGCGGGTGGCATCGTCGAGGGTCATGTCGGACATGCGGAGGTTCCTATCTTGGCAATGTCAGGCGGGCAGGCGCGGCGCGCCGATCTCACGCAGCATGGCCAGCGTGGCGTCGCGGTACGTCTCGCGAATGTCGCGGGTGGGCGGACGGCAGCGGCTGGAGGGCAGGCCGACCAGTTCCATGCAAAGCTTGTCCAGATAGCCGTCGCCGCTGGTATAATTCTGCTCGATGTCGACCCACAGCTTGTAGAAAGGCATCGCCTCTTTCACCAGCATCCGCGAGATTTCGGCGTAATTTCCGGCCTTCACCTCGTCGATCAACTTGATGCCCCATTCCGGCCAGAAGTTGCAGTTGTGAACCTCGAACGCGCGGGCGCCCATTGCGGGGGTGGCCGAGTAGGCGAAGAACAGGTTGTTGTCGATCACCGTGAACCGGTCCGAGAAATGCGAGGTCACGTCCTCGAATTCCATCGCGTCGGTGCGGGGGGTGGCCCATTTCAGGCCGACGACCGACGGAATTTTCGCCAGCCGCTCGACCATGTCGAAGGACACGCCCTGCGAGGTCCAGAAGGTGTTGTAGACGATGATCCCGATGTCCGGCGCCGCTTCGGCGGCGGCCAGGATGAATTCCTCGAAATCGGCCTCGGTGTGGGTGAAGTAGTAGGGGCACGACACCTGAATGAAGCTTGCGCCCAGCTCGGACGCGCGTTTGGCCAGCCGCTTCAGTTCCAGCGTCGACGTGGTCTGCGCGCCCACCGCCACCGGGACCTGCCCGTTGACCTCGTCCAGCACGATTTCCGCGACGCGCATCCGCTCGTCGAAGGTCATGGTCGAGAAATCGCCAGCCGCGCCGCCGGCAAGGAACGTCGCGTAGTCGCGCGTCAGGCCAGAGCCGGTCAGGAAACGGACGTAGCTGCGAAGCGCCTCTTCGTTGACGGGAAAATCTTCGGTGTCGGCGAAGGGCGTCGGGATGGTGACATAGCACCCTTCCAGATCCGCTTTTAGCTGCTCGGGAGTCACACTGTACCTTTCTTGGTGCCGCGGGCCGCAGCTTCGCACGCCGCACCCAAGGGTGCGGGCGACGAACGGTCTGCGATCCGGTGTCGGGTCATTCGGCCACGAAGCGGGCCATGCTTGCAGGCTCAGTTTCATCGGCGGTCGGCCAAACTTGTTGACGCTGAAAGCCAATTCGTAGACAAATCTGGCCAAAAGGACAGACATGGCTGCCGACCTCAAGCGTTCCACGCAAAGCCCGCCGACCTTTCTTCTTTTCCTGCAACCCGAGTTTCCGCTGAACGCGCTGGTGCTTGCGGTCGATGCCTTGCGGATCGCCAACCAGAACTCGGGGCGCGAGCTGTTCCGCTGGATGCTGGTGTCGGAAACGGGCGGGTCGGTGCGGGCCTCGAACGGGATGTGGCTGGATGCCGACTGCTCGTTCGAGACGATGCCGATCGGGACGCATTACCTTGTGTTCGAGGGCAACCTGCCGACGCAGCACAACTCTCCCAAGCTGCTGAACCACCTGCGCGCGGCGGCGCGGTTCGGGGCGACTGTGGGCAGTGCCGACACCGGCGGGTTCGCACTGGCGCAGGCGGGGCTTGTGGGCACGGCGGATGCGCCGGCGGCGGTCGTGCACTGGGAAGCGACGCGGACGTTCCAAGAGGTCTTCCAGCGCGCCGACATCGTGGATCAGCTGTACCTTATCGGAAATGGCCGGGCGCAATCGGCGGGCGGGGTGGCGACGCTGGATATGATGTTGGACTTGATCGCCGGCATCAGTGGAGAGGCGCTGGCCGACGAGGTCGCCAACGCGATGGTGCACACCCGCCGTCCCATGACTCAGCCCCAGCGCAACGATTCCACGCCACGGCCAGAGACCGAGACGCTTGCCGCCCGGCTGGTGGCCAAGATGGAACAGAACCTTGATTTTCCGCTGCCGCTGGAAGAACTGGCCGAGGATCTTGCGCTGTCGCCCCGGACGCTGTCGCGGCTGTGTCAGCGGACCTTTGGTGAAAGCCCGATGCGGCTGTACCTGCGCATCCGTATTCAGGCGGCGCGTAACTTTCTGTTCTACGAAGAGTTTTCCATCGGCGACGTCGCCATCGCCTGCGGGTTTTCCTATCCGGCGGTCTTCTCGCGGGCGTTCAAGAAGCAGTACGGGCAGACCCCCCGCGATTTCCGCGAGCACCTTCGGCGCAACCAGTTCTCGTCGCTGCGTCCCGAAATCCGCAGGCTGGCGCGCGACAGCAAAGAGCCGCCGCTGGGTGCGTAGGGCGCGCGTGCCTTTGCAGGCCGCGCGCCTTCGTCTTGGGGTGCCCTAGAACGGGTAGGGCTGTTCGGGGTCCTCGACGGTGATCCAGCGCAGTTCGGTAAAGGCGTCGATCCCGGCAGAGCCGCCGAACCTGCCGTAACCGCTGGCCTTCACGCCACCGAAGGGCATTTGCGCCTCGTCGAACACGGTTGGACCGTTGACGTGGCAGATGCCGCTTTCGATCCGCCGCGCCACGTCCATCGCGCGCCGGACATCCTGCCCAAAGACCGATGACGACAGGCCATAGTCAGAGTCGTTGGCCAGTTCGATGGCGTGATCGGTGTCCTTCGCGCGGATGATCGAGACGATGGGGCCGAAGCTTTCCTCGCCATAGATCCGCATCTCGGATGTGACGTGGTCAAGGATCGTCGCCGGCATGATGGTGCCGCTGTCCGGGATGCCGCCGCAAAGACGTTTCGCGCCCTTCGCCTCGGCATCGGCCAGAAGGGCCGCGACATGATCGACCGCGTCGGCGTCGATCACGCTGCCAAGGTGGACCTTTTCGCCGGGTGGTCCGGCGACCAGCCCTGCGGCCTTGGCGGCGAAGGCGTCGGCAAAGGCGTCGGCCACCTTTTCATCCACGATGATCCGCTCGGTCGACATGCAGATCTGGCCCGAGTTCATGAAGGCCCCGAAATTCGCGGCATTCACCGCGCCGCCGATATGGGCGTCGTCCAGAACCACCAGCGGGGCCTTGCCGCCCAGTTCCAGCAGGCAGGGCTTCAGGTGCTTCGCCGCCCGTTCCGCGATGATCCGCCCGACGCGGGTGGAGCCGGTGAAGTTGATCCGCTTCACCGCCGGGTGGTCGATCAGCGCGTTCACCACATCGGGCGCATCCTTGGCGCTGTGGGTGACCACGTTCAACACGCCCTTCGGCAGCCCCGCCGCCGCCATCACGTCGGCCAGCATCCGGTGGGTGGCGGGGCATTTCTCGGACGCCTTCAGCACCACGGTGTTGCCGCAGGCGATGGGCAAAGCGAAGGCGCGGACGCCAAGGATCTGCGCCGCGTTCCACGGGGCCATGCCGACCAGCACGCCGACCGGCTGGCGATAGCCCATCGACAGCGAGCCGGGACGATCCGAGGGGATCACCTCGCCCTTGATCTGGGTGACGGACGCGGCGGCCTCGCGCAGGATCTTGCCCGCGAACATGCAGTTAAAGCCGTGCCACATGCCCGTGCCACCGGTCTCGGCGATGCCGATCTCGATGAACTTCGGCGTCCACTCGTCCATCAGGTCGGCGGCCTTGTTCAGGATCTTGCGTCGTTCGGCCGGGCCGGTGGCGGACCACGCCGGAAAGGCGGCCTGCGCCGCTTTCACCGCCCTGTCCACGTCCGCCGAGCCTGCGGCGGCCGCCGTCGTCGCGGTGGCGCCGCCCACGGGGTTGGCGCGCTCGAACGTCGCGCCGTCGCCCGCCGGGACGTTCTCGTTGTCGATCAGCAATCCGGTGTCCATCGGTCTTTCTCCCAAACCCGTTGTCAATCCGCAGCCGTCAGGCCCGCCTTGGCGATGCCCGCGCGCGCGCAGAGTTCGTCGTTCTCGCCGGTGTCGCCGCTGATGCCGACCGCGCCGATCACGGTGCCGCCGTCGTCAAGGATCAGCACGCCGCCGTGGTTCGGCGCGACGCGCCCGCCCGAGGCGGCGACGATGCCGCCAAGGAACCCGGGGTTGCCGCCCAGCCGCTCGCCGATGGTGCGGGCGTTCAGCCCCATGCCCACGGCGCCCCATGCCTTGGCCAGTGCCACGTCCATCCGGACGATGCCGCTGCCGTCCTCGCGCTTGGCGGTGACGATGTGGCCGCCGGCGTCCAGCACCACAACGGTCAGCGGCAGGAAACCCTGCGCCTTGCGGTGGGTCAGTGCCTCGGACGCGATGGTTTCTGCGGTGTCGAGCCCGAGGGACGTGCTGACGGGATGGACCATGGTGTCGCTCCTGTTGTTTTGTGTGAATTGGGGGTGGGGGCGGCCGAAGCCGCCCGCCGCGGTCGCGATCAGTAGTCGACCTTGCTGTAGATCTCGTCCCACAGCAGCTGGGCGTAGTCGTCGGTGCCCTTCTCAGACAGGATCGCCGTCCATTTTTCGAGGTTCTCCTCGAAGGTGTGCACGATGTCCGCCGCGTTCGAGACGCCGCGCGCTTCGGCATCTTCGATGACGCGGCCTTCGTAGCCGTCCAGATAGGCGGTCAGCGCGGTCTCGTAGGCGCCGTCAAGGTCGGTCACGGTCAGCCCAAGGCCCTGCCACTTCTCCAGCGCGGCGGCATCGCGTTCGGTGTAGTTGTCGATGATCCCTTCGATGGCTTTCGGCATCGAGGTCAGGAATGCCTCTTGCACCGGGTCCGACAGACCGTCCCAGGTTTCGGCGTTCATCGTCGCGATCGAGATCGCGAACTGCGACCCGTTCGGCGTGTCGATCACGGTCTTCACCACCTCGCCCAACGAGAACGCTTCCAGCCATTCAGCCGAGATGATGGTGCAGTCCGCCACGCCGCGCTCCATCGCTTCCAGACGGGCCGGCGGCGGCACGTCCAGCTGGATGCCGCCAAAGCTGTTGACCCAGCCCGCGATGGTGGACTGGCCGATCACCTTGCGGCCGGTCAGGTCGTCCATCGAGGTGATCTCCGGCGCGCAGGACATCAGCGTCGGTGTCGTCGCGTGGGCGCCCATGAACATCGCGTTGTTGTTCGCGTACTCGTCCCGGCAGCTTTCGCAATCCAGCAGGATCGTTTCGTTCAGCGCCGCCGCCGTTGCATAGGGGTCTTCGCCCATGAAGTAGAGATCGGCGAAGATCAGGTTCACCGGCATGTCCGCCTGCGCGTCCTCGGGCTGGGTGAAGGCCACGTCGATGACGCCGTCGCGGATCGCCTCGAAGTTGCCCGCTGCGTCGAACAGCTGACCGGCCCAGAAGTATTTGACCGTGACGTCGCCGCCGGTCGCTTCGGTGACCATGTCGAACAGCGGCTGGATGCCGGCAGAGTTCACGCCCACCACGGGCGGTAGGTGGGTGGAATATTGAAGTTCCTGCGCACTCAGCGCGCCGGATGTCAGGGCCGTCGCGGCCGCAAGGGCCGTCACTTTGGTAGAAAGTTTCATCGGGTCCTCCTCTGGTTAATCACGGGTCACCGGGCGCTTGCGGCCAGAACGGTGGAAATGGCGGGAAAGGCGATCAACAGGGCCAGCACGACGATCTCGGTCACGAAGAACCAGCCGGTGCCGCGAAAGATGGTGCCCACAGGGATCTGCGGCAGGATCGAGCGCAGGATGAACACGTTCATCCCGACGGGTGGGGTGATCAGGCCGATCTCGATGTACTTGATGAACAGGATGCCGAACCAGATCATGTCGATATGCGCGGCCTCGTAGATCGGCAGGAACACCGGCAGCGCCAGCAGCATCAGCCCGATCGGATCGAGGATGCAGCCCAGCACCAGAAAGATCAGGCCGGTGGCGATGATCAGGGCCAGTGGCGACAGGCCCCAGCCGATCACCGCGTCCGAGATGAACTCGGGCAGGTCGGAATAGGCCATGAAGCGGGTCAGCAGCACGGCGCCAAGGATGATGAAGAAGATGCTGGCGGTGTTCTCGATGGTGCCAAGGAACGAGTCGCGCAGAACCTGCAGGGTCAGCCGGCCCTTGAGCAGGGCGATGACGAAGGCGGCGAGCACGCCGAAGGCGGCGCTTTCGGTCGCCGAGGCGATGCCACCGTAGATGGTGCCGACGACCACGAAGATGATGACGGGCAGGGGCCAGACCTCTGCAAGCGCCCGCCACTTGGCGCGCGGGTCCTCGGTTTCGCGCACCGGCGGGGCCAGCTTGGGGTTCACCGTGCAGCGGCCCATGATCATCAGGCAATACAGCCCCGCCGTCAGCAATCCCGGCAGGATGCCGGCAAGAAACATCGAGCCCACCGAGACCTCGGCGAAATAGGCGTAGATGATCATGGGGATCGACGGCGGGATCATCACGCCCAGCGTGCCTGCGGCGGCGACGGTGCCGGTGGCCAGCCCCTTGTCGTAGCCAAAGCGCAGCATTTCCGGCACCGCTATCCGGCCCATCGCGACCGAGGTCACGACGCTGGACCCGGCGGCGGCGGAAAACCCGGCGCACCCGATGTTCGTTGCGATGGCCAGCCCGCCGGGCAGCCACGACAGCCACAGCCGCGCGGCGTGGAACAACGAGGCGGTCATGCCCGACGCGTGAGCCACGGCGCCCATCAGCAGGAACAGCGGCACCGCCGAGAATTCCCAGTTCGCGGCAAAGCTGTAGGGGACGTTCTGCAGGATCGAGAACGCCGCGCGCGGGCCCTGGATCACGAAGATACCGAGGGTGGCGACCATTCCCATCGCCAGCCCGATGTGAAAGCGCAGCATGATCAGCAGTATCATGACGCCGACGCCGATGCCTCCGACTGCAATATCGCTCATTTGGGGGACTCGATTTCAAGAGAAACGGCGTCGTCGTCGCCGCGTGTCAGAAGGGTCAGCAGGGCGGCAAGCGTCATCGCGCCAAGCCCGACGACGACCAGCCAACGCGATGGCCAGATCAGGAAGGGCGTGCCAAGGATCGTGTCCTTCTCGCCCCGCGCGGTCTGGCTGATCGCCTTGACCCACGCCTGCCACGTCATGACGCCAAGAAACGCCGTCAGGAACAGACCGTTGGCCTTGCGCGCCACCGTTCGCAGGCCCCGTGGCAGGGCCGAATACAGCAGGTCGGCGGTGATATGCGCGCCGCGCAGTTCGGCATGGGCCAGCGGCAGAAAGAACAGCGCGACCATGTAGTAGCTGGTGACGATCTGGTGGGTGGCGAACAGCGGCGACCGGAAGAACTTGGTCGCGATGGCGTCGGCGAAGATGTGCAGCGTCGCCAATGCAAGGGCCACCGCCGCCGCCAGCGTCATCGCCCGCCCGGCAAGTTCGGCAAGCCGAAGCAGCCGCCCTAAGGGTCTGGCCTTGTCTGACATATGGCCTCCTCCCCGAACCCCATTGCCAAAATATTTGAACACATGATTAACTGATCGAAGGCGTCGGTCAAGGGGTGTTTTGCATCGCGGGTCGAAGCCTTATGGTAGGGTCAACAAACACGACAGGATGCCCCGGACATGGCGAAAGCCCAATCCAACGCCGCCCAGACGCGGCAGAAGCTTATCGAAGCCGCGGGCGAGAAGTTTGCGCAGAACGGGTTCCGCGCGGTGTCGGTGCGCGACATCGCGTCCGCCGCCAAGGTGAACCCGGCGCTGATCGCCTATCACTTCGGCAACAAGGAAGGCCTGTTCGAAGAGGTCATGCGCGCCAGCGCCGCCGACCATGTCGCGCAACGGATGCACGACCTGACCCGCGCGCGTGCGAACGGGGTAGAGATCAACCTTGAAGGCTTGTTGAGGATATACCTGCAACCCCTTCTGAATAATAAGAATTGGCAATCCGGCGCTGCCAATTTCGCGCGGCTTCATGCCAGCCTGATCAACGAGCGGTCCGAGGTCGCGGAAGAGATCGCGGCCCGCGCCTTCAACACCGTTAACATCGCATTCATCGACGAGATCTCGGCGCTGTTGCCGGATCTCCCGCGCGAGGTGGTGATCTGGCGGTTCTACGCGATGATCGGGTCGATCCTGTTTTTCAACACACGCCCGACGCCTCCGGGGTTGCTCGTGGTGTCGGCCGGCAAGTGCGACAGCACGGACGGGGACGAGATCTTTCGCCAGATCCTGCCTTCGCTGGTCGCGTCCTTCTCGGCCCCGGCGCCCGCCGCGGCGCAGCAAGAGGCAGGCCGCGAGAAATCCGCCTGATCGGGCAAGGCGCTTGCCAAAAATTGAACACGCGATTAATGCTTGATCCATACCGCAGACGGGGAGGGATCATGGACCGTAATTGCGCAGAGATCGTCATCGAGTGTTTGGCGAAGGCCGGGGTCGACCACGCATTCGGGATTCCGAGCGGCAAGATGATGCCCCTGATGAAGGCGCTGTCGCGTCAGAACCGGGTGCGGTTCATCGGCGTCCGGCATGAACAGGCGGGGGCGATGATGGCGACCGCCGCGACGCTGGGCACCGGTCGGCTGTCCTGCGCTTTCGGTGAACTCGGTCCGGGCGGCAGCAACCTTGTCCCGGGCGTCGCGAATGCCTTCGCCGACAACGTGCCGATGATCGCGATCACCAGCGGCAACGCCACGCACCTGACCGGCCCCGACCGTGGCATCATGATGGATCTCGATCTGGTAGAGCTTTACCGCCCCATCACCAAGCTCAGCATCCGGCTGACGGACGGTCGCCGCGCGCCCGAAGTGTTGCGCCGCGCGATCCGCGAGGCGCTGTCGGGCCGGCCCGGCCCGGTGCACGTCAACATTCCCGCCGACATCCTTGCGTCCAGTTATCCCTATGACCCGCGCACCCTGTCCGAGGCCGCCTTCGCCCCGCCGCCGCGCCTGTATCCCGATCCGGCGCTGATCGATGCGGCGGCCCGCTGCCTGTCCGGAGCCGAACGTCCGCTGGTCATCGCCGGGGGCGGCACGGTGCAGTCCGGCGCCTCTGCCGACCTTCTGCGGGTTGCCGAGATGCTGGGGGCAGCGGCCACGGCCACCCAGATGGGCATCGGGTCGGTGCCCTCGGACCATCCGGCCTTCATCGGCCACGGCGGGATCATCGGTGGCGCAGCGGTGATCGAGGCGCTGGAACAGGCCGATGCCGTCCTTGCCGTCGGCTGCCGGTTTTCCTCGTGGCTGTGGGGGGCGGACGGGCCGCTGGTGTCGCCGGACGCGCGGCTGGTCCAGATCGACACCGACGCCGGGGCCTTGGGGCGGAACACGCCTGTCGAGGTCGGTATCCACGCGGACGCGAAGGCCGCGCTGGCTGAACTTGCAATGGCGCTGGACGGCCATGCTGCCCGCGCGGCGACGACAGGCTGGCGGGACGCGCTGGTCCGGCGGCACCGCACCGAGATCGCCGAGGCCGAAACCATCGAGATCATCGACGACCTGCCGCATCCGGCCCGCTATGCTGAGGTGTTGAACCAGATGCTGCCCGCCGATGCGCTGGTCACCTATGACGGCGGCCACACGACGTTCTGGCACAACGACCGCCTGTCGGCCCCCGCGCCGCGCACCCGGTTCCACATGCCCGGTCTTGCCCTTCTGGGCTGTGGGCTGCCTTACGCGCTTGGCCTGAAGGCCACCCAGCCGCACCGCCCGGTGATCTGCACCACCGGCGATGGCAGCGTCGGTTTCACCATTCAAGAACTCGACACCGCCGTTCGCTATGACCTCCCGGTGGTCGTCGTCGTTCACAACAACGCCGCTTGGGGCGTGATCCGGGCCGGGCAGCAGAAATCGGGGTTCGAGTTCGAGGCGGACCTGTCCGGCACCGACTATGCCGCCATCGCGCGCGGTTTCGGGTGCGAGGGGCATCTTGTCAGCAGCGAGGCCGAGTTCCGGGCGGCCCTGTCCAAGGCGCTGGCCAGCGCAAAGCCCAGCCTGATCGACTGCCGCACCACGTTCCAAGGGCATCCTGCGATGCGCTATTTCGGCGCCGCAGGTGCGCCGCGCGGGGCGGACGCGGCGCTGCCGTACTGACGGAACGACGGATGCGCCCGGTCCGGGGCGGGGCAGGGATGTGCCCCGTCGCGCCCCCAAGGCGCCGGGGGCGGCGGTCAGTACAGGACCGAGGGCAGCCATAGCGCCAGCGACGGAGCCGCGAAGAGCAGGGCGATCAGGACCAGAGGGGCGATCAGGAACGGGGCGATGCCGGCGTAAAGCGCCTGCATCGACAGGTCCGGCACCTGCGCGCGGATGATGAACAGGTTCATCCCGACCGGCGGGGTGATCAGGCCCAGTTCCACCAGCACCACGACCAACACGCCGAACCAGACCGGATCGAAGCCGAACCCGGTCACGATGGGCAGGAAGACGGGAACCGTGATCAGGATCATCCCGATGCCTTCCAGAAAGCAGCCCATCACGATGTAAATCGCGACGATCAGCGCCATGATGGTGAAGGCCGAAAGCTCGGCCTGCTGCGACAAGGCCAAAAGCGTGTCGGGCAGGCGTGTCTGGACGATGAAGTTGGAAAAGATCGTCGCGCCGACGATGATCATGAACAGCGCGCACGACACCAGAACGGCGGTCTGCAGAGCTTGCAGCAGTGCAGGGACCGTCAGCGTGCGCTTGAGAAACCCCAAAAGGATCGCGCCAAAGGCACCGACGGACGCGGCCTCGTTCGGGCTGAAGATACCGGCATAGATCCCGCCGATGGTCACCACGAACAGCAGGATGAACTGCCACGGCTCGCGCAGGGCGCGCAGCTTGTCCGACAGCGTGGTGCGGACGGGGTCGGGCGCATCGCCGCTGCGGCGGGCGCGCCAGAAGGCGATGGCCATGTACAGCACCAGCAGCACAAGCCCCGGCAGCATCGACGCGGCGAACAGGCGCGCGACCGACAGCTCTGCAACGCCGCCATAGATCACAAGGATGATCGAGGGCGGGATCAGGATGCCCAGCGACCCGCCCGCCGCGATGGACGAGGCAGCATAGCCCCGCCCGTATCCGGCGCGGCTCATTTCCGGCATCGCGATCCGGGTCATGCTGGCTGCGGTGGCGACGGACGATCCGCAGATGGCGCCGAATGCGCCCGAGGCGGCGATGGACGCGATGGCCAGCCCGCCGCGGACACCGGACAGCAGCACCCGCGCCGCCCCGAACAGCTCTGCCGACATGCGCGAGCCGCTTGCGATCTCTCCCATCAGGATGAACAGCGGGATGACCGACAGGTTATAGGACGACGCGGTGTCGAAGATGGCGGTGCCCGAGATCAGTTGGGCCACCGCAAGGTTGTTCAGGATCGTGTTGCCAAGGATGCCGACCGCCGCGAGGGCCACCCAGACCGGCTGGCGCAGGAACAGGGCGGTGAACAGGGCGCCGATGGCGCCAAGGCCAAGTGCGAAGGGGGTCATGTGCGGGACCGTTCGGGTGCGGGGCCCCGCGTGGCGGCGGTGCGCAGGCGACCGATGTCGGCAATCAGACGGCGCAGGCAGACCCACAGGATGCCGGACAGCCCGACAAAGGCTACCGCCCATAGCCACCAGACCGGCATCCCGAGTTCCAGGGAATGCCCGCCCCATTTGTACGCGTCCTGCGCGGGCGAGATCATCGACCAGCCAAGAAAGACGAACACTGCGAACGCCGCACAGGTGGCCAGTGTTTCCAGCAGGACCAGCACGCGGGGCGATACCATGTAGTCGATCAGGTCGATGGTGATCTCTCCGGCGCGGGCGATGACGGGGGCAAGACCGAAGAACACCATGATCAGCAGCGAGAAGCTGACGACGTCGTAGGCGCCGCGCACCGGGATGCGAAAGGCAAAGCGCAGGATGACGTCAAGCACGGTGACGGACATCATCACCACCAGCGCGGCGCTGGCGACCCAAAGCATGATCTTTGGCAGGCTTTGCCTTGGTCTGTCGACGCTCATGGTCCCCCCGTTCGTTCATTCGGATCCGGCCCGCCCCGGCAGGCGCGGGCCGGATCGGTTTCAGTCCGTGTAGGCCGACAGGAAGGCCTCGGCATCGCCGCCAGAGTCGGCGGCCGCCGCGACGGCTTCGTCCACGATGCCGGCAAACTCTGCCTTCAGGTCGTCGATCTGGTCGGCGCCAAGCGTGATGATGTTCACGCCTGCCTCGGCCATGTAGGCGCGACCGCCGGCCTCGCCCTCGTCCAGCATCTTGCCGAACCACTCGGCCCGGTCCGGCCCGGTGGTGTCGTCGATGATCGCCTGAAGCTCTGGCGACAGGGCGTCGTAGGTCGCCTGCGACATGACCAACGCGAAGGGCGCCGCTGCCAACCCGGGCTCAAGCGAATAGCTGGTCACCGGCGCAAGGTCGAAGGCTTTGGTCGCCTCGAACGGGAAGCAGGCCCCGTCGACCACGCCCTTGCTCATCGCGTCCGCCGCCTCTGCCGGGGGCACCGGCACCGGCGAACCGCCCAGCGTCTCGATGATTTTCTGCCACGTCGATCCGGCATAGCGGATGCGCTTGCCCTCGAAGGCCGACAGGTCGGACGGGTCGGCGTCGGTCAGGTGGATCTTCAGCGGCGGCGTGACCGCCATCCACAGGATCTTGGTGTCGGGATGTTCCCCCGCAAGATAGTCCGGCGCCAGTTCCGTCAGCCGCCGCGAGGTGATCGCACTGTCGTTGCCAGCCGAGGGCACGGTCAGCGGCAGGCCCGCCAGCTCGGTCATCGGGAACCGTCCGGGCGTCGCGCTGTGCAGGATCACCGCAAGGTCGGCGGCCCCGGTGCGCACAAGATCGTATTGGCGCGGGGGCGGGCCAAGCTGTCCGGCCGGGAAGATCTCAAGGTCCAGTTCGCCGCCGCTCAGGTCGGCGATCTCGGTCCCCCATGCCTCGATCGCGCGGTTCCAGACGTGGTTGGGCGGCAGGAACGTCGAGACCTTCAGCGTCTCGGCCTCGGCGGTCGCGGCGCCGAAGCTCGCCATCGCGACCATCGTCAGTGCCAGTCGTTTCATCGTTTCCTCCCTTGATGATGTGCTGGTGTAGTCAGGTGCGGGCCGTCCATCGGTCGGACAGCTCGGGCCAGTGCGTTTGCCCGGCGGTGCGCATCGCCGTGGCGGCGCCGTCCGGGATCAGGTCCGCAATCGCCCGCGCGTAGCTGGGCCGCGCCTTCATGGCGGCAAGCCAGCCCGCGATCGCCGGGCGGTCGGCCCAGAGGCCGTCGAAGCCCAGCCGGTCCAAACGGTCGAGATAAGACAGCAGCGCCACGTCCGAGAGCCCGAAGGCGTCGCCCGAGATCCAGGCGGTCTGGCGCAGCGCCGCGTTCATGTCGGCAAACCACAGGCCGACGTGCCGCAGCGCCTGATCGACGTGGACGGACGCCAGACCCCGGTCCAGCAGGTCGCGCCGTTTCGCGCGCGCGACCGGGTCCGGCATGCGTGCCAGACTGGCGTCGATCTCGTCTTGGGATTTCGTCGCCAGCATCTTGTCGCGCATGACGGTCGAGAAACTGAGCGTGTTGATCGCGCCGTGGATCGCAAGGCCGCGCAGCAGCCAGTGCCGCGCGGCGACGCCCCGGTCCGGCGCGGCGGGCATCAGGGCGCCGCCGTTATGGACGCGGTCGAGGTACGACAGGATCAGGCTGGATTCCACCACGACCAACCCGTCGTCCACCAGCGTCGGCACCACTGCCTCGGGGTTCAGTGCCACATAGTCCGGCGCGAACTGGTCGCCCTTCTGCAGGTCGAGCAGGCGGCTGTCATAGTCCAGTCCGATTTCTTCCAGCGCCAGCCGCACCTTCTGGGAACAGACGCTGGTCGTGCCGTGGTAAAGAACAAGCGTGCTCATCGGGGGTGTGCCCTTTCGCTGCGGATCGTGCGGTATGCCGGTTGCTGCGCCATGCGTTACACGAAGGGGATCGCCAGCTGCGCCTTGGCGCAGTCGTCGCGTTTCGGCGGGGCGATGCCCCATTGGTCGGTGCGTCCCTTGGGCCAGACCCAGTCTGCCGGCGTGCCGACGCGATAGCTGTCGTCGACCTCCAGCACCTCTGCGGTATGCTCGATGACGATGCCGTCGGGATCGACGAAATAGGCGAAGACGTTGTCGCCGGGGCCGTGCCGCCCGGGACCCCAGCCGATTGGGAAACCCGCGTCGCACATCCGGCCCGAGGCGCGCATCACGTCCTCCCAAGACGGGTGATTGAACGCGATGTGGTTCAGCGTATCGACGGGGGCCATCGCAAGCACGACCGCATGGTGGTCGGCGTTGGTGCGCAGAAAGCCCATCTTGGCCGACCGGTCGGTCAGGCGGAATCCCAGACCCCGCTCGAAGAAGGCGATGTCGCGGTCGATGTCCGTCGTGTTGATGTTGACGTGGGCCAGCCGGTCGGGCTGGCTGTCGCCGTCCAGCGGGGCGGCGTCGGCTGTGCCTTGCACCACACGGTACAGCCGTCCCGCAGGATCGCGCACCGCAAAACCGGTGCCACCGCCGATGTCATCCACCGCGCCGATGTCGCCCTCGGCCGTGCCGCCGGCGGCGATCATCCGGTCCCGAAGTGCGCCAAGCTCCGTGTCGGGCGCGGCGGCGAAGGTGACCGACACCGCTGCCGTCTCTCTCTTGGTCAGGCGCAGCACGTAGGCATCGGTGCCGGTGGCGCGCAGCCAGACCATGTCGTCCCGCTGGTCCGCCAGCGTCAGCCCCCAGACATCGGTGTAGAACTTTGCGGCGCGGGCCGGATCGGGGACCGACAGCTCGACGCTGCGCAGGCCGATGATGGGGAAGGCGCTCATGTCTCTGCCCTGACGGTGTTTTTCAGGCTGCCGATGCCAGAGATGCGGATCTCGATCTCGTCCCCGGGCTTCATCCAGACCGGCGGCGTGCGCTTGGCCCCGACGCCGCCGGGGGTGCCGGTGGCGATCACGTCACCGGGCGACAACGGCGTGAATTGCGAGACGTAGGCGATGATCACCGGGATCGGGAAAATCATGTGGGCCACGGGGGCTTCCTGCATGACGTCTCCGTTCAGGATCGATTGCACCAGCACGCTGTCGAGATCGGAAATCTCGTCCGGCGTCACCAGTTCGGGGCCGAAGGGCGCGGTGCCGGGGAAGTTCTTGCCCGGGGTGAACTGCGTCGTGTGCCATTGCCAGTCGCGCAGCGAGCCGTCGTTGAAGCAGGCGTAGCCCGCCACATGCGCCATCGCGTCGGTCTCTGGAATGTTGCGGCCGCCTTTGCCGATGACGACGGCCAGTTCCGCTTCGAAATCGAAGTCGGCAGAGGCCTTGGGCATGACAAGCGGCGCACCGTCCGCGATCAGCGTGTCCGCGAACCGCGTGAAGATCGAAGGATACGAGACCTTGGCGCGGCCGGTTTCCTTGCGGTGGGATTCATAGTTGTGCCCCACACACAGGATCTTGCCCGGGTCCGGAATGACCGGCAGCAGCGTGACCGTATGACGGGGCAGGCGCGCGGCGGGGCCATCGAAGTCCAGACGATCCTGCGCCACCGCGTCCTTCAGCGTGCCGGGGGCGTCCGGAAGGCCGCCGAGGTCGAGGATGTCATCGCCATCCACCCGTCCCCAAGAGGTCCGTCCCTCATAGAAAAATGTTGCGAAACGCATGTCTGTCTCCGTTCTTCGTCAGGTCTCGGTCGCCGCTGGGACAAGCGCCATTTCGCCCGCCATCGCGACGATCCGCTCGGACAGTTCCGGTCCGTCCGCCGCCATCGTGGCGGTGTAGAAATCCGGCCGGATCAGGACCGCGCTTGCGTCCCGGTCATCCAGCCATTGGCGCAGCTGCCCCTCGGGATCGGCCAGATCCGTTCCGATGCGGAACCGACGTGCGCCAAGCCGGTGCAGAACCGCGTCCGCGTCGGACGAAAGCGCGATCTCTCTGCCGTGCAGCAGGACCCACCCGCCGCCGGTGACGTCGTCCAGCAGCTTTGCGTCCGCATCGACAGCCGGGTTGACGAAGCGTTCGCCTGCACCGGGGCTGACGATGCCGGACGCGATGGGCGCGATAAGTTCGGCTGCGGTCCGGATGTCCGTCTGGGACCGGACCCGTTCGTCCCGTTCGGCGGCTTTGGCCGGATCGAGGATGCAGATGTACTTGCCCGCCTCGATGGCCTTGCCGATCACGTGCCGGACCTGCGCGTCGCGTTCCTGTTGGTAGGTGTCCAGCAGCCGGTCGCTTGCGCCGTCCTGCACGACCAGTTGCAGTTTCCACGCAAGGTTGGCGACGTCGCGCATCCCGTGGCACATCCCCTGACCGAAGAACGGTGGCGTCTGGTGGGCGGCATCCCCGGCCAGAAAGACGCGGCCCTTGCGCCACTCCTTCGCGATCAGCCCGTGGAACCGATAGGTCGCCGCCCGGATCACGGTATGAGGCGTCTTGCCCACCCAAGGCGCCAGCAGGCCGGCCACCACCTCGGGCCGCGACATCTCGGCGTCGCGTTCGCCCGGCAGCAGCATGAACTCCCAGCGGCGGTGATTGCCGCGCCCGGGAACGATGGTGGCGGGGCGGGCCGGGTCGCACATCATGACCGACAGGCGGTGCAGGTCGGCCCCGTCCGGCACGCCGGTCAGGTCCGGGAAGGACAGGGGGCCGTCGACCTCTGCGTCGACCACAAGCCACGGTTCCTCGAACCCCAGATCGTCCAACTGCACCCCAAGCGCCTTGCGCACGGTGCTTCGGGCCCCGTCCGTGCCGATCGCCCACCGGCATCTAAGGTCGCTTCCGTCCGACAGGCGCAGCGTCACCGCGTCGGCGGTCTGGCTTAGATCCTCGACCTCGACGCCCAAGCGCAGGGCCACATTGTTAAAGCGATTCAAGCTGTTGCGCAGGACGGCTTCCAGCTCTGGCTGGTAAAAGAAATAGTCGTTCGCATAGCCGTAGGGACGCGGTTGGCCCGCCGCGCTTAGATAGCGGATCATCCCGTGGTCCGCGCCGATGTGAAGATGGCCGTTCGCCGCAAACAGCAGGTCGTCCAGCGGCGCAAGCGCATCGACGTCCGCCAGCAGGCGCATCATCTCGTGGTCGATATGGACGGCGCGCGGCAGGGCGTAGGGCGCGGTGTCTCGTTCCAGCACGATTGTCGAAAGACCGGCCCGCCCCAGCAGGTTCGCGGCATAGGCGCCGACGGGGCCGCAGCCGACAATCGCGACATCCCAGGCGTCGGTCATGCGAAGGCGCCCGATCCGGTGTTGCAGCGCGGCAGACCAACGCGGCGCGGTGCGCGCAAACGGCGCCAGAAAGCGGCTGGCTGTTCGCCACAGCCGGCGTCGAAACGATGCATGGATCCTCCCTTTCCGGTCATTCTTGCGGACCGGTCAGCAGAGTGTGGTGCCAGATCTTACATTGGTAAAATAATAATAATGCGGAACAGCATAGTTTGAATTTATGGAACTTGACGGGTGTCCCACGCGGCGGCGATGAACTTCTCGGCCAGCGGCATGGGGCTGTCGTCGGCCAGCCGCCAGACCGCCAAACGGCGCGGCGGCGGCGCGCCCTTCAGCGGCACCGAACGGATCAGACCGGCCTCCATCTCTGTCGCGGCGACCGAGGCTGGCAGCAGCGCGACGAAGCCTGCGGTGCGGACCATTTCCTTCATGGTCGCAAGCGCGTCGCAGCGGACCGTGCAGCGGGGCAGGGCAACGCCGGAACTCAGGAAGACGGCTTCCAGCTGCTTTCGCGTTGCCCCATCGGCCAGCGGCAGAACCCACGGCAGCCGCACGGCATCGGAGATGGTCAGCCCGTCCGCCGGAAGATCCAGATCGGGCGAGGCCAGAAGCAGGAACGGCTCTGCGGCGACGACGGTTTCTTCGATGTCGGCGGGCGGGTCTTCGCGCCCGGCGGTGCACAGCGCGATGTCGGCGGTGCGGTCGCGCAGCAAGGGAAGAATATCCTCGTCGCGGACTTCCTGCGCGCGGATCTGGAACAGGCTGCCATCGGCGCGCAGCGGTCCAAGGATGCGGGGCAGAAGGGCCAGCAATGCGCCGGGCGTGCCCGCCACGGTCAGGGGCCCCTCGACGTGGTCGCGGTGGCCTGCCAGTTCCTGCCGTGCATCCGACAGGATGTTCTCGATGGCGCGCGCGCGCCGCAGCAGCAGTTGCCCCGCCGGGGTCAGCGACGCCCCCTTGCGGTCGCGCAGGGCCACCTTGGTTCCGGCCCAGTCCTCTAGCTGCGCGATGGCAATCGAGACAGAGGGCTGCGACATGTTCAGATGTTCCGCGGCGGCGGTGAAAGAGCCCTGCGTTTCGACCGCCAGCAGAACCCGCAGATGCCTTGGATCAAGCGCCATCGTGCTGCGCCTACTGCCGCAAGGGTCTTAGGCCCACGGACAATGTCGCCATTTCCTTCAGGAACCCGACGGCTTCTTTCTGATGCTCCTCGGTCGCCACGAAACGACCCTCTGCGATGTGGGTCTTGACCGACGGGATGACCACTCCGGTTTTCGATGGGAACATCTTCAGGGCGTTGACGATCAGCTTGGTCACCTGCACGGCGCGCAAGCCGCCAGAGCGTCCGCCGTAGCTGACGAACCCCGCAGGTTTGCAGGCCCACTCTGGCCCGAGATAGGTCAGCGCGTTCACAAGAGAGGGCGGCGGGCCGTGGTTGTATTCCGGCGTGACGAACACGACGCCGTCGCAGGTGCCGATGGCCTTCGCCCAGCGTTTTGTATGCGCGTGTTCGTAGTCGCCAAAGCGGGAATGGCGGGCCTCGTCGTAAAGCGGCAGGGCGAAGTCCTGAAGGTCCAGCAGCACCGCGGTAACCATGTCGTAGTCGGCCGCGACGTCGTGGAACCATTCCGCAACCGCCTTACCGACCCGACCGGGACGGGTGCTGCAGACGACGATCCCGAGGGTGGCGCGTGTGTCTTCGGTCAAGGCTGGGCCCCTTTCACCACCGTCTGAACAAGCTCTGATGTGCGCTGGAAATGCGCGGTGATTAGTTTCGCGGCCGTTTCTGCGTCGCGATCAAGGGCTGCGGTCAGGATTTCCTGGTGCTCGTCGCGCGGGTCGGTGCGGGAGGCTCCGGCCAGCGACGCAAGGCTTCGGTATCGTTCGGCGGAATCGAACAGTTGCCCGCAGGTTTCGATCAGCCAGTCCGACCCGCACGCAGAGACGAGCGCTTGGTGGAACGCCTTGTGCGCCAAGTTCCACGCGGGGTCGGTTCCGGTGCGCCCGTCCTTCGGCGCCCGGGGTGTCCGCGTCAGGCGATGAAGGCTGACAAGCACCGACTCTTCCCAGTCGGCGCCGCCAAGCTCGATCGACCGGCGGATGCCAAGTTCGTTCATCCAGCACCGCGCCTGCGTCAGGTCCATCAATTCCGGCAGGCTGACCGGAGAGACGATGAACCCGCGGTTGTCGGCGTGCTGGGCAAGACCTTCGGTGGCCAGCCGGTTCAGAGCCTCGCGGATCGGGCTAAGGCCGGTGTCGAACCGTTTGCTGAGTTCCCGGACGTTGAGCTTTTCGCTTGGCGTGAGCGAGCCGTTGAGAATGGCGGTTCGAAGGTCGCCGTAGATCGCACTAGAGCGGGTCGTCTTGCCTTCGGATCCTGCCATCACTTGCTGTTCGCGCATACGCCATGTCCAAACAAAACGGTTCCCCTACAATCGATTTAAACGGCAAGGCCGTGAAGATAAACCACTAAAATCCGACTGTCACAGAATGATCGATTATTTATTGACTTGAACCGCTTTTGTAGATCACGCTTTGACCTCGGGGAAGGAATCATAATCCTCCCCACGGGAGGAAAGATGCGATTTGCAAGCGTGCGGACGGCTGGCGCGGTGGTGCCCGGCGTTGTGGATGGTGAGGATATCGTCCTGATCGGCGACCTTTTCGCCGACCTGACAGCCTTGATAGAGGCCGGGGCCGACGGGCTTGGCGCTGCGTCCGCTGCGGTGTCAAAGGCGGGCAGAACCCGCGTGCCGGTCAACGGCGCCGATCTTGCGCCTCCGATCACCCGGTTCAAGCGGGACGTCTTGTGCACGGGCTGGAACTATTGGGACCACTTCGAAGAGGGCAAGGGCCGCAGGGACGGGCAAGAGGTCGACCGCCCCACCGCGCCGACGTTTTTCACGAAGTCGCCGAACGCGATCATCGGGCCGGACGATCCCATCGCGTGGGATCCCCGCTGCTCGAAGAAGTGGGACTATGAATGCGAACTGGCGCTGGTGATCGGCACGCCCGGCCGGTCGATCCCGGCCCACCGCGCCCACGCGCATATCTTCGGCTATTGCCTGGCCAACGACATATCGCAGCGTGACATCCAGCGACGGCACGGCGGGCAGTGGATGCGTGGCAAAAGCCCCGACGACAGCACGCCGCTGGGGCCGTTCCTTGTCACGCCGGACGAGATCGATGACCTCGGAAGCGTGCGGATCGAGTGCGAATTGAACGGCGAGGTCATGCAATCCGCCGTGACCGCCCAGATGGCTTTCGACATCCCGACGCTGATTGCAGAACTGTCCTTCGGCATGACGCTGAACGCGGGGGACGTCGTGCTGACCGGCACGCCTGCGGGCGTCGGCAATGCCCGGACGCCGCAGGTCTTCCTGCAAGCCGGGGATGTGGTCGTCACACGCGGCACCGGGCTGGGTGAGATGCGAAACATCGTGACGGAACAGGACCTGTACGGCGCAGCGGAGATCGCGCTGTAGCGGCGCCTGTGTCGCGGTGCCGTGTGGAAACGCAGTGACCCATCCGGTGTGGAGGCGCCGAAGGGTCGCTGTCGGGGAGGCGGTGACAAATCAGGGGGGCACTCGCCCGCCTGGCACCGAAAAATGGGAGGAGAACCAGAATGAAGACGACACCGACACATCGGCGGATCGCCTGTTCCGCCGTCGCGCTTTTGGCGATGACGGCAGCGGCCTCTGCCCAGATGACAGACGAGGCACGCACGTTCCTGACAGAGAACGACATCAGCGAAACCCTGATCGAGCAAGCCGACGGCGCCACGTCCGGCGAGTTGGACATCCCGGCGGACTGGCTGGAAAAGGCCGCCGCCGAGGGGCCGATCGACTTCAGCACCAACGACTCGTCCGAACATGTGGCCAAGTGGCTGCCGGTCTTCAACGCGCGCTATCCCGAGATCGAGATCGTCGCGACCGAGACCTCGGGCGCGGCCCGCGCCGTGCAGCCGTTGCTGGCCTACAAATCGGGCTCGCTTGTGCGCCACATCGTCGTCAGCTTCGAGGGAAGCCTGCCCGACTACATCGAGGCCGACGCGCTGGCAGTACTGGACGACCTGCCGGCATGGGACGGGGTGCCGGAAGACCGGCGCGCGGCGGACGGGACCTTCGCGGGGATGCAGAACACCACGTGGTGCCTGATCTACAACAAGGACAACGTCACCGAGGATGAACTGCCCGCGACGTGGTGGGACATGGTGTCAGAGGACTCGCCGCTGAAGGACGGGCGGATCGGCGCGGCGAACCGGGCGCAGCTTTGGACGCTGAACCTGTGGACCCATCCCGACTATGGACCAGAACGGATGGCGGACGAGTTTCTGCCGGCCTTCTTCAACACGCTCAAGCCGCAGCTTCGGGCCGAGGGCGTCGGCGGCATGATCAACCTGCCGCTGGTCGGAGAGTTCGACGTCGGCCTGCCGACCCCGAACGACGAAACATGGGAGATCATGCAGACCGGCGCGCCGGTTGGCTGGCACTGTCCCGAACCCGTGCCGCAGTACTTCAACCTGATCGGGATGTTCCGGGATTCTCCGACGCATTACTCCTCGAAGGTGTTCATCAACTGGATCCTCAGCCAAGAGGGCCAGCTTGTCCGCCTTGCCGCCGGTGGCGACGGGCCGGTGCACAAGGATCTGCAGGTCGCCGGGGCCGCGCTTCTGGCCGACGAGTTCGCCGGCAAGGACATCGCGCTGCGGACGCTGGACGGCATGATGACCGAACTGCCCAAGCTGTATGACGTCTGGCGCCCGATCTGGGCCGCCGCGGGCGGACCCGAGTAGGGGCCAACCGGGCGGAGACACCTGTTCGGGCCCCTGGGGGCCCGGACATCACGGACGGAGACGGGCATGGCCAACACCACGATAAACGACCCCCTGTCGGCCCCAGAGCAGGACGCGAAAGCGGGGCGGAACATCATCGCGCGGCTCTTTCCATGGGCCGTGCTGATCATTGTCGGGGCGATGGTGATCGCGCCGATCTTCTCGTTGGTTGCCGGGGCCTTCAGCCTGTCGCGCCTGCCGAACGAATTCTCGCTCGACGCGCTGGGCTTCGACAATTTCTACGCCGTGTGGGTCGAGCAGCGCATCGACCGGGTGATCTGGAACACGGCGATCTACGTCACCGGCGCCACGATCTTCGGCATCACGACCGCCGCCGTGCTGGCGTGGCTGGTCGAGCGGTCGGACATGCCGGGAAAGACGTGGATCTACGCCGGCGTCCCGCTTGGCATCGCGGTGCCGGGCATCCTGCACGCGATTGCGTGGGTGCTGCTACTGAGCCCCCGGTCGGGCTTCGTCAACCGGGCGTGGATGGACATGACCGGCACGCGCGAACCTTTGTTCGACATCTACACGCTGGGCGGCCTGATCTTTGCCGAAGGGCTGCGGCTGGTGCCGGTCGCCTTCCTGATGCTGGTTCCCCTGATGCGCAGCATGGACCCCTCGCTAGAGGAAGCCGCAGCCGCCAGCGGGGCCAGCCCCGCGCGGACGGCCAAGCGGGTGACGCTGGCGCTGCTGCTGCCGGGCGTGCTTGCGATCAGCATCTTTCAGGCGATCACCGCCATCGAGAATTTCGAGGTGCCAGGCGTGCTTGGAATGCCGGTGAACCTGCATGTCTTCTCGACCCGGGTGTTCAACCTGATCGATAACATCGGGACCATCCCCGCCTTCGGTCAGGCGAACGCGGCGGCTGTGTTCTACCTTGCCATCGCGCTTGTCATCTCGTTCTTCTACCTGCGGCTGGTGCGGCATTCCGAGCGGTATTCGATCATCACCGGCAAGGGATACACCCCACGGCAGGTGCGGCTTGGACGCTGGCGCAAGCCCGCGCTGGCGCTGGCGCTGCTGTTCCTGTTCGCCACCATCGTGCTGCCGTTTCTGGTCTTGCTGTACGTGTCGCTGCTGAACTACCTGCGCCCGCCCAGCTGGGAGGCGATCAAGGCCTTCACGTTCAAGAACTACGTCACGGTGTTCAACCAGCCGCGCGTGGCCAGAACCCTGTTCAACACCATCTACGTCACGCTGTTGACGGCCACGACCGTGACCATCGTTTCGTTCGTCATCGCCTATATCATCGTGCGCACCCGGTTCGCCGGGCGGTACGCGCTGGACATGCTCAGCTTCCTGCCGCACTCGATCCCGGGCATCGTGCTGGGCCTGTCGCTGTTCTGGCTGTTCATGCAGTTCGACCAGTGGACCGGCGCCAGCACATTCGGGTCGATCTATGTGCTGGTGATCGGCTTCACGATCCTTTTCCTGTCCTACGCGGTGCGGGCGATGAGCGTCGCGATGATTCAGGTCCACCCCGATCTCGAAGACGCCGCCAAGCTGTCCGGCGCCGCGCCTTGGCGCATCGCGCTGCGGATCTTCGGCCCGCTTCTGATGCCGACGCTGGTGGGCATCTGGATCTACGTCGCCATGCTGAGCGTCCGCTTCATCAGCCTGCCGCTTATCCTGTCGCAGGGCGGCAGCAACGAGGTGCTGGGCGTGATGATCTGGTCGCTGTGGGACAACGGAAACATCAGCTCGGTAGGAGCCATCGGTATCATGCTCATGTCATTCATGTTCGCGCTGGCGCTGGGATTGCGCCTGTTCGGTTTCAGCGGTCAGCGGGCAGGTGGGGTATGATTTCGATCGACGATCTGCACGTCCGGTTCAATTCGGACAAAGGGACGGTTCATGCCGTGCGCGGGGTGACGGTCAACGTCGCGGCTGGTGAATTCTACACGCTGCTTGGTCCCAGCGGGTGCGGCAAGACCACGACCTTGCGCTGTCTTGCCGGGCTAGAGCGTCCGACCGGCGGCCGCATCACCATCGGCAACGCGGTGGTGCACGACACCGACCGCGGGCTGACCGTGCCCACGCACAAGCGCGACATCGGCATGGTGTTTCAGTCCTACGCGATCTGGCCACACCTGACCGTGTTCGAGAACGTCGCCTTTCCGCTGCGCGAGGTGCGCCCGAAGATCGCGGAAAACGTGATCGAGGATCGGGTGCGGCGGGCGCTGGAACTGGTGCAGCTGTCGGGCTACGAAAGCCGGCCGGCCCCGTTTCTCAGCGGTGGCCAGCAACAGCGGCTTGCGTTGGCGCGGGCCATCGTACGCGAAGCCTCGGTCGTTCTGTTCGACGAACCGCTGTCGAACCTTGACGCGAAGCTGCGGGCCGAGACGCGACTGGAACTGCGCAACCTCGTGAAACGGCTTGGCATGACCGCGCTGTACGTCACGCACGACCAGACCGAGGCGTTGACGATGGCGGACCGGGTCGCCGTCATGCGCGACGGCGAGATCGTGCAAGAGGCGCCGCCGGTCGAGATCTACCAGCGTCCGAACTCGCGCTTCGTGGCCAGCTTCATCGGCCAGTGCAATTTCGCGGACGGCACGGTCCGGTCGCAGGTCAACGGGTCCGGCGTCGGGGTTCTGGACTCGGAATGGGGCCAGCTTCGGTTCACGGCCGCCTCCGACGCCGAACCGGGCGAAGACGTGACAATCGCCCTGCGCCCCGAGAACGTCCGGCTGCTAAGCGACGGGGCAGGGACGCCCGAACCCGCGCCGACGGGCGAGGTGGTTGAAACGGTGTTTCTGGGCGAATGCGTGGAATGCCGGGTCCGGCTGGGCAATGGCGATCTGGTCGCGCGCATCCATCCCGGGCAGGCCGTCGCGGTCGGCGACCGCGTCGGGGTCCAGATCGCGCCCGAGGACGTCGCGCTGCTGTCAGGCTAAGTGCCAAGGGCAAGCGTTGTTATCGGGCCGGTTCTGCCGCCGCTGGGCGCGTAAAACGCGCGGAAAGCCGGGGCTACGAAACGGTGAGGCGCAGTGGCTTTGCGCCCGAAGTCCGCGTGATCTCAAAGGTCAGCGACCACCGCGGCGCATCCTTGGTGCAAAGGATGGTGTCTTGCGCCAGCAAGGTCAGCGCCAGGCCGGGTCGAAACCCCGAAGGACACCCGAGAACGATCCGTTCGACCGCGCCAAGCCCTGCGGCGCGTTGCAGACGTCCGGCGCGTCCGTCGGTCCACTCGGACGGCGCGCTTGTCCCCGGTGAGCGGAACACGAACGGATGTGTCGGGTCGTCGCTTTCGGTGGCGACGGCAATGGACATGCCCGCAGGCAGGAAGGGCGCGTGGTAGTCCCATGTTTCGGCATCCAGCGCCGCGTCCTGTGCGTCGCGCCAAGCGATGCCGATGGGGCAGGCGGATGCACCGCCCGTGCCGCGCTGGATCAGCCCGGTCCGGGCAACGCCGGGATGCTGCTGCGCCGTGGCGTCGTCGACCCAGAGAAGTTCGAGATAGGTGTTCTCGAAGCAGTAGCAGACATTCGCCGTGCCCTGTCCGGGATGGGCGCGCCGGAACGATGGGGCCAGACCCTTGGCTTCAAGGAGGGTCTTCACCCCGGCAAGGTCGTGGGGGAACAGGAAGACGTGGTCGATCTGCGTCATTCGTCCGCCGCCAGCATTCGGATCAGGTCAGCCACGTCGGCATTCGCCGGAAGCCGCGCGGGTGCATAGCCTTCCTCTGCCAGAATGCGGTCCGCCGACCCGGTCAGGGCGGCGGCCTCGGCGGGGTCGCGGTCTTTCAGACGGGCGGCCATCTCGCGAAGCACCTTGATGCGGATGAGGGGCATATCGGCCGCCTCGGCCTCGTGCAGCACGTCGGGCAGGTGCGGCGTCAAGGTTCCGTCGTTATCCCGAACCGCGCAGGCCACAGCCGCCCGTGCCTTGATCTGGGCGATGTGCAAAAGGGACTCGTCGGCATGGGCCAGAAAGCCCCGCAGCTCTTCAAGCCCTTCCTCGAACGCGCCCGACGTCAGCTTCAGTTCGGCCAGATCCGCCGCGGCCCACGCGGCATAGGCGGGTGTGTCCGCCCGCAGTCCGATGTCCCGCGCGGCGGCATAGGCCTGCATCGCCTTCTCGGGTTCGCCCGCGAAGACGCAGATATCGGCAAGCCCCCGCATCGCGATATAGCGGTCGACCGGCCGCTTGGTCTGAGTCGCCGTTTCGGCGCCCATGCGTATCTCTCGCCACGCGGTGTCGCCGGACCCCAGCGCCGCATGGGCGCGGCCAAGGTGGAACTTCAGCATGACATGCCGCGTCACCAGCAGCCCGTCCTGCACATGCCGCCGCTGATCCCACGCCGTTTCATGGTCGCGGATCGCCTCAAGCGCCGCCCGCATCCGACCGTGCAGCGCGTAGGTCTGGCACCGGGCAAGGGTGGCCTCGGCGACAAGCCGTGCGTCGCCGACGCGAGACGCCGCAACCTCGGCCTTGCGGGAATACTCCAGACCGGTTTCCGGTTTGCCGTCGTCCGTGTGGATATAGGCCCGGTGAATGCAGGCCTCGGCCAGCTTGCGGTCGTCGCCAAGCTGCCGCGCGATTGCCTCGGCTCGTTGCAGGCCCTCGATGGTGCGCGACTTCTGGCCAAGCGGCCAAAGCAAGGCCCGCCGCCACGACAGGATGCCTGCCTCTTCGCGCAGCATCCGGTCGCTGGTCGGAAGTCGCTCAATGGCCTGAAGGGCGACGTCGGTCATCCGGTTTGCAAGCGCATAGGCCGACCGCGCGGCGGCGTCCTTCGCGGCCCGCATCGCAAGATCCAGCGCAAGCTGAGGCAGGTTGCCGTGAAGCGCGTGGCGCGCCAGCACGGCGTCATCCAGCCCGGACGCCTTGCCGATGTCATCGCGCAGGCGCACGACGTCCGCATGAAGCGCGGTGCGGCGGCTGGCCGGAATGCCCTGGTAGGCGGCGTCCAGCACCAGCGCGTGTTTGAACGCATAGGACCGCTGCGGAAAGGTCCGGATGCGATACAGCAGGTCGGCATCGGCCAGCGTGGACAGCGCGACGTCATAGGCTTCGGGACGCAGGCCGCAAAGGCGGGACAGCAGGTCGTCGGTTGGCGCCGCGCCAAGCACGGCGGCCGCGTCGAGGGTCTGACGCGCCGGGGCGTGCAGCGCGTCTATGCGGTAGGACAGGACACCGCGCAGCGCGATCGGGATGCCAACGCCCGCCGGGTCGGACCCGGAGGACGACACGGGCGCGTCGAGCAGGTCCGGCGCCGCCGCGGCGGCGTGCGACAGTTCCTCGAGGAACAGCGGCACCCCGTCGCTGCGGTCGAGGATCGCGTCCCGGACGCTGACGGACAGGGCCAGCCCGTCCAGCAGCGCCTCGGCCTCGGCGCGGTCAAGCGGGCGCAGGGGAAGGCTTCGGACCGTTTCGTGTCCAAGCCAGCTTTCGGCCTTGCCGGGTCTGCGGGTGACGATCACCATCGGGCCCTCGGCCCCCAGCGACAAAATCAGACGCTCGACCAGCAGCTTGGCATCCTCGTCCGCCCAGTGGGTGTCTTCGATCAGCAGCACGCTTTTGCGGTCGCAAAGCGCCGCCATGACCGTCAGCAGGGCATCGGCAAGAGTTTGAATCCGGCGAACGGGCGGAAGGTCTAGCCATGACCGCGCGGGGCCGGTGATGCCCAGCAGGCCGGCGATGGGCGGCGCAAGCGGTTCGGCGATGGCCGGGTCGTTCAGCGTTTCGTTCAGAACCGCGTGCAACGCCTTGGCCGAGGGGTCGGGGTCGAGGCGCAGCAGCGCCCGCGCCATGTCGCCGAAACACGCGATACCGCCGCCCGCCTCGCCGCGCCCGAACTGGACCCGCATCAGCGTGGCAGGCTCATATTGCCGGATGAATTCGTGGGAGAGGCGGGATTTGCCGATCCCGGCCTCCCCGGTGATCGCCGCGACGCGCGGGCCGGGATGGGCCGCGACCTCGGCCAGCGCCGAAAGCTGGCCCGTCCGGCCTCCGAACCGGCTAAGGCCCCGCGCCACGCGAATGTCGAACCCGCTTCGCGCCGATGTTTCGCGCTCTAGCCGCCACGCCGGTGCGTCCTCGGGGTCCGACGCGGGTGCGATCTTCGAGAACACGAAGGCCCCCCGGCAGGCTGCCTCGACCACCGGGGCCACGCGGACCTCGCCGGGCGGCGCCTCGGCGGCAAGGGACTGCGCCACATGCGCCAGCGGATAGGTCGACGATTGCGGCCCGACCAGCCCGGTTCCGGCGTTGATGCCGACTGCGCAGTCCTGCCGGGCGATCTCGAACCCGGCCAGCGCGGCGGACAGGGCGGGGCTTTCGTCGGGACGATGCGCGCCGAAGACGGCCGACAATTGGTGACCGGCGCGGCCGATGATCTTGCCGCCCTCGCGTTCGACAGCGATCTCGATGTCGCGAATGGCCTTCTGGCTGCCTGCCTCGGCGTTTTCCGGGTCGGGGTCGCGCAGGGCCACGCGCAGCCGTTCGGACCCGACATGGATCACCGCAAGATTGCGCAGGTGGGTGACGTCTGGGCCATCGGGCGGGCCATCGGACGCGGGGGGCGTGTCTTCCGCGCCATCGGCATCCGTCTTGGCCGTGCTGGCGTCGGGTCCGGTTTCCTGCACCGACGGGGGTGCGGCGGGGTCCTTGTCGCGCGCGGCACGGATGTCGCGGTACAGCGCGGTGGTCTCGTCTTCCACCGACACGGAAAGATCGTCGCGAATGCGCTGGCTGATCTGGCGAAAGGCGGCAAGCGCCGCGTTGCGCCGACCTTGCCGCCAGAGCGCCGTCATCAGGTCGCGCAGCGCCGCCTCGTCGTAGGGCTCGACCGCAAGGCGCGCCCGCGCGTGCCCTTCGAGATCGACGAACCGCCGCTCTGCCAATGCGGTCGCCGCCGCAGCCTCGTGCCAGTCGCACAGGCGGCGGCGCAGATCCGCGCGGGCGGTGTCGATCAGGTCCTCGATCTCGGGTTCGAAGCCCGAAAGCCCGTCCAGCGGCAGGCCGCTTGGGATCTCGGTCTGCGGGTCGTGCGCTGCATCAAGCGCATCCGCATCCAGCACGACCGCGTCGCGCCGAAGCTTGACCCAGCCTGCGGTGGTCTCGATGGCTTGCGCGTGATCCGCGCCAAGCGCGCCGCGCAGCCGGAACAAAGCTTGCCGAAGCGACGCCCGCGCCTGAGCCTCTTCCTGTCCCGGCCACAGCAGCGCGGCAAGGTAGGACCGGCTGATCGCCTTTTCCGGCGACAGCGCAAGAAGCGCCAGGATCAGTTCGACGCGGCGCGTCGGCATCCGGACCGGCGCGTCGTGAACGCGGGCCTCGAAGACGCCGAAAAGGTTGATCCTGAACTCTCGCATGGTCGCAGACATATCACGCGGAGGAGGGCGGCTGAATCGGGTCGGTCAGCCGGGCCATGATCAGCGCGTCGCGATAGGTGCCGTCGACGAACACGAACCGGCGCAGACGCCCCTCGACCACGAAGCCGAACCGTTCGTACAGCCGGATCGCGGCGTCGTTGCCGTCCCAGACGTACAGTTGCAGCCGGGTCAGTTGCAGCCAGCGGTCGGACATATCGACCAGCGCCGCCATCAGCGCGCGGCCCACACCGTGCCCGCGAAAATCTGGATGCGTCGCGATCATGTCGATCTCTGCCCCGTGGCGCAGGCGCGGTTTGTCGGGCCATGTCTCTAGCTCGGCATAGCCGGCAACCGCGCCCTCGATTTCGGCGACAAGCTTCACCCGACCGGGCGCGTCGGCGATGCGGGCGGCGACCTCGGTGTCGGAATGGAACGGCAACCGCTGGGTGCCAAGGTTCACATGATGCGCGTTCAGGATGTCCAGAACCGCATCCCTGTCGCTTGCCCGGACATGCCGGATCACGGGTGCCGGCCCGGTGTCGTCTGTCGCCGAGTTCTGCATTGCCGGACCTCCGTACCAAGGGCAAAGCCGTTACGTCACTGACGATTTGTGCGCCCGCAGGCGCGCGCCGGTAAAGCTTTAAAACTGGCTGCCGTGCGTTTTGACGCGTTTGTAACGCCTCGAAAACGCGCCGGGGAACGGGCGCAGGGGAAAGGTGGGTCATCAACAACGAAAGAGACGACCCATGTGCTTCCATTTCAAACTTTTCCGGCGGCGGGATGCCGCCTTCCGCCCAATCAGCTCGCATCTGAGGCGCGATATCGGGCTTTTCGAAATCGACCGGTCCGATTGGCTGGTCGGTCGCCAGATCTCTTCTGTTCGGGGGTGGCTGTAATGCGCGCGCTTCATCGGACCCATTTGCCGCAGACTGACGGCACACCGCTGCTGACGGATTCCGGCCTTGAGACGACGCTGATCTTCCTCGACGGGTTGGATCTGCCGTGCTTCGCATCCTACCCGTTGCTCGACACGGTCGAGGGGCGGCGGACCCTGCGTGCCTATTACGAACGGCACCTTGCCATCGCGGCCGATCATGGCAGCGGCTTCCTGCTGGAGGCGCCCACATGGCGCGCCAGCCGGGACTGGGGCGCGGAACTGGGCCATACGCCCGCCGATCTTGAGCGGCTGAACAAGGCGGCGATCACGCTGCTGGCCGAAATCCGGCGTGACGCCGGGGCGGTGGCGCCGATCGTGATCTCGGGCAACATCGGCCCGCGCGGCGACGGCTATCAGCCCGACACCGCCATGACCGCCGACGAAGCGCAGGCGTTTCACGCCGAGCAGATCGGCTGGTTCGCCGAAACCGAGGCCGACCTTGTGACCGCTGTCACAATCTGCACCGTGAACGAGGGCGTCGGCGTCATCCGCGCGGCGGCTGCGGCGGGCATGCCGGTGGTTCTGTCCTACACGACCGAAACCGACGGCAGGCTGCCCGACGGCACGCCGCTGGGCGAGGCGTTCGAGCAGACCGATATGCTGACCGCCGGGGCGGCGGCGTACTTCATGATCAACTGCGCCCACCCCGACCACTTCCGTGCCGCGCTGGAATCCGACGCGGCGTGGCTCGGGCGGGTCTGGGGGGTGCGGGCCAATGCCTCGCGGCTCAGCCATGCCGAGCTTGACGAGGCAGAAGAGCTTGATGCCGGCAACCCGGCAGAGCTTGGCCGCGACTATGCGCAGCTCAAGCGGATGCTGCCCAACCTTCGGGTCTTCGGCGGCTGCTGCGGCACCGACCACCGCCACATCGAGGCGATGGCCGACTGCTGCATGGCGCGCAGTACGGCCTGACCGGACAGACCTGACCGGACAACTAGACCAGATCGCCGCCCGAGCGAACGGCTCGGGCGGCGCCATGACACATTTTGCAAAGAGGACTTTCAAATGATCGCAACGACTTACGGCTTCTTCCAATCCAGCGGCGCAGCGCGCCGCCACGCAGAGCCCGACCTGCCCATGCGCTATCGCGGTGTGGCCTACAGCCTTGATCACCTGCCGCCGCACGCGCGGAACATGCAGGCCCTGCTGACCTATCGCGGTGTCCGCTACGTCCGTGGCGCGCGCCCCAGCCGGGCGGCGCCGGTTCCGGGGCAGATGATTTACCGGGGCGTTCCCCACTGAGCCGCGCGCGCCCGCGCGGCCCACCCAAACCCTTCGAAACAGGAAATAAGATCATGACCTATGCATTCACACGCGCGGCCATTCTGGCCGCCACCACCTTTCTGACGCTGCCGTCCTTGGCGCATGACGCACTGGCCCATGAACCCGTGCGCCGGACAGAACTGTTCCGGCCCGGCCTCGACATGGCCGAGGCGACCATGCCCGACGCGGATGCCGCCGCCGCGATGGAGTTGGCCGGATACGGCGACTTCGGTTTCGACCCCGGCACCGACGTCGCCGAGGCGCGCACCGCCTTCGCCCGCGGCATCGCGCTTTTGTGGGGGTTCAACCACACCGCCGCAGCGGCGGCCTTCCGTGCCGCGCAAGAGGCCGACCCGACGTGTTCGGCGTGCTTCTGGGGCGAGGCCTATGCCTTGGGGCCGAACCTTAACGACGGGATGCACCCCGAGCATCAGGACCGCGCGGCAGAGGCAGCCGCACAGGCGCTTGCCTTGGCCCGGACGCCACGCGACCGCATGCTCGCGGCAGCCGTGGTGGCGCGCTATGACAGCGCGCTGGGCGACCGCGCGGCGCAGGACAGCGCCTTTGCCAACCTCATGCAGACCGCCGCGACGCGGCTTTCGGACAATCCGAACGTGCAGGTCATTTTTGCCGACGCGCTGATGAACCTGCAGCCGTGGGACTATTGGCAGGCCGACGGGACCACGCCGAAAGGCCGCACCGCCGAGATCCTTGCGACGCTGGAACGGGCCATCGACCTGTCGCCCCAGCACCCCGGCGCGCTGCACCTTTATATTCACGCCGTCGAAGCCTCGGCCGACCCGAAGGCGGCAGAAGCAGCGGCAGACGCGCTGCGCGGCGCGGTGCCGGTGGCCGGGCACCTGCTGCATATGCCCGCGCATATCTACAACCGCGTCGGGCGCTATGCCGACTCTATCGCCGTCAACATCGAGGCGATTGCCGCCGACCGCGCCTATCTGAACGCGGCCGGGGACGCGGCAAGCCCGCTGTACCGCTATGGCTACTACCCGCATAACATCCACTTCCTGCTGGTCGGGGCGCAGATGGCGGGCCTGCGGGACGAGGCGATGGACGCCGCCGGGTGGCTGTCAGAGGTGACCTCTGACGAAGTGTCGGGCGAACTGGCGTGGGTTCAGGCGATTGATACCGCGCCCTTCGCAGCCCACACGCAGATGGCAGAGCCCGAGGACATCCTTGCCCTGCCGGACCCGGGCGATGCCTTTCCGTTCGTGAAAGGGCACTGGCACTGGGCGCGTGGCACGGCCTTCGCCTTGCTGGGCGATCTGGATGCGGCGCTTGCGGAACAGCAGGCCATCGAGCGGATCATGGAAACGGCCGACCTGTCGGGGCTGGAAGAGCAGTACCTGCCAGCCCGCGACATCCTTGAGATCGCCAAGCATCTGGTCGAGGCCCGCATCAGTCAGGCCAAAGGGAGCTGGCACGAGGCCGAGCATCACCTTGACGAGGCGATCCGGCTAGAGGGCGCCATTCCCTACATGGAGCCGCCGTACTGGTCCTATCCGATCAACCAGACGCTGGGCGCGGTGCGGCTTCAGGCCGGTAACCCGCTGGGCGCGCTGGAAGCGTTCGAAGCCGCGCTTGAGACGCATCCGAACAACGGCTGGGCGCTTTGGGGCGTCTGGCAGGCCTTGGATGCGCTCGCCAAGGACCAGCCGGTCGACGCGGCGACGGTCAAGGCCGCCCGGCAGGCGTTCGAGAATGCGTGGCTGGGCAGGGCCGATCCGTCGCTGGACAGGCTTTGAATTTTCCGGGCGGGCCGTCGCGGGCCCGCCCTTCACCCCTTTCGATACCGGAGTTTCCGATGACCGATACAACAACCCTTCAACGGCCCGCCGTCGCGCCCGTTTCAAAACAGGCGACGGCGATCAAAACGCTTACCGCCGCTTTCCAGACCGATCCGCCGGTGCGGTGGATGTATCCCGACCTTGCCGACTACCGCGCCCATTTTCCGGCCTTCGCGCGGGCCTTCGGGGGCGTGTCCATCGACGCGGACACGGCTGTTCTGGCCGATGGCGGCGCGGCCTTGTGGATCGCGCCGGGCGCCGAACCTGACGAGGCCGCGCTGGCGGCCGCCGTCGAACGCTCGATCCCTGTGGCGCGGCCGGCGGACGTCTTCGCGGTGTTCGAGGCGATGGGGCAGGTGCATCCGCACGATCCGCATTGGTACCTGCCGATGATCGGCGTGACGCCGGACCGGCAGGGCGAGGGGATCGGCACCGCCTTGCTTCGGCCGGTTCTGGCGCGCTGCGATGCAGACGGCGTTCCCGCGTACCTTGAGGCGACGACGGCGCGCAGCAGGGATCTGTATGCCCGGCACGGGTTCAAGCAGACTGCAAGGATAGAGGTCGCGGGCTGCCCGCCGATCTATCCGATGCTGCGACCGCCTGCCTGATGGGTGCGGACCCATGCCCGACGGACCGTCCCGGGAAAGGAGATACAGTGATGACCAGAAACGATAATTTTGACATCCGCCGGGGCCGGCCCGGCGACGCCGCAGACATCGCGCGGCTGTTCCTGATCTCGTCCGACGGGCTGGCCGCCTACATCTGGGCGCAACACGCGCAGAACGGCGAGCCGGTCGAAGAGGTCGGCGCGGCGCGCTATGCCCGCAGCGGCACGGCGTTCTCCTACGAGAATTGCCTGCTGGCCACGCGGGATGGCGCGACCGTCGGCATGATCCATGCGTTCGAGATGCCGGAACCGGATGGGGCAGGGCCAGAACCCGATGCCGATCCCGTGCTGGCGCCCTATGCCGCGCTGGAAGATCCCGGCTCGCTTTACATCTCGGGGCTGGCGGTTCTGCCGGGCTTGCGTGGGCAGGGCGTCGGCGGCGCATTGCTTGACCGCATCGAGGCGCTTGCCCAAAAGCAGGGCCTGCCGCGCCTGTCGCTGATCTGCTTCGAGCGGAACGTCCAAGCGCGGGATTTCTACCTGCGGCGCGGCTTTAGCGTAACGGATCGCCGCCCGCTCGTTCCGCATCCCAGCCTTCACTACACCGACGGCGACGCGCTTCTGATGGTGCGTCGCGTCCCCGGCACCGAAGATGCCGCGCCACGGCGCGCGGACTGACCGACTTTCAGAAAAAAGGATACTCAAATGACAAGCACTGACACCATCACCCCCCAATCCGTCGGCGACGCCGACGCACTTTCCGCAATCCGGCGCTATGCGGCGTTTTCCGACGGCGACCACGGCGGCAACCCGGCAGGCGTGATGATCGCCGACCGGCTGCCTGATGTGGACGAGATGCAAAGCCTCGCCGTGCGGGTCG
Organism: Psychromarinibacter halotolerans; assembly: GCF_029168315.1. Lineage (NCBI taxonomy): Bacteria > Pseudomonadati > Pseudomonadota > Alphaproteobacteria > Rhodobacterales > Paracoccaceae > Psychromarinibacter > Psychromarinibacter halotolerans. The sequence continues at coordinate 301,918 of NZ_JARGYD010000006.1, forward strand.
GATACTCCGAAACCGTTTTTGCCGCGCCTGAACGGGACGGCACTTGGCGGGTGCGGTATTTCTCGCCGGAAGCAGAGATTCCGTTCTGCGGGCACGCGACCATCGCGTTGGGCGCCGCGCTGGCCGAAACGGTCGGCGCAGGGACCTTCCCGCTGCGACTGAACGCTGCCGAGATCACCGTCGAGGCCGCCGTCGACGACACCGGAGCACGGGCTGCTTTGCGGTCGCCGCCGACGCGCAGCGCGCCCGCTGCGGACGCCCTCGTGGCCGAAACCTTGTCGCTTCTGTCATTGTCGGACAGCGACCTTGATCCGCGTCTCCCGCCTGCCATCGCCGAAGCGGGGGCGACGCATCTTGTCCTTGCGCTGGCCTCACACGAGGCGCTGCAAAAGATGTCCTATAATTTCACGCGCGGTCGGGATCTGATGCTGACGTGGGATCTGGGCACGATCTGCCTTGTCCATGCCACCGGCGGCACCGAGTTCGCGGCGCGCAACCTGTTCGCGTCGCACGGCGTCTACGAAGACCCGGCCACCGGGGCGGCGGCTGGGGCGTTCTCGGGATACCTGCGCGATCTCGGCTGGCCCCACAGCGGCCGGATCGTGATCCGGCAGGGCGAGGAGATGGGTTTTCCGTCGATCATCAAAGTGGGCATTCCGTCGCTCGCCGGGTCCCCCGTCATCGTGTCGGGCCGCGCCCGGTCGATCCGGCCCGACTGATACATCCCGCCCGATCCGGCTGGTCATGCCCTGGCCCTGGGGGCCTCTGACCGGCCCTCGGCGATGCAATCGTCACGAGGCGGGCATGTTCTCTCGGAAGATCGCCTGAAGGCGCGGGGGGTATTCCGGTTCCATCTCGCCCCGGATCGCGGCGACAAGGTTGCGGATCACCTCGCGCGCCTCGACGCGGGGGTTCTGGTCGATGATCGCGTCGATGGTGCGGTCCAGAAGCAGGGTCCGCGTCGCCTCGGTGAAGTCGTGCGCGATGAAAACCAGATCCTTGGCGCGGCCCATTTCCTTCACCGCCTGCGCGATGCCCTGATTGCCAGAGCCGATGTTGTAGATCCCGACAAGATCGTCCTGCGCCAGAAGCCGCCGCGCTTCGCGGTAGGCGTTGTCGCGGTCGTCCTCGATCACCGCGAAGTCCACGACGCGAAGCTCGGGGAAGTCGCCCGACAGGATGGACCGGAACCCCATCTCGCGTTCCTCGTGGCCACGGTACGACGGCGAGCCGATGAACAGCCCGATCCGGCCTGGCTGACCGGCGGGCAGGAACCGCCCCATCAGCAGGCCCGCAAGGCGACCGGCGGCGCGGTTGTCCACGCCGACGTAACCGATCTTCGACACGGCGGGGATGTCCGACACCAGCGTCGAAACCTTGATGCCGGTGCGCGCCAGCTGGTTGATCTCTTCGCGGATCTCCGGGTGGTCCGGTGCGATGATGCCCACGCCCTCGCAGGTGCCGGACGCGTTGCGCAGCGCCTCGACATAGCCTGCGGGCTCTTTCGCGGGCACGTTGCGGATCTGGATGCTGACATCCTCGGTCTCTTGCGCCTGTACCAGAAGATGGCGGCGCAGCGACTGCATGAAGCTGTTCTCGCCCTCGGGCAGGATCAGCAGAAGCCGCAGGGATTTCTGCGGCGTGACCTCGACCTCGCCGAAATAGCCAAGCCGTTCCGCCGCGCCCAGCACCGCGTCGCGGGTCCGCTGGCGAACGCCGGGGCGGTCGTTCAGAACCCTGTCCACGGTGGCGGGCGACACCCCCGCGCGGTCGGCGATTTCCTTGATCGTCGTTTTCATGCCGTCACCGATAACCTCTTTATGATGTGGCAGATGACATCAATGAGGGTGTCTTTGCAAAGAGAACCTCATTTGAGCCGCCAAAATCGCCTCTGTGATCCATTTTGATGTGAAATGATGGTTTTTGATGATTGGGTCGCCTGTCGCGGCATGGCACCAAACATCAGCGAGCACGCAAGCCGCATCCCTTACCGGATGCCGGAGGAGGCGCGGCGGTCGCTGTGGGAGGAAAGATGGTTCAGCTATATGGCAAGCACCTCAGCCGGGGTGAATTCGAAGCGTTGAGCGGCGCCAGCGGGCACGCGGCGGGGGTTCGCCTTGTCGAACTGGTCGAGGGTGTCGAGCGCGGCATGCGGATGCTGGAATTCCGCAGCGGCACCGGCCTGCGGTTCACCGTCCTTGTCGACCGCGCGATGGACATCGCCGAATGCGACTATCGCGGACAGGGCATCGGCTGGCACAGCCCCGCCGGGTTCCGCGCGCCGACGCTGCATGACTATGAAGGCGAAGGCGGCCTTGGCTGGATGCGCAGCTTTTCCGGGCTGATGGTCACCTGCGGGCTGGACCACATCCTGTTCATGAACGAGACGGACACGGCGTCGTACCACTACGGCCCCCGCCAGACCGCCAGCCATTCGCTGCACGGACGGGTCGGCACGATCCCCGCGCGGCTGACCGGCTACGGCGAGCGGTGGGAGGGCGACGAGCTGATCCTGTGGGCCGAGGGCGTTGTTACGCAGGGTGCGGTCTTTGCCGAGCATCTTGAACTGCACCGCCGGATCGAGATCACCGTCGGCACCAATGACATCCGGCTGAGCGACCGCGTGGTCAACCGCGGCTTCTACCGGACGCCGCACATGTTTTGCTATCACATCAACGTCGGTCATCCGCTGCTGGACGAGGGCGCGCGCTATGTGGCCCCGATCCACGACGTTGTGTGGGCCGCGCACGCGGACAGCTACGACGCGCAGGGCGTCGGCTATCGCGACATGCCCGGGCCGCAGATGAATTTCCACGAACAGGTCTGGCAGCACGACATGGCCGCCGACGCCGAGGGCCGTGTGCCGGTCGCGCTGGTCAACGACCGGCTTGGGCTGGGCTTCATGGTGACCACGCGCAAGGACCAGTTTCCCTGCCAGTACGAGTGGCAGAACCTGCAGGCGGGGCAATACGCGATCGGCATAGAGCCGTCCTCGCACCACGTTCTCGGGAATCAGGCGGCGCGGGACCGGGGCGAGATGATCTGGCTGGAGCACGGCGATGCGCGGTCCTACGACACCGTGTTCTCGATCCTGCCGGACGCCGACGCGGTGGCCGAGGCTGAGGCGCGCATCCGCGCGATCAGCGATCAGCCGGATCAGGCCTATCCGGCCACCAGCGGACATTTTCGAGCACTTGAGGGACGCGAATGACGGGCACGATGGAAGGGCGGCGCGTGGTCTATACCGGCGGCGCCGGGGGACTTGGAACGGGCACCACGCTGGCCATGCTGGCGGAAGGCGCCGAAGTTCACGTGCTGGACCGCGATGCCGCGAAAGGCGCGGCCCTGCTGGCCGAGGTGCCGCAGGACGCGCAGGACCGGGTGTTCGTGCACGACGTCGACCTGCTGGACCGCGCCGCTTTGACGGCCTGTCTTGATGGGCTGGTGGCCGAGAAGGCGATCGACGTGGTGATCAACAACGCCGCGCTGTATCCGTCGAAGCCGTTCGAGGATTTCACCGACGCGGAACTGGACGCCGTTCATCGCGTCAACGTCGAGGCGGCGGCGACCTGCACCCGTGCGGCCCTTCCGGGGATGCGGGCGCAGGGCTGGGGCAGGGTGCTGAACGTCACCTCTATTACGCTGTCGGGGCAGTGGGAAAACCTTGTGCCCTACGTGCAGTCGAAGGGGGCGCTGCTGGGCCTGACGCGGGCTTGGGCGCGCGAGTTCGGCAAGTGGGGCGTGACTGTCAACGCCATTTCGCCGGGTGCGTTTCCGACCGACGCCGAGAAAATTCATCCCGACCCCGAGGGCTATAACGCGATGGTTCTGGACCGGCAGGCGGTCAAGCGTCGCGGCACGCCGCAGGACATCGCCGCGACGGTCATGTTCCTTGCCTCGGACGCGGCGGGTTTCATCACGGGACAATCTCTGGCCGTCAACGGCGGCTGGGTCATGGAGTGACATAATGGGAATTCTGTCTGGATACACGGTGCTGGACTGTTCCATCGCGATGGCCGGGCCCTTCGCGGCGCAGCGGCTGGGCGACCTTGGCGCCGACGTCATCAAGATCGAACCGGTGTCGGGCGAATGGCAGCGCCATGCCCCGGCGGGCGGTATCACGGGGAACGAGATCAACGTCAGCTTCCTGTCCCTGAACCGCAACAAGCGGTCGCTTGCGGTCGACCTGAAATCGGAAGAGGGCCGCGCCGTGGTGCTGCGGCTGGTCGAGAAGGCCGACGTGTTCATCCAGAACTACCGCGCGGGCGTGGCGTCGCGGCTGGGCGTCGATTACGACACCCTGTCCGCGATCAACCCCAAGCTGGTCTATGTGTCGATGTCCGGCTTCGGCGAGGATGGCCCCTATGCGAAGCGTCCGGGTCAGGACCTGCTGTTGCAGGCGATGTCGGGCGCGATGATGTCGACCGGCCGGGCCGGAGAGCCGCCGCAGGCTGCCGGGCAGTACCTTGTCGACGCGATCACCGCCTATAACGCGTTCGAGGGCGCGCTGGCCGCGCTGCTGCACCGCGAGCGCACGGGCGAGGGCCAGAAGGTCGAGGTGAACATGCTCGACTCGATCGCCACCATCCAGATGCAGGAACTGTCGGTCTTCACGGTTGGCGGCAAGCCGCAGCAACGCAGCGCCGAGCCGCACGCGCATGTCTATATCCGCTCGCCCTATGGCACCTTCGCGACGCAGGACGGCTACATCGCGCTGGCGATGCCCAACTTCAAGGGTATGGCGCTGGCGCTGGACGAGCCTCGGTTCGAGGGGCTGGACGAGGAAACCGTCGGCTGGGAGGATCGCGACGCCGTCTTCGCGCTGACCCGCGAGGCAATCGCCAAGTTCACCACCGAAGACGCCCTGAGCCGGCTTGAGGCGCAGGGGATCTGGGTATCGCCGGTTTATGGCTATGCCGACCTCGTGGCCGACCCGCAGATCGCGCACAACGGAACCTTCATCGAATACGATCACCCGACCGAGGGCCACGTGAAGACGCCGGGTTTCCCGATCCGGTTCTCGCGCACGCCGTCCGAGCTGAAACGCGGCGCGCCGCGCGTGGGCGAGCATTCGTCCGAAGTGCTGGAAGCCGCGGGCTTCAGTCCCGACGAGATCGCGGCGATGGTCGCGGGCGGGGCGGTCAAGGTGATGGGCTCATGACCTTTCGCGGACTGACATGGGATCACCCGCGCGGACGGCTGGCGCTGGAACGCGCGGGCGGGCCGGTGACATGGGACGTGCAGCCGCTGGAAGGCTTCGAAAGCGCGCCGATCCGTGAGACCTGCGCCAACTACGATCTGGTGGTGCTGGACCACCCGCATTTGGGCGAGGCGCTGAACGCGGGCTGCCTGCGGCCCCTGGACGAGCTTTTCGCCGCCGCTGATCTGGACGCCATCGGCGCGCGCACCATCGGGCCCTGCCTTGAAAGCTACGAGATGGCGGGCCGGCTGTGGGCGCTGCCGCTGGATGCCGCGACGCAGGTGATGGCTGTGCGCGGGGACATGGTGCAGGACGTGCCCCGGACGTGGGACGCGGTACTGGACATGGCGCGCGCGGGCGGCAAGGTCGGCCTGTCGCTGGCCGGTCCGCATGCGTTCCTTAGCTTCCTGTCGGTGGCACAGGCGCTGAATCCCGGCATGGATCTGCGCAACGGCGACGTTTGGGTCCCGACCGACACGGCCACGCAGGCCTTGGCGATCCTTGGCGAACTGGCCCGGCTGACGCCGGAACAGGTCTGGCCGCTGAACCCCATCGGCATTCTCGACCTGATGAGCAACAGCGATGCGCTGGCGCTGTGCCCGCTGGTCTACGGCTACGTGAACTATGCCGATCACGCCCTTGATAAGCCGATTGATTTCCACGATGCACCCAGCATCGGCGACGGTGCGCCCGGCTCGATCCTCGGCGGCACCGGCATCGCCGTCTCGACCCGCTGCGAGATGACCGAAGACCTGCGTGCGCATCTGCTGTGGCTGATGCGCGAGGACACGCAGACCGGGTTCATCCCGCAGAACGCTGGCCAGCCCTCGGCGCGGGCCGCATGGCAGGACGCCGACGTTAACGCGCCGGTGGGCGGGTTTTACGCGCAGACGACGCGGACACTAGAGACGGCGTCGATCCGGCCCCGGCACGACGGCTTCATCGCCTTCCAGTCGGACGCCTCGGCCCTTCTGCGGGAAGGGTTCCAGAGCAACTGCCCGGACGGCAGGCTTGCGTCGGACCTGGCGGATTTGTTCTCGCGTTCGCAGAAGACGGTAGGGAGGAAAGCAGGATGAACCAGCCGCTTACGCTGGACGTGACGGGCCACGTGGCCACGATCACCTACAACAGGCCCGAAAAGCTGAACGCGATGACGCCTGAGATGGCGGATCTGCTGAAGGCTGCGGTCGCCCGGTGCAACGCCGACGACGCGGTGCGGGTGGTGATCCTGACGGGCACGGGCAAAGCGTTTTGCGCCGGTTCCGACATCGCCCTGCTCGAAACTTACGCAACCCCGTGGGAGTTCCGCAACCGGACCGAGTACTGCGACATCCTGCGGGCTTTGCTCAAGCCGTCGATCGCGGCAATCAACGGGTATGCGTTCGGCGGCGGCCTGGAGATGGCGATGTCCTGCGACATCCGGATCGCGGCCGAGACCGCGAAGCTCGGCGCGCCTGAAATCAAATTGGGCTGGATCGGTGGGGGCGGCATGACCGTGCACCTTGCGCAGTCCATCGGACCCTCGAACGCGGCGCTTATGGTGATGACCGGCGAGCCGGTGACGGCGGCGCAGGCACAGGCTTGGGGGCTGGTCAGCGACCTGACCGCACCCGATGCGCTGATGGCGCGCGCCAACGAGATCGCGGGCCAAATCGCCGCCCGCGCCCCGATCGCGGCCGAGGCGGCCAAGGCCAACCTCAAGGCCGCCTACAACATGCCGCTGGAACAGGCCGTCGCCTACGAGCGCGACCTGCAGACCATCTGCTTTGCGACCAGCGACGCGGACGAGGGCCGGGCGGCCTTCGCCGAGAAGCGCAGCCCGAATTTCGAGAAACGGTGACGATGATGATGACGACGTTGAAGGCACTGACCAGAAGCCGGGAGTTTTCGGTCTTCGCGATGCTGGTGCTGGTGGCGCTGTACCTCAGTTTCGCCAACGAATACTTCCTGTCGCAGCGCAACCTGATGAACGTGGGGCGGCAGGGCGCCGTCGTCGCCATCGTGGCGCTGGGGCAGGCGCTGGTCATCATTGCGCGGGGCATCGACCTGTCGGTCGGCTCTGTCATCGGGCTGTCTGCGGTCTGTTCCGCGATCACGCTGGACGTCACCGGCTCGAACGCGCTGGCGCTGGCCGCCGGGCTGGGGGCGGGCCTGTTCGCCGGGGCGCTGAACGGCCTGATGGTCACGCAGTTCCGCATCAACCCCTTCATCGCGACGCTCGGCATGTTGTCCATCGCGCGCGGCGTGGCGCTGTTGATGACCGGGGGGATCCCGGTGACCTACATGGGCTGGGCCGAGGTGCTGGGCGCGGGCCGGATCTGGGACATCCCCGTCTCGGTCATCCTGATGATCGTGCTGGCGCTGATCGTGCACCTGATTGCCGCACGCACGGTGACGGGGCGCGAGATCTACGCGGTGGGCGACAACCCCAAGGCCGCGCGGCTTGCCGGGATCGACACCAGCCGCATCCGGATGATCGTGTTCGCCTTCTGCGGACTGCTGTCCGGCCTTGGCGGCATCATCCTTGCGGGCAACCTTGCCAGTGCCGACCCGAACCTCGGGATGGGCTACGAGCTTGACGTCATCGCCGCCGTGATCCTTGGCGGCACCGCCCTAAGCGGCGGCCGCGGGTCGATCATCGGCGTCTTCATCGGCGCCATGCTGATGGCGCTTCTGAACAACGCCTTCGTGCTGCTGGGCATCTCGGCCTACTGGCAGGTCGTGACCAAGGGCCTGATCATCATCCTTGCGGTGGGGATCGACGGTCTGCGGCGCGGCAACGAGGCTGACGACTGACAGACAACCATTTCAAAAGGGAGGAATGACCATGAAGACCACCTATCTTGCCACGATGCTGACCGCCGCAAGCCTGTGGGCCGGCGCAGGCATCGCACAGGACCTGCCCGAGGGCGGCACCGTCGCCGCCGAGCAGGCCGCCGAAGAGGAAGTGCGCATCGCCTTCCTGTCGTTCCAGAACAACCCGTTCTGGATCCCGGTGACCGAGGGCGCGATGGCCGCCAAGGATTACCTGGCAGAGTTCAACGGCACCGTGGATTACGTCGATCTGGGCGACGAACTGTCCGCCGAGGCGGTCGTGTCCGGCATCGAGGCGGCGCTTGCGCAGCAGTATGACGGCATCGTCGTGGTTCCGATCTTCGACGGCACCGCGCGGATCATCAACGAAGCCACCGCCGAAGGCGTGCCGGTGTTCTCGATCATCGCCGAGGGCGCCGTACCGTCGGACCGCCTGTCCTTCATGGGGCAGGATGCCATCGCGGCGGGCGAGCAGATCGGTGAATTCATCGCCGAGCAGATGGACGGCGCGGGCAAGCTGGGCGTCATCACCGGCTATTTCGGTGCGACGCAGCACCAGATGCGGATGGACGGCGCGCTTGATTACCTTGAAGCGAACGCGCCCGACATCGAGGTGCTGGGTCCGTTCGAGAACCGCGACAAGGCCGAAAGCGCCTATTCGCTGGTGCAGGACATGTACACCGCCAACCCGGATCTAGAGATGGTCTACGTCACCGCAGGCGGCCCGTTCGGCGCGGCGAAAGCGGTGCAGGATCTTGGTCTGACCGGGCAGGTCGGCGTCATCGGCTTCGACCATACGCCGGACAACATGGCGTACCTCGAAACCGGCGAGATGGTCGGTCTGCTTGACCAGGCGCCGTTCCAGCAGGCGTTCGACAGCTCGGTGATGCTGTTCAACCACCTTGTCACCGGTGCCGAGGTTCCCGAGCTGATCAAGGCCGACGGCAACCTGATCACCCCGGCAGACGTCGCGAAATGAACCGCGACGGCGGACACCACGACACCGCGGGCGGCAGCACTGCCGCCCCGGTTCTTCGGCTGGACGAGGTCGGCAAAAGCTTTGGCCCCGTCAAGGTGCTGGAGAACGTCTCGCTGACCGTCGGCGCGGGCGAGGTCATCGGCCTGCTGGGCGAGAACGGCGCAGGCAAGTCGACCATGATGAATATCGTCTCGGGCGGGCTGCAACCCAATGCCGGTGAAATCACCTATGACGGCGCGCCCGTGCGGTTCGGTTCGATCGCCGAGGGCATCGAGGCGGGTATCGCCTTCGTGCACCAAGAGTTGTCGGTCGTCGGCGCGCTGAGCGTGGCCGAGAACCTGTTTCTGGGCCGGATGCCGCGCACCTCGACCGGGCTGATCGACCGCCGCGCGATGCGGGACGGCGCGCGCGGGATGCTGGACGCCGTCGGCGCCCGCGGCATCGACCCCGACGCCCTTGCCGGATCGCTTCGAGCCGGCGAGCAGCAGCTTGTCGAGATCGCCCGCGCCGCCGCGCGCAAGCCCAAGCTGCTGATCCTTGATGAACCCACGTCGTCGCTGACCCCCTACGAGGTCGAAGGCTTCCTTGATTTCGTCCGTCGCGCCCGGGACGAGGGGACGGCGATCATCTTCATCACGCACCGGCTGGAAGAAGCGATTTCGCTGTGCGACCGGCTTTTGGTGCTGCGCAACGGCGCCGTCGTTTCGGACACGCCGTCGGACAGCGCGACGAAGGACCAGATTATCGCGGACATGACCGGCAAGGCGGGTCTTTTCGCCCATGCCGACCGCACGTTGACCTCGACCGAGACTGCGCTGGAATTGAAGGGTGTCACCGTTCCGGGCCTTTTGGACGACGTGTCCCTGTCGGTTCGCAAGGGCGAGATCTTCGGCCTGTTCGGACTGGTCGGCGCGGGCCGTACCGAGCTTTTGGAAACGATCTGCGGCGCACGCGCGGCGGCGTCGGGCGAGATGCGCCTGCTGGGCGAGCCGCTGAATGTGTCGTCACCGGCCGAGGCGCTGGCGAAGGGCATCGCACTGGTGCCCGAGGGTCGCAAGACGGCAGGCATCTTCCCGCAGCACTCGGTGCGCCGCAACGCCTCTATTTCGTCGCTGCGCAAGGTCGCGCGGGGCGGGGTCGTCTCGGCCCGCCGCGAGGCAAGCGAAGTCGGCCGCGAACTGGACGCGCTCAGTGTGCGGATGGAGCATGACGAGCGGCTGATCACCACGCTGTCGGGCGGCAACCAGCAGAAGGTGATCTTCGCCCGCACGCTGTTGTCCGACCCGCGCCTGTTGTTGCTGGACGAACCGACGCACGGCGTCGACGTCGGCGCGAAGGCAGAACTGTACGACATCGTGCGCACCGCTGCGGACAAAGGGCTGACGGTCATCGTCGTGTCGTCAGAACTGCCCGAGATCACGGCCCTGTGCGACCGCGTCGGTGTCCTGTCCAAGGGGCGGCTGGCCGGCGTTCTGGACCGGGCCGAGATGGACGAGGCGCACATGCTGAAGCTTGCCTTCAGCGCGCATGAGGCGGTGGCCTGAACCCGGTCACCTTCTGTGGCTGGGTGCGGGGCTCAGAACGCCGTGAAGGTCGCCGCGTAGCGTGCCGATCCGCCCGGCGAAAGCCAACTGGTGGACGGGCGGTCGGCGAACTGACCGTCAAAGCCGGTCGGATCGCCGTGGCCTGTCCAACCCTCGATGGCGACGAATGGAGCGCCCGGTGGCGCCCACAGCACGATGTGGGGAAAGCCGTCGAAGGTTGCGGTCAGGCCGTGGCCATCGGGGCCGGTCATGGTCAGCGACCGGCTGGCGGCGTTCAGCAGGCACAGAGAGCCGACCCGCTCGAACAGGGCGGGTGACAGGGACAGCCGCGTGCCGTCGATCCCCGATGGCTGCCGCTGATCGCTGAACAGGCGGTCGATGATCACCGGAACCTCGGCGGCTTCGGCCTTCTCGAACCCGATCTCGCCAAGGCCGTCCGCCAGCGTGAAGCCGGGGTGCGCCCCCAGCGCGTAAGGCATCGGCGCGTCGCCCGTGTTGGTCACGGTCAGCGTCTGTGTCAGGGTCTGCTCGCTCAGGGCATACCGGATCGTCAGGCGGAACGGGTAGGGGAACAGCGCCCGCGTGTCCGCATTGTCCGAAAGGCTTAGCGTGACGGCGTCATCCGATTGCGCCGTGACCGAAAAATCCGCGTCCTTGGCGAAGCCATGCAGCGGCATCGTGACCTCGGTTTCGCCGTGCCTTACCCGGCCGTTCCGGGATGCCCCGCAGACCGGGAAGAGCACCGGCGCCGAACCGGGCCACCAACGGTCGTCGCCCGGCCAGAGAACCGCGCGGTCCGAGATCGACCATGCGACGGCTTCGGCGCCCGACGTCGTGACGGCCGCCTGTACCGTGCCACAGCGAAGATCAATCTTGGTCATCGGGCGAGCCTCTCGCAACGCATTGGGGTCACGACCTTTTCAGGGGACATGCAAGCTGCTCCTGACCGACGGCAACCGCCCGGTCAAGCGGGGCCTTCAGTGTCACGCGGTTTCCGCCTGCTCTGCGTCGTAGGCGGCTTGGTTGCCTTCGATCCGGTCGGCGTTCACCGCCGACCAGTGGCAGATGCCGAACAGCGGAGCGATCAGGCTCTCGCCCAGCTCGGTCAGACGGTATTCCACCTGCGGCGGCGTCTTGTCGGCATAGACCTTGCGGCTGACCAGACCATCGCGTTCCAGCCCGCGCAGCGTCACCGTCAGCATACGTTGCGAGATGGACTCGATCTCCCGGCGCATCTGGTTATAGCGTTTGGGGCCTTCCGACAGGATCAGGATGACCAGCACGGTCCATTTGTTCCCAACTGTCGAGAGAATAGGGGAAATTCGCCCGCAGTCCCCGGGCACAGACATGTTCCCTAGCTTCATAAATGTGCCTCCTTGCGCGGCATTCCGCGTACTTTAAGTACGCTGCTTACCAATAGTACCTTACTGGAGATATCCAAATGTGTGAGATTTGCAAGGCGACGCGGACCGCGGTGTCGCAGTCTGCGTCGCACGGCCCTTCGCGCCGGGCCTTCCTGCGCGGCGCCCTGACCGCCGGTGTGTCCGCGCTGGCGCTGCCGTCCTTCCTGTCGCGTCCCGCCGCGGCGCAGGACATGCCCGCGAACGTCGGTGCCGCGGGACGGCGGACGCTGATCCGTGGCGGCCACGTTCTCAGCATGGATCCCGAGGTCGGCGACTTCACCGGCGACGTGCTGCTGGAAGGCAGCCGCATTCTGGACATCGCGCCCTCTATCGACGCGGGCGATGCCGAGGTGATCGACGCGACGGGCCGGATCGTGATGCCCGGCTTCGTGGACACGCACCATCACCAGTTCGAAACCGCGCTGCGGTCCTTCCTGCCGGACGGCATCATGTTCGCCGATCCGACCCGCCCGGGCGAGCCGAACTATCTTGATGATATCCTTGGCAAGTTCTCGATGGTCTACCGCCCCGAGGACGTCTACATCTCGCAGCTGTTCGGCGGCCTCAGCCAGCTTGACGCAGGCGTGACGACGGTTCTGGACGTGTCGCAGATCCACCACTCGCCCGAGCATTCCAACGCGGTAATCGAAGCGATGCAGGCCGTCGGCCGTCGCGGCGTGTTCGGCTACTTCGAAGGCTACGGACCCGACCTGCAATACCCGCAGGACGCCCGCCGCATCCGAAACGAATACTTCGCCAGCGACGACCAGCTGCTGACGATGCTGATGGGCGGTGAGGCCTATCTGCCGGACGTCGATCCGCTGGACCTGTGGAACCTTGGCAAGGAACTGGACCTGATGGTCGGCCTGCACGTCGTGGGGTCGCTGGGCATGCAGGCGAAGATGGACGAGCTGATCCCGCACTACACCGACAAGCACCTGTTCATCCACATGACCGGCATGTCCGACGCCGCGTGGGACCGTGCGCAAGAGGTCGGCGCGCATGTCTCGCTCTCGGTTCCGATCGAAATGCAGATGCGCCACGGGATGCCGCCGATCCAGAAAGCGATCGACATGGGCATGGCGCCGTCGCTGTCGGTAGACGTGGAATGCACGATGACCGCCGACTTTTTCACCCAGATGCGCGGCGCGATCACGCTTCAGCGGGCGATGGCGAACCAGATCGCGCTGGAAGAGGGCCCCAAGGCGGCGCCCGCGCTGCTGTCCTCGCGCGAGGTGGTCGAGTTCGCGACGATCAACGGCGCGAACGGGCTGAACCTTGGTCAGAAGACGGGCAGCCTGACCCCGGGCAAGGAAGCGGACATCGTGCTGCTGGACGCGAACGCCCTGAACGTGGCGCCGCTGAACAACGTGCCGGGCGCGGTGGTGACGCTGATGGACCGCTCGAACGTGGAAACCGTTCTGGTGGCGGGCGAGATCAAGAAGTGGAAGGGCGCGTTGGTCGGTCACGACATCCCCGCGCTGCGCGACCGGATCATCGCCTCGCGCGATTACCTGTTCGAGACGGCGGACGTGGAAATTCCGCTGTTCGACTAAACCGACCGGAGCGTCGCGCCCGCGCGGCGCTCCATCCTATTTGACGTTTCAGGTGGAGGGTGTCTGGTGTCCCTTTGCCGTGCCGCCGGGCAGGGTGTCTGATCCGCGCAGGCGAACAGCCCGCCCCATGCAGCCGAGATCAAAGCGCGATGGCCCACCCATCGCGGCGCGGGTCGGCTTGAAGAACCCGAAATTCGTCGTCTGAGAGCGCCATTGAATTGATCCTTCGGCTGGTGTGAGCCGCGCTGTTTCGGCGCGTGGCGCGGATGCAAGGTGGCATCTTACCAAGCGGCGCGGTCGGGCTTGCCGGGCAAACTGATCGCGTTGGATGATGTTTGGACTCGTTTCAACAACAGCACGACAGGATCTCCAAGCGCATCGCAATGTTTCAATTCCGACACAATTCAGGGAAACATAAAGGGTGTAAGCGTTCAGACTATTCACGAATACCCCGCTGAAGTCGCGTATAAGTTGTGTGATCTGGCGTGCGGCTTAGAATTTTGAAGATATTGAGGAAATTTGTTGACCTAGTTGCCTTGATGATAAAGCTTCTCTTGGAAATTTAAGATTGGTTTGGGGCGCTTATCTATACAGTCTTACGTAAATGATATTAAGTTTTTGGGTGTGTCCCGATTTTTTGCGTACGTACTGTATTGAAGCCTTCCTGTGCTTGGGGGAGCTGGGTTTGGGTTTTGATCGGAACAGCAACGTCCGGTTTAGCGGGGCCGACTGGCGTGTGCTCGCATCGGGGACTGGCCGTCGACCGAATTTCGGACGTGAGACAGAAAGAGGTCGTGCCGACCGCGTGGGATGCCGGGGCCTGACTTCACTTGGCGGGTATAGTTTGCTCCAAATTCCGAGTGATGGCCGACTGTTCATGGCGACAGGCGAAAATCCTTTGGGTCACAGTCGTCTGCGGCCCGCGTGTGTGCGGCTGCAAGCAAGTGCGCCAAGAGATCATGCCACTGAGTGTACCGGCATCGTCGTTGCAGATGGGGTTCGTAACCATTTGCCATACGTCCACAGGCGCCCAGCAGAGAAATCGGCCGGTCGGAGTTTTTCGCGGCGAGAGCGAATGGCGAGGCCTCGGGTCAATTGCGGATGTAATGCTTCCCGCATTTTTGAAAATTGGGCTCAATTTGAATAAGCAGTATCCCGTCTAGGTCTATCCAATGCGTGTTTTGAGATATGCCTTTTTATTGGGGTCCTTCGTTTCGAGAATTATGATTGGTGGGAATACTTAATGGCCGACTTCGAGATTTCTGTTTACTCCGTTTCGATTGGTGAGTTTGACACGGCGCTGAACTTTGGTGATTTCGGAGCCACGTTCAGCGTTTCGGACCCCATAACCGTCACAATCTCCGATGACGACGGTTTCATCGACGCGGGAACATTGGGCGTCACGAACGTGCAGATTGGTGACGACGATCAAGGGCCGATCACCGACATCACTTTTCGTACGATAACGGTCGGAGGACTGGATTACCCCGTTGCCATCATCGAGCGGGCGGCTGTCGCGGACTATCTGATTGTTCCGATTGATCCTTCGAGCTTCTCCATCACCGACACCCCTTTGCCAGTTATGGATGGATACAGTGTTGGTGACGATTTTGTTCTAGGCGCGCCGTTGTCACTTGAAGTCTCTGACGACTCCAACACCAGCCCGATAGGCATCAACGACATTCTTTCAACGGACGAAGATTCCCCGCTCGTTGGAAATGTGCTTGCAGACAACGGTTTTGGTGCTGACTTCGATCCTGACGGAGATTCCCTGACCGTTTCGTTGAGTTCCGACCCGTTGAACGGCAGCGTGACGCTGAACCCGGATGGGTCGTTCATCTATACGCCGGATGCCAACTTTAGTGGGGGGGACAGCTTTAACTACCTTGTCGATGACGGCAACGGGGGCACGGACATCGCGATAGTGGCGGTGATCGTCAATTCGGTGAACGACGATCCGGCGGCGGCGGACGACAGCTATGTCACGGACGAGGATACGAGCCTTGTGATCTCGCTGCCGGGTGTGCTGGCGAACGACACCGACGTCGATGGCGATCCGCTGTCGAGCATTGTGGAAACGGGCCCGTCGAACGGCAGCTTGACGCTGAACCCGGACGGGTCGTTCACCTATACGCCGGACGCGAACTTCAATGGGTCGGACAGCTTCACCTACCTTGTCGACGACGGCAATGGCGGGACGGATAGCGCGACGGTGACCCTCACCGTGAACGCGGTGAACGACGATCCGGTGGCGACGGACGACAGCTATGTCACGGACGAGGATACGAGCCTTGTGATCTCGCTGCCGGGTGTGCTGGCGAACGACACGGACATCGATGGCGATACGCTGTCGAGCATTGTCGCGACGGGCCCGTCGAACGGGACGCTGAGCCTGAACCCGGACGGGTCGTTCACGTACGATCCGGACGCGGACTTCAACGGGACCGATAGCTTCACCTACCTTGTCGACGACGGCAACGGCGGGACGGACACCGCGACGGTGAGCCTTACCGTGAACGCGGTGAACGACGATCCGGTGGCGGTGGACGATAGCTATGTCACGGACGAGGATACGAGCCTTGTGATCTCGCTGCCCGGTGTGCTGGCGAACGATACGGACATCGATGGCGACACGCTGTCGAGCGTCGTCGCGACGGGCCCGTCGAACGGGACGCTGAGCCTGAACCCGGACGGGTCGTTCACGTACACGCC